>CAZCLK010000005.1:0-83316 GCA_964499575.1 uncultured Oscillospiraceae bacterium | reverse complement strand
CCGTCAGTGAAAAGTCCGAACGGCGCGATACAATAAATGTCCCGTGCACCTTCATTCTTGACTACCGTAGCCGTGTCCACCATGGTTTTACCGGAGTTGATCATGTCGTCGACGATCAAAACGTCACGACCTTCAATCGGATCCGAAAGGAGACGGATCTCTTTAACGGGATGATTCCCGTCGATCACGACCGAATAGTCCTTGTGGCGATAGAAAATTCCCAAAGGGACGCCCATCATCGAGGAGTAAAAAATAGATCTCGAAATAGCGGTCTCGTCCGGGCTGATGACCATCATCGAATCCTTGTTAATCTTGAGGCTCGGATTTGTGGCGATCAGTGAACTGATCACCTTATATGCCGAATTGGGCATTTCGATGCCCATCAGCGGTACGGCGTTTGCGATTCTTCCGTCGTGCGGATCGAAAATAATCAGATTGGCCACGCCGAGGCGATACAATTGCTGCAGCATGGCCGCGCAATCGAGGGATTCGCGCGCGTGACGATGATCCTGGCGACCTTCATAGAGGAAGGGCATGATGACATTGATTCGTCTTGCCTTGCCGCTGACGGCCATGATGATGCGGAGGAGATCCCGGAAATGATCATCCGGACTCGTCCGATGCTCTTCTCCGAAAACCGGAAACTTCGCGAAATGCGAAAGGACATCGGTGATGATGAAAATATCGTGTCCGCGAACGGTCTGATTCAATGTGACTTTGCCTTCTCCGGTCTCGAAGCGCACGATTTGAGACTGGATCATATAATCGCTTCTCAAATATCCGGCGCTGTTGACATAGGGATTTGTGCCCTCCGTTTTGCGCTTCTGGCGCTTCTCGTAAAGCACGTCGTTGATTTGTCGTGCGAACTCGTCGTTCGCTGTGTGGGAAATGATTCCGATCGGTCCGAACGGCTCGAGGAGATAACCGCGAAAATCGGCATCAAGCCGTTCGGTGTTATCCGCACTCTGATATGACGAAGTCATTGAGGCCCCCCAGAAGAATGACGGTGATGATTGTATTGATTCTATCATGTAACCGATTTTTATTATATCGCTTATTCGAATCGTTTTGTATCGTGAAAAGTGCATGAATAATCGAATATGTGCTCGTTTATGAATGGATGCTTTGATCAATTTACCCAAGTACGGGCAAGTTATGAAGACTTGGTTTCCCGAAACAGGAATTCATGGTACATTGATCGGGATAAGGAGAAACGGAATATGCCCATTCAATTCAGAAACACATTTTTTTCCGGTGCGGCTGCGGATATTGCTTCCGCTCCGGATTCCGGATTACCGGAGATTGTCTTTTCCGGAAAATCAAACGTCGGCAAGTCGTCTTTGATTAATGCGCTCGCCGACAATAAAAGGCTTGCCCGGGTAAGCGCCGAGCCCGGAAAAACACGAATGGTTCTCTATTTCAATGTTGATGAACGCTTTTATCTTGTCGATCTGCCCGGTTACGGGTACGCGAAAGCCTCCCGGATCATTAAAGAGAAATACAGCAGTCTGGTTGACCGTTATTTCGATTCGGGAAGGCCGATATCCCTGATTCTGCATCTCATTGATATCCGACACGGCCCCGGCGAACAGGATCATCAGATGATCGAATATATGCAAAGCAGACAAGTGCCTTATTATATTGTTTTCAATAAAGCGGACAAGTTGTCGACATCCGCAGTTCGTCAAAAAATCGAAGAGTATGTTTCCGCGCTAACAATCGATCCTTCCGTGCGGGTTTTCTGCGTGTCCGCCGATAAAAAATTGGGGACGGAGGCTTTGCGGTCCGCCCTGGAGGATCACATCTCGAACGCGTAAGCTTTCGACATTAATCAATGCTTTTGTCGAAAAACGGCGTTTTTTCAAACGGATGAACAACGTATCCTCGGAGCAATAGAGCGTTGAGGGTGCCGGTTGATGCGTTTTCAAAGACTTGCGATTTTTCGGGGGATCCAATATCGGTTTTTCACTCTTGCGAAGATAGCCCGTGAGGTTTCCTGCGGCTATGGCGAAGTTTTTTGTTGCGCAATTTCAGGCAGACCCTCTGTTTTACTGGGGATCGCAGGCTTTTCGGGTGTGCTGATCGGGATGAACACCCGATTGCTCTTTGGAATCCCCTTTATTCTGTTTTTTTCAGTATTCTGTGTATCCGCGCTTTTACGGATATTTTCTGTCCGAAGAGAGCGGATCATCTCGCAAAGCCAAGTATGTGAAGGATCAGATCATGTCGAATCGCATTTCGTGTATTTTCATGAAATGCATATCATAACTCTGTTTTTGATTCTCCTGATTTATTCCTTTTCATTTACCGCAATCAACAAATACCGATCGGAGATTTTTATGAAGCGAGGGATCGGAGACGGGGAATTGATCTGCGACCGGTCTTACGCGGGGTATGTGGTGGAATCTCCGCTTGAGGCGAGCGGAGAAAAGGCCTCCTCCTATATCATGGAAACGGCGGACAGAGTGAAAATATCATTTTTTTCATCTTTGCCCGTTATCGAATCCGGAGACTACGTTGAAATCTCGGGTAAACTCTTTGCACATCGCGGTCCGGATAATCCGGGAGGATTTGACTACAAAGCGTACTACGCATCAAGAGGCATATATCTCAAATTATCCGCTTCGGATTCCAAAATCAATATACGACCGGAACTCAAACGGTCGCCGGGTCTGATCCGGCTGGCGGGTCAGGTCTTTTTCGGTTTGAGAGAACAAATCAAGGCTGCATGGCGAAACGTCGTACCCGAAGAAGAAACCGCTCTGTTGGCCGCAATGATCCTGGGCGATAAATCGGAAATGTCCGAAGAGACAAAGGATCGTTTTCGAGCATCCAATTTTTCTCATTTGATCGCCGTTTCCGGATTACATGTCAACTGCTTTCTGATCCCGGTTCTGTTCTGTTTCGGTTTGACCGGAAAGAGAAAATTCAGAAAAATCGGAGTTATTTCGGCACTTATCTTTTTCGGTTGTCTTACCGGGTGGACGGCATCGGTCGCTCGAGCCGTGATCATGAGCATTTATTCCGCGATCGCTTCCCTGATCGATCGTCGAGTCGACGCTTTATCGGGCCTTTTTTGCTCATCCGTTATTCTTCTGCTTATAAACCCGTATGTTCTGTCGGATATCGGTTTTCAACTTTCCTTCGGCGCAACGCTGTCCATCATTCTTCTTGGCCGGCGTCTGTCCGGCAAAATCGAGAAATGGATGCCGCGAGTGCTGTCAACGGCGGTTGCGACCATGCTTTCCGCACAACTCGGGATGCTCCCCGTCCTCGTGAAAATGTCGGCAAAACAATCACCGGTTTTAATGGTGATATCGATTGCGGGGACTGTTTTGTCCCAGGGCATATGCACTCTGGGTATCCCGATTACGGCAATATATCTGGCTGTGTCTTCAATGGTTCCGTGCCGCCGCTTCTTTGGCGTAATGTTCCTGCCCGTGCGCGGATTAATCTTTTTGATGGGCCGTTTATCCGGAATCGGCGAGATTGATTTCGTGAATGCCCTGCGACTTGAATCGTTGGCGCCGCTGTTGTTGATCGGAGTTTTTGGACTGATACCGGTAATTGTGATGAAACGAAGTGTCCTCAGACGTTTTTTTGCGATGATTAATGTAGCTGTGATTATCGCCGGAATATCTCTCCAGGTATATTCCTATATCAATCGGCCTCTTATAACTGTCGTGTTTCTCGATGTGGGGCAGGGGGACAGTTCTTTGATTCTGACGCGGGAAAAGACCATTATCATTGACGGAGGCGAAGCCGGGATGTGCGACCGGGTATTGATACCGGCTTTGGATTATTACGGGGTCCGGAAGGCGGATGTCGCCATAATGTCTCATTTGCATTCCGATCACGGAGGCGGTCTTCTGGAACTTGTCGAAGAGGGGCGCGTCGAAAATATCGCGGTACCGTTTTTCGGTGAAGGGGAAGAGTACGATAAGCTGACGCAAGGCCTTCAAATCGACGACATTTTCTATGTCCTGGACAGAAATGATCGAATCGAAATTTCCGGAAATGTATTTATGAATATACTTCATCCGTCGTTAACGACATGTGACGGCGGTAACGAAGATTCACTGGTGGTGATGTTGATGGTACACGGAACCGGAATACTGTTTATGGGGGACGCCGGATTTGTGACCGAAGAAGAATTGATGCAGAATGCGGAAATTCGATCGTTACTTTGCGATAATACAGATATAATGAAAGTCGGGCATCATGGCAGTAAGTATTCAACGTCCGCGGAATTTTTGTCTCTGCTGACGCTTAAGGCCGCGGTGGTCAGTGTCGGCAATAACTTCTACGGTCACCCGACGGTCGAGACATTGTCCCGATTGGAAGACTCCGGCGCGGATGTATATCGAACGGATCGGGACGGAGCGGTCATCCTGAATATATATGAGGATCACGCCACAATCCAAACGATGCAGGAATAGCGGAGCGGAATATGGAAACGAAGCCATCCAAAACCCCTTTGATCATTCTGAACTATTCGGGTCTTGCCGCGGAGATCAAGTCCGGGTTGATAAGGTCGATTTACTTACTGACCGGCGACGAGGAATATTTGATCGACCGGATATCATCGGGCATTCGTAAAAGAGTTTTATCCGAAAGTGCCGGTGAGGCGGATCTGTACATTTCTGACCGACAGGGCGGGGGGATCGATCCCGACGAACTCAGGGCGATGGTATATACCCCGCCCTTCTTGTCATCCAGGCGCGTAACGATACTTCGCAACAGCGGCTTGTTTTACGGGAAATACCCCGAAACGCCCGAACTTCTGAAAAAATACTCCCGATTGTTTGAGGATGTGCCGGATTTTGCCTGCCTGATTTTCATCGAGTCAAAAATTGACAAGCGAAAGAAACTGCTCTTGGATGCGATTTCAATGAAAGGCGCGGTCGCGGAAATCGGGCGGCAGACCGAAAGCGAACTCGAGGCATGGATTTCCGGCCTTCTTAAACGCGAAAAAATCAGAATCACGGAGGACGCCCTGAACAGTTTTGTCGACCGG
This sequence comes from uncultured Oscillospiraceae bacterium, assembly GCA_964499575.1. Lineage (GTDB taxonomy): Bacteria > Bacillota > Clostridia > Saccharofermentanales > Saccharofermentanaceae > JAAYCT01. Next base: position 78,299 of record CAZCLK010000005.1, on the reverse strand, counting down.
ACCGAAAAGCAGATGAGCACTTTGGATCAGGAAACGCGAAAACTTATCTTATATTGCCGGGCCAATAACATATCGGAGGTCGGGATCGATATCATCGATCTTGTGTGTATGCCGGATGTTCGCGGATCTGTTTTTAAAATGATGGATTCAATCGGCATGCGACGGACGGAGGACGCTCTGCTGATTTTCGACCGGTTGATCGCGCTTCGGGAACCGATTCCCAAAGTGAGGTTTCTCTTGTCCCGGCATGCCCGACATCTGATTTGTGCCAAGGAAATCGGCCGTGCTGATGCCGTCGCGCAAAAACTCAAGGTCATGCCGTTTGTCGCGCGTAACCTTTTATCTCAGGCGGGGCTGTTTACGATGCCGGAACTGCTGGATTTGTTTAAGCGATGTCAGGAATCGGACGCTCTGGTCAAATCCGGGCGAATGGAGGATCGACAGTCTCTGGAGTGGATTCTTTTTTCGATCTGTACGTCGAATGAACGACGGTGAAATGCTTCGGTGCTACGGTTGATTACGGGTGGCGATTCGTTGACGCTCAACAGCGAATCATGTAGTATAACAGGGTCAAAACGGATTCGGAGGGAATAAGATGTCCAAGATTCAAATGAAAGTCCCGTTAGTCGAGATGGACGGGGACGAAATGACACGCATTATATGGCAACAGATCAAAGAAATCGTGATTTTTCCGTATGTGGATTTGAAAACGGAGTATTATGATCTGTCTTTGGTCAACCGTGACGCGACCGATGATCAGGTGACAGTGGAGTCCGCGATAAGGACCAGAGAATTGGGCGTTGCGGTGAAGTGCGCGACGATAACCCCGAACGCACAGAGAATGGATGAATATAAGTTGAAAAATATGTGGAAGAGCCCAAACGGCACGATCCGCGCCATTCTCGACGGAACCGTTTTCAGGGCTCCGATCATGGTTGAAGGTATCACTCCATTCGTGTCGGTTTGGAAAAAGCCGATTACGATTGCCCGTCACGCATACGGAGATGTCTATCGGGATGCGGAGATGAAAATATCCGGCCCTGCGACGGCGGAACTGGTCGTGACATATCCGGACGGACAGACACAAATCAAAAAGATCCACGATTTTTCCGGACCGGGTGTCATACTCGGAATGCATAACACGGACGAATCCATATCGGCATTCGCGCGCTCATGCTTTCGTTTCGCGCTCGATGTCCGTCAGGACCTCTGGTTTGCGACCAAGGATACGATATCGAAGACCTATGATCACCGCTTTAAAGATATTTTCGAGGATATATTCGAAAGCGAATTCCGATCCCTTTTTGATGATGCAGGTATTTCATATTTTTATACGCTGATTGATGATGTCGTCGCCAGAGTGATGCGATCCGAGGGCGGGTTTGTTTGGGCGTGTAAGAATTATGACGGTGATGTCATGTCCGATATGCTGGCATCGGCCTGCGGAAGCCTGGCAATGATGACTTCGGTTCTTGTATCTCCGGACGGAAAGTACGAGTATGAAGCTGCCCACGGCACGGTTACACGCCATTACTACAGGCATCTGAAAGGCGAACAGACATCCACCAACCCGATGGCAACGCTTTACGCATGGACCGGCGCTATTCGGAAACGGGCGCAAATCGACGGTATCCGTGAACTTGAGGACTTTGCCGACCGTGTGGAAAAGGCGGCCATCGATACGATTGAGAGCGGTATCATCACGGGTGATTTGAATTCGCTTCTGGATCACCCGGATAAAAAGACAGTTACGACAGCGGAGTTTTTGGAAGCGGTTGCCTCCAGATTAGAATGACATGGGGAGTGAAATAATGAGTTACTTCGACACATGGAACGAAAGATCCGAAAACACGACCAACCAGACTTTTTATAATGCATATGTGAACGCATACTATGACAAGGAAAAGGGCGCGTACGACATGATTTTGGGTCAATATCCCGATCGTGCCATGATTACCGAAGCCGCGGCGCTGCCTCTTGCCTTGAAACTGGGATACACACACGAGGAAATGGACCTGTTCCTCGGCTTTTTGGACGGGGTCAACCCGAGTCTGACCACCCCGTTGGATTTACCCAACATAACCGACGACAGCATTGTATCCTTAGATATCGATTATGACAAGCTATTCCTCAACATGAGAGAGGCAAAAGCCGACTGGCTCTACGGACTTCCTTCATGGAAAAATGTTTTTACGCAGGAAGAAATGGATCGTTTGACGATCCGCTACAGAGAATCCAAGATCGTCCGGAGCGAAAAAGTCGGTCGGAATGATCCTTGCCCCTGCGGCAGCGGGAAAAAATTTAAGCAGTGTTGCATGAATAAATAAGGGCGTTCGTTCAGTTTGAGTTGTTTGTATTTCCCTCACAGAAAGGGCGGAAATATGGATAACAGAATCCGGGAGATGCATGTAGGTCTGAGGCCTTATGAGCGGCTGGAAACAAGCGGAGCCGCTGCGCTTTCCGATGCGGAGCTGATCGCAATTCTGATCCGCTCCGGTTCGAACGGATTGTCGGCGACCCAGGTTGCCGGTACGCTTCTGTCGTTGGATCAATCCGGGGAAGGCGTTTCTTTTCTGAAAGACCTGACACTTGAGGAACTCCAAGGTTGCAAGGGAATCGGCCGCGTCAAGGCGTTGATTATCAAGTCGGCACTTGAACTCGGAAAACGTTCGATGATGACCCCGCCTTTTTGGAAAAATGCCCAAATCAAGACCCCGGATGACGCCATACAACTTTTCGAGTGCCGAATGACGGATCTCAAAAGAGAAGAGGTGCATGTCGCCTTGCTGGACACGCGCCATCGCGTGATGAGACACGTCGTCGTTTCATCGGGAGGATTGGCATCGACCGGAGTCTTTCCGCGGGAACTTTTTCGTGAGGCAATCAAATCCAACGCATCCGCGATCATTCTCGCGCACAATCACCCGAGCGGAGATCCGAAGCCGAGTCAGGATGACATATCAACGACACAGTCTTTGTACAAAGCCTCCTCACTGATCGGGATTGATCTGATCGATCATATAATCGTCGGCAGAGGGAGCTCAACCAGCATGAAACAGAGCGCGCTTCTGTGAGCGAATTTTATGCCGCCTGTGTGATATACTAATTAATTGACCGGCAGGTCTTTATCCGATCGAATCCAGTATTGATGAGGTGTCTCCGTTGCGCAAACTCTTATCGAATAAGTTGTTCCTTTTGCTGATGCTCACGTTGCTGATTGTGGTCGTGATTATTATGAGTACGATCCCCGGTAATCCGGTCCAAAGCATCACGTCTCCGATATCTGTGGTCATGGACCCGGTACAGAAGCAAGTAAAGGGCTTCGGCGAAGGGATATCCGACTTTTTTGTAGCCGTGACCGAGGGCATGGAGATCAGGAAAGAAAACGAGGCCCTGAAGGCCGAAATTGCTCAACTTGAGTACCAGGTCGCTCAAGGCGAAGAAGCCGTCCGAAGATGGGAGGAGCTGAAAGATGCTTTTCAAATCAAGGATACTTTCGAAAACTACGAGATTATCGGCGCCTCGGTATTGACGCGGGAGGCCGATGAGTGGTTCAGTGTTTTCCGGGTCGATCTGGGCGAAAATGACGGCTTTTTCGTTACTGAGGAGATGTCGTATGCCGTTGTGGACGCGCGTATGAATCTGGTCGGCCGCATCATGTCAACAGACCCGGAATCTGCGAAGGTTTTACCGATGCTCCATGAGGGATTTTCCGTCAGCGCAAAAGTAAACACCGTCAACGGTGCCGTAGTTCGTGTAAGCGGCGAAACGATACTGAAACAGGACAACTTATGCAAAGTCACACGCATTCCGGATAATATTGAACTGCAGATCGGAGATGAATTGGTCACCAGCGGGCAGGGGGGATTGTTTCCGGCGGGGATCCCGATCGGTGTCGTTGTTTCTGTTGACTACACGTCCGATTTAAACCGTTTCGCGATTATAAAACCGTATGCCGACATCGGTGAAATGAAGGATGTTTTTGTAATGATCTCAAATGACGAGGATATGGAAGGATCCATAAGCTCGTCGGAGGATGCAGTAAATAGCCCGATCAATACGCCTTAAACGCCCGAACCCAAATTCGCTCGGGGAGAAATCATGAATAAGAAGCAACTGGCAAGAAAACTGATCCTATACGCACTGTATATATTGTTATTTTCCTCCGTTCAGGTTTCCTTTTCCGGATTTTTTTCGCTTGGCGGACAGGTCGCGGATTTTATGCTGGTTTTCGTAATCATTACCGGCTATCTTTACGGGGCAAAAGACGCGGCGATCATCGGGATAATCACGGGCTTGCTTCGGGATTATTACGCAAGCCCGACCATTGAAGTCACCGGGGATCGGCAAATCGGCGTGTTGGGGTTAGGGATGCTCGTCCTTCTTTACGCCGGAGTTTTATCCTCGATATTGTTTGCCAAAGCCTTTCACAGGAAAATTCAGCTCGGGTTTATACAGGTAATGATTATTACTGTTTTATATAAAATTATCGGCCATATTACAGCCCTGGTTGTTCAAATCTTTTCCGGCAGGGGTTCACAGTATCTGACTCTCTATGAGATGCTATCCGGAAGTATCATTCCGCAAATGCTGATTAATTTGATCGCGGCGGTTCCCGTCATTCTTTTGTTACGATATTTCGGGCCTTATAAGAACGGCATCAATCAGGCTTTAATCGCCGAGGCGGACGAATCGGAGGGAATATGGCAAATAAATTAGATGACAACGGGCTTTTCGTTTTTGATCAGGAGCATAACTCGGACGGAAAACCGGAGCCCGAAAATCCTTTGGAAAAGATCAGCGGGATCATCGGAAACCGATTCGCGCTTCTTGCACTTGCATTTATTGCTTTCGGGGTGGCTATTTTTCTATACACCGCGGCTCTGCAGTTTTCGGGTGCGACTCAGGTCGGCGCATCGGCGGACAAAGGCGTGCCGAGACAGTATACCGTCGTCGCTCCGCGCGGGAGCATTATTGATCGGAACGGAGCGGTTTTGGCCTCCTCCGCGGAAGTGAACTCGCTTCTTTTGGCTGAAACCAAGATGGACGAAATCAGTCTGAACGAGATGCTTCTGGAACTTTCGTACCTTTTCGATGAATATAACGCGACCCCGGTGTCCGCGATCACCGATTATTTTTCCATGGAACCGTATTCGTTTCTGAAAAGCGAAGAGGAAATAGCCATATGGCAAACCGGAAAGAACCTTTTCCGGCTCGAGGAAGCGTCGGAAAATGTGGTCGCGACACATACGGATAATTACGTCAAGAAAGATCCGCAGGTTTTTTTTCTTTACCTCCGCAAGCTTTTCAATATTGACGGCAACTATACCGCCGATGAGGCATTCCGGATTATCAGCATGCGTTATCAGATATATGCCGACGACTGGGCGTTCAAATCCGGGACCCCCGTACAAATTGCAACGGATGTTCCGGATGAATTGATCAATATGCTCCTGGAACAAAATTTCAAATATCCGGGACTTATTGCTTCCAAGGATTATCGCCGGACCTATTCGCCGATGGCAAAATGGTCGGCTCATGTCATCGGGTATGTCGGCAGTATTTCGCAGGAGAGATTGGTTGAGCTCAAGGATATCGGGTACTCGATCGATGATATCGTCGGTCAAGCCGGCATCGAGTCGCAAATGGAGCGTTATCTTCACGGTCAGGCCGGAAAGAAGCCGTACAATGTCTGGACGACGGATATGGAAGAAGGCGCATTTTATTCCGAGGATATGGGCATTGATCCGATTCCCGGAGCGGATGTCTTTCTGACGATTGACTCGCACATTCAAAAAGTCGGATTGGACGCGATCAAGAAATATATCCATGACGCCGAGATCGACCCGGCGCGCAAGCCGGGATATAAGACCGCCAACGCCGGGGCTTTTGTCGCCATGGATCCCAATAACGGTGAAATCCTGGGTATGGGTTCTTATCCGGACTTCAATCCCAATGATTTTGTTTTGGCGATGGAAGGAGACGCTCATGCCAAAGCGCAGGTCGAGTATTATCTGGGTATCGGAGATTATTCGGATATTACAAAAGAGGATAAGCCCTTGTGGAACCGCGCGATCATGGACCAATACGCGCCGGGATCCACATTTAAACTTGTCACGGCTTTGGCTGCTCTCGAAAACGGAGTGATTACGATAAACTCCAACTACTTGAGATGTGAAAGCCCCGTAGAAATCGGAGGATGGACGTTTAAGTGTCTCGAAAAGCCGGATGTCGGACACGGACCGCTGACTCTGCGGCGCGCACTTGCCACGTCGTGTAACATATACTTTCAAAAACTGGGTGTAGAAACCGGAATCGATAACATTGATGCGATGGGAAAACTTCTCGGACTGGGCGAGCTGACCGGTATCGATCTGCCGGGCGAATGGCCGGGAATGCGTGCCAGCCGGGAAACGAAAAGACTGACGCGTGAAAGTATTTATGACCGATTATGGATGCCCGCGGACACCGCGCAAAGCGCCATCGGGCAGTTTGACAACGCATTTACCGTTCTTCAGTTAGCCCGGTATGCCGCTGCGATTGCGACGAACCAACTGGTTACCCCCCATGTGATCCGCGAGGTGGTTTCGGAGGACGGAACTGTTTTGTACACGGGTTCAACAGATACCGTTCCGCTTGGATTTAACGAAGAAAATCTGAATGAAATCCGTTTGGGGATGCAGGATGTCGTTGTCTCTGATGAAGGGACCGCCGGATACCTGGAAAATTTTGTCTTAGCCACGAAAATTCCCCTGGCATGCAAGACCGGAACTGCGGAGACCGGTCGTGAGGAAGACCTGAAGGAATATTCAAACGGATTATTACTCTGCTTTGCGCCCGCAGAGGATCCGCAAATCGTCATTGCACTGGTCGTTGAGAGGGGTGAATGGGGATCATCCACCGCGGTCATCATGGAAGATCTCCTGTGTGCGTTTTTCGGGGTTGCCGATCCTCAACTTGCAAAGCCGGATTTGACTTCTCCGTTGATCGGCGATATCGTCGAATGACGCACAACTAAATGGATTGAAGTTTGTATTTATTATTTGTACAATGATAAAGACCCATCCTTTCCGGAGGCCGTCGATGAAGATTGTCCTATTGGCAGACAGCCGCAAGAACGAACTCCTCGTGAACTTTTGTATCGCGTATTCGACGCTTCTTGCAAGTCATACGCTATATTCCCTGATGAATACGGCAACGCTTCTTGAAGCGTCTACCGAACTCCAGGTTTTCGGCATTTCGACCGACTATTCGGGCGGGTTTGATCAACTCGCCTCAAGAACGATGTTTAACGAAATCGATGCCGTAATTTATTTAAGAGATACTCAGTATACCGCTTACGACGACCCGAATCCGCTGTTGAAAGCGTGTGACTATAACAGCATTCCCTACGCGACGAATCTGGCAAGTGCCGAAATTCTGATCCTTTCCATTGATCGCGGAGACTTGGATTGGCGCGATTTGGTTCGTGATTAGTCCGCGCGATCAGCAGATATCACTCACATTGTCATATTTCATGCTTTTCTCTTCACAATTTATCATTTTTCTTTACGATTTTGGATGATATAATCATCATTTGAGAAAACCGTAGGGGGAGTGTATGGAGGTTCGTGTTTTTCCGTTCGGACCGCTTCAGGCGACCTTATATGTTGTGGTAATCGGTAAAGACGCTTTTATTATCGATCCTTGTGTATCACTTGACTTGTTGGGGCTGGATGAACTCGACGTTAAGGGAATCCTGTGCACGCATGCGCACTACGATCACATCATTGAGGCGGATCACATCGCCAGGAAGACCAGGAGTGTTCTTTTGGCTTACGGCGATGAAATACCCCTGATGAAGGATTCCATTCGAAACGGATCGGCAAGAATGTTCCTTCCTTATACCGTTGAATCCCCGGTGGTGGCTCTGCACGACCGGGATATACTTGCGCCGCATGACTTTATGATGAACGAAGAAAATAAGTTCACTATAACGGTGATTCATACACCGGGGCATACGCACGGATCCATTTCCATTCTTTTCGATCTGTCGGAATGCACCGACGGTAGAAAACATCTGTTTACCGGGGACACGGTGTTCGCCGGTTCGATCGGAAGGACCGATCTGGGCGGCGATATGAATGAGATGAGAAAGTCGATCGCCAAAATCGCGGCAATGGATGATGACGTGATCATCTATCCCGGACACGGCGACTTGACCACGGTCGGTGAGGAGAAGCGTCATAACCCTTTCTTTACAGCCGCTTTTTACAATGATATCATTTAGGCATTGTCTTTTGCGGAGGGCTTGTCATGCTTCAAATCAAAGAGTCTCTCGGAAACATTCAAAAATCATTCACAGAACTGCTTAAAGCCGTTCGCACGCTAGCGGATGTCGAAGTCCTTCGCGTACGTTTCCTCGGAAAAAAAGGCGAGCTGACCGCGGTGCTGCGCGGAATGAGTGCATTGTCCGCAGAAGAACGACCGATCGTCGGGCAAATGGCCAATGATGTTCGTATTTTCATGGAAAACGCTTTATCGACCGCATCGGATGAAATCGGCAGAACGGAGAAGGCACAGCTTCTGACGGCTCAAACGTTGGATATCACTTTGCCCGGCATCAGCCAACCGACCGGATCGCGCCACCCCCTGTACAGAGTAGTGGACGAAATATGCGACATCTTCCTCAAACTGGGTTACACAATCGCCGAGGGGCCTGAAATCGAGAACGACGTCTATGGCTTTGAACGGCTTCGTTTGCCCGAAGGACATCCCGCCCGGGACGAGCAGGATACCTTCTACATTTCCGACAAGATATTACTTCGGCCCCAAACATCGCCGGTTCAGGTCCGTGTCATGGACAAGACCCAACCGCCGATCAAGATCGTTTGCCCGGGTAAGGTGTACCGTCAGGACGCTCTGGACAGCACGCATTCACCGATTTTCCATCAAATCGAGGGGCTGTTTGTCGACCGTGGCGTTACCATGGGTGATTTGATCGGATCGCTTCGTCTTTTCACGAGAAAATTATTCGGCGAGGACACCAAAATACGCGTTCGTCCGCATCATTTTCCGTTTACCGAACCGTCCTGCGAGGTGGATATTTCCTGTTGGGGTTGTGGCGGAAACGGTTGCCGGATTTGTAAGAACGAGGGCTGGATCGAAATCCTCGGTGCGGGAATGGTTCATCCCGAGGTCCTTTCCTGGTCGGGTATCGACCCGGAAATATACAGCGGATTTGCTTTTGGAATCGGCATCGAGCGGACCGCGATGGGACGCTATGGGATCGAGGATATCCGATTGCTTTTCGAAAACGATCTTCGTTTTTTACGACAATTCAATGGACTGTAAAGATAAACGACAAGGGAGGATCGCTTCATGAAAGCGCCGCTTGAATGGATAAAGGAAATGGCCGATATCAGTGTATCCGCAAAGGAATTCGCGGATAAAATGACCCTGTCCGGCTCCAAGGCCGAGGGCATAATCAACAACGGAGAGGCGTTCGAGAATGTCGTTGTGGGCGCCGTAAGAGAAATAATCGACCATCCGGATTCGGACCACCTCCATGTTTTGTCCGTCGATGTCGGCACCGATATTCTGAAAATTGTTTGCGGAGCGCCGAATGTACGCATGAATATGAAATGCCCGGTCGCATTAACCGGAGCGGTATTGCCCGGGGGCTTTGAAATCAAAAGAGCGAAGTTGCGCGGGGTGGAAAGCTTCGGTATGTGTTGTTCCGCCCAGGAGCTCGGCCTTGATCCGAAGGATTACGCGGGTGCGGATCCGAACGGATTATGGGTTCTTCCCGAGAGTGCGCAGGTCGGTATGCCCATGGCACGTTTTCTCGGATTGGAAGGAGAGACGATCGAGTTCGAAATCACCTCGAACAGACCGGATTGTTTTTCGATCGAAGGACTTGCCAGAGAAGCCGCCATCACGTTTGATGCCCGCTTTGTCCCGATCCGATCCGACGTTCGGGAGGAAGGCGCCCTGAAGTCCGGCGAGGTTGCGCAAATTGAGATCCTCGCCCCCGATCTTTGTTATCGTTACTGCTCGCGAACGGTCGAGGATGTCGTCGTCGGTCCGTCGCCTTCATGGATGCAGAATCATTTGCGCGCGGCGGGGATCCGCCCGATTAATAATATTGTCGATATCACAAATTATGTTTGCATAGAACTCGGTCAGCCGATGCACGCTTTCGATCTCGAGTATCTTTCCGGAAAACATATCATCGTTCGGACCGCTGAGGCGGGCGAGAAGACGGTAACGATCGACAAGACGGTCCGTGAACTGAACCCGTCCGTTCTTGTTATCGCCGACGAAAAGAAGGTTTGTGCAATCGCCGGTGTTATGGGCAGTGAAAACTCCGAGGTTCAGGAGTCGACCCGTACCGTATTATTTGAGTCGGCAACATTTAATCCGGTTTCCGTTCGGAAAACCGCTTTGTCAATCGGTTTAAGAACCGAGGCGTCCTCCCGGTACGAGAAGGGTCTGGACCCCGAGAATGCTCTTCGCGCTTTGAATCGCGCCTGTGAACTCGTCGAAAAGCTCGGGTGCGGAAAGGTCAGTAAGGGTATCATTGATATTTATCCGACCCCGCGCCCCGTCCGGAAGATCCGGTTTTTTCCCGATAGGATCAACACACTTCTCGGAACCGATATTTCAACGGATTTCATGCAAGAAAAGTTGGCTGCGGTCGGCTGTTCGTTCGACACCGACAATAACGGCGTGATCTGCATCCCGCCTTCTTTCAGACCGGACTTGGAATGCATGGCGGATCTCGCCGAGGAAGTCGCTCGTTTTTATGATTATAATAATATCCGTCCGACCCTCTCCGGCGGCCAACAGACAACACTCGGCGGCAGAACGTTCGAACAGAATGTAATCGAAAAGATCAAGGATACGATGGTATCGCAAGGCTTTTATGAGGCCATCACCTACTCCTTCGAGAGCATTAGGGACTGCGACCGTCTTATGCTTCCGCAAGATCATTTTCTGAGAAAACAAGTCGTGGTCAGAAATCCGCTGGGTGAAGAGTATTCGGCGATGAGGACATCGATGGTGCCGTCGATGCTCAGGATCGCGGCACGTAACGCCAATCGTTCGGTTTCGGACGGATCTGTTTTCGAGGTTGCCTATGTGTATTGGCCATCAGATCAAGCCGATCAACTTCCGACGGAAAAAAGAATCCTTTCCGCGGTGATTTTCGATGCAAATGCAAGCAGTTCGGACACGTCCATGTTTTTCCGAATGAAGGGCGCGGCGGAAAAATTGTTTTCCGAATTAAGAACGGGATCGCCGGACTATGTCCGATTGTCGGATTGTCCCTATCTGCATCCCGGACGGGCTGCATCGATCTCGTTTGACGGAACTGTGATCGGCCAAATCGGATATATTCGTCCTGAAGCGGCCGAGCAATTTGAGGCGCCCGAATCCTCCGTGATTCTCGTGATCGAAACAGACGAATTAATCAAGAGAACATCTTCATCGGTAACGTGTGTACCGCTTCCCAAATACCCCGGCATCGCGCGGGATCTTTCCGTTCTCGTCGACAAAGATATTCCTGTCGGTACGATTCAAAACCTCATCCGCCGCAATGCCGGTGAATATCTGGAGACATGTACGTTGTTCGATGTTTACTCCGGAAAACAGATCGGTGAAAACAAAAAGTCCGTGGCGTTCAACCTGTATTTCAGATCGCCGGACCGGACTTTGACCGAATCCGACATTAAAGAATCAATGACGCTTGTTCTTAAGATATTGTCCGGGGAGTTGGGCGCACAGCTGAGATAATCGTTAGTCGACATTCCGATCCGTTGTCGATAATCCGCAGACTGATTTGAGTCACCTCTTGCTAGTATCATAGCTGGAGGTGATTTCTTATGTCGAGCATGATCCAGACTGCAATAGCCTTTCCCATCGCTTTTATATTCACCGCGGGAATACTCAGTGCCGCTCCGGCGATGTATTCCGAGGCGAATGATTCAGCGGTAATGAATTTCGAGTATCAATGCGAACAAAGACAGAACAAGAGTATCTACTCTACAGGTTCCTTACGGGTGAACAGTATTTCTGCGGAGATGGTGTATACATCTCCTGAACGAATGCAATGCTTGATTACCTCTTTCACAGACTCGGCTGAATTGATTATCGGGGGGGTGAAGGAAATTTGGTAAGAAAGAACAAGACCAACAGACGGGGCGGGGCCATTCTTTTTTTATGTATCATCCTCAGTGCTCTTATCCTCTCGCAGAGCTTTCTTTTTCGAGGAGCTATGATGCGCGCCGATGAGGCGGAAATCTCCCGATCGGCAAAGCTTCAAGCAGAAAATGTTTTGTGTAATTACAATACGCTTCTTCGGAAATATTACGGGGTATACTGCTTCGAAGAATCTGCCCTGAATCGTTTGATATTTGACAATTGTTGCCGCGTCACCGACATCGAATCGATTGAAATCGAGGGATCCTGTGAACTCAATCCCGATGACCTCGAGAGACTGATTAATGATTATATGATCATTCGTTTTCCGGCAATGATGGGAAATGAGCTGATCGGCAGGATTGGAAAAGCGGTCGGACAAATCGATAAATCAAAATTGGTTCAGAAGGCTTCGGCCGATCACTCGGGCAATTTGAAAAAATATCTCGGAGAGTATCTATCATCGACCGACAAATGGACAGAGATTCTGGGTAATGTTGAGAATTTCATCGATGTCATTGATTTTTCGAATAAGCTGGAAGATTTCAAAGACTTTGTGCGTAATTTGAAAGACACGATGAAGAGAGCCGGAACCCTTCAATTACAAGGAGAATACGAGTCTTTTCACTTGGACATTTTTGATCCGGATTGTATTAGCCAATTGATTGAAGTTCTTTCTTTTGCGGTGGATACGGAAGTTCCGGATTACTGCTCGTATCTATATATAAATAAATATGCCGCAGCACTTTTTGATTCGTCCGTGTCAAAAACGAAGGAGGGAACGTTATCCTTTTCCGAGGAGAATATTTACGGCATCCCGTTTGAAACCATAAACGGCGGTAATAAAGCCGATTTAGAGTATTTATTGACCGGCAAGGACGAGGACGAGGCAATTGACATTTCAAAAACATATGTTTTCGCTTCCAGAGCCCTTTTGAATATTTCTTCGTATCTTCTTGATAAGGAACGATTGGCAACCGCCGACGGTATCGCGGCAATTATATCAGTCTGCGTAGGCGTTATCTCGGGTGGAACCGTGGTGATCGATCCATCTGTGGTCAAGTATTTGGTCGTCGTCGTGATGGCGCTCCAAAAGAGTTTCAAAGATCTGAAAACGCTCACTGACGGAGGAATCGTAACGCTCATCGATCACACTTCGCTAAAAGACCAGACGGGAGTCAAGACGCTTTTGAATACACGATATCGCGACTATCTTGAACTCTTTCTGCTGTTTGTTGATCGCGAGGAAATCTTAACGCGTATGATTGACATCTTTGATCGTTATGGCACGGGAAATCTTTATGTCTGTGTTCGCACGCGAGTATGTCATGCCGGCCGGGTATTTTGCCAGGAGGAAAAATATGACTCGTACAAAGAATAATACATATTTTTTCCGGAAATCATTCGGTATCCGTACCTTTTCACCGCGGGCGCTATCCGGATGCACACACAACGCAAGACGAGCACAAAGAGGCACGGTCATACTCGAGATGGCGATCGCCGTTCCGATTATCCTGATTGTGTCGTTGATCGTTTTGATGGGGATCAATTGCGTTAAGGCGGACATTATTTTCGCTCAGGCGGTAGACCAGGCGACCAACGAAGCGGCGATTACGATCCCATTACTGGATACGGGAATGGACGCACTATCCGGTTTATTATCGGATGTTAAGATCGAAGCGGTTGATCATGATGACAAGAAGGATTCTTATTCCGGATTATCGGAGGGACTCGGACTGGCTACGGCCATAATGAATTATGTCGGATTCGAAGGCGAGGATATTTTTGGAACGCTTGTATTCGGCAAGGCGATTCGGGACCGCATCATGTGGACCTATGAACGTAACTGCGATAATGATGTTACGTACAACTCCATCGACAATGTCAGCGTATATGTAGACTTTGATCGCGATTCGAAAATGATTTATCTGGATGTTTACTATCAGTGGATCACTCCGTTTCGGGACGTGGACAAAGAAATCCGATCGGCCGTTCCGGTATACGGTGAACTTGTACTAAATCTTGAGGGCAACGGCGAAACATCCAAGGATTCCGTTTGGGAAAAGGAAAATTTCGAACGGGGCCTCTATTTCAGAGAATTGTACGGAGCCAATCTTCCGGAAAGCTTTCCCGTGTTGTCCGCATGGAGGAACGGGACCGCAACTTCGATCAAGAGCATTGATCTTACGGCGCCTTCATATGAGAGCGGGAATGACCTGAAGAAAAAGGTCATCGGGCATATTAAAGAAATTGCGGAATATAGCGGGACCGATAAACCGTGGGGAAAGGATCAAATTTATATTGACGGTCGGAGTATCGAAGAACGCGTGTTGATCATCATTGTTCCCGAGAACTCTCCGACATCGGTGCTCGACGAGTTGAACGGCTACCGCTCATATGCGGAGCAAAAAGATGTTGAACTGGTTATTAATCTGCATGGGGTGTCCGGGCGTTATGTCGATGACAAGAATCCGGAACCGGTCAACGAGACAACCCGGTAACGCTTACTTGTGATCATCGAACGGCAGGATTCATTTATCATTAATCGCGGCATTGTAACATCAGATGCGTTGCGGTATCATGTTCGTGGTATTTCCGTTTTGTACTATTTGTCTTTGGAGGCCTGATTTGAAGAGCAACAACGACCAAGTACGATCTCCCGCATACATGCGTCCGGTCCGCGGCGAAAATCTATCCGATAAAGAAAAGTCCGTTGGAGATGTATTGCGGGGCGCAAGAAAAGCGCTCATTATCCGTCAAATCGTATTCTTTTTTTTGTTTCTTGCGGTCGTAGCGGCTGTCGTGTCATTTTTCGCTTTCGGACTGTTTGAAGAAGTCTGGAAGTTGATCGCCGGTCGTTTCCTGAATGGATGAGGTATGAGGATGAACGATAAAATCAGAGACCCTCTGACCGATCAATTATTTGACGCGATACTGACCCTAAGGACCACAGAAGAGTGCTACAGACTTTTTGAAGACCTGTGTACGGTTTCTGAGATCAAGTCTCTGGCGCTTAGACTGCAGGTTGCGATATTGCTGAGTCAGGGACATACATATACGGAAATCTTTGAGACTACCGGTGTAAGCACGGCTACGATCAGCAGGGTGAACCGGTGCCTCGAATACGGGGCGGACGGCTATAAAACCGTGATCGAACGTATCATTAATTCTTATGACGGAAAGGAATCTCCCGAATGAGTTTATTAACCAGAATTTTCGGAACACACAGCACACACGAAATCAAAAGAATCATGCCGATCGTTGACGCGATCGATTCGCTGGACGATAAGTTTTCCAAAATGACCGAATCGGAGCTGATCGGTATGACCGCAAAGCTCAAGGATCGGTTGTCTTCCGGGGAATCTTTGGATGACATTCTTCCCGAAGCTTTTGCCACTGTTCGGGAAGCCTCCCAAAGGGTTCTCGGGATGAAACCTTATAAGGTCCAGTTAATCGGCGGAATCATACTCCATCAAGGCCGTATCGCCGAGATGAAGACGGGTGAGGGCAAGACACTTGTCGCCACGATGCCGGTCTATTTAAATGCCTTAAGCGGGAAGGGCGTTCATGTCGTTACGGTTAATGACTACTTGGCGAAGCGCGACAGCGAATGGATGGGCAAGATTTACCGTTACCTCGGGCTGTCCGTCGGCGTAATCATTCATGATCTTTCGAATGAGCAACGGAGAGACTCCTACTATTCGGATATCACATACGGAACGAATAATGAATTCGGTTTTGATTATCTCCGGGACAACATGGTGGACAGAAAGGCGAAGATGGTTCAGCGCGAACTGAATTTCGCTATCGTTGACGAAGTGGACAGCATTCTCATTGATGAAGCGCGAACGCCTTTGATCATATCCGGAATGGGCGAGGAATCGTCGGATATGTATGCAAGAGCGGATCATTTCGTGAAAGGCCTGAAGAAGTACACGGTTATTGAAACAGATGACAAGATCGATATGGAGGAAATCGTCGGGGACTGTGATTATGTTGTCGACGAAAAAGCGAAGTCCGCAGTCCTCACTGCCAACGGTGTTCTTAAAGCCGAGCGCTACTTTGGTGTTGACAACCTCTCGGATTCACAGAATTTTGAGCTGTTTCATTACATCAACAATGCTTTGAAGGCGAACGGAACCATGACGCGCGACCAGAAGTATGTCGTTTCGGACGGTGAAGTGCTTATTGTGGATGACTTTACCGGAAGACTGATGTACGGTCGACGTTTCAGCGATGGTCTTCATCAGGCAATCGAAGCAAAAGAAGGTGTCAAGGTCGAACGAGAGAGCAAAACCCTGGCAACGATCACATTTCAAAACTTTTTCCGTATGTATTCAAAACTCTCCGGAATGACCGGAACGGCCTACACAGAGGAGGCGGAGTTCCGTTCCATATATAACCTGGATGTCATTCAAATACCGACGAATATGCCCATGATCCGTTTGGATGAAAGTGATTCTGTCTTTCGCACCCAAAACGGAAAGCAGGGCGCAGTTCTTGAAACCGTAACGGAAGCGAACAAGCGGGGACAACCGGTATTGGTCGGTACGGTTAATGTGGACAAGTCCGAATTGTATTCGAAGCTTTTTACAAAGGCGGGAATCCGGCACAATGTCCTCAATGCCAAAAACCACCTTCGTGAGGCGGAAATCGTCGCGCAGGCCGGAAGGTACGGCGCGGTTACTATTGCGACGAATATGGCGGGACGCGGTACCGACATTATTCTCGGGGGAAATCCCGAGTATATGGCGAAACTCGAAATGAGGAAGCTCGGCTTTTCGGATGAATTGATCGAACAGGCCACCGCACATAATGAGACGGACGATCCGGTTATTTTAGATGCCCGCAAGAGATTTTCCGAGTTGCAGTCTTCGTTTAAAGATCAAACCGGAGCGGAAGCCAAGAAGGTGGTTGAAGCGGGAGGCCTTTTGATTGTAGGCACTGAGCGGCATGAATCCAGACGTATCGATGATCAATTGCGCGGCAGATCCGGACGACAGGGAGATCCGGGCAGATCCCGATTCTACCTGGCATTAGATGACGATTTACTGAGATTGTTCGGCGGAGAGCGCGCGGATAAGGTTTTCAATACTTTTGGTGTGGAAGAAACCCTGGAAATCAAATCTCGCTATCTGTCCGGCCAAATTGAATCGGCACAGAAAAAAATCGAAGGCTTGAACTTCAGCTCGCGAAAACATGTTCTTGAGTATGATGATGTTATGAACGTGCAGCGCAATATTACCTATGCGCAAAGACGGAAGGTCCTTGACGGAGACGATATCCATGAGACATATCTAAAAATGATTCGCATCGTCGCGGAGAGGATCGTTTCCGATTTTACCCTGGACGGAATGATAACCTCCACCGAAAAATTAGCGCTTTCACTAAAGATCAGCGAGATCTTCGGTGATCTGGATCTTTCGAATCAACTGCGCGAGACCGACGGGAAATCCGTCTCTGCCGCCGAAACAGCCGATATGCTTATGGATCAGGCGTTGGAGCGTTTCGAAAAACGCGAAGCGGATATAACATCGGAAATTTTCAGAGAAGCCGAGCGCCAAATCCTTCTTTACAACGTCGACCAGAAATGGATGGATCACATCGATGCGATGGATCAACTTCGTTATGCGATCGGAATGAGAAGTGTCGGTCAACAGGATCCGGTTGTCGAATACAGGCTGGAAGGCTCCGAGATGTTCGAAGAAATGAACCGGTCGATCCAGTTGGATGTAGTCCGGATGATCATGAAGGCCAATATCGCTCCGGAACAAAGGATTTCCAGAAAATCTGCGGTCCGCAAGCTTCAGGAAGGCCACGGCGAAGCAAATGCGAATAATCCGGCGCAACCTTCATCCGGTATGAACAGACAAGCGGCAGCAACCACGAATGCGCCTGCGGCTAAGCAACCGATCAAACGCGAAGCTTCAAAAATCGGACGAAATGACCCCTGTTATTGCGGAAGCGGTAAAAAATTCAAGAATTGTTGCGGCAAAGAACGGAGCGAGTAAATGATTGACGACGAGTATCGACGGATTGCGGAAGCTGGCGATCGTATTCGAAATGCATTTCCACCCGATATACAAACGGCGATTGTTTTAGGTTCGGGATTATCCGAATGGGTATCTCAATATCAACAAGCCGGCTCGCTCAAATACTCGCAAATTCCGAATTTCTCCGAAACGACGGTCCCCGGTCATTCGGGCAATCTTTTAGCTGTCCGGATCGGGGAGACTCTTGTCTATGCGCTTCAGGGCAGATTTCATTATTATGAAGGTCACTCGACTCAACAAGCCGCTTTTCCGGTTCGCGTATTAGCCGAGCTCGGCGTTAGAAATTTATTGTTGACCAACTCTGCGGGTGGCCTGTCTGCGGCCATGAGCCCCGGCGACCTGATGTTAATTTCAGATCATTTGTCATTTTTTTGCGATTCTCCCCTCAGAGGCCCCAATCTGGACCGGTACGGTGCCCGTTTTCCGGACCAGACCTCTGTTTATGACAAGAATATGATCGATATAGCGCTCGAAAAGGCGCAAGAATTGTCCATCCGAATTCACACGGGAATTTATGCATTTATGAAGGGTCCGCAATATGAGACGCCGGCGGAAATCCGTGCGCTTTCTGCTATGGGTGCTTCTGCGGTGGGCATGTCGACCGTCCCAGAAGCGATCGTCGCATCACATTGCGGCATGAAAGTCCTTGGACTTTCATGTATATCCAATATGGCGAGCGGGATGTCCGGAAAAGCTCTGTCCCATGAAGAGGTTATAAATACTGCTGCATCAGCGGCGCAAAAAACGATGGATCTTCTGGATGCGATCATACGATCAGACCGGTTCTGACGGGTACACGAGAGGTAAGATGTATGGATTATGAAATAAGGGACCTGTCTTTGGCGCCGAGCGGAGAAAAGAAAATTAAGTGGGCATACAGAAATATGCCGGTCCTCCGCATGATTGAAGAAGAATTGTCTTCGGAAAAACCTTTCTCCGGGCTTCGAATTGCCGTAAGCGTGCATGTTGAAGCAAAAACCGCTTGCCTTGCCAAAGTGTTGCGATCGGGCGGCGCGGATGTCTATCTGACCGGATGCAACCCATTGTCCACTCAGGATGATGTCGCTGCCGCGCTCGCGGAAGACGGAATGCATGTTTTTTGCGTTCACGGTGCCGATGAAGAAACATACACGAAACATCTTGTCATGGCTTTATCCTGTCACCCGCATATTGTTATCGATGACGGCGGAGATTTTTCGATGCTCCTGCATTCCGGACACACACATCTGATGGACGAGCTGATCGGAGGTTGCGAAGAGACGACGACCGGTGTGCATCGCCTGAAAATTCTTGAGCGCGAAGGGCGATTGAAGTATCCTGCCATAGCGGTGAATGACGCAAGATGTAAACACCTTTTCGACAACCGGTTCGGAACGGGTCAGTCCGTATGGACCGCGATCATGTCCACAACGAATTTGCTGGTTTCCGGAAAGACCGTCGTTGTCGCGGGTTTCGGGATGTGCGGGCAGGGAGTGGCCTTGCGGGCCAAAGGTCTCGGAGCCCGGGTCATCGTTACGGAGATTGACCCGGTCAAGGCGTGTGAAGCGCTTATGGAGGGCTATGACGTGATGACGATGGATCAGGCGGCTCCGTTGGGAGACGTTTTTATCACAGTCACCGGTTGTAAGGACGTCATAACACACAAGCATTTTATCCGAATGAAGGATGGAGCGATTTGTTGTAACGCGGGTCATTTTGATGTGGAAATTAATCTGAAGGAGCTTCTCGCCCTTTCAAAGGGCGTCTCGAACCTCAGGGAGGGAATAGCCGGTTATGTCATGGAGGATGGAAGAACAATATGCATTCTGGCGGAAGGCCGCCTGGTGAATCTTGCTTCCGGCGACGGACACCCGGCTGAAATCATGGACATGAGTTTTTCGCTTCAGGCGCTGTCGGCAAAACATCTGGCAACGAACGGTAGAGCCTTAAGTATCGGCGTGTACGACATTCCGCAGGAAATTGACGATCGTGTCGCGAATATGTTGTTGATGCACAAGCGCAAACAGATCGACGAACTTACGCCCGAACAACATAAGTATCTCTTTTCCTGGGATATTTAGTAAGGAGCCGCCATGCATAACCGTCCGCTGATCATTAAAGAAATCACAGTGGTAACGCCAACGATAGAAGGCGGGATTTCTGTTCTCCCGAACGCATTCGTCGCTGTCGAAAACGGCAGGATCGAATATGTCGGACAAAGTCTTCAGAATGCCGAAAAATCGTTAAGACAGAGCCGATGCAACGGCCTTGAAGAGTGTCAGAAGACGAACGCAGATCAATACGTATCGCCGAATGAATATGACGTATATTCCGGAGCCGATCGCATACTTCTTCCGACCTTTGCAAACGGTCATTCGCACATCCCGATGTCCATCCTTAAAAACAGCGCGGATGACATGAGATTGGAAGACTGGCTTTTTAAGGTCATTTTACCCCGGGAGAGTAAACTCGTTCCCAAAGATATTTATTACGCCAGTCTTTTGGGAATCGCCGAAATGATCAACGGAGGAACCGGAGCCGCCGCGGACATGTACGATATGGCCGGCGAGATTGCGCATGCTGCTCTGGATTCGGGTTTTCGTTTGAATACCGGACATTTCGGGAGGGTCGAAGAGAATGAAGTCTGGAAGCCGGATCTGAACGGTTTCATGGCTTTTCACAAAGAATTCGATCAGGCGGGGGACGGTTTGATTCGCGTATCACTACTTGTCCACTCCGTTTATCTTTATCCGGAATATATCTATTCTCAACTCGCCGCCGTAGCCAAGGAAGCGGAGGTTTCCATACTGGTTCATGCTTGTGAAACGCGGACGGAGGTGGATAATTGCCTTTCGAAATACAAGGTTACACCGGTTGAAGCGTTGTCCGATTTCGGAATTTTCGATCGTCCGTGTATTGCGGCACATTGCGTTCATCTTACCGATCGAGATCGGGATATTCTTGCTGCGCATCGCGTAACGGTTGCGCATAACCCGTCCAGCAATCTGAAACTTGCTTCCGGTGTATGTGATGTGCGCGCGTTGAAAAGCAAGGGAATCAACGTCTGTATCGGCACCGACGGCAGTGCAAGCAACAACAATCTCGATATGTACGTTGAGATGAGGATCGCTTCATTGATCGCAAAAGAAAGATTCAACGATCCGGAAAACATGAAAGCGGAAGACACGCTATTCATGGCCACTCGCGGCGGATTTACCGGGATGGGCTTTAACGGGTGCGGACGAATCGAGGCCGGTATGAACGCCGATTTTCAGGTCGTACGTTATGATAACCCGTCTATGTGGCCGATGAACGACCCCGTATCTACTCTGGTATACGGAACTCCGTCTTCGGCGGTTGAGTCGGTGATGATTGCCGGTCGTTTTGTTAAGTATCGCGGCGAATTGACGACGATTGACTTTGAAAAGGTTAAGTCGGAGACACTTCGTTCGTCGAAACGCATCTTGTCCGATTAACGGACATATCGCAGTCTTTTCGGTATTGACAGACCGGGGTTATATTTGTATATTTTAATCCGTGCCGATTGGATCATTTGCCGATGTGGCTCAGTGGTAGAGCAATTCACTCGTAATGAATAGGTCGTGAGTTCGACTCTCACCATCGGCTCCAAAGAACTGTACAAGCATTCATCGCTTGTACAGTTTTTTTAATGCTATAATAATTTTGTCGTGTCGAACATCAGAACGCCATTATTTCGGAGGACGAATCACTTCATGATAATTGCCCCGCGCCGCTGTTCGAATAAAGCCTTCGGAACATGCTCCCGTTCTTTACGAAGCGTTGTATTTTTCATCGTTGTTCTTTTTGTATTACTTAGTGTCAGTACAGCTTGTTCGAACGAGCCGTCCATGTTTCCGGACGTTTTGGATCCTTCGGAGTCCGATGACACGTCCATTCCAGTAACGTCGACAGCTCCTTCTATAGATAGCGTAGCGCCCGAACGAATCCGGCTTGCGGCTCCGATGACGCATGATACGGCGTTGGCTTTATCTCAACTGTATACTGCCAAGAAGCAGAACCTGCTCGGCGTCGGTGTCACGGGTCAAACCGTCTCTCTTGACTTTCTCCAAACCGTTGAACCCGAATTTTCGGTCGAGTTACTGACCACATCCGAAACAGGAGCCGATCTTGCTTCCTACAAGGCGTGGATTGATTCGGGAACGATTCCGGATATCGTGATGACGGATGCCATGTCCGAATTGATTCGGGAGGGGTTTTTATTGTCTTTGGATGATCTTCTGGCGGCAAATCCGCTTCTATCACCGGCGGTCGTATACCCGGATATGTTTTTGAGATGCTCCTATTCGGGCAATCAGTATGGGGTGCCGTACGCCGCATCCGTGTCGGTTTTGTTCGTAAATCATGAAGTGCTCGATTTGGCGGGAGTATCTTTACCGTATGAGGCGGACTTGGATGCTCTGCTTCAAGCGTCCGAAAAAATTTATTTGCTCAATGATCCGGACGATGAAACCGCCTCTTACGTGGTTCCGTTTCTTTCGGGATCGGCGTTCATTCCTTATCTGCCGGCTTCCTTTGATCCTTCTGTCGGTTATTTGGCGGAGAAAGACGGAAGAATCGACCTGTCATCCGAGGGGTTCCGCGAGACGGCACTCTACATGAGAAAGTTTGACCCTGCATTTTTTGCGGAATGGATGTCCGGAGAGGATCGTATATCCTATTTCGGAACGCTCGACCCGATCCTGTCGAAAAGGGTGGGTATATGGGTCGGTCAATCCGATGAGGTAGTCCGGTGGTCAAACTATATGCCGTATACTCTTGGAGTGGTCCAAATGCCTTCTGTGAAACCCGGACTGCTTTCTCCGCCAGCTCTGACGGTTTTCCCGCTGAGTATCTCTTCCGGGTCCGAACATCCCGAAGCGGCGGTTGATTTTGCCGCATTCATCGCACTGGATACAGATGCGATCCTTCTTCGCCGAAGACTCGAAAAACATGAGGGATTTATTCCTGTCGTCAAGTCCCCCGAAGTTTGGGATCGAACTTTTGCCGACTCCGTTTATTGCGGTTCTTTGTATAAACTGAAAGACATCATTGATACCGCATATTTCACGCCCTTCGGTTGTGATCCCGAATATTACGGGCAGACACAGGTTTTCCTGAATCAATACGCTGCGGAATTGATGGATCCCGAGACGGATATTGACGCGCTGATCGCTTCAATGGGCGAGGATGGTTTCTGACAGAGAAGAGGAGGGGCTTTTATGGTTGACGTGACACTGACTCCGGTTCGGATCAACGATTCGGTCAGGCTGAGGGAACACGTTTTTTCGGATAAAAAACCGGCCGAAATCACCTCTTTCATTCGCTCTGCGATTGCTGACCCCACCATGAGCCTTTATGTTGCATCCGTTCAAGAGCCGGACGGTCCGGCGGTATGCGGATTGGTCGGCTTATACGGTATTCATCGCGTTAATAACAATGCATGGATATATTGCCGCTTATCGGCATCTTCCGGGCACCCGGTTTTTCTGACGGATGACATAATAAAAAGGATGGTCGACACGGTTTTGCGGATCGCCTTTTTTTCGATGCAATTACATAAGGTCAGTTGGAATATTGCGATCTCCGATTTGAAAATGGGGGAGATCGCGGAGGCGTGCGGCATGCGTCAGGAAGCCGTATTGGAAGAGGAACTCTGTGTGGACGGCGTTTACGTCGATGCCGGTATGTTTTCCCTTCTGGCTTCGGAATACCCGGATTACTCGGTGGCCTTTATACGATTCCCCAGAGGATTGATCGCAGTTCGAGGAAGTTCGGAATATATTGAGGGAGTCCGTTTCTACGCATATGATCAATTCATCGAGGATCCTTTTGATCGAACCGTTGCGATTCGCACAGGATTTGCCGATACGGACGGAACCGTACGCACCGATAATCATCCGGATCCGTCGGAAAATAAATTCTCCCTTCCGAGCGAGGTATCAAAAGCCGCAAGAGAATTGTCGGAGTACCTGAAAAAGGCCAGAACCAAATTCAGCTTGAACGTCAGGTTTTCATACGGCAGCGATTTTCAAAGACATGTCTGGGAGGAGATCAAGAAGATCCCCTACGGGTCGACGGTCAGTTATGAGGACATCGCGATGTCGCTTACCGGTAACGACCGTATCGCCGCCAGAAATCTGACACGGGCTGTCGGCTCGGCATGCGCGGATAATCCGGTCCCGTTGATCATCCCCTGCCACCGTGTGATCGGAAAAGACGGCAGATTGGTCGGTTTTTCGGGCGGAGTCGAGATCAAAGAATTCCTGATCGAACATGAAATGTTCGGATATTTCGGAAAATAAAGTCGAGGGGAAAATCTTATCAGGAATTTCTAAGAAGGAGGCCGTATTAATGATTGAACATAGGGAACAAGACATGGACCGCGTCCTTTTTCCGCCGACTGTACTGCTTTATCCTCTGCCCGTTGTTATGGTTTCGTGCGCAGGCATCCATCCGGAAAATGATTCGGAGCGGCCGAATATCATAACGATCGCCTGGACGGGAACGGTGTGTTCGGACCCGCCGATGCTCTCCATATCCGTTCGAAAATCCAGACATTCGCATCCCTTGATCCTTTCGACCGGCGAATTTGTCGTAAATCTGGTCGGCGAGGATCTGGCAAAAAACTGTGATTACTGTGGTGTCCGATCCGGGGCGGAGGAGGATAAGTTCTCTGTATGCGGTTTGACGGCAATCCCTGCCAGCGGGTTGCGATATGCGCCTGCCGTTGCCGAATCCCCGCTTTATCTTTCTTGTGTACTCAGACAAACCGTCGAACTTGGATCTCACGATATGTTTATCGCTGAGATCGTTTCGGTTTCGGTTGACCGGCGTTTATTGAACGCTCAAGGAAAAGTATGTCTTGACCGGGCGGGATTGATCAGTTACGTACACGGCGATTACTATTCGCTCGGCGGGATGCTCGGATTTTTCGGATACTCGGTTGCTTCTTCGGATAAGCTGAAGATCCGGATGCAAAAAGGCCGAACGGCCGGGGACAAAGAGATCACGAAGTTCAAGAGCAAAAGAAAGACCCGCGGAAGTTGAATTCTCGCGGGTCTTTTTTGGACGGCCTGAATGTATGGATTATGCTTTCTGAACCAATATTTTCTTCAACTGTGCGAAACGGGGCAGTCCGTCTACGATTTGCTGACAGGTTTCGTTCTGAATGAGCGGAAGCGCGTAATCAACAAAATCTTCGGTAACAAAATTGCCAGCGGGGTTGATCCAATCGCGCGGTACTTTCTTTTCCGTGTTGGCCACTTCATCCAAAGGGATCAGATCGATCTCGCATTTGTATTTTTTTCCGGGTACGCGTTCGAATCCGATCATGTAGTCGGTCAGGCCTTCGATGGCCTTGAGGACTGCAGTCTGACCCGCCATGAACGATTCGTCGATATCGGTCTGCGAGGCGCAGTGGGAAGCGCACCTTTGCATGAGGGAGAGTTCAATGCCGCGGACTTTGGCCCCCGTTGCTTTTTTTAATATATCGGCAAGGACCATCGCGGTACCGCCGAGTTGCTTGTGACCGAAAGAATCGACCGCCACATCGTCGCCGGCACCGATCTCGGGTATAAATAAACCTTCCTTGGTTTGAACGCCCTCGGAGACTGCGATGATTACCTTGCGGTTTTTCTCGTAAATGCGGATGACATCCTCGACCATCTTATCAATGTCAAAAGGCACTTCGGGCAGATAAATGAGATCCGGCCCGCAACCCTTCTCGTTTGCCAACCGGGTAGCTGCCGTGAGCCAGCCGGCATGGCGACCCATGACTTCGATGACGCAGATCATTCCGGTGTCGTAGACGCGTGCGTCCAGGAATACTTCCATCGTGGTTGTTGCGATATATTTGGCGGCTGACGCAAATCCGGGGCAATGGTCTGTGCCGAACAGATCGTTATCGATGGTTTTCGGAACGCCCATGACACGGCACTCGTATCCGGACTTCTGGAGGTACTTCGAAATCTTGTTGCAGGTGTCCATCGAGTCGTTTCCGCCGTTATACAAAAAGTAACGGATATTGTATTTCTTGAAAACCTCCAATAAACGAATGTAGTCCGAATCGTCCTGGCTTACATCGGACAACTTGTATCTGCAGGAACCGAGACTCGAAGAGGGCGTGTATTTGAGCATTTCAAGCTCCTCGGGGTCCTCTTCGCCCATATCGTAAAAACGCTCGTTCAATATGCCGACGATGCCGTTTGCGGCTCCGTATACTTTCGTAATGACGTCAGAATGTTTGAGCGCCTCGATAAAAACTCCGGCGGCAGATGCGTTAATTACGGACGTCGGGCCGCCGGATTGCCCGAACATTAGGTTTCCTATCAGCTTGGTCATGATTGTTCCTCCTTTGGGATCTGTCGATAATCGCCGCGGAAAAGTGCTGCGGCAGGGTGGACCGAAGAAATAATAACATGATTTCAGCCCTCATGTACATATATATAAGACCAAAGATTGTACAAAAAAAGTAACGAAATCATTTACACATTATTTTATATTTTAAAAGCATCAAGTGCTATAATTTGCTCAAGGAAAAAATCTGAGACACAATAAGGAAGCCATGAAAAAAGGCATCTCGGGTCTGTTTGATCGAATTCAATCGCTTGAAACATGGGAGTACATGTGGCAGGTGGTTCGTTATTTGTTTGCTTTCGTTTTTACGTTTTCGTTGATTACCGGTATGCTGGTTTATTTTTCGGTGTCTCTGGGCATGGGCTTCCCGCCGTTCGGCAATTGGGGCGAGCTGAACGATTTTCATATCAAGTTCGCTGTTTCTCTGGGTGTCGGCATATTGATTTTCTCTGCTTTACTGACCGTAATGTTTCTTGAGATTTATCAAAGAGTGATCTACCAGCCGGTTAAAAAACTTTTGGGCGACTTGGAGAGGAATGCCAAGCAAAAGGAACTCGCCGGAAAGAACTATGCGTATTTCAGCGCCGGAAGCAAGAATGTTTTTTCGCTTCAGACGGTTGACGAATCCTGGACGGACAAGGTCCGGAACGTCATGCAGGAAGCGACTCGCGACATTTATGTTGACGATCTGACCGGATGTCTGAATCGAAAATACATGTCCGGTGTTTTACCTGAAATGCTCAACACGCACGTGATGTGTAATCTGACCGAGAAGAATCTTCCCAAAACCAACGCATCGGTCTGTATCGCGCTCTATCTGATCGACATTGATTTTTTCAAGACGATCAACGACGAATACGGTCACTTATGCGGAGATGAGGTGTTGAAGAAGGTCGGAGAGACGCTTTTTTCCTGTGTCGGAGCAAACGGTCTGGTCATTCGAAGCGGCGGAGAAGAATTCCTTCTGGTCGTATCGCATCATTTCCCGGTTGATTACGCACACTATGCCGAATCCCTGAGGAAAAGATTTTCCGAATCGGTCAAAGTGCCCGCGGATGCGACGCATCCGGAGAGAAGTGTCACATGCAGTATCGGATTTACGCCGTATCCGTTGTTTGAGGGCACCGGAACGCCGCTTTCCCTTCAGGAGCACGTCGATATGGCGGATCAGGCGATGTACTTATCCAAGGGCGGCGGTCGCAATACGTGGCGCGGAATCGAACCGATCCGTTCGCCGGAAGGACCAAAAGAAATCGAAATGGCTCTTTCTTCGATCGAGTATGGCGTTAACATGGGGTATTATCGAGTGATTAAGCCCGAGGAGAATAAACTTTTCGACGGTGTGTGCAGACCGGGCAATTATTTTGTGCGAAGAAACGGTTGATTTTTTATGTCGGAGCGGCTACTTCGTTGTTTACATGCTCCGACTTCTGTGGTAAACTTCCTTGGTATTCACCGTTGACACGGTTTTCGGACAGTCCGACCGATTACTGTGCTTCAGGATTTAGGAGGATTTATTATGGGCATGATCAACAAAGCGGAAATCATTAAGGAGTATGGCCTCAAAGAAGGCGATACCGGTTCACCCGAGGTCCAGGTCGCGATTCTGACGTACAGGATCAACCATTTGACGGAACACTTGAAGGAGCATGCGAATGATCACCATTCCAGACGCGGCTTGCTGATGATGGTCGGTCAAAGAAGGGGTCTTCTGGATTATCTGATGAAGATCGATATCGAGAGATATCGTTCGCTGATCGCCCGACTGGGCATCAGAAAATAATCGGTTTAAAGGGGGCGGGCAGAAATGCCCGCCTTTTTAAGCATTGTTTCGTGATATGAGTTATAATAAACTCTGTTCATAAGCAACCGTTAAACGGGTTGTAGTGGGTAGGTTGACATTTTGAGCGGGATTTCAAAGTGTGAACCTACAAGCTACCATCCGGACGGTCATAATTTTCCGGAGGTAAAAAATGGAAAAAATTTTCGAGTTTGATTTTGCGGGCAGGAAACTTACGGTCGAGACCGGCAAGTTGGCACAGTTTGCGAACGGGTCGTGTTTGGTGCGTTACGGCGAAACGGCGATTCTCTCGACGGCTACGGCGTCTCAGGAGCCGCGTGAGGGGATCGATTATTTTCCGCTATCCGTCGACTATGAAGAGAAACAATATGCAGCGGGAAAGATACCCGGCGGATTCATCAAGAGAGAAGGTCGCCCGTCCGAGAAGGCAATCCTGACTTCACGTGTAATCGACCGCCCGATGCGTCCGCTTTTCCCGAAAGATTTGCGGAACGATGTCAACGTTTCCAATCTGGTCCTGTCGGTCGATCAGGATTGTTCTCCTGAAATTGTCGCAATGGTCGGCTCTTCGATCGCGGTCGCGATCTCCGATATCCCGTGGAACGGACCGGTCGGCGGCGTCATTCTCGGGCTCATCGGTGATGAAGTGATTATCAATCCGACCGAGGAACAACGCCGTAACAGTCGTATGTATGTGACGCTGGCCGGTACCGAAAAGAAGATTTGTATGGTCGAAGCAGGCGCCAATGAGGTTCCGGATGAGCTGATGCTGGCTTCCATTGAAGCCGGTCACAAGACGATTATTGAGGTTGTTGCCTTTATTAACCGGATTGTAGCCGAAATCGGCAAAGATAAGTTCTCCTATGAGTCCTGTGATGTTCCGGAGGATGTTTTTCAGACGATTAAGGATTACGCATGGGACGACATGCGTCAAGCCGTTTTATCGGACGATAAGAGCGTACGGGACGCGCAGGTTGCCGCGTTGACCGATAAGGTCCGCGCATACCTTACCGATACGAATGAAGAAGCTCTTCGCTATGTGGCGGATTCGATTTACAAACTCGAAAAGAAAGTCGTGCGCCACTACCTCTTCAAGGAGCATATCCGCGTAGACGGACGCGATTTGAAAACGATCCGTCCGCTTTCCTGTGCAGTCGGTCTTCTGCCGCGAGTACACGGTACAGGTCTTTTCCAAAGAGGACAGACACAGGTATTGACCACGTGTACACTGGCGCCGCTTAAAATGGCACAAACGTTAGACGGTTTGGACAGCGAAGAATCCAAGCGCTATATGCATCATTACAATTTCCCCGGGTATTCCGTGGGCGAAGCCAAATCTTCCAGATCGCCGGGAAGAAGGGAAATCGGACACGGCGCTCTTGCGGAGCGTTCTTTGGTCCCGGTTTTACCGAGCGAGGAGGAGTTCCCTTATGCCATTCGTACCGTTTCCGAGATCCTGATGTCGAACGGATCGACTTCTCAGGGTTCGGTATGCGCGAGCACGTTGGCGCTCATGGATGCGGGCGTTCCGATCAAACGCCCGGTCGCCGGGATTTCTACCGGCCTCATCGTCAATGAGGAAGACGAGAATGATTTCCTTGTGTTTATGGACATTCAGGGAATAGAAGACTTCTTCGGCGATATGGATTTCAAGGTCGCGGGCACTACGGAAGGAATCACCTCGATCCAGGTTGACATCAAGGTGGACGGATTGAGTCTGGAAATCATTCGTCAAGCGTTTGAAATGACCCGTGCCGGACGCTTGCACATCATCAACGATGTTCTTCTGCCGTGTATCGACAAGCCGCGCGCGGAGCTGTCCAAGTATGCCCCGAGAATCATCACCATTCAAATCCCCGTCGACAAGATCAGAGAGGTCATCGGATCGGGCGGCAAAGTAATTAACAAAATCATTGCGGACACGGGCGCGCAGATCGACATCGAGGATGACGGTCGCATTTACATCGCCACCCCCGATGCCGAGAAGGCCCAAAAAGCTCTGGCAATCATAAACGGTATTGTGAATGATCCGGAGACGGGTGCGGAGTACGACGGAGTCGTGACGCGCCTGATGGCTTTCGGTGCTTTCGTCGAATTCCTCCCCGGCAAGGAAGGCTTGGTCCACATCTCCAAAATGGCGTGGACTCGGGTGGACAAGGTTGAGGATGTCGTCAAAGAGGGGGATGTCGTGAAAGTCAAAGTCATCGAGATCGACAACCAGGGACGAATCAATCTTTCTATGCGGGATTGTATGGAAAAGCCGGAAGGATATGTCGAATCGGCGGATGCGCCCAGAAGAGACGGGGGCGACCGGTTCAAGAGAGAACGCAGAGGGCCTTCCGATGAAAACAGGGACAGGCCGGCACGCTTTGATCAACGCGGAGACC
Source organism: uncultured Oscillospiraceae bacterium (assembly GCA_964499575.1). Classification (GTDB taxonomy): domain Bacteria; phylum Bacillota; class Clostridia; order Saccharofermentanales; family Saccharofermentanaceae; genus JAAYCT01. The sequence goes on along the minus strand of CAZCLK010000005.1, from coordinate 47,523 downwards.
ACGGTGACCGCGGAGACCGCAGAGGGCCGGATTCCGGCGACCATGGTTTTCGACGCCGTTCGGAAAGCCCGCGTGACGCAGACGACACTCCGAAGCCCGGAAGCAGAAGCAGAGATTTCTAAAATACTTCCATGAATGAACGCAGTAACCGTCGCCTTGAGGCGGCGGTTACTTTTTTATTAACGTCGAATTTGGTTTTTCGGTAGATTGCTCATAAAGAAGAAGTAATAATGTTTCATCGGGTCGAACTATGAGCGAAAAGAAAAAACACCGGCAGCTATGCTTCACCGATGTTTCTGGTCGGAGTGACCTGACTTGAACAGGCGACCTCTTGCACCCCAAGCAAGCACTCTAGCCAACTGAGCTACACCCCGACGACTATACAATTCTATCATACGAAAGCATCCTGTCAATTGCTAAAATTGAATCTTCCGCGTGTTTTGTGTTGAACAATTATTTCTGCGATTGTGGTAAGGAATGTTTCATGCTATCATAAAAAACAGATGAATCGGTTCATTAAGGATGTCGGAGGTGTGATATGTTTTGTGCCGGATGCGGTAAAGAGATCCCGGACGGATCCGCTCAATGCCCGGAATGCGGAAAGGCTTTTGTTGCCGAACCCGTGAGCGAGGAGACAACGGCCGAAGCGCCCAAGTCCCATACAGATACAAATGTCGGAGCGTTTCTCGGGGAATTATTCAAAAACCCTGTCGAAGCAGTCTTATCCAGATCGAAGGATTCGTATTGGCCTTGGGGTCTTATTGCCTTGGGTGGATTCGCTCTGGTCTATTTAATTCGATTCGCGTTTGACGAAGAGGTCGGCGGAGCAAACGGATTTGCATTGATGTTTTCTTTGATGTGTGGTTTGGCCGCATTGATTTTCTCCCTGTATCTTCTCCAAGGACCTTTCAAACTTGATAAAAAGAGTCTTCCTTCAATCGTGTCCGTAGCGGGTTTGTCGCTTATTCCCATGATACCGGTCGTTATATTCGGAAGCATCATGGACATGGTATTCTTCGCGGAAGAATCGTATATTTCTTTCTTCCTCAATCCGCTTCTTGGACTCGGGTATATTTTCTCGGCGATTATCATGGTTATGTTTTATTTGGATGAAGACGAGAAGAGCTACGTCAAGAGCATGATGCTGGTCGTTGTTTCTTATGGTATCGCTATTTTAGTCGGATGCCTGTTCAGCGCTTTTGTCTGGCACTCGATTCTTTAGTCGATACGGTTAATGCAAACGAAGGCTCCCGTTTCGGGAGCCTTTTTCTTTTTTACTCTTCCGCAAGAAACGTTTTTGCATCGAAAAGCAAAGAAGGGGATTTCTTGCGACGGATGTCGTAAGAGAGTAAAATAATAAATAGAATTTGTTCTCGCTTTCTTTATGGAAACAAGACCGTACGGAGAAAATATTATGAAAGAACGCCGACACGCTTTGATCACGGGTGCTTCGCGCGGTATCGGCGCGGAAACCGCGCGACTTTTCGCCAAGGAAGGATACGCGGTAACGATTCTTTACAGAAAAAACGCTTATCTGGCGGATCAAGTGGTCGCGGACATCCGGAGAATGGGGCGTGAAGCTGTCTCCTATCGAGTGGATCTGCGGGACCATTTGGCGGTTAAGGATGTAACGGCGCAAGCGATGCTGGAATTCGGGGCTGTGGATGTCCTCGTCAGTAATGCCGGAATAGCCGGTTTCGGTCTTTTTCAGGATGTCACGCCGGAATCGTTCAGAGAGATGCTGGATATTCATATCATGGGTCTTTTTAATATCACCCATGCCGTTCTTCCCGGAATGATTTCGCGAAAAACCGGCTCAATCGTAACCGTATCCTCCGTATGGGGGATCACCGGTGCTTCTTGCGAAGTTCCGTACTCAACGGCAAAAGCCGGGATCATCGGCTTCACCAAGGCATTGGCAAAGGAAGTCGGACCTTCCGGTATTCGTGTGAATTGTGTGGCTCCCGGGCTGATCGATACCGATATGAACGCGCGCCTGAGCGTGAACGAAATTCAGGATATTTGCGACGATACTCCGCTCGGCAGGATCGGAACGGCCTCCGAAATCGCGGCGGCTATTTACTATCTTGCAAGCGAGAGGTCGGAATTCATCACCGGTCAAGTATTGAGTCCGAACGGCGGCCTTTTAATATAGCTCTTTCTGCGAGCGAAAGGTAGGGAAGATCAAGTGAAATCACTGGAATATGCGCTACAGACCGAGATGGACGGAATTGAATTTTATCTCGCAAAAGCGGAAGCGAACAAAGAGAACGCATTACATCGTTTGTTTATTATGATCGCTAAGGATGAGTTGCGTCATGCGGCAATCATTCGAAAACGAATGCAGGGCACATTGGATACTTTGCCCGAAAATGAAGCACTGGCCTCGCTGGACAGCATTTTTGAAAAAGCGGATTCGGTTCTTGATGGCATCTATTCATCATCGGAGCAACTGGCGGTATATCGATTGGCTCGCGAGATCGAGAAAAAGGGGATCGATCTGTATCATCAATTGGCGTCCGACAGCGTGGATGAAACGGACCGGAAAATGTTTCGCTACCTGATGGAACAGGAACGGGAACACTATAACGTATTCGATGAACTCGCGACCCGGATCGGCCGTCCCGAAGAATGGGTCGAATCCGCGGAGTTCGGGACGCGCGAAGAGTATTGATATGATTAATACCCAACCCTATTGTCTTAAGCGAAAACGAAGACGGGCAACAATCGCTGCTTTACTGGTTCTCTTTCTTTTCGGAGGATTATTCGCTCCGGTTCGGGCGGACACGAGCCTGACCGCGACGATCCTTGAGGTCAATTCCTGGAAGGAAGGGAGCGTGTTCCGGACGCAATACACGCTTTCGATCCAAAACGACGGTTCGGAAACGGTATCCGGATGGGCCGCCGAATTATCGGTCCCGAACGGATCCGTGCTCGGCGCTTCGGACGGCTGGAACGGTTCTTTTTCCATTCAGGACGAGGTTCTTATCATCGTGCCGCTCGATTATAATCAAGAGATCCAGCCGGGCGGCAGTGTAACCGATATCGGCTTTATCCTTTCTTCAAAAGTCGATCCGACGGTAACCGTGCTCAAGGTCACCGCCGGCTCGATTCCTTCTCCGACCGGTGCCGACCCAACACAACCCGCCTCGGGCACTGATCCGACGGCCGCGGTGCCGGACGACCCCGTTCGTCCCGATACAGTCCGGGGAGACGACTATCTGACGACCCGGGGGAACCGTATTATTGATCAGAACGGCTCTGTGGTATGGCTGACCGGCATCAACTGGTTTGGATATAATACCGGCACGAATATTTTCGACGGGGTGTGGACCTGTAATATGGAAAGCGCGTTGGAGTCAATCGCAGATCACGGGTTCAATCTTCTCCGGATCCCGATTTCCTCTGAACTGGTGTTGTCGTGGAAGGAAGGAACCTATCCGGAAGCCAACTATAACCGCGCGACCAATCCTGAGCTCAATTCGATGAACAGCCTCCAGATTTTCGATTATGCGCTCAACATATGCGCCGAAAACGGTCTGAAGGTCATGTTTGATATCCACAGCGCACAAACCGACGCCATGGGCCATATGCAAAACCTCTGGTACAACGATCGGATATCGGTCGACGGGTACTATGATTCGATCGAATTTCTGGCGGACCGGTATAAGGACGACGACACATTAATCGCGTTTGACCTGAAAAACGAGCCCCACGGTAAGCCGCACGAGGTCGGGGCAATCTGGAACGGCTCGGAGGATCCGGACAACTGGAAGCGCGTCGCCGAGACGGCCGGAAACCTTGTTCTGGACATTAACCCGCGCCTGCTGATCCTGATCGAAGGGATCGAGATCTATCCGAAGGACGTATCGAAAAACGCCGACTACGCATCGCAGAACTCCGCCGATTACCATTTTTGCTGGTGGGGCGGAAACCTCCGGGGCGTACGCGATTATCCGATTGATTTCGGGTCAGCCGGGCGAAATGCGCAAATCGTCTACTCGCCGCATGATTACGGTCCGGATGTATATGCGCAGCCATGGTTTTCGGACGGATTTACCTATGAATCCCTCAAAGAGGATTGCTGGGACGATAACTGGCTGTATATCCATGATGAGGGTATTGCGCCTCTTCTGATCGGGGAGTGGGGCGGGTTCATGCGTGAGCCGAATCTTTCGTGGATGACCTTTCTGCGCCAACTGATTGCCGAGGAAGGAATCCACCACACTTTCTGGTGTTTTAACGCGAATTCCGGTGATACCGGCGGTCTGGTCGGGCATGACTTTACGACGTGGGATGAAGAGAAATACGAATTCGTAAAAGAGGTCCTCTGGCAGGAGGACGGATATTTCGTCGGCCTGGATCATCTCGTTCCTTTGGGAAAAGCGGGAAACGGTATCGCTTTATCGGAGGCGACCGGGTTGGAAGTTTTGCCCGCGACTGAGCCGGAAGTAACGCCGTCAATAACTGAAAATACCGCTTCGAGTACTCCTGTCGGTGAAACCATCGATTCCGGTACAACGGAGACAAATGAAGCCGCAACGATTGATTCCGTTAATGATCAGGAACGCAATACCGGTAAAGATCATACCCGTTTGATCGCCGTATTTATCGTATCTGCGCTTGTCACAGTCGCCGCCGTAGGGTTCATCATTTACAAACGTCGGGATAAACGATGATGCTGCTTAACAGAGCGATCGCCTGTGAGATCATCCGTGTTGTCGTTTTTCTGAAATACAAAATGAATTTTTTGACAGAAGAAACCGGCAAAGCATCCACTTTTCAGGAAGGTATTATCAATGATTAGAACAAGAATCATTTATGCGACTAAAACGAAGCATTCGAAAAAACTTGCCGAAGCAATCGGATTAGCACTAAACATCAAAGCGGAAAATGTATCCTCACAACCTGATCTTTTGGATACTGATCTGCTATTCATTGTCAGTGGGATTTATGGAGGGGAGAGTATGCCGGAGCTAATAGAATATGTAAAAAAACTCAACCCTACCAAGGTCAAGTCGGTGGCGCTTGTGACCAATTGCGGTTCCGGTAAACAAAAACAAGTGACACTTCGTAAAACACTCGAAGATAATGGCATAAGAGTCATTGATGAGTTCGTCTGCCAAGGCGCAATATTGGTTGTCTCCTTAGGTCATCCGAACACTGATGACATAACAGCCGCGGTGGGCTTTGCAGAGTCAATCATAAAGAGGTTGAATAATTGATCCTTCAAATGCCTGACCTGCACCGCCCAAATATAGTCCGCTCCCAATGTTAGATAAAAGAGAGCTGGTTGCGTGTTTTGACCCCAATCCCGAAAAATCAAAAAGTCCCGAAGCCTTAGTGAAGTGCACATCATATACCGGATTTTCGTCCAATATTCGGGGTGCACTTCACTGAAGCCGCGGGACTTTTGCTTGGCAGGGGAGACGCGATTCGAACACGCAACCAGCGGTTTTGGAGACCGCTGCTCTACCGTTGAGCCACTCCCCTAAAATAAAACGTCTATTCGCGTTTGTTACGCAAATGAAACATTCACAAGTGTAATAGACGGTTTGCATCGTGTCAAGTTGAATGTTATCATTTTTCTTGGGTGAATATGTAAATATTCGGATGTTTTTTCGATCATAAGGAGGTTTTCAAAGTGACGCTTGCCGTGATTGGAACAGGGAATATGGGACAGGCGCTCGTGTCCGGATTTCTCCGGAAGGGTGTGCTGAAACCCAGTGAGATCAGGCTTTTTGATATCGATGAGAATAAGGCGGAGGCGTTTGCCCGCAAAACCGGATGCGAGCTCGCGGAAAGTGCCGTCGATGCCGCGGATAAGGCGGATTTCGTGCTTGTAGCGGTGAAACCGCAGGTTTTTGATCGTACGATGGAATCGCTGACACACAAACTCGGTTTGTCCACGGTCGTGATTTCTATTGCTGCCGCGGTTTCGGTTTCCAGAATTCAGGGGTTTCTCCGTAAAAACGCTCCGGTTGTCCGCGTCATGCCGAATACGCCGGCACTTGCGGGGGCCGGTGTCAGTGCGATTTGCTTTGATAATGTAGGCGATAAACAACAGGAGCAAATCGTCAATTTGTTCAAGACTTGCGGGATGGTGATTCCTTGCGATGAGCAGACGCTGGACGCGATCGGTTCCGTTTCCGGCACCGGTCCGGCATATGTAATGCTTTTCATCGAGGCGCTCGCCGATTCTGCCGTTAAGCTGGGCATTGCCAGAAATGTCGCGTACGAGATCGCGGCGATGACAGTATACGGATCCGGTAAACTCGTCATCGAAACCGGTCTGCATCCCGCAATTCTGAAAGATCAGGTTTGTTCGCCGGGCGGCACGACTATCGAGGGCGTGATGAGCCTTGAGAAAAGCGGTTTCAGAGCGGCGGTCAACGATGCCGTTGACGCTGCGGCTCAAAAGAAAATCAGAATGGCCGGGGGACAGAAATGAGCGACCGACCCTTGGTAAGCATTTATACCGACGGGTCTTGCTCGGGCAATCCCGGACCGGGCGGTTGGGGTGCCATACTGGTCTTTGCCGGAAAAGAGAAAGAGATTTCGGGCGGCGCCGGATCAACGACCAATAACCGAATGGAATTGATTGCCGCGATCGAAGGACTGAAGAAGTTGAAAGCGCCGTGTAAAGTCCGGCTGTTCAGTGACAGCGCTTATCTGGTGAATGCTTTTCGACTCGGATGGTTGGATTCGTGGAAGAGAAACTCTTGGAAGAACAGCACGCGTCAGGTTGTCAGCAACCTGGACTTATGGAAAGAGTTGGATCGATTGTCCTTGATTCACGAGATTGAATGGATCAAGGTGAAAGGGCATTCCGGTCACGAATATAATGAACGATGCGATGTTCTCGCGACCGGAAGAACAAGCGAGTTCAGTCGCTCCGAAAGGACAGAAAATGAACATATCGGATGATGCCTCGTCAGAGAATTTCTATGATCAATATTTGAATGACGACGAAAAGGCCTATGAAGAGAACGAGATGATTGAGGAGCCCGTGTCTTTCGACACGGTTTTCGAGGGACACGTTTTTTCGGTCGATGTTGTTCAAGTCATGTTGAACGGAGGTCAGGAAGCATCGCGTGAAATTGTTCGCCATAACGGAGGAGCCGCGATCGTTCCGATGGACGATCAGGGTAACGTGTACATGGTTCGACAGTTTCGCAGTCCTTTCAATCAGGTGCTCCTTGAGATCCCCGCGGGTAAGCTCGAACCCGATGAGGATCCCGAGCTTTGTGCGGTCCGCGAGCTTGAGGAAGAGACCGGCCTTAAATCCGAACATGTGGTAAGTCTCGGAGTCGTTTATCCGAGCCCCGGATATTGCTCGGAAAAGTTATACCTGTATTTGGCGACTCATTTATCCAAGGGAAACATTAATCCTGACGACGGAGAGTTTATTAACGTGCATAAGATTCCTTTACGTGATCTTCTTAAACAAATTGACAGAGGAGAGATTTCGGACAGTAAAACGATCATCGCTTTATTGAAAACGGCAAGGAGGCTTGGAATTTGAGTTCGACTGAATCCAAACCGATCCATTACGGAAGAGAAGTGACCGGGGTCATTTTCTTCGCGTTCGCCATGGTCTTCGGTATTTCCTATTACTTGCCGGCCGCTGCGACGGGGATACTCGGAAAGGCGCTGCGCTCCTTCGGCATGGGCCTTCTTGGCATTGCCGCTTATGCCGTGCCGGTTCTGCTTATCTACGCGGCGGTCGATTACTTTCTCGAAAAGCGCCGGAACATCGCACCGTTTCGTGTTCGGTCCGTACTGATGCTTCTTTTATGCGCCTCTACATTGATGGCCGTTTTAACGGTCAGTCCCGCAAGTATCAGAAGTTTATGTCTGGATTCCACCGGAAACGAGGCATTGGCCAGTAAGGCGATTTCCGTACTCTGGAAATCCGGGATCAATTCCTCGATCATCAAGGAAACGCCCGATCAGTTGGTCTTATCGGGCGGATTGGTCGGAGGATCTCTTGCCCTTGCGTTACGGCTTCTCGCCGCGAAGACCGGTGCCATTATTATTATTTCGGCGTTTACGCTGGCACAGATCATCATTATTTTCAACGTGTCGCTTTCACGTACCGCCGCGAGAACGGCGGAGGCCATAAGGGCAACTTCGCATCGCGCAGCGGAGGCAATCCGAAGCGGGAGAGACTCTCTTCGCACATCCGGCCGATTCGGGAGCGGAAACGAAGATACCGCCCGGACGCCGGATATTTTCGATGAAGGGTATGCCGTCGACGTGTCTCCTTTTGACGAACTCCCTTTCGAAAAGCATCCCGGCTTCATTGATCTTGAGGGAACCGATGCTCCGATGACCGCTTCCTCATATCGTTGCGGCGATACTCCTTTTGACATGGATCTGAATAAACCTCCGGTACCGGATTCGAGTGAATCATCGGGACCGAAAACACCGGTTCAGAAAAAAGTGAATACCGACTTTATCCGCGAAGCATCGCATCCGATCCCGACGGGTAACGATTCGAAGATCAAAGAGATGCCCGATTTTCTTCAACCGCAAAAGGATGCGACATGGCTTGACATCACGGTGAATCCTTCCGGTCAGTCTTCGCGCGTCGTCGATCACATCCCGATCAAGCGAATCGATGTTAACGGTTCCGAGTATTTTCCCTCATCCGAAGAAGGTACGGGAGCGGCTGCGTCAGTCTCTGCGGTCCGGCCGGGCGTATCCGCCGGCAATTCGGGGAAAGAGCGTTCGGGAAGCGTATCTTCCGCCGGAACGTCCCCTTCGCCGGCGGTATCATCCTCCGGCAGACACCCGGTACAAAGACCCTTATACCGAACGGCACCTCCGGCACTTCTGAAAGCCGACCGGCAGGAGGAAGCGGCGCGATCGTCCAAGAATACTCTGGCGACTCAAGGAAAAAAACTCGTGGACACTTTGGCCAGCTTCGGCGTCGAGGCGACGATCGTGAATATCACCCACGGACCCGCGATTACCCGATTTGAATTAGCGCCGGGACCCGGCATTAAAGTCAGCCGTATCGTCAATTTGACGGACGACCTGGCCTTGGCGATGGCTTCCGTCGGCGTCCGCATTGAAGCGCCGATCCCGGGGAAATCGGCAATCGGAATCGAGATCCCGAACGCCGAAACCGTCCCGGTTTCTTTGCGCAGTTTGATCGATTCGCCTTCTTTTCGAAAGTTGGAATCGCCCCTGGCGGTTGCTTTAGGCCGGGATATACCGGGGAACCCGATCTTCTGTGATCTGTCGACAATGCCGCACCTGTTAATCGCGGGAGCAACCGGATCGGGAAAATCGGTTTGTATTAACGCGATACTGATCAGCATCCTCTGTAAGGCAACCCCCGATGAAGTCAAGTTGATTATGATCGATCCGAAGGTCGTTGAACTTTCGATGTATAACGGGATACCGCACCTGTTGGCGCCGGTCGTCACCGACCCCAAGAAGGCGGCAAACACTTTGAATTGGGCGGTCGGGGAGATGACCCGAAGATATGCGCTGTTTGCCGAAGCGAGTGTTCGTGATTTTCGCGGGTATAATGAGGTACTGAAGATCAATCGCGAACCGGCACTTCCGTTGATCCTCATCGTGATCGACGAGCTCGCGGACCTGATGCAGGTCGCATCCAAAGAAGTCGAGGAGGCGATCGCCCGTCTGACCGCGATGGCACGCGCGGCCGGGATTCACCTTCTGATCGCGACGCAGCGCCCGTCGGTCGACGTCATCACCGGTGTTATCAAGGCGAACATTCCGTCCCGTATCGCGTTTTCGGTATCCTCTCAGGTGGACAGCCGAACCATTCTTGATATGGGCGGCGCGGAGAAATTGCTCGGGCGCGGCGACATGCTCTATTATCCGCAAAGTGCCGCCAAGCCTCAACGCGGTCAGGGCGCTTTTGTGTCCGACGGAGAGGTAGAGGCGGTCATCGAATATCTGAAAGCGCAGAATATGGGCACGTACGATCCGGAAACCGCTGAAGCGATCGTATCCGCGTCTTCCGGCCTTTCCGGAGAATCCGTCCATTCCAAGGGTGAGGACGACGAGCTTCTTCCGCAGGCGGTCGACATCGTCCTGATGGCCGGTGCCGCTTCGGTGTCGATCCTTCAGCGTCGTATGAATATCGGGTACCCCAGAGCGGCGCGTTTGATTGACGTCATGCAGGAAAAGGGGTATATCGGCCCGTTTGAGGGAAGTAAACCGAGAAAACTATTGATCACTCAGACACAATGGCTTGAAATCCAGGCGAGGAAAGGGGACTAGTATGTCCGCAACCATTATTTCGGGAAAAGAGATCTCGGCTCAAATCCGGGAGGGCATCAAGGCGGAAATCGACGAACTGGTTTCTCAGAATGAGGGCAATCCTTCGTTCGTACCCCCCGGCCTGGCCGTCATTCTCGTCGGCGATGATCCGGGTTCGGCAATTTACGTCCGCAACAAGAGAAAAATCTGTGAAGAGGTCGGCATACGGTCCTTCGGATATATTCTTGATAAGGACACTTCCGAAGCCGACCTGATGGCGCTCATCGATCAACTCAATAAAGACAGGAACGTCCACGGCATCCTCTGCCAAATGCCTTTGCCGCCGCATCTGGATGAGTTTTCCGTCATCTCGGAAATCTCACCCGAAAAGGACGTTGACGGCTTCCACCCGATCAATAAGGGCCTTCTTTCCATGGGTAAGAATTGCCTGGTTCCGTGTACTCCGCTCGGATGCGTGGAAATGCTCAAACGCTCCGGGATCGAAATCGCCGGCAAGCACTGCGTGATCATCGGAAGAAGCAATATCGTCGGGAAGCCTCTGGCCGCATTGATGCTCAACGAGAACGCGACCGTCACGGTCACACATTCCAAGACCAAGAACTTGAAAGAGATCTGCAGGCAAGCCGATATCCTGGTTGCGGCGATCGGCAGACAGGGGTTTATAACGGGCGAATACATCAAAGAGGGCGCCGTCGTCATTGACGTCGGAATCAACCGGGACGCCGAGAATAAGGTGAGGGGAGACGTTCTTTTCGAGGAGGCCTCGGAAATCGCGGGTGCAATTACGCCGGTTCCCGGCGGAGTGGGATTGATGACCACAACGCTTTTGATGCAAAATACTTTACAGGCATATCGAAACATCATGTCAAAGGAGGCCGTCTTATGAAAAGCGCGCCAACGATCCGAACCGCCGAGATCATCTGTGTCGGCACCGAGCTTCTGATGGGGCAGGTAATCAACAGTAATGCCAATTTTCTGGCTTCCGAACTGGTCTCTCTCGGGATCTCCTCGTATCGCCAGATTGTGATCGGTGACAACATGGAGCGTTTACGCGAGCAGATCGCCGCAAGCGCAAAACGCGCGGATCTGGTGATCATGACCGGCGGACTCGGACCGACATCGGATGATATAACGATGGAAGCCGCGGCGGGGGTGGCCGGCAAGAAACTTGAACTGCACGCCGAGAGCTTCGAAAACATCAAGCATTTCTATCAACGCATTTGCAGAAATATGCCGCAGAGCAACAAAAAACAGGCGATGCTGCCCGCGGATGCCACGGTTTTTTTGAACAAGAACGGAACGGCACCGGGTACCATGTTCCTTTGCAAAGCCCCGAATACGGATGACCCGGAACACCGGTCTGTCTTTGTGCTCCTGCCGGGTCCGCCTTCGGAAATGCGCCCGATGTTTCTCGAGCAGGTTCGTCCGTTCCTCGAAAAGCACAACTCCGCGCGGTTCAGAACCGAGTTCATCCGCCTCTACGGTATCGGCGAATCCGCCGCCGAAGAGCGCGTGAAGGATCTGATCGACGCGCAGACGAATCCGACGATCGCGCCGTACGCATCCGAGGGGGAGTGCCTCTTCCGGATTACCCAACGAATCGAGTCGGAAGACGAAAAGGATTTGATCGCTCCGCTTGTCGAAATCTTCAAGGAGCGATTCGGCGATTACATTTATGAAGTCGGGCAAAGAAGCCTGAAAGAAGTGGTTTTCGATCTTCTTTCCGCGCGCGGGATGACGCTTTCCTTTGCGGAGAGTTGTACCGCGGGTATGGCATCGTCCGAATTCGTCGATGTACCCGGATCCTCGAAGGTCCTGATGGGCAGTATCGTTGCCTATGATAACGGTGTCAAAGAACAGCTTCTCGGCGTCACCGCAGATGTCCTTTCCGATATGGGGTCCGTCAGCCGCGAATGCGCCGAACAGATGGCCGTCGGGTGCCGAAAACTCCTGAATACGGACATCGCGGTCTCCATCACCGGTATCGCCGGGCCGACCGCATACGGCACCAACAAGCCGGTCGGGCTGGTCTATCTTGCGCTTGCCGATCAAGACGGCACCGAAGTATCCGAAATCAATCTGTCCGGTAACCGGATGCGGGTTCGCCGTGTATCGGTCCTCCACGCATTCAATATGATCCGCAAGAGGCTGCAATGAGTCGCGAAAAAATTGCGGGCGATTCGAAGGAGACTTCCGGGCAACCCGATACTGTGTCACGCGGGGCCCCTTCCGTAAACCTTTCCGCTCCTTCACGCGAAAAGGGCTTTGCCTTGGCTACATTTCTGGTGATTATCGGACTGATTCTGTCCAAATCGACCGGCTTTATCCGCGAGATGCTGATCGCGTCCAAGTTCCCCGAGGAAATTCGGGAGTCTTGGAGACTTTCATTCCTGATTCCGGATCTCGTCTATCAGCTCTTGGTCGGCGGAGCGATCCAGGCGGCAATCACGCCGTCGCTTGCGCGTTCGATCCGTTTGGGTGAAGAGAAGAAAGGATTTCGGAGCGTCAGCATCTTTATCAGCATCGCGGCGGTCATCATGGGCGGTATGGTCATCGCCGGAATTCTTTTGGCGGAATTCGTATATCCGCTCATTTGGTCGGACCCGGGCAAAAGCGAAATTGTCCGGATTGCCTCCAACGCCGCCCGGATTCTTTTCCCGCAGATATTTTTCATGATGCTTGCCGCCTTTTCGATCGGCATCCTGAACGCGTACAAAAAATTCACCGCAACCGCGATGGGGCCGACGGTCTACAATGTCTTTGTACTGCTGGCGATTATCATTTGGGGCGGGCCGAGCGACCGGGCGCTCTACCGTGTTGTTATCGGTATCATGGCCGCCGCGCTGATTTATTTTTTGTTTCAGGTCGCGGTCGGTAAAAAATACCTCAAGCATTTCCGTTTCAGTCTCGATCATAAAGACGAGGGATTCCGATCTCTGTTTTTTCTGGCGATCCCGATCCTGATTTCATCTTCGATCATCCAACTGAATACGATCGTGATCAGCCATTTTGCGGATGTCTTTACAAATCTCCAATTTTCGATCGGTGCGGCGGAAAAACTTTGGCAAATGCCCTACGGCATTTTCGCGGTCGGTGTCGGTTCCGTGATGCTTCCGTCCCTGGCCGGTCATTTCGCTGCGGGGAAATTGAAGAGCGCTTCCGAACTTTTATCGTCGTCACTGCGGAATGCTCTGTTCATGACCATTCCGATGTCCGGGCTTTTAATCATGATGCCGAGTGACATTATCACCGCTGTTTTTCGATGGAGCAGTAACTTTTCGGAAGGACAGGTCAAAAACACTTCGATTCTCCTGCTCGGCTATTCCGCGGCAGTCATCATTCAAACCGTGATCTTCATTTACAACCAAGCCTATTATGCGATCGGAAAGACCAAAATGCCGCTTTTTTCCGGGTGTATCAGTTTGTTGGTCGTTTTTTTCAGCAATTACGTGCTGATCTCCCTGAATCCCGACCCCAAGCCAATCTATCTTACCCTGTCCTATTCTCTTGCCGGCATCATGTCCGCGCTTTTTCTGGTGCTCAATTATCGCAGGAACAAAGAACTGGTCCCGAAAGGAATCTTATCATTTGTCCTTAAGGCGTCGGTCTGCTTAGCGGCGCTGGTCGCGGCTTTGTATTTTGTGAATATGATTCGTTATCAGCCCGATGGAAAGATCATGGAGTTTCTTTATGTCGCGATCAAGGCCGTCATCGGTCTTCTTGTTTATATCGCTTGCGCGGCCCTTCTGAAGATGCCGGAACTTCGTTCCTTCCTCGAACGGGTATCGGAGCGTTTTACGAAGAAGAAAAGTCGCCGCGCGTCTTGACCTTTTCGCGAAAACCGTCGTAATTGTCGAAAAGATGTCGATAAATCGATTGACGTTCGTGTAAACTATTCGTATAATTGGTGTTAATAGAACGTATGTTCGTCAAGGAGGCACGCATGGCAAAGGCAAACAAGGGTCCCGGGAAGTCCGATCAGGAAATTTCGCAGAAATCCAACACCGAGAGAGAAAGAGCCCTGGATTCGGCTCTGCTTCAGATTGAGAAACAATTCGGAAAGGGCGCGATTATGAAACTCGGCGATCGCGTTAACGTTCAGGTGGAAGTCATTCCGACCGGAGCTCTTTCACTGGATATCGCTCTCGGCGTCGGCGGAGTACCGAAGGGACGTGTCGTCGAAATATTCGGGCCCGAGTCCTCCGGTAAGACCACAGTAGCACTGCACATTGTCGCCGAAGCGCAGAAAGACGGCGGGACCGCAGCCTTCATCGATGCCGAACATGCCCTTGATCCAACCTATGCCAGCAGGATCGGCGTCAATATCGACGAATTGATTGTTTCTCAGCCGGACACGGGCGAACAGGCCCTTGAGATCACCGAGGCGCTCGTACGAAGCGGCGCGGTGGATGTCGTTGTCGTCGACTCGGTTGCCGCATTGGTGCCGAAGGCTGAGATTGACGGTGAAATGGGGGATTCCCACGTCGGTCTTCAGGCCCGGCTGATGTCTCAGGCATTGCGCAAGTTGGCCGGCGTTATCAGCAAATCCAGCACAGTATGTATCTTTATTAATCAACTTCGAGAGAAAGTCGGTATTATGTTCGGTAATCCGGAGACAACCCCGGGCGGCCGTGCGCTAAAGTTTTACGCGTCGGTTCGTCTGGACGTCCGGCGTACCGAGAGTTTGCGTGTCGGTAACGAAATCGTCGGCAACCATACGCGCGTCAAGGTGGTTAAGAACAAAGTGGCGCCTCCGTTTAAGGAAGCGGAATTCGATATAATGTACGGCGAGGGTATTTCCAAAGAAGGTTGCATCATTGATCTCGGCGTTGCCAAAGACATCATTGACAAGAGCGGATCATGGTTTTCCTATAAAGGCGAACGGATCGGCCAGGGTAAGGATAACGCGCGTGTATATCTCAAGGAAAACCCGAACGTCCGTGACGAGATCGAAGCGACCATACGCGGAAGTATTGACAATTCTTCTTCTGGAGCCGACGAGCCGTCCGACGACCGGGAGGATGTATCCCTCGATTCCGAGATCCTCGGTATCGATCTGTAGAATCCTCCGCGGCTCAGGTCGGGAACATCACGCATGAAATCAACGAGCGGTTTGGAGGTTGATTCAGTTCGACGCGAATATCGATTTTTCATCACATTCTGCGGCGAGAGAAGCGGCTGTCTTCTATATCGGTACGTCCGCGAAAACAAGCGGAAAGGTCAACGATTATTTGATCCGCAAAGGTTTTTCTGCGGAAATGAGCACGTCTGTCGTATCCGGTCTGATCGAAGACGGGTATATTAACGACGAACGAATCGCCCGTGCGATCCTTTTATCCAGAAGAGGCGCCCAGGCGGAAGGCCGCCCGCGCTTGCATGCGCGAATGCTCTCCCGCGGAGTTTCCGAATCCATCGCGGAAAAAGTGCTTTCGGAATCGCTGTCCGACTCTGAAACCATAACGGACTTTCTACGCTGTTTTTTTAAATCGGACGGACCGGTCGCGGTAAGCCGGGACAAATACCGTTCAACATTGGCAAAGGTATCAAGACTTCTGGTCAGTCGCGGGTATTCGTACGATTTAATCTCGTATGCCTTGAGTAATTTCTTTATTGAAGTAGAATAGTATCTATCTCTTATTCAAGGAGTCCTCATGACGGATATGAAACAACCGGTCAAGGTCGCTCTGGTCACGTTGGGCTGTTCCAAAAACCTCGTGGATGCCGAATGCATGACCTCGATTTTGGAAAACGACGGATTTATTATGGTACCTTCATTTGAATCCGCCGATGTCATTGTCATCAATACCTGTGGATTTATCGAGCAGGCCAAGTCCGAAGCGATTGACACGATACTGGAAGCGGCGGATTATAAGAAGCCCCGGGGCAATGTCTCGTACATTATTGTCACCGGTTGCCTCTCTCAGCGATACCCGAACGAGATACTTACTGACCTTCCGGAAGTGGATGCTGTGTTGGGAACAGGACATTATCACGATATCGCGAAGGTTATCCGATCCCTTACGGACAATCCCGGAGAAACATGCAAATTATGTGTTTCCGAAGCGGGCGGGATGGAACATCTCAAATACGGTCGTAAGGTTTCAACATATCCTTACGCCTGGCTCAAGATTGCCGAGGGTTGCTCCAATGCGTGCGCGTATTGCGCAATCCCGATGATCCGCGGTCCTTTTCGATCGCGACCGTTTGAAGACATCATTTCCGAAGCCGAAGAACTGGCAAACCGGGGGTACCGGGAACTCATTTTAACTGCACAGGACACAACATCGTACGGTAAGGATCTTTATGGGAAACGGAGACTTCCCGAGCTTTTGAGGGCGCTCACATCGATCGGGAATATCTCATCGGTTCGTATCATGTATGCGTATCTTGACGGCATATCGGATGAACTGATCGAGGAGATCAAA
Organism: uncultured Oscillospiraceae bacterium; assembly: GCA_964499575.1. Classification (GTDB taxonomy): domain Bacteria; phylum Bacillota; class Clostridia; order Saccharofermentanales; family Saccharofermentanaceae; genus JAAYCT01. The sequence continues at coordinate 30,835 of CAZCLK010000005.1, read as the reverse complement.
TCGAACCCTAAGGTTTTACACTATCTTGATATTCCGGTACAGCACGGGGACGACCGCGTTCTGTTTCGCATGGGAAGAAGAGACAGAGTTTCGGATATTTCTTCCATGATATCGGGGTTGCGTGACGCAGTTCCGGATATCGTCCTTAGGTCGACGGTGATTGTCGGGTTCCCCGGAGAAACCGAAGAAGAGTTTGAAAATTTACTGCATCGGGTCGGAGAATGGTCCTTTGACCGGCTCGGGTGCTTTGTTTTTTCCGCCGAAGAAGGAACACGGGCATACGGGATGAGTGATCCCGTGTTGCCGGAGATCGCTCAGGACCGGTTTGACCGGCTGATGACCCTCCAGAACGGTATCTCTCTACAAGCCAATGCGGCGAGAATCGGCACGACTGTGTGGGTTACTATTGATTCCGTGTCTGAAGATGGTATATTTTACATTGGAAGGTCTTATGGGGAAGCTCCCGAAGTGGATCCGGTAATCAATGTTTTAGCGACCTCATCGCCTCTTGAAATCGGCGGGAAATACAGAGTATCGATTGTAGATTTCTCCGCTTATGATATGACTGGAGTAACTGTTGATGAATATTCCGAATAAACTCTCTGTGCTGAGGATCATACTGATCCCGATGATTCTTGTTTTCATGCTTCCTTTGAGCATTTGGGGATTCAAGCCTCAGGAATGGAATGATTTCATAACCGCGAACGGCATCCTCGTTGCCGGAATTCTTTTCATCGTCGCGGCGATCACGGATTACGCTGACGGGACGATCGCCCGAAAGTACAAGATGATTACCAATCTCGGAAAGTTTCTGGATTCCCTGGCAGACAAGATGCTGGTCATTTCTGTCCTGATCGCTTTTGTCGAGCTTGGAAGAATCTCGTCCTTTCTTGTAGTGGTCATCGTATTAAGAGAGTTCATGGTCACGGGGCTGCGTTTGGTTGCAAGCAAAAACGGAGTGATTATGGCCGCCGAAACGATCGGCAAGATTAAAACGGTTACGCAAATGATCGCAATCATTTTCCTGTTCTTTGAGTCAACGTTCATATCAATCGCACAGAGAATTTTCGAAAACATCTCCGGGGAGGTTATTCGTTATAACGTCATACTGATCGGAAACATTTTTGTTGCCATCGCCATCGTTATGACCATCGTATCCGGATTGGATTATTTGATTCGAAACCGCCGTCTTCTCGTTGAAAACACAGAATAGTTTGAAATTCAAAATATATTGGAAAAGTTTGCGTGCATGTATTGACATTTTCTTTGCGTTCAGATACAAACAATGTAACAGATTGTTTGAGCAGTCATTCAGGAGGTATACAGATGACAGGTGATCCGATTTTTGAAAACGTTAAGGCGATACTCATTGAGCAACTGGGGATTGACGGGGATTCGATATCTCCGGAATCCAGTTTGATTGATGATTTGAACGCTGATTCACTGGATATGGTCGAGTTGGTCATGGCTATGGAGCAGGAGTTCGGAATCTCCATTCCCGATGAGGAAGCGGAGCGCATCAAGACCGTCGGCGACGCGATCGACTTTATTAAGGCTAATTCTTAATGTAATTTTTCGGCTTAACAGCATTTGAGCTCCTTCACGGGAGCTTTTTTGCATAAGGGATACATTTTATGGATGATTCGATACCGAACGAAAAGTTATCGCGTTTACAGGAGGCGTTGGGCTACCGCTTTTCGGACAGCCGGCTTCTGATGAACGCGTTAACACATTCATCCTTTGCGTATGAATCGAAGAACAAAGGGATCGAGGATAACGAGCGGCTTGAATTTTTGGGCGACGGAGTATTGGATTTCGTAATCGCCGAAGAACTTTTTCACAGGAAAACCAAACGGGACGAAGGTTACCTTTCAAAAACCCGCGCGTTAATCGTTTGCGAATCGATGCTTGCCGAGATCGCGGAACGGATGGATGTCGGAAGCCTTCTGCTCCTCGGCCGCGGCGAGGATGCCTCAGGAGGCCGCCAGAAGCCTTCCAATCTCTCGTGTGCCATGGAGGCAATATTCGCGGCCATCTATTTGGACGGGGGATTTGAAAGGGCAAAGAACGCGATTCTGAACATCCTGAACGAAGCGATCAGCCGGGCTGTCGACGGGACACTTGTTTTCGACTATAAAAGTAAATTATTGGAATGGTCCCAGAGCAATCCTTCGCGAGCGCCGGTCTCTTTTGTTATTCTCGAAGAAAGCGGACCGGTTCATGATCGTATCTACCAAGCGGCAGTCATGCAAGGCGTCGCTGTTTTGGGCAAGGGCGCGGGAAGAAGCAAGAAGCAAGCGGAGCAGAACGCCGCAAAAAACGCATTCGACAATATACTTACCCAAGAATAATGCCGGTTTTTCGTTCCATGGCAGACGGATAAGGCACAATATTTTAGGGGTCCGGAACGTTTCTCCCGTCGTTTCATTAATCGTTGTTTTTGGTATATAATCTTAATCTGTAATCACCGATGGAAGGATCGTTCTTCAATGCATCTCAAAAAAATCGAAATCCAGGGCTTTAAGTCATTTCCGGAATATACCCTGATCGAGTTTGATAAGGGTATGACCGCGATCGTCGGACCGAACGGAAGCGGGAAGTCCAATGTGACAGACGCTGTTCGCTGGGTGCTCGGCGAGCAGAGCGTCCGGACACTTCGCGGCGGAAAAATGGAGGATGTCATTTTCAACGGCACGCAGTCGAGAAGGGCAATGAACTTCGCCGAAGTATCGATTACCATCGACAACAGTGACCGGCATCTGGATATCGATTATTCGGAAATTCAAGTCACCCGTCGGCTCTACCGTTCGGGCGAGAGCGAATATCAGATCAATCACGTTAATTGCCGACTGAAAGATATACTGCAGCTTTTTATGGACACCGGCCTGGGTAAGGACGGCTATTCGATTGTCGGGCAGGGCCGGATTGACGACATTCTGAGCACCCGTTCCGAAGACAGAAGGAAAGTCCTGGAAGAGGCATCCGGTATTGTCAAATTTAAGGCGAGGAAGGAAGAGGCGGAGCGCAAACTCCTTTCCGCCGAGCAGAATTTGATTCGCATCTCCGATATCCTCGGCGAGCTTTCCGATCAGGTCGGTCCGTTGAAAGAACAGGCCGAAAAGGCCAAGTTATACCATCGGACGTATGATGAGTGGAAAGAAATGGATATCGGGCTTACGCTTCATTTGATTGACAGAAACCAGGCCTTTCTATCCACTGCGGACGAGGAGTTTTCGCGAATAAACGAAGAAATCCTGCGCCGGGAGGACGAAATCCTTTCTTTACGGGACAAGAACAGATTACTGACAGAAAAGTCGTCCGATATCGAAGATCGTCTGGACAAACTTCGTACCGATAAAGCCGATTTGGGTGAAAGAATCCACGAAGTTCAAAGCGCTCTGGCCGTCATCACGGATCGCAGGAAGCAACTTTCCGAGCGTCTGAACTCCGGTCAGGATGATGATTCCCAGGCGCGCGTTCAATTGGAGCGGCTCGATGCGTCCGTGAAGGATCAGGCCTCAAAGATTGACACATTGAAAAGTCAGAAAGATAAATACGATCAGGCACTTCAAAAAAAGGAAGAGGAAATGAAGTCGTTGATCGCAACGCTTGACCAGTCACTTAAGAAAATCAACGCGTCGAAAGTCAAAATGGAGACTCTAGCCGAAGAAATTTTCGATTATAAGGAGCAAGCTCAGTCGCTCTCCTCGGAAATAATGCTTTTCGATTCAAAGGTCAAATCTCTTTCGGACGAACGCGTCATCCTGATTTCCGAAAAGGATAAATTCTCCGCGATATCCGAAGATTTTCAAACGCAACTCAGTTCCGTCGCCGCAGAATTGTCTTTAGCAAAGAAGCAGTTTTCCGGAAAACAAAGTAAACTGGATCAATTGCGGTCGGAAGCCGAAGAATATCGGAAGCAAACAGATCAAAAACAACGCGAGAAGGACAACGTGTCGTTCCGGATCAAGACGCTTCAGGAGCTTGAGAGCAGTAAAGAAGGGTATCAGGAGCCGGTACGCCGATTGGTTTCAGACGCGAAAACCGACCGCTCATTGTCCGGAAAAATCGTCGGCATTCTCGGCGATCTGATCCATGTGCCCGTAAAGTATGAAACCGCTATCGAAATCGCCCTCGGATCGGCGATTCATAATATCGTCACACAAACCGACGGAGATGCCGAGGACCTGATTGATTACCTTAAACAGAATAAGCACGGGCGGGCTACTTTTCTTCCGATCAATACCATAAAAGGCCGTTATCTCGAAGATCATCAGATTAAAGCGGCAAAGTCCGGAAAAGGCTTTCTCGGGATCGCTTCGGAACTTGTGACATTTGACGATTCCATTCAAGAGATCATAGGAAATTTGCTGGGTCGTATCGCCATCGTCGATACACTCAAGAACGCGATGGACATTGCCAAATCTTCCGGATTTTCTTTTCGGTTGGTATCTCTGGACGGAGACGTGGTCAATCCCGGCGGTTCGCTGACCGGCGGCAGTATCCGAAGGCAGGGTACCGGTATTCTCGGAAGAGCGCGTGAACTGGAAACGCTTCCGGCCAGAGTGCTGAATATCGATCAGGAGATTCAGGCGATCGAGAAGCTCTTCGCCGACTCCGAAGAGGCGGGTAAAATCGTCGCGCGGGAGTCCAAGGCATTGGACGAAAGAATCCGGGATCTATCGGTCCTTACCGCAAAGCTCGAGTCCGAGGCGACCGGCCGTTCGACGGAGATGAAAAGATTGGAAACAAGACTGGAGATCGTCGACAAGGAGCTTCGAACGCTTTCGACCAAGCGCCTGACGGTCCAATCCGATCACGAGGAGCTTCTCCTTGCCCTTAAAGAGCATGATAAGGAACTTTCATTGATCCGCGCATCGCTCGATCAGTCGGACTTGGATCACAAGGAAGTCCAAAACGAGTTGGATGATTTGAGATCGGATATATCGGATCTTCGCATCTCCGCGGAGTCCGTCGCGATATCATTGGCCGGTGCACTCGAGATCAGCGATATGCTCGAGCGCGAAAAACAAGGTTTTTCGACCGGCCTTCAAAAAATCCTTGCCGAGCGCGAGCAGGCCAAGGTTGAGATCATCCGATTGGCCGGTGAGGAAGAAGAAAAATCCGTCATCCGTGACGAACTTCTCGAAAAGGATGCTTCCATCGAGGAATCCGTTAAGCAACTGATCATCGAAAAGGATGAAATCGAACAACAATTGTCCGGATTTATCGACCGTCTTTCCAACTCAGCGTCCGGACTTGCTCACTGCCAAACCGAACAGGCCAAAGCGGAAGCCAAACGGGAGCGGTATCTGTTGGAGATCGATGAGCATAAGAATCGCATGTGGGAGGACCACGAGATTACTTACGATAACGCGCAGTCCTATCGTCTGGAGATCGACAGCGTACAAGCGCTTCAAAAAAGAATCACCGAACTCAAAAACGAAATCCGCGATATCGGTCCGATTAACGCCAATGCCATCGAGGAATACGCAAAGGTCAGCGACCGGTTTGAGTTTATGAGCAAACAGAAGGAAGATATCGAGAAGGCCAGAGCGGACCTTCAGAAAATCATCGGCGAATTGGTCGCAGAGATGCGCGAGCAATTCCTCAAGCACTTTGCGATCATCAACGAGAATTTCAACACCGTTTTCTCGGATCTTTTCAACGGAGGAACGGCGGAGATCATTCTTGACGACAATGAGGACGTCTTAACCTGCGACATCGACATTCGCGCGCAGCCCCCGGGGAAGCGCTTGCAGAGCATCTCCCTGCTTTCCGGCGGAGAGCGCTGCCTTACGGCGATCGCGATCCTGTTCGCGATCCTGCAGCTGCGACCGTCGCCTTTCTGCGTTCTGGATGAAGTCGAGGCGGCGCTGGACGACGTCAATATCAGTCGTTTCACGGAATTTGTCCGCAGATATACCGCGAAATCCCAGTTCATCCTGGTCACGCATCGAAAAGGAACAATGGAGGCGTGCGATCGCATGTACGGCGTCACGATGCAAGAACGTGGAATATCCAAAATACTGTCGATGAGACTTGATAACTCTTAGTTTTATGGGCCGCACGGCAACCGCAGATTCATGGTTGCTCGCCGGAATAACATGGAGGAAAGAATGGGCATTTTCGAAATTTTCAAGAACGGACTGAAAAAGACCCGTGGATTTGTCGCGGACGGATTAACAAAAATATCCGCAGGACTTGGAAGATACGACGAGGAGATGCTGGATGAGCTCGAGGCATTACTGGTCCAGGCGGACGTCGGTGTCAATGCGAGTATGCGTATTATGGATCAAGTCCGCAATCAAATAAAGAAGACCGGGGATGACAGCAAGGAAGCGGTCACATTCACGATGAAGAAACAGATGATGGAAATTCTCGGCGAAAAACAACAGCTGGAGATTGAAGAAAATTCGCTGAACATCCTCCTTCTTGTCGGAGTAAACGGTACCGGCAAAACGACGACAGCCGGGAAACTATGTCTTCGGTACAAGAACCGCGGCAAACGAGTCCTTCTTGCGGCGGCGGATACTTTTCGCGCGGCCGCGATTGAGCAACTTCAGGTTTGGGGAGAGCGGACCGCGACGCCGGTTATCGCGCAGACAATCGGATCGGACCCTGCGGCGGTTTGCTATGACGCAATTCATGCGGCCGTCGCGCGACGCACCGATGTTTTAATCATCGATACGGCGGGAAGACTTCACAATAAGCAGAACCTGATGGACGAACTGGCGAAAGTCTCCAAGGTGATTCATCGCGAAGCGCCGTCCGCGTGTATCAAAGCACTCTTGGTTATCGATGCCACAACCGGCCAGAACGCGGTCATTCAGGCCGAAGTTTTCTCGGGAGCAATCGATATCCACGGCATCGTGATCACAAAACTCGACGGCAGTGCGAAAGGCGGCGTCGCAATCGCCGTCGCGCACAAGGCTCAAGCTCCGATACTTCTCGCCGGATTGGGGGAAGCGGTCGAAGATCTGGTCGATTTCGATCCGGAATTGTTCGTGGATTCGCTTCTGCCGAATACGTAAATTCGCGATCCGCATAACTGACAAGCATAAATACTTGACACATACGTGATTTTCGCTTATATTGTGTCGCATGGACCAGAAACGGAGGCACCCATGGACCCGGTAGAAGCAGGATTGCTGATCGATTTTTACGGTAATCTTCTTACGCAAAGAAATCGTCTGCTTCTGGAACTCCATTATTCCGAGGATATGAGTTTATCCGAGATTGCCGACAACGAAGGGATATCCAGACAAGCGGTTTATGACGCGGTACACAGGGGAACTTCGCAACTCGTACGTTATGAAGAGAAACTCGGACTTGTCGCCCGTTTCATGGAACACAAGTCGGCCATAAATGACGCTGTATCACTTTTGGAATCCGGCGAATCCGGGAAAGCCACAGACATCATCAGGAATTTATACGATCGGCTGTAGAAAGGTACGGAAATGTTCGACGGTTTGTCTTCAAAACTTCAGAATATCATGTCGAAGATGCGCGGGAAGGCTCGTGTTACCGAACAGGACATCAAGGATATGATGAAGGAAATTCGCATGGCGCTTCTTGAAGCGGATGTGAATTACTCTGTCGTCAAAAATTTCATTGCCGATATGACCGAGAAATGCAAAGGACAGGAGATTTTCGCGAGTCTGACACCGGGTCAGCAGATCGTTAAAATCGTTCATGAGTCGCTGGTTATGCTTCTGGGCTCAGAACAGAACAAGATCGCGGTGTCGCCGACCGGCTTCACCGTCATTATTCTATACGGACTTCAGGGCGCCGGTAAAACAACGACAGCGGCCAAACTGGCCCGTGTGCTCAAGTCTTCCGGGAAGAAACCGATGGTCGCATCCGTCGATGTCCATCGCCCGGCAGCCGCCCTGCAACTTGAGGTTCTGGCGAAGCAGGTCGGTGTTCCTTCTTTTATCATGGCGGAAGAGAAATCCGCAGTAAAAATTGCACTGAAGGCTTCTGAACGCGCCAAATATATGTTGTGCGACACACTCATCATCGATACCGCCGGCCGCACTACGGTCGACAGTGAGATGATGGACGAGCTCAAGGCAATCGAAAAGGCAGTGAAGCCCACAGAAAAACTTCTCGTCGTTGACGCGATGATCGGGCAGGAATCAGTTTCGGTCGCGCAGGCTTTCGAGGAAGCTATCGGGCTGGACGGATTCATCATGACGAAGCTTGACGGCGACGCGCGCGGCGGTGCCGCATTGTCGATCCGGCAGATTACCGGTAAGCCCATCAAGATGATCTGTGTCGGTGAGAAGATCGAGGACATCGAGGAATATTACCCGGACCGTATGGCCAGCCGCATTCTCGGTATGGGCGATGTCCTTTCATTAATTGAGAAGGCTCAATCCCAATTTGACGAAGACCAAGCCAAAAAGACGATGGATCGTCTGCTCAAGAATACCTTTAACCTTGAGGATATGCTTTCCCAGTTCGAGCAGATTAAAAAAATGGGTTCAATCAAGGATGTAATCGGAATGATCCCCGGTGCCGCCTCCAAAGTCAAAGACGAAGATGTTAACGAACGCATTATTGACATCAATATGGCGATTATTCGATCGATGACGCTGAAGGAGAGAAGATTTCCCAATGTTTTAAATGCCATGCGCAGAAGACGAATCGCCGCAGGCTCCGGAACGACGGTACAGCAAGTGAATCAATTGATCAAACAGTACGAACAGTCTTCACAGATGATGAAGCAGTTCTCCAAAATGAACAGGGGGAAGCGCCGCGGAGGCTTCCCGATGGGTGGGTTCCCTTTCTAATCAGGAATTTGCGCGATTTGCGTGAATATATAAACAAGGCTGTATGCCGGGAGGAAAATGAAATGTCAGTAAAAATCAGATTAAAAAGAATAGGCACCAAAAAGACGGCTTTCTATCGTATTGTCGTCGCCGATTCGCGTTCACCGAGAGACGGTCGCTTCATTGAGGAAATCGGAACTTACGATCCGCTGAAAGATCCCGCCGAGATCAAACTTGACAACGAAGCGGCTCAGAAATGGATTAAGAACGGCGCACAGCCGACCGATACCGTACGCGCACTGTTGAAGAGAACCGGAGCGATCTCGTAAAAGGGCTTTTTTCGATTCGTATCAGAAGGGAGGCAAGCAGACGGCCGATGAACCGTCGTGCGAAACCAGATGAGTGAATTACTTACTACTATAGCCAAAACACTTGTATCAAACCCGGAAGAGGTGTCCGTCAAAGAATCGGAACGCGGGAATACCGTAGTCCTTGAATTATCGGTATCCCCCGAGGACATGGGGAAGATCATCGGCAAGGGAGGCAGACGCGCACAGGCGATCCGCACCATCATGAAGGCAAAGTATATCCGGGACGGCAGAAGAGTTATTGTCGATATTGTGGGATGAAGGACTATCTGATTATCGGAAAACTGATCGGCGCGCACGGAGTGAGCGGGGAAATCAAAGTTTTCCCGATCACGGACGATGTTTCCAGATTTTCCGATCTTACCGGTATCATACTCCTTAATGAAAAAGAAACACCGGTCAGGGAATTGAAAATCATTAAGAGCCGCCCGGCAGGGAACAACGTGCTTATGACTGCGGAGGGCGTTACGGACAGGAATGCCGCCCAAGCGCTTTTCGGGCATTATGTTGCGGTCAAAAGGGAGCGCGCGGTGCCTCTTGCCGATGACCGGTATTTCATCGCCGACCTGGTCGGATGCCGTGTAGTTGATGACGAACTCGGATTACTCGGGGTCGTATCCGAAATCCTGGAGCAATCGGGAGCCGACGTGTTTGTTGTCGCCCGTGAGAAAAAGAAGGACCTCCTGATCCCGTTTTTGAAATCAATCGTTCACCGGGTCGAGATCAAAAACAGAGAAATTTTCGTTACCTTGCCGGATGGTCTATTTGAGATCTATGAGTCATAGTGAAAACGGAGAAGAAAATTGATTTTCACGGTCTTAACCTTATTCCCCAAACAAGTATCCGACTTTATGAAAACCAGTATCGTCGGACGGGCAGCAGAAAAAGGGTTGCTTGAGATTCGTTGTGTCGATATCCGGGATTTTGCCGACAACGATCACGGTAAAGTGGATGACACTTTGTACGGCGGGGGTAAGGGAATGCTGATGGCGTGTGAACCGGTATATCGCGCGTGGAAGGCTGTGACTTCTTCGTGCGTTACCCGACCGCATACCGTATATATGTCACCCAAGGGATCTGTACTCAATCAAAGCAAGGTGATCGAATTGAGCCGATATAACCACATTATCCTTCTGTGCGGTCATTATGAAGGGATCGACCAGAGGGTCATCGACTCTGTGGCGGATGAGGAGATCTCGATCGGCGATTATGTTCTGACCGGCGGAGAAGCGGCGGCATGTGTTGTTATCGATGCCGTATCCCGAATGATCCCGGGCGTGTTGCCGGATTCTTCGGCGTATGAGAATGAGTCGCATATGAACGGGACACTGGAGTCGCCGCACTACACGAAGCCCGATCAATGGAACGGGATCCGTGTCCCGGATGTTCTTCGCAACGGACATCATGCGGAAATCGAGAAATGGCGGCGGATGGAAGGCATATACCTGACTTATAAGAACCGCAAGGACCTTTTCGAGAAACTTGAATTGGCACCGGATGAGTGGGCATACATCATTCAAAGAGATGCCGGTATACTGCCGGAAATGCCTGAAAAAAATACATAATTCGATTGGATCGCGCGCTTGCGCAGATTCGATTGCTGTGTTAAAATCCTAAAGGTTATAAGGGATGGTCCGCTGTCGTGAACCGGCAAGAACATCTATCGGAAGAGGAGGATCGATTATGGATATCATTAAAGCAGTTGAACAGGATAATCTCCGCAACAGCTATTCCGAAGTGAACGTCGGTGATTTCGTCAAGATGTACCTGAAAATCAAAGAAGGCGCAAGAGAGCGCATTCAGCTTTTCGAGGGATATGTCATTGCCCGTAAAGGCAACGGACTTTCCGAGACCATCAAGGTTCGTCGAATCTCATACGGAGTCGGTGTCGAGCGGACACTGCCCGTGCATTCTCCTAACATTGACCGCATCGAGATTGTGCGCAAAGGTCGGATCAGAAGAGCGAAGCTCTACTACCTGCGGGATCGTGTCGGTAAGGCGGCCAAGATCACCGAGAAATTGGCCAAGCGTTCCTGATTATTTCCTGATCCTTATACTGCCCGGAGCAAATTATATGCACCGGGCAGTTTTTTTATGATTATTTGTTATCATGTAAGCGGAGGTGAGTGATCTTGGCGGAGCGTATCAATTGGTTTCCCGGACATATGCGCAAGGCGCTGAACGAACTCAAAGACCGGATGAAACTCATCGACGTCGTCATTGAGGTGTGCGACGCGCGCATTCCGCTGTCGAGCCGCAATCCCGAACTGGCAAAGATCTCCGAAGGCAAGTTCAGGATAATTGTGCTGAACAAATCCGACCTGTCGGATCCGGTTCAGAATCAATTGTGGGAGGATTATTTTCTAGAAAAGGGGTCGCCCGCGATCTCCATTGACTCCATTCATCGAAAAGGGCTGAATCAAATCCGATCGGTTGCGGAAGAAAAATGCGCGGATATTTTACGGAAAGCCAGAGAAAAAGGACGTATCGGACGACCGATTCGATCGATGGTCGTCGGCATCCCCAATTCGGGAAAGTCGACGCTGATCAATTCGCTCTGCAACCGAAAATTGGCGGTGACCGGTGATACTCCCGGTGTTACGCGCCACTTTCAATGGGCGAGAACGGAAACCGGGATGGAACTGATGGATATGCCGGGTGTGCTGTGGCCGAGCCTCGGTAACGCCCAAAGTCAGCTGTGCCTCGCCGTTACCGGAGCAATCCGAGCGGAGGTCACGGACCTGATTGCCGTGGCTTCTCAGGGAATGTCATTAATATATAATCTCTATCCCGACCTGATCGAGAAGCGTTACGCTGTTACCTATGAACCGGGTGAGTATCTCAAACGCGAGTATTATGAGCCTTTCCTTCAGGCCGCCCGCAAAAAGGGTTGCATACTGTCCGGGGGCAGAGTGGATGAGGAGCGATTTGCCACTCTCTTTCTTGATGATTTCAGAAGCGGACGTATCGGAAAAATTACTCTGGAGCAGGCTCCGTCAACGGTGAAGAAAGAATAAAGCATGAAAAAATCGGAAATCTATGAAGCGTTGTACGAGCGCCTTTCCATTTACGAAAAAGAGGGAATAGCAGAAGGTTATACCCGGATCGCCGGCGTGGATGAAGCCGGAAGAGGGCCGCTGGCCGGTCCGGTGACCGCTGCCGCCTGCATCCTCGGGTCGCACAAAATCCTTGGCCTCAACGACTCCAAGAAACTATCGGAAAAGCGACGGGAAGAGTTGTATGAAGAAATCATTCGGCACGCCGTCGCCTATTCCGTTACGTTCGTGGAGCCGGGGGTGATCGATGAAATTAACATTTTAGAAGCGACGAAGCGCGCAATGACGCAATGTATCCTCCGCCTTTCCATAAAGCCCGATCTGGTCTTATCCGATGCCGTGAAAATCCCCGGAATTACCGTGCCCTGCAAGGCGATCATCCGAGGAGACGCCGTCTCCAATTCTATTGCGGCGGCTTCCATCCTCGCGAAGGTCAGTCGGGACCGGTTGATGCGAGAATACGACGAGCGGTACCCCGGTTACGGGTTTTCGATTCACAAGGGATATGGAACAAGCGCCCACTACGAAGCACTCAGGAAGTTGGGCCCGTGTGAAATTCACAGAAGGAGCTTTTTGAAGAGTTTCTTTGCATAGTCGGATCTGGATTGGAATGTCGAAATGATTGTAGTCCATTCCGCTTCTATATATTTATTCTTGATTCATGATAACCGACTTTACACAAACAGGATCGAGCGAACTCGGCAGGAAAGCCGAGGAAGCGGTAAGTATGCTCCTTACGCACAAAGGTTTCCGCGAGGTCACGCGCAATTATCCGGCACACGGGCTCGGAGAACTTGATTTGGTCTTTCTTAAGGAGGATCGGTTGTTTTTCGTCGAAGTTCGGCTGAGAAAGCAGGGCGGCAACTTTGGCGGACCCGCAGAATCAATCGGACCGCAGAAGAGAAAACGGATTTTTAACGCCGCAAAACATTTAATCGGATTATACGGTCTTAACTCATACGAGACTTCTTTCTGGGCCGGCTGTATAGAGTATTCTTCAGTAGACAACAGGTTTACAGTAAAATTCGTTCCTTTCTGATTGCAAGGTACTTGCCTTTCACCTTCATAATCATCTATAATGTACCAACTGTTATACGATGCTGACGCATTTCATGCAAGAAAGTTGAGATGCGGTTGCTTTTCTGAAGGAGGCCTCCATATGAAACCATTGGATCAGGAAGACCGCCAATCTCTCGAAAAACTGAGATCGGAACTGTATGCGCGCTATGAAGCGTTTTGCGCCGAGAATCTTGCGCTGGACATGACGCGGGGGAAGCCCTGCGCAAAACAATTGGATATCGCCGGGACTCTTCACGGCATGGTTGACGGCACCGACTGCTTTTCGGACAACAAGACGGATTGCAGGAATTACGGCGCTCCGACCGGGCTGGATGAGTGCAAACGACTCTTTTCGATGATTACCGGGATTGATCCGGCGCTGATCGTGATCGGTAACAATTCAAGTCTTTCTTTGATGTACGATACCTTGATGCGCTCGATGGTTTTCGGAGAGATCGGATCCGATCGTCCGTGGGCGAATGAGACCGTTCGAAAGTGGCTTTGTCCGGTCCCGGGTTACGACCGCCATTTTGCCATCACCGAAGCCTTGGGGTTCCAACTCATTATGGTCAAGATGACCCCGGAAGGACCGGACATGGATCAGGTCGAATCCCTCGTTTCCTCCGATCCTTCAATCAAAGGAATGTGGTGCGTTCCTCAGTACAGCAACCCGGACGGAATCGTATATTCCGATGAAGTATGCATGAAGATTGCATCGATGAAGACAGCCGCAAAGGATTTCCGGGTTTACTGGGATAACGCATATGCGATCCACGACCTCTATCCCGAGCGCGCCCGAAGGATTCCGGATATCCTTGCGCTTGCGCAGCAGTCCGGTAACCCGAACCGCTTCTATGTATTCGCGTCTACATCTAAAATCACGCTTGCGGGATCCGGTATTGCTTGTATCGCATCAAACGCCGATAATGTAGCCCGCGTTATTAAACAACTTTCATTGCGAACCATCGGTCCGGATAAACTGAACCAGCTTCGGCACACCCGGTATATTCCGGATGGACAAGCGCTGAATGAAATCATGCGTAAACATGCCGACATTATCCGTCCAAAATTTGAAGCGGTGGATTCGATTCTGCGCGAGGAACTGGGCGGTCTGGGCATTGCTTCCTGGAACAAGCCGGACGGCGGCTATTTTATCAGTCTCTATCTGATGAAAGGGACCGCAGCCAAGGTCGTTTCTGCCGCTAAAAAGGCAGGTGTCCTGTTAACACCCGCCGGAGCGACGTACCCATACGGGAAGGACCCGGACGACTCGAACATACGAATTGCCCCGACTTTGCCGTCGTTACCGGACATCGAAAAAGCCACTCGCGTGCTCGGAATTTGTGCTAAACTGGTAGCGACCGAACAACTACTTGACCGATAATTCCGGCGGGTTGATACGCCCGAATGATCGGAAATTCCATAGTCCGGAGCACGATTATGAATGATACATACGAGAATGTTCTGGGTTCGCGATATGCAGGCGAGCAAATGTTACGCTTGTTTTCGCCGGATTACAAGTTTCGGACATGGCGGCGCCTTTGGATTGCGCTTGCCGAATCCGAGATGGAGCTCGGTCTTCCGATCACCGAAGAGCAGATCGAAGAAATGAAGCGCTTTTCGGACGATATCAATTATGATGAGGCGCGTGCGGCGGAGCAGAGGGTCCGGCACGACGTTATGGCACATGTTCATGCGTATGGCGTTCAGTGTCCGAAGGCCAGGCCGATCATTCATCTGGGCGCCACATCCTGTTATGTCGGAGATAACACGGACATTTTGATTATGCGCGAGGCGCTCGGCCTTGTTCGTTCGCGTCTGATTCGTATTATCGCTTCCTTAAGGAATTTTGCAGACGATTACAAATCGTTGCCGACGCTGGGATTTACTCATTTCCAGCCGGCTCAGCTTGTGACCGTCGGGAAACGTGCAACATTATGGATCCAGGATCTCCTGTTTGATATTGAAGACCTTGACCATGTATATTCGGGCTTGAGACTTCTCGGATGCAAGGGGACAACCGGAACGCAGGCAAGCTTCCTCAGCCTGTTCGACCAAGATCATGATAAAGTCGAAGAACTGGACCGTCGTATCGCCTCGAAAATCGGCGTCAGTGATACATACCCGGTCAGCGGTCAGACGTATTCCAGAAAGATCGACTCCAGAGTCATCTCTGTACTTTCTTCCGTTGCTCAAAGCGTTTCCAAGTTCAGTAACGATATTCGCCTTCTGCAACATCTGAAGGAAGTGGAAGAGCCTTTCGAGAAGGACCAGATCGGGTCCTCCGCCATGGCATATAAGAGAAACCCGATGCGAAGCGAGCGAATGGCGTCCCTTGCGCGCTATGTGATCACTCAATCGATGAACCCTCCGTTGACGGCGTCCGCACAATGGTTTGAGCGTACTCTGGATGATTCGGCGAACAAACGTCTTTGCATATCCGAGTCGTTTCTTGCGATTGACGCGATACTGATCCTATACGAGAATGTCGCGTCGGATCTTGTTGTCAATCGACAAGTCATTCATCGCCGGATTATGGAGGAACTGCCGTTCATGGCGACCGAGAATATCCTGATGGAGTCTGTGAAGCGCGGAGGAGATCGTCAGACTCTTCACGAGCGGATCCGAGTCCATTCGATGGCGGCGGCCTCCGAAGTCAAATCGTTCGGAAGACCCAACGACCTTTTGAACCGTATTGCCGGGGACGAAAATTTCGAGTTGGATCGGGGTGAACTGGACCGCCTTTTGGATCCCGCGCTGTATATCGGACGCTGCCCGGAGCAAGTTGAACTTTTCCTGAAGGATTATGTCGATCCGGTGATCGAGAAATCTCAGCAAGACCTTTCGGGGGAACAGTCACATCTTAAGGTATAGGAGGAAGGCTTTCTGATCTATCTGGACAATGCGGCGACGACCCGCCCGTTACCCGAGGTCGCAGACTTGATTTCAAAAGACCTTTCCGACCCTGTGTTATTCGGCAATCCGGGTTCTCTGCACAGACTCGGGCAGTGTGCCGAACTAAGTTTTACCGAAGCGATGAACGAAGTCTCCGGTATTCTTCGCGTATTACCGGATGAACTGATTGTCACATCGGGCGGAACCGAATCGATCAATACGGCGATACTTGGCTATACGGCGGCAAATCCCCGAAACGGAAAGCATATTATCTCGACAAAAACGGAGCATATGGCGACGCTCGCGACACTCGAAAGACTCGAAAAACTCGGCTTTGAGATCACATATATCCCGGTAAATCGTTTGGGAGAACCGGATATCGAGGTGCTCGAAAAGTCGATCCGTGAAGACACAACGCTCATCACGATGACGCACACCAATAACGAAACGGGAGCGATTCTGCTTGCAGATCGTATTTCCGGCGTTCGTAAACACACAAATCCCCAAACGGCGATTCATCTGGACTTAGTACAAACGCTGGGAAAAGCGCCGATCGATTTTCGAGGATGGGGTATAGATCTTGCATCATTTTCGGGACACAAGATCCATTGCGTGAAAGGGATCGGTTTGCTTTATGTTCGGAAGGGGATCCGGATTCTTCCTCTTATTTCCGGCGGCGGACAGCAACGGGGACTGCGTTCCGGAACCGAAAGTCCATGGCTTCTTCGGGCCTTTTCATTGTCCCTTCGGAAGGCATATGAAGAAATGAACGAAGCCATGCCGAGAATCGCTGCGTATAAACGTCTTCTGTGTGATAAAATAACCTCTCTGGGCGGAGTCATACTGTCACCGGATAGCGCCAGTCCGTACATCGTCAATGCGGCGCTTGGTTCCTTCGAATCCGAAACATTATTGCACGCGCTGGAAGCTCATGAGATATACATCTCGACCGTTTCCGCATGCACATCGAAAAAGAAGAAAAGGAGCCATGTCCTGTCGGCGATGGGCATCGAAGATAAGAAATCCGGCAATGCCGTGCGTTTCAGTTTTTCGAGGTTCACTACGTTTGGTGAGATTGAGCAATTATGCGCTGCCCTGGATCGGATAACGGATCAATACGCATTGAAATGAGAAGATAATGTCGCAGTTGGATTATAAGCAAGTCATCCTGGCGCGGATCGGTGAAATCGCGCTGAAAGGGTTAAATCGCGGGCGATTCGAACATCGGTTGATATCGAATATTCGATTTGCCCTAAACAAAATCGGAAACTTTACCGTATTCCAAAGTCAGTCCAGATTGTGGATCGAGGAGCGCTCCGGGACTACGGATCTTCTGCGCGACGCCACAACCGCGAATACGGTGATTGAGGCGTTAACCCGGGTATTCGGTCTTGTCTCGGTAAGTCCGGCCAGAAAATTTTCCGGCGGTATGGACGAACTGATCGCCATGTCCGTTGATTTCGTTTCGGATTTAATCGAGGAATTCGGCTATCGGACGTTCAAAGTGGAATCCAAGCGCGGCGACAAGAATTTTCCTTTGAATTCTCCGCAAATTTGCTCGACGGTGGGTCAATCGATATTGGAACATTTCCCGGAGCTTTCGGTGAATGTACACACTCCGGACTTTGTCCTTTATATCGAGATCCGGGAATTTATATATTTATACAGTCGCGTCATATACGGTCATCGCGGACTTCCTGTCGGGACTTCCGGAAACGCGATGCTTCTTCTTTCAGGCGGGATAGACAGTCCGGTGGCGGGGTATATGATGGCATCAAGGGGAATGCAGCTGGATGCGGTATATTTTCACGCACATCCGTATACGAGCGATCGCGCCAAAGAAAAAGTCATTCGACTTGCCGGGATCCTGAGTTCATTTTCGGGAAGTATCCGTCTGCATATCGTAAACTTCACCGACGTCCAGCTTGAACTGTACAAAAACAGTCCGCAGGATATGTTGACGATCACCATGCGAAGGATCATGATTCGCATCGCCGAGGCGATTGCTGTACAATACGATTGTAAAGCGCTTGTAACCGGTGAGAGTTTGGGACAGGTCGCCAGTCAGACTTTGGAAGCAATCGTTCTCACGGATGAAGTCTCGAAAATGCCGATCTTCCGGCCGCTGATCGGTTCGGATAAAGAGTTCACGACGCTGACCGCACGCAAAATCGGCACGTACGAGACATCCATTCTGCCGTATGAGGATTGCTGTACGGTATTTGTCGCCAAGCATCCTCAAACGCGGCCGAAAAGAGACCATATCGTCCATGCGGAGCAAAATCTGGATATCGATCTTCTTGTTCAAAAAGGACTTGAATCGGTCGAACATATTGTTATCTGACCACGGAGGAGCATAGTGAAAATCGGCAAGCTGACCAATGAGGAACTTCGCGAGCTTGTTTTTGCGCATTTACCGCAACTTTCCGACCGAACGATGATCGGAGCGAATATCGGAGCCGATTGTGCCTGGATTGACTTGGAGGATCGAATCCTGGTCGCTTCCTCCGATCCGATCACTGCGGGCGGAATGCAATCGGGAACGCTGGCGATCCATGTATCGTGTAATGATATCGCGGCTTCCGGCATCACCCCGATCGGCATATTGGTCGTCCTTCTGGCGCCCGTGAACGCCACGCAAGACGATATCGTCAAAATAGTGAAACAAACATCCGAGGCAGCTCAAGAACTGGGTGTCGATATCGTCGGCGGCCACACCGAGATTACCGGTGCTGTCAATTCGTTTGTAGTGACCTCAACTGCTTTTGGCGTGATTGATCGAAAAAATCCGTTTATTCCCGGAAAAGCACTCCCGGGAGATAAACTTTTAATGACCAAAACCGCAGCGATTGAGGGAACATGGATCATATCCATGAACCATGCCGATCAAATAACCGGATCGGTCTCCGAGGAGACAATCGAAAATGCGCGCGGATTTCTGCTCAATATCAGCGTTGTCCGTGAAGGCTCTGTTCTCGGGAAACTGACCTTACGGGAGAATAATGAGACTCAGAGGTCTGCCGTCAATCTGATGCACGATGCAACCGAAGGAGGCATCCTCGGCGCAGCATATGAGATGGCGGAATACTCGGGTATCGGATTGACCGTTTACCCCGAACGGATCCCGATCCATCCTGCGACAAGGGAAATTTGCAATTCCTTGTCCATCGATCCTCTCCGATTGATCTCATCCGGATCTCTGTTAATCGCGACCCCTTATCCGGATATCGTGATCCGTTCTTTGAGCGAAAACGGTATACCGTGCGCTCAAATCGGCGAATTCACAAAGAGCGGCTATTTCGGCTTGAATGAGGATAATAATAAGTTCCCGTTGGATCCGCCGAACCGTGATCAGGTGTATAAATTGTAAATCATTACTTTACCGCGACCCGTTGATTCAGTATTATATTTGGGTACACAAAAACATCGGAGGAAACAGTATGTTTGAGAACATTCGATTGAACGATCCGGAAGTCTATTACGCCATAACACAGGAGATCAATCGACAACGGACCAAGATCGAGCTGATCGCTTCCGAAAACTTTGTAAGCGAGGCAGTCCTTGAAGCGGCGGGTTCGCCTCTGACGAACAAATATGCCGAAGGTTATTCGGGTAAAAGGTATTACGGGGGATGCGAGTTCGTTGACGTCGTTGAGGATCTTGCCATCGAACGGGCAAAGAAAATTTTCGGTGCCGATCATGTCAATGTTCAGCCGCATTCCGGCGCACAGGCGAATACCGCTGTCTATTTTGCCATTTGCCAGCCCGGCGATACGATCTTGGGCATGGATCTGTCTCATGGCGGGCATCTTACCCACGGGATGAAATTGAACGTATCCGGAAAGACTTATCATTCTGAATTCTACACTGTATCGCCGGATACTTGTTTGATTGATTACGATCTTCTGTACCGGAAGGCAATGGAAGTGAAGCCGAAAGTTATCGTCGCCGGAGCTTCAGCGTACCCGCGGATTATTGATTTCAAAAAGTTCCGGGAAATCGCGGATGCATGTGATGCGTATTTGTTCGTCGACATGGCGCATATCGCAGGTCTTGTAGCAGCCGGACTTCACCCCAATCCGGTCCCTTATGCCGACTTCGTCACAACGACGACGCACAAAACTCTTCGCGGACCGCGCGGAGGAATTATCATGTGTAAGGAAGAGTACGCAAAGTCAATCGATTCGGCGGTTTTCCCCGGCCAACAGGGCGGTCCGCTGATGCATATTATCGCAGCGAAAGCGGTTGCGTTCAAAGAAGCGTTAACGGATGATTTCCGTATGTATCAAATGAACATCCTAAAGAACGCAAAAGCTTTGGCGGAGGGACTTTTGTCTCACGGACTCAAACTTGTGACCGGCGGAACGGATAATCATCTGATGCTTCTGGACCTTCGCGGGACCGGAGTATCCGGTAAAGAACTACAATTGCGTCTGGATGATTTCAATATTACATCAAACAAAAACGCCATACCTTTCGATCCCGAAAAGCCCTTTATCACAAGCGGCGTTCGTTTCGGAACACCCGCGGTCACCACGCGGGGAATGAACGAAAAGGACATGGCGGAAATAGCGGAATTAATTTATATGACGATTACCGATCATGAAAAAGCCGGTGAGGAGATTGTCAGAAGAGTTGCCGGTCTGACCGGCAAGTACCCGCTGTATCCCGGGTATTAACGGAGGGACCGTGATTGATCCGTTGAACAAGGAGCCCTTGGCGTACCGGATGTCTCCGAGGAGTCTTGACGAGTATTTCGGTCAGGAACATATCCTCGGAAAAGGTAAAATGCTTCGCCGGATGATTGAGGCGGACCGGTTATCGTCGATCATACTTTTCGGACCTCCGGGCACGGGCAAGACCGCCCTTGCCCGCTTGATCGCGCATACGACATCTTCCGGCTTTCAAAAAATTAATGCGGTCACCGCGGGTGTAGCGGATATCAAGAAAATAATCAGCGACACAAAAAACCCGATACTGAATCCTTCCGGAAGAACTGTTCTTTTTATCGATGAGATCCATCGATTCAATAAACTCCAGCAGGACGCTTTGTTACCGCATGTTGAGGACGGCACGCTGATTCTGATCGGCGCGACGACGGAAAACCCTTTTTTCGAGGTGAACAAAGCGTTAATTTCACGCTCGACGGTCCTGTCACTCAACCCGTTGGACGAAGGGGATATCCTGAGGATTCTTAGGCTCGCGCTTTCGGATAAGGAAAGAGGGCTCGGGAACCAGGACATTATGATTTCCGAAGATGCGCTTGCTTATATGGCGAATGTATCGAACGGAGATGCGAGAATCGCGCTTCGGGCACTGGAACTCGCTTCGGTTACTACCCCTCCGGACGCGACCGGCTGTGTTTATGTCGATTTGGACGTTGCTAAAGAATGTATGCAAAAAAGAAGCATCGCTTTTGATGCAAACGGAGAGAGTCACTACGATAACATCAGCGCATTCATCAAGTCGATGCGCGGTTCCGATCCGGACGCCGCCGTTTTCTATCTGGCCAGGGCACTGCACGGGGGAGAAGATATCGAATTTCTTGCGCGCAGAATATTGATTTGCGCCGCAGAGGATGTCGGAATGGCAAACCCGAACGCACTTCTGGTCGCCATGGCCGCCTATCAGGGAATCATGGCCGTAGGTATGCCGGAAGCCAGGATACTTCTTTCCGAAGCAGCGATCATGGTCGCGACCAGTCCCAAATCAAATTCTTCGTATATGGCAATTGACAAAGCCTTATCCGATGTAGAAAAAAAGAGAACCGGATCCGTACCGATGCACATCCGAAATGCGCCAGCACAGGGAATGGCCGATCTCGGCTATTCCGTCGGATATAAGTACCCGCATGATTTTCCGGGAAACGTCGTGAAGCAACAGTATCTGCCGGACGATATGACCGGTACAGTCTATTACGAGCCCGGTCAGAACGGATATGAAAAAAAGGTCCGCGAATTCATTGCCGAGCGCGATCGACAAACAGGTGAGTGACCAATAAATTTTCCATTTGTAACATCCGTTACAATATGCTTTTGCCGTATCCCTTAAAGTATCCATGACAACAAAAACCCTTTCACGCCAAAGGAGTGATATACGTGAGCGAAAGAATGCCGTTTCGAATATATTTGGACCATGCGGCGACAACGCCGGTAAGGCCCGAGGTTTCTTCTGTTATCGCGGAGATTATGGAAAGTGATTTCGGCAATGCTTCCTCAATTTATGCGGAGGGACAAAGCGCAAAACGATTGCTTGAGGAATACAGGGATCAAATTGCCTCGGTATTAAACGCCAACGGCAGCGAGATTTATTTAACGTCGTGCGGTACAGAATCGGATAATTGGGCGATCAAAGGCGTGGCGCTCAGAAACTTCGGCAAGAAGATGCATATTGTCACCTCGCAGATTGAGCATCACGCCGTACTTCACAGTTGTAAGGCGCTCGAAAAGCTCGGGTACACCATCACTTATTTGCCGGTCGATTCCGAAGGTTTGGTCAATCCGGACGACCTCGAGAAAGCAATTCGGGACGACACTTGTCTTGTTTCGATCATGATGGCAAATAACGAGATCGGCACGATTCAACCGGTCAAGGAATTGGCGGCGATCGCGAGGAAGCGCGGAGTAATTTTTCACACGGATGCTGTTCAGGCCGCCGGTATGATTCCTATCGATGTCCGGGATTTGGGGGTTGACCTTCTGTCGATCTCCGGGCACAAGTTCTACGCCCCGAAGGGTGTGGGAGCCCTTTACATTCGAAAGGGTGTCGCTCTCGATAATCTTTTTGACGGCGGAGCGCAAGAACACAACCGGAGAGCCGGCACCGAAAATTTACCATATATCGCGGGTATGGCCAAGGCGTTGATGTTGGCAAACGATGAAATGAAAGAAGCATCTCCCTCGATTTCCAAGATCAGGGATCAACTGATCGATGCGGTACTTTCAACGATACCTCACGTTCGACTCAACGGTCATCGAACTCAACGACTTCCGGGGAATGCCAATTTTTCGTTTGAATTCATCGAAGGCGAGTCTTTACTGCTTCTGCTTGATCATTACGGATACTCTTGTTCGAGCGGCTCGGCATGCACTTCAGGATCTCTCGATCCTTCTCATGTTCTGCTCGCGATCGGACTGCCGCACGAGATCGCACACGGGTCATTGCGAATCACCATCGGACGTGAGAACACCGAACAGGAAGTGATGAGCATCGTTCCGATCCTTCTGAAAATTGCGGAACGACTGCGGGCGATGTCCCCGCTTTATGAGGATTACTTGAATTCAAAGGAACCGGTCTACGAGACCTGCGAACACTGCCAAGCCGCGGAACAACCATAGTAATTTTTTTACGACAATTATTAAGAAAAGAGGAACAACGATGTTATACAGTGATAAGGTTATGGATCATTTTATGAATCCAAGAAATGTAGGCGAGATTCCGGATGCCTCCGCGACCGGGACCGTAGGAAACCCAAAATGCGGTGACATCATGAAGGTGTATCTCAAAATCGAAGACAACCGGATTATCGATGCGAAGTTTAAAACCTTCGGATGCGGCAGCGCAATCGCAACTTCCAGCATGGCAACCGAAATGATCATCGGTAAGACGCTCGACGAAGCTCTTGAGTTGACCAATAAAGCCGTTGCGGAGGCATTGGACGGGTTACCCCCGATTAAAATGCATTGCTCATTACTCGCGGAGCAAGCGGTAAAATCCGCGCTCAAGGAATACTATGAAAATCTCGGCGGTATTCCCGAAAGTAAGAAAAAATTCTTCGAGGTCTTACAAGAAGACGAACATAGTGTATAATAACTCCAAGTACCAATTATGGTAGGAGGAACTAGAAATGACAGAACGCTGCCTTCGTGTGCGTTCTTCTTTTGTTAAAGTGGGGAACAAAAGAAGACCAGCCGTGTTATTCGTCACGCTGATTTTTGTTCTCCTTTTTTTATCTTCATGTGCCCGTACCGGGCCGCAAGATCCTGTTCCCGAAAGCCGGATCAACGACTCGGCCGAGAATGTAGCCCGTGTTTATTCCGAGTCCGTCTTCACGGGCAACTATTTATTGATGTTCAAGTGCTATCCGCGGGATTTCATCGAGACGATGCAAGAGGATGACCTTGTCAAAACCGCATCATGGGGGACTCAGATCAGCGATTCGCTGATTTTCAATGAAATCGAGTTCCGCGGCACCGATGCCAAATCGGAAGAGTGGACGAGTGCCGGGCAATCCCTGCCTTATCAAAATGCCCTCGACGGTATACTCGAAAAATTCAACATCCGGGCGGACGCAATCACGAAAATCAGCATGTGTGAGGTCGACTTGTTTTTCGAAAGATCGGGAGAAGACAAGTATCAATCTGTATCGGTTCTTGTATATGAATACGAGAATCAGTGGTACGTGTATCGCATGGAATCCTGAATCGCCGGATCGAAGGTCGTTATGCCGGTTATTGTTTGCTGCTATTTGAACATCCCGACGGACACTTAGTGATCCGCGGGAGGGATGTCAGAATTGCGTTCGAATCTCTTTGCGGCGTACGTAAGTCGAATTGAACAGGAAACCCAATTCCCGCAGATATGCGATGGTCTCCGTAAACAATGCTGCGAGGCCGGATGTTTCGTGCGCGTCGGACCCGATCGTGATGCGTTCGCCGCCGAGCTGACGATAGCGAAGAAGAGCCGCGGGATCCGGAAACGATTCAACATCGACGACGCCCGCCCGCCTTAGTTTCTGGATCGTTCGGGTATTGATCTCAAGAGATTTGCCGTTTCGGATCAGCGCATTGAACAGCCGGTCAAATTCATCGGGACAATCCATATAACGCATGACGGGATCCTTATCCGGCGAATAACGGACGATATAGTCAAAGTGACCCAGGATATCGTAAAACGTACACCGTTCGGCCATTTCGGCCAAAGAGGAGATATACTCCCTGTGCAGTGTTTTCTTATCCTTCTCGTAGCAATCGCGAAAAAAATACGGATCCTTCCCGTCAAAAAGATGGTTTGAGAGAATGATCGAATCAAAAGGAATTCGATTCACCAGTTTCGAGTATCGCTTGACGAGGTGTGTCCGGTATCCCAGCTCAATTCCGAGCCGTATATCCAGTCCGGCAGGTGCGTCTTTCACCCATTTCAAATACGTCGAGTAATATTCGAAAAGATCGAAGATCATCGGGCCTTCCATGTCATGAGGAAAGTCGTCGTCATAATGCTCGGTGATGACAAGAGAATCGATCCCGGAAGAAACGGCAGCCTTTGTCAGTTCTTCCGCGGTCATTTTTCCGTCTCCGCTGAAGTGTTTGGTGTGAACGTGACTATCCGTAATCATATGTCGTTCAAGATCTCCTTATTGCGCAAAAAATTCGCCTGAAAATATGGTATCATAAATGGACAATTTATGTCGCATTGCTTTTTGATCATAATATACAAGGAGATGCCATATGATCGATAAATCAGACAACAAAGTAACGGAAGCACCGGCAAAATCACGCCGGGCCGTAAAGAAAGCCGAATTCGATTTTCTGCTGGCGGAATATCCCAATATATGGAAATCTTCGACCGAACAGGACATCCGACGTATGATGACTTTCTCGGAATCATACAAGAAATTTCTGAACATCGCAAAAACCGAGCGCGAATTCAATCGGGAAGCGATCATAATGGCCGAGAAGAAGGGTTTTTCGAGCATTGACAATATAGACAAACTGAAAACGGGCGATAAGGTCTACGCCTCGGTCAAGGGAAAAGGACTTCTTCTTGCCGTCGTCGGTAAATTCCCGATGTCGGCCGGATTCAATATTCTTGGCGCGCACATCGACTCACCGCGCCTGGATCTCAAGCCGAACCCGCTCTATGAAGACGAAGAGATGGTTTTCCTGAAGACGCACTATTACGGCGGAATCAAGAAGTATCAGTGGACGACAATTCCACTTGCGATCCACGGAGTGATGATCCGAAAAGACGGTTCTGCAATTAGTATTACGATCGGTGAGAGTGATGACGATCCGGTATTTTACATTACCGATCTTCTTCCGCATCTCGGATCGGAGCAGATGTCCCGCAAAGGGACCGATATCGTTAAGGGGGAAGATCTGAACGTCCTGATCGGCGGACGCCCGGTGGCCGATCACGATATCAAACATGAGTATAAGATCGGCGTTCTGAAACTGCTGAACGAAAAATACGGGATCGTTGAGAAAGACTTTGTCAGCGCGGAACTGGAGATCGTACCGGCCATGAAGGCAAGGGACGTCGGCTTCGACCGTTCGTTTATCGCCGCATACGGGCATGATGACCGTGTATGCGCGTACCCCGCGCTGATGGCTCTTTTGGATCAGAAGAACCCAAATAAGACGGTTATCTGCATGCTTTCCGACAAGGAAGAGATCGGAAGTTACGGAAATACCGGTGCAGAATCGAAGCTTTACGAGAACTTCTTTGTCGAGCTTTTCGCGAAAACCAACGATCAATACGACGAAGTCGGTTTCCGCAAAGCCCTTTCCGCCGCAAAAATGCTTTCCGCCGATGTATCGAACGGCTTCGATCCGAAATACGCGTCGGTTTCCGATCCGAAGAACTCCGCTTATATGTCGCACGGCATCAAACTCGAAAAATATGTCGGATCCAGAGGCAAGTCGGGAACCAACGATGCGAACGCCGAATTCATCGCCGAAGTCATCCGTGTTTTCGAGAAAAATAAGATTCAATGGCAAACCGGCGAGCTCGGCAAGGTTGATGAGGGCGGCGGCGGGACCATTTCCGCGTTCATGTCCGGATACGGACTCGATGTGCTCGATTGCGGTGTTCCCGTACTGTCGATGCATGCACCGTACGAGGTTATCAGCAAGGCGGATTTGTACATGACCTATTTGGCATATAAAGCGTTTATCGAAAATATTTAGGCGATGCAAAGTGCCCCAACCTTTTTTGTAGTTTAGCAGAATGGTAGTTTATGAAAGGCAGGAGAAATACCCGATATGATCATTGTTGTAAAACCCGGAGCATCCAAAGAACAAGTTCAGCAAATCCTTAATCAGCTTGAACACTATGAACTTAAGGCCCACGTATCCGAAGGCGCGGAGCGCCTGATCATCGGCGTGATCGGCGATAAGTCGCGCCTTCCGTCCGGATCGCTCGAATTACTGCCGGCCGTTGAAAAGCTTGTTCCGATCATGGAATCCTATAAACTCGCGTCGCGCGCTTTTCGGCCTGAAGGTACAGCGTTTGATATTAAGGGCATTCACGTCGGTACGGACGAGTTGACCATGATGGCCGGCCCGTGCGCCGTGGAAAGCGAGGAACAGGTCGATGAGGTCGCCCGGGTCGTTTCCGGATGCGGAGCCCGATTCCTGCGCGGCGGAGCCTACAAACCGAGAACGACACCGTATTCCTTTCAAGGCCTCGAAAAAGAAGGCCTCAAAATCCTGAGACGGGTCGCGGACCGGTATAACCTTCTGGTCATCAGTGAGATCACATCTGAAAATGACATCGAATACGCTTCGGATTATGTTGACATCATTCAAATCGGCGCCCGCAACGCTCAGAATTTCCGTTTGCTTTCCGCCGTCGGAAAGTCCGGCATCCCGGTTATGTTGAAGCGCGGTATTGCCGAAACTATTGACGAGTGGCTCGGGTCGGTCGAATATATCATGAGCGAGGGCAATTATAAGATAATCATGTGCGAGCGCGGGATCCGCACCTTTGAAACGTCCACGCGCAGTACTCTTGATATCAGTGCCATTCCGGTACTTAAGACAAAGACGCATCTTCCGGTCATTATCGATCCCAGCCATGCCTCGGGAAAAGCGCAATATGTCCGTTCGCTTTCTCTTGCCGCGATTGCGGCCGGAGCGGACGGTCTGATTATCGAGGTTCATCCGAATCCGATGATTGCTCTGTCCGACGCCGCACAGCAGATTACGCCGGATGACTATCGGGCACTCACAAAAGAAATCAAAGCGATAGCCCAAATTATCGGTCGAACCTATCCGGGCTAGAAGAAGTTTATTCCAAAACCATTGGCGTTTACGATTCTCTCGAGGAAGAATCCGGTGTCAGACCCGACAACGGATTCTTATTGACTGCCTCGTGGAGCGCCGCGTCATCAACATGGGTGTAAATCTGGGTTGTCGCGACGCTTGAATGCCCGAGGATTGTCTGAAGACTTCGGATATCCACATGACCGTACTTGTACATGAGCGTTGCCGCAGTGTGCCGCAGTTTATGAACCGAGTATACGCGGGAATCGATTCCGGCCTCAAGAAGTCTTTTTTTAACGATGTACTGAATCATCTGGTGACTGATCCGGACTCCCCGGGAACTCAGAAAAAGCGCATCCGCTTCCTTGACCTTATAATTTCCGCGTTCATCGAGCCACTCCGCGATTGCGCGGAGACAAGCCGGATTCAAGTAGATCGTCCGCTCTTTATTGCCCTTGCCGATGACCGTGAGCGTATCATCTCTTATGTCGGAGATATTGATGCCGCGCAGTTCGGTAAGTCGCATACCGCAGTTCAGAAACAGCGTGATCATACAATAGTCGCGCTTGGCCGAAAGACCCGGAGAATCATATGCTGTATTAATCAGCTTAATGCTTTCATCAAGATTTAAGTATTTCGGCAGTCGCCGCCCGACCTTCGGGGACTCGAGCTCGTACGAGGGATCCTCGTCAATCAGTTTTCTCTTTTGGAAAAGATACTTGAAAAAAGACTTGAGGGTGGCCGCTTTTCTCGCTCGGGTAGAGGCCGAAGCCTTCCTCTCGCGTGAAAGGAAAATCATAAAGACGAACAAGTCGTCGGCGGTTATTTTTTTGATGAAGTCGATGTCGATGTCCGCGATTGGGATCCCGTCGAATTTTTCATCTCCGTCGGTTAACCCGCGGTCTTTTTTCATGAAACGAAAAAAGAGAACGAGGTCGTACCGATACTCCTTCATCGTCAAGGGAGACCTCTCCTTTACAGCCTGCATATAATGCACGTACTGGTCGAGAAGGGGGAAGGAGACCGCTTGATTATCGCTTGATTTCCGGTTTGTCATGGTTACCCCGATCACTATTACTTAAATTCAGTTTAACATAACGAATGATCAAATCACTAGGATAACCGGTTTGCAAAATCACTTTGAAAAATGATTATTTTTTGTTGCAAAACCGGATTTCCTATGCTAATATACACGAAAGAAATACAAATGTCCGCGAGAGACGGACACACCGGAAGGACGTGACAGATATGAGTCAGAAATTAAGAGTCGGGGTGATCGGAGCGACCGGTTACGTCGGTCAGCGCTTTATCGCATTATTGGATAACCATCCGTGGTTTTCTTGTTGTGCGGTTGCAGCATCGCCCCGTTCTGCCGGAAAGACCTATGAACAAGCTGTTGAGGGAAGATGGAAGATTGATGCTCCCATGCCGGAATACGTTAAAAATATGATTGTTTTCGGGCTGGATCATCTGGATTCGTTCCTTGATGAAGTCGACTTTGTCTTTTGTGCGGTCGATATGCCCAAGGAGCAGATCAGAGAATTCGAGGAAACGATTGCCCGTCGGGAGATTCCGGTCGTTTCCAATAATTCGGCACACAGAAAAACGTCCGACGTGCCGATGATTATTCCGGAAATCAATCCCGAGCACTCGGAAGTCATCGCTTTTCAGAAAAAACGGCTCGGTACGACGCGCGGTTTTATTGCGGTCAAGCCGAACTGCTCCATACAAAGTTACGTACCGGCGCTTCACCCGCTCAAAGAATTCGGCCTGAAAAAGATATTCGTTGCCACCTATCAGGCCATTTCCGGAGCAGGGAAGACGTTTTCCGATTGGCCGGAAATGGTAAACAATATGATTCCGTATATCGGCGGAGAGGAAGAAAAGAGCGAACAGGAACCCCTGAAAATCTGGGGTGCTTTGGAGAACGGTTTGATAGTAAACTCGACTGCACCGATCATATCCGCACAATGTTATCGTGTCGCCGTCGCCGAAGGGCATACCGCAGCGGTCAGCGTACTTTTCGATAAGAAACCTTCCATTGATGAAATCAAGTCGAGATGGGCAGACTTTGTCGGAGAGGCCGTTCTTCAAGGTCTTCCCAGCGCACCGAACCCGTTCATCAAATACATGGAGGAGGAGAATCGTCCTCAACCGAAACTGGACGCCGCCTACGAAAACGGCATGGGTATTACAGTCGGAAGACTGCGGCAAGACAGCATTTTCGACTATAAGTTTACCTGTCTTTCCCATAACACCCTTCGCGGAGCGGCCGGTGGCGGAGTGCTGACTGCGGAACTTCTTACAAAATACGGGTACATCTCCCGTCGCTAAGCTGAATCTGAATAAAATATGATTGAAAAAGTCCGGCGCCAACCGGACTTTTTCATGTGCGTTACGAAATCGTATTACGGCGTACAATGTAGGGGTAAAACATAATAGTTGGAGGTGCATGTAGGGTATTGACGCATTCGGCGAGTTATGTAATAATCACTTTTGCGCTTTGAGACGGTTTATAGCCGATTGAATATCGCATGGGCCTTTAGCTCAGTTGGTTAGAGCAACCGGCTCATAACCGGTCGGTCCCGGGTTCGAGTCCCTGAAGGCCCACCAATAGCATTCTGACGTATTTTGATACTTTAACATATGGGAGGATTCCCGAGCGGCCAAAGGGAGCAGACTGTAAATCTGTTGTC
>CAZCLK010000004.1:0-117395 GCA_964499575.1 uncultured Oscillospiraceae bacterium | reverse complement strand
ATCAGCCCATCACGACCTCGATCCTGTGCTTTTCGCCTTCCTTGAGAACCGGCAAAATGTTGCCCTCGATCGGTTTACCGTCGACCGTAATTGAACGGACGCCCTTCTGGACGTTACCCGGATTGGACACATGAATCTCATAGATGGCTCCGCGGAAGACCCGGGTGACCGTATATTTTTCCCAAACCGACGGAATGCAGGGGTCTACGAGGAGGCCGTCGTACTGCGGCTTGATGCCGAGTATCGCCTGGGAGATTGCGACAAAGTTCCAGGCGGCCGTTCCCGTAAGCCATGAGTTCTTCGCCTCGCCCATGCGACCGGCGTCTTTTCCGGCGATCATCTGGGAATAGACATAGGGTTCCATCCGGTGCAGATCGCTGATCTCTTCGCGATAAGCGGGACAGATCTTCCGATACAGGTCAAACGCCCGGTCGCCTCTTCCGAGAACGGTCTCGGCGATCATGATCCACGGATTGTTGTGGCAGAAAATGCCGGCGTTTTCCTTATATCCGGGCGGATAAGAAGAGCATTCGCCTAAATTGGAGTGATATGTCTGGTAGGCCGGCTGTTGGATCACGATGCCGTGATCGCACTCGAGAATGTCGCGAACCGAATTCAGTGCCTTAAGCGCTTTTCCGTCCTCGACGCCGATGCCCGCCATGACGCAATAGCCTTGTGATTCGATAAATATCTTTCCTTCTTCGCAATCCTTGGACCCGATCTTTTCGCCGAACGCGTCATACGCGCGAAGGAACCATTCTCCGTCATAGCCGTGCGTAAGGACGGTCTGACGCATCTTTTCGATTTCCTGTTGTGCCTCGTGCGCTTTTGAATCCAAGCCTTTTCGTTTATAAAGTTCGACGAGTTCCGGCCCGATGGCGACAAACATGCCGGCGATCAGGACGGACTCCGCGACTCGGCCGTCGGCGGTTCCGTAAGTCTGGAAGGATTGTCCGGGTTCGGTCGAATGGCAGTTCAGATTGAGGCAGTCGTTCCAGTCCGCACGCCCGATGAGCGGCAAACCGTGGGGGCCTTTGTTTTCGACGACATGATTGAAGGACGCGGTCAGATGCTCCAGAAGCGTTCCGGTATCGTCCGGATTACTGTCATACGGGGTTTGTTCGTCGAGAATCGAAAAGTCCCCGGTCTCTTTGATGTACGCCGCCGTTCCGGCGATGAGCCAGAGCGGGTCGTCATTAAAACCTCCGCCGATATCGTTGTTGCCCTTCTTGGTGAGCGGTTGGTATTGATGGTAACAGCCGCCGTCTCTGAATTGGGTTGAGGCAATATCGAGAATCCGCTCCCGGGCGCGTTCGGGAATCTGGTGGACAAAGCCTAAAAGGTCCTGTGAAGAATCGCGGAAGCCCAGGCCGCGGCCGACGCCGGACTCAAAGTACGAAGCGGAGCGACTCATGTTGAACGTGACCATACACTGGTACGGATTCCAGATATTGACCATGCGCGCCGTTTTCTCATCGTCGATATCGACGCGATAAAGGCGCAACAGGCGCTCCCAGTAAGACGCCAGCGAAGCCATGGCACGCTCGACCTGACCGTCGGTTGAGAACTGATCGATCATTTGGAGCGCGGGCTTTTTGTTGATTACGTGCGGGGATTCCCACTTGTCTGCTTCCGGAACTTCGACATAACCGAGAATGAAGATAAATGATTTTTCCTCGTCCGGCAGGAGCGTTACGTTGATCTGATGGCTGGCGCACGGCTGCCATCCGTCTCCGACAGATCCGGTTGCGGAGCCCGAAAGAACAGCCTGCGGCGCGTCAAAGCCGTTGTACATGCCCAGAAAATCCTGAAGCTGAGAATCGAACCCGTCGATCTTTGCATTCACGGAGAAAAAAGCGTAGTGATTTCTTCGCTCGCGGTATTCGGTCTTATGGTAAATAACGCTGTCCTTGACCTCGACCTGTCCCGTCGAGAAATTGCGCTGGAAGTTGAGCATATCGTCCGACGCATCCCACAGACACCATTCCCGCAGTGAAAACAGTTGGATTTGCTTGGTTTCCGCGGTGTTGTTCTTCAGAGTCAGTTGGTTGACCTCGCCGTTATAATCAAGCGGAACAAATGCCAGAAGCGACGCCGAGACGCCGTTCTTCGCGGACGTGATCCGCGTATACCCCAAGCCGTGGCGGCACTCATAGTCGTCGGGTCCTGTCTTACAGGGCTTGAAACCGGGATTCCAGACGGTGTCACCGTCTTTGACGTAATAGTAGCGTCCGCCGTTGTCCACCGGGATGTTGTTGTAGCGAAAGCGCGTGATCCTGCGCAGGCGGGCGTCTTTATAAAAATTATACCCTCCGGCCGTATTCGATATCAGCCCGAAAAAGTCTCTGTTACCCAGATAATTGATCCATGGGAAGGGGGTTTGAGGAGTTTGGATGACATATTCGCGGTTCTGGTCGTCAAAATAGCCGAATTTCATAATATATCCTCCGTATGGGTATGAATTAAACTTATGATACTACAAATTTACGAAAATATGAAACGTTTCGTTCGATTCGGGCAAAACAATTCTTGTACGAACCGTAACGATTGGCGGAGCAATCACCTGCAAGGTTCAATTTATCACGCTTTCGACGCCTTCCCGTTCATCTTGTGCATAAACGCTGTGAAAATCTCCGGGATATTCCGAGTCGGGAGTCTTGTATATAAGTTGAAACGAGGGATTTCTTTCTAAAAAGTATGAAAGATCATAACTGCTGTATATATACACGACGTCGACCCGTCCCTCTTCGATATAACGCACCTGCTCTCGAAAAATCTGATCTCCTTGATCTCCGGCCACATTGGGCACATAGAAGTAGCGCACCTGCGGGTAGGTTTCGCAAAGTTGAATGATTCCGGTATCCATGGTTACAAAGCATAGGATGCTCGGCGGATGATCGTCATCGAAGCGTGCCCGGATCGCATCCGCGCATCTTTCCTCATCGGTTTCGGGCGATACAACGGCGCCCTCCTTCCATACGGGGATCGATAAGCCGATGGTCAGGCAGACGATCAGCACCGGGATAAATGCACTGATGACGATTTTTATGCTTTTCGAAAACGCATGAAATGCTTGTCCCTTCCGGTGTGTTGTCACAAAGTGAGTCACCGCGATCGTCGTAAAAATCAAAAACGGCGTCAGCGCCAGAAAATAATAGTTGTAGTATCTTCCGAAAGCAAACACAAAGAGCGCACAAACGCCCGTATAAACGAAAACAGCCGGGGCTCCGATCTTTCGCACGATCGCAGTTTTAACGTAAAGGTAGATCAGCCCGAAGACCGAAGCGATCAAGTAGGGAATCGCTGTATACAGGTGCTCGGCATTGAGCGATGCGTGTTGCGCCGCTGTGACATCTCCCGTATAAGAATAGTTAAAAAGGACATAGGCAGACCACATGTCCTTAAAAAGACCGGTTTTCCATAAGAAAAACAAGCACGGCAAGGAAACGATCAACGCTCCGGAAAAAACGCCGAGTACAGAAAAAGCGGCGTCCGCTCCCCTTTTTTTCACAAAAAGAAAAATGTACACGATCAGAAACGATGCGGCGATTGCCGGAAGCGTCGTGTATTTGATCCAAAGCATCATGCCGCAGAAAATGCCCGTGGCGAAGGATTCAAGAAAGGAGCTCTGTTTTGTCATGTAGTCGTTCTTATCCGCATGCAGACAAAGACGGATCAAGTAATAAAGACAGGCCATCAAACCGGGCATCAGAAACTCCTCGGTCGAACCGCCGCCGTGATAAAACACATGAT
This sequence comes from uncultured Oscillospiraceae bacterium, assembly GCA_964499575.1. GTDB lineage: Bacteria > Bacillota > Clostridia > Saccharofermentanales > Saccharofermentanaceae > JAAYCT01. Next base: position 113,642 of record CAZCLK010000004.1, on the reverse strand, counting down.
TCCCCACTGAAAGAAGGATGAGCGGGAAGGTCGCGATCAAGGATGGCACTTGGGGAAGAATCAAACGCGCGATGCGATATCCATACACAAGGAAGACCGTCAGCGAGACACTCGATAAAAAGTATATGCCTGTCTTTCCCTGAGAGAACATAACAGCCGCCAGGTAGTTGATCAGATATAACAGCGGACCCTTATGATCGAAAACATCGCGGTAAGGCATCAGACCGTGTCGCATAGCCTGAGCGACGCCCATGTATGTGTTCGCGTCCGGGAAAGCCGAGTAACGATAAAAGGGAGAATGGACACTGCAAAAAAAGAGGCAGACCAGAGCAACGGAAGCAAAAAGCAGAGAAACGAGCACCAGTTCCCGGGAATTCGGCGGCTCCGTCCGCATATTCTTCGCTTCTGCCTTCATTCCGGTTTGCGATTTATCCATGGAGACCTCCCGTTTATATAACTCGACTATTATTCGACGATGAGAACCCCAAAGAGGTTATGACTCATGAATCGGCCCTGGTTTCCGTCTTGGCGTAGATGACAGCATTATCATTTTCCTTCCCGGGATAATCGCCCGGAATACTGATCGGTTGATATGACGGATTGGCCCGCATGAAGAAATCGGCATACATATCGCCCTTATCGACATAGATAAAATCGACAGTGCCTTCTTCGATATATTTCAGTTGTTCTTTAGCTATATACAGCACTTGGTCATCTCCGACAATCGGTGCGTAAAAGAAACGGTTTTGAGGATAGGTATCACAAAGTTGCAGGATTCCTCTGTCCATACCTAAAAAGAAAAGGATTGCGGGTTCACTGCCGTCGCCGTTTTGTGCCCAATAGTTGTTAATAGCGTCGGCATGATACTCCGTGTTCGTTTTGGGGGCTCGAAAAGATATCCTGCCCCAGAAAGGCGCCGCGGAAAAGATGGTCAGGCAAAGAAAACATAAGGCCAATGCTCCGGTAACGATGATTTTCGGGACTATCGAACCTTCGAATAGTCTCTGCGAGAAGCGCCTCGTCAGGAAAAACCGGATCACGGCAATTGTCGCGAAGATCAATGGCGGGATGATCGTAAGAAAGTAATACGGGTAATACCTTCCGAATGCGACAATAAAAAAGATGGATGAGAAAATAAATATCATAAGGCCCGCGAACCCGATCTTTGAGATTATCTTCTGTTTTTGATGAGCGTAGAAAAGAATAAGGCCCAATATCGAAGCAATCATGATCGGGATCGCTGACCGGAGAACATATAGATTTATTTCTGTATGGTTTTTCGCAAGATCACTGTTGTTATAAGAGTAATTGAATCGGATATATGCAGACCACATATCTTTGAACAGGTCGTTTTTCCAGAGGAAGAGCAAACACGGCAAGGAACTGATGATAGCCCCGCACACAATTCCCAGAAAAGACCGGAGTGCTGTTGCGCTCTTTTTCGCGACGAAAAGACAAACATAGAGAAACAAAAAGGCCAGGCCGACCGTGGGAATCGTCGTGTATTTGATCCAAAGCATAATGCCGCAGAAAAAACCTGTAGCGACCGAATCGAGGAAAAAGCGATGTAACGATAGGCCATCCTGTTTATCAATACATCCGGTGAATCGGATCAAATAGAAAATGCAAGCCATCATGCAAGGCATAAGGTACTCCTCGGTCGAACCTCCGCCGCTGTAAAGAATGCGATTGCCGACCGAGAAGAAAAGCAAAGGAAAAGTTGCCGTCAGTGCCGGCAATATCGAAAGAAACATCCGGGCGATCCTGTATCCGTACCAGAGAAAGACCGCAAGCGAAAAACCGAGGATCCAATAAAGTCCCGTCAGGCTTTTCGGGGAGAGTACCGTTGCTAAAAAATTAATCAAATACAAAAGAGGGCCTTTATGGTCAAACACATCGCGATACGGCAGTAGTCCGTGTCTCATTGCGCGCGCCAAGTCTATATAGGTATTGGAGTCCGGATTGACCGAATATCGATAAAACGGAGAATGGAAATTAATGAAAAAGAGCGCCGAGAGCGATACCGCCAAAAACAAAAGAAAAACAAAAAGAAGCTCCTTTGTGCCCGGATCATTCACACGGATTTCTCGGGTGGGGCGCGTCAATTTGTCCGGCAAGCTGTTCATAGCCTCTCCCCGTGCCCGGAACCGTCTGCGAATGTCTCCGGCACACACTCATAGTAATACAATGAGACTCTACCACATCAAGCACAAATCAATCAACAGTACTATTTTCAGCAAAAACGAGGAAAACATGCCGGCATTAAACAAGCTTTCCCCTGTGATGAGGATATCAGACGGCCCAACATCGTCAAATACGTCGTTCATCCAAGAAGAAGCCACGTTTTTAACGCTTTATGAAACAGCCCCGCTTTCCGTCTTGGCGTAGATGACACAGTCATTATCTTTTTCTCCGGGAAAATCGCCGGGAATATTGATCGGTTGATATGACGGATTGACCCGCATTATGAGATCGGTAAACATATCGCCCGCATCAACATATATATAATCAACCGTTCCTTCCTTAATATACTTCATTTGTTCCTGAGCGACATAAATCTCGCTGTCCCCTCCGCCGTTCGGTGCGTAATAGAACCGGTTTTGAGGATAAGTGTCACAAAGTTGAAGGAGGCCTCTGTCCATACTCAAAAAGCAAATGATTGCGGGGACACTGCCGTCGCCGGTTTTTGCCCAGTGCTCATTAATGACGTCGGCATAGTATTCCATGTTCGTTTTAGGCGCTCGATAAGACCATTTGTTCCAGTAAGGCGCCGCGGAAAAGATGGTCAGGCAGAGGAAACATAAGGCCAATGCTCCGGTAACGATGATTTTCACGACGATCGAAACTTGGGATAGTTTCTGCGAGAGGCGCCGCGTCAGGAAAAACCGGATCACGGCAATTGTCGTGAATATCAAAGGCGGAATGACCGAAAGGAAGTAATACGGGTAATACCTTCCGAATGCGACAACAAAAAAGATGGATGTGAAAGAATATATCACAAGGCTGGCAAACCCGGTCTTCGAGATCATCTTCTGCTTCTGTTGGAAATAGAAGAAAAAAAGCCCCGCGATTGAAACAATGATAATCGGAATCGCTGAATGGAGAATATAGAGGTTTGCTGCCGTATGTCGATTCGCAACATCACCGCTGGTGTAGGAGCAATTGAATTGGATATATACCGACCACATATCCTTGAACAAGTTGTTCTTCCAGAGGAAAAGTAAACACGGCAATGAGCTGATAACAGCTCCGCAAATGACGCCGATAAAAGATTTGAGTGCTGTCGCACCCTTTTTCGCGAAGAAAAGATAAAAATAGAGAAACAAAAAGGCCATACCAACCGCAGGGATCGTTGTGTATTTGATCCAGAGCATAATGCCGCAGAAAAAACCTGTAGCGACCGAATCGAGGAAGAAGCGGCGCAACATGAATTCCTCTTGTTTTTCGATATATCGGAAGGATCGGATCAAATAAAAAATGCAAGCCATCAGGCAGGGCATAAGGTATTCCTCGGTCGAACCGCCGCCGTGGTAGAAATCGCGATTGCCGACCGAGAAGAAAAGCAAAGGGAAAGTTGCAACCAATGCCGGCCATACCGTAAGCAACATCCGCGCGATACGATATCCGTACCAGAGAAAGACAGAAAGCGAAAAACCCAGGATCAAATAGAGTCCGGTCATACTCTTCGGCGAGAGCAGGGTTGCCAAAAAATTGATCAAATACAGTAGAAGCCCCTTATGATCAAACACATCGCGGTACGGCAATAACCCGTGACGCATTGCGCGCGCCACGCACATATACGCATTGGCATCCGGATTGACCGAATATCGATAAAACGGAGAATGGACACTACAGAAAAACAGTGCCGCCAGCGACATCGCCAAAAACAAAAGAAAAACGAAAAAAAGTTCCTTCTGATCCGGGCGCTTCAAACCGATTTTCTGAGCGGAACCCGTCCTTTTTTCCGGGAAACTGTTCATCGCCTCTCCCCGTGCCCGGAACCGCTTGCACAAACCTCCGGAGTACGTTCACATTCTTACTGACATGATGAGTCTTTACAACATATAGCACAAATCGCTCAACAGGTCTATGCCCGGTAAAACGCGGGGCTCGCAAACATTGACAAACAACGGCCCCTATAATACAATGCGTCTGTTATTCGGGGGATTAGCTCAGCTGGGAGAGCGTTGCACTGGCAGTGCAAAGGTCGTGGGTTCGAGCCCCATATTCTCCACCAAACTAAGAAAGAGATAGCCCCTTTCCCGACTTCAAGCAGGTCCGGATCGCTCCGCGATTCTGTGGTGCTCAGTCGAGGAAGGGGACTTTTCTGTTTTTCCGGGCACGAAAGGGCGATCGAATATACGGTTACGACGGATTCCTTTTGCGCAGCATTTTCAGATATATTGCTTCAATTTACATGGTATCTGTACAGTATTGAAAAAATGTGATATCATTTCGAATTGGTTCTTCCGGATTAGATCGTGGATTTTCCCTCTGATTACCGATTATTCATCATTCTATTCTGTTTTGCCTAGGGGGGGCGGGCAAATCATGGATGTTCTCCGCAAACGCAGAAAAAAACGCATTTTCTACTCCCGTACCTATCGTCATTTCGCGCCGGAAAGCAAGAAACAATGGGTGTTTTTGCTCGCTGTGGTTTTACCGTGCGTTTTTTTGTTCCTGTTCTTTTTTACCGAACTGACCTCCGCGCTTTCCGATTGGGTCCGGGATGCCCTAACCGAGTTTTTTCCGGCTGATTCGATCAATATCGCGTATCGTCCGTTCCTGCCGATTTTCGGCGGGGTCTACTTCGTCCGTCTTCCGAATTTACTCCCGAGCGGAGAAGCAACCGCAATCAACCTTGTTGTCACTCTGGCCTCCATTTTTCTGCTTCTTTTGTCTTTTCGTCACAAGAAGGGCGGAACTCCGGTATCGATCTATGCCGTCATCGTTCTTCTTCTTCATCTGGTTTCATGCATTTTTTTCCTTTTCGCAAAGGATTACTTTCCCTATACCGTTTCCGAGTATTCGGAGCTCTATATGCTTCAGCAGGTCGGACTATGGCTCGCTTTCATCGTTCTTTCCGGGATCATTTCGGGTATTTTCGGCTACGGCAAAATCGGCGGCAGAATGTTGTTATTCTTCGGAATCATCGCCTACTCGTTCGTTTTCGGCTGTGTTCGTTATCTGGTTTTCCTCTTTATACTTGCGAAGGCCTCAACGCTCTACATGACCTCCCTGTTTTTCTCCCTGGGGCCGATGTTTGACTTTATCTACTTTGTATTCATCTATTCGATCTTCATCAATACAAGGATCGAGCACTTCAATCACGGGGAAGGATTAGCGGACTGGCAGTGGATGTGATCTTCTTTCTGAAACTGTATTTTGTTTTCGTCGTCATCGTGATGGTGGTTTATGCTGTCCGTCACGCTATTTTCGCGTATAACCGAATATTCGACCGCCAGAGAATGTACCTGAACGACATTGTCGACAGCAAAATGCCCAAGGTCAGCGTTCTTATCCCGATGCACAATGAGGAGCAGGTCCTGACGGGCGTTCTCGATTCTCTTCTTGACTGTAACTACGATCGCGATTTACTGGAGATCATTCCGATCAACGATCACTCTTCCGACCGGACCGAGGAAATGCTGGACGAGTATCACAGCAGATACCCGTGTATCCGACCGTTACACCGGAAATCCGGGGATCGCGGTAAGCCCGTGGCTTTGAACGACGCGATGGGTATCGCCGAAGGTGAGATCATCATCGTTTTCGACGCGGATTACCGCCCGGGCAAGGATATGATCCGTCAGCTCGCCCTCGCGTTTCAGGATCCCGAGGTCGGTGCCGTGATGGGACGGGTCATTCCCTATAACACATCCAAGAACGGCCTGACCCGCCTTCTGAATCTCGAACGTTCCGGCGGATATCAGTCGGATCAGCAGGCGCGATACAACCTTCGGACACTCCCGCAGTACGGCGGAACGGTCGGCGGTTTCCGTAAGAGTATCATGACCGAGACCGGGGGATTCGACCCGAGGGTGCTCGCCGAGGATACCGAGTTGACCTACCGGCTCTATCTGAAAGGCTGGAAAGTGATTTACGCCAATTCGGCGGAGTGCTACGAGGAGGTCCCCGAGACCTGGTCGGTGCGCGCCGGTCAGGTCCGCCGCTGGTCCCGCGGGCACAACAGTGTCATGTTCCGGTACTTCTTCAAGTTCCTTTTTTCGAAGAATATCTCACGCAGGGAGCGGCTCGACGGCATGCTTCTTTTGATGGTCTATTTTGTTCCCGTCCTTTTCTCCCTCGCTCTTATGGATTCCGTGGTTCTTTTCCTTCTCGGAGAAATGAACGTGTTCATCGGGCTCTGGGCGGTCATTTTCCTGGGCGCATACAACAGTTACGGGAATTTCGCGCCCTTCTACGAGATATCGACTGCGCTTCTGATCGACGGCGTTCGCAAGGATGCTCTCCTGATGCCGCTTATTACGTTTAACTTCTACTTCTACCTGTGGAATATTTCGCTCGGATTCATCGACGCTCTGGCTGACGCCGTGTCCGGCAGAAACGTTCAATGGAATAAGACGAAACGCTTCCGGAAGGCCCACGGCGGCGAGGAGAAAAAACTATGACGCCGCTTATCATATCGATCGTCGTATTTGTCATCCTTTTAGTGCTCCCGATCGGATACAGCACCTGGGCGATGTTTAATACCAAAGGTTCTGCTCTGCCGATTAAACATTCGATGGTCAAGGATCCCCGTTTTTTTGTGAAGTCTTTCACGGGGAAAATCGATTCGGAACTTAAAAAATACGACGGGTCCGGAAAGATCCTTCTTTCCAGAGAAGAAAACATCGTGGAAGCGGACGAGTCGACCGCCTTTGATAAGGAATGCGACAACATTATATTGATCCGCAACGATGATTTTTCACCGCCGGCGGGGCTTCTGTTCAACAAGGAGATCTACGCTTTTAAGAACGTCTTTCTTTCAGGCGTCGAGTCGGTCCGTGCCATCGCCTGTAAGGGCGACCTTTTTCTCGGTAAAAAAACCGTTGTCGAACGTTGGGTCGATGCCGAGGGGCTTCTCGCCGCAGGCGACGACTGCGAACTCGGTGTTAGCGCAAGCAGTCTTACAAAGCTGGTCGTCGGGACCAACTGCCGGTTCACGCGGCTTTTCGCCCCGGTGATTTTTTTCGGGGAGGAGATCGGCGAGCCGGTCGAAACCAGTAACCTTTGGAGGGTGGTCAACGTGATTACCGCCGCGAACAAGGTAGTGCGTAACATTAAGTACATAGACGATCAAATCACGGACGACAATGGCGTTCTGGACGCCTCCGTCATCACGAAATACGCGGTCACGGTCCTGAACGGGCTTTCCGTCAAGGGTCATATCCGTTCGCACAAAAGCATCCGTCTCGGCGACGACTCGACCGTTTTCGGAAATGTCTTCGCCGAAGGCGAGATTTATATCGGTAGAAACGTTCGCGTTTTCGGCTCGGTTTTCTCCCAGGAAAACATTCATGTTGAAGCGGGCTCGGTCATCGGCCAGCACGGAGTCAATAAATCGGTCATCGCCAGAAAAGAGATCGTTTTCGAAAAGGATTGCTGCGTTTTCGGATACGTCAGCACGGAAGCCTACGGCATTTCCGTCCCGGACGAATCAAAAAAAATGACCGACATCTTCGACGAAGACCACCTTCGCCACGAAGACAGAAAGACACTCGAGGAAATCCGAAAAGCCTATACGGTCGCGGGCGACGCCGACGTCGTGTTTCCTGATCCGAATACGCCTCAACCGCTGGTCCCGTTCGGGTTCCGAAAGAGCGAACTCATCGAAGAAGTCGTCGTCCCGGAAGGCGTCCGTATGATCCATCCGAGCTTCTTTTTCTCCTGCGAGAATTTAAAAAAGGTCGTCCTTCCGTCTACCCTTCTGGAGATCGGAGACTTCGCCTTCTTCGGTTGCTCCTCTTTGTCCGAAATATCGCTCGGGAACTGTCCGTCTCTTCAAAAAATCGGCAAATCGGCTTTTACCGGATGTGTTTCCCTGTGCGCGGTGTTCATCCCCAAGTCATGTGACACAATCGGCGGAGCGGCTTTTTCGGGAAGCGGTATCGAGGATATTCAATTTGAGTCGCCTTGCTCGCTCACCGCGCTGTCCGACCATGTTTTCAAGGACTGTACCGCGCTCAAGCGAATCGCGATTCCTTCTTCCGTAAAGTCGATCGGGATCAGCGCATTTTACGGATGTACGTCACTTATGGCTCTGTCCGTTCCCGAATCGGTCGAAAAAATCGACGGCTACGCATTTTGCGGCTGCTCATCTCTCAAAGAACTGCTCATCCCCTCGCGTCGGCTCGAATCCGACATCAAGGCTTTCGAGGGCTACCCCGGGAAAGTCGATATCGTCCCCGTCCGTCCGGGTGTTCAAATTCAAGCCCCGCCGCTTCATTCCGGCGAGCAGTCGCAGGACGGGGCGGACGGATGAAGAATCTCAGGTTTTTTCTCGTATGCGCGCTGATGATCACCGCTTTACTTGCGGCAGGAATTTTTTCGTCGTTTCTTCACAAAAGCGGGGCGTTTGCCCGGCCTACGGCCGAATATATAACGATGCCGACCGAAGAGGTTTTCGGAAAAGACGGGCTTCCCGCCGGTCAAACTTTGGATGTCGAGCCTTCGGAAGTCACCGCGGAGTATATCGTGTTTTCGGACCGGGTCGTTCCTCTTTTTACCGCGGCTCCGGAAAGCCTTTCTTCCGGCAATTCAAAAATCGGCGAGGCCATGCAAAACGTTCCGGCCGGGGTCGATAAATATCTGATCATCGCTCCGACGAGGATCACCTTTGAGGGAGAATCGTCCCGGATATACTCCGGAGATGAACTCGCGGCGATCCGCGACAGTTATTCCTCCGTGCCGTCCGATGTGAAAACGGTCGATATCTTCCCGGTCCTTTCCGCGCACACCGATGAGTATCTCTATTTCCGGACCGATCCGAACTGGACCTCAATCGCCGCTTATTACGCAGCCACGGCTTTCTGTGAGGCGGCCGGAATCCCGCCCCCGGGCTTATCGGTGTACCGCGAGTCCCGTTTCACCGACTACGTCGGAGCCCTTCAAAAATTCAGTCCGTCCGGATCCTTTGTCGATGTCCCGGATTACGTCGCGTATTATCTGTCCGATGAAAAGATAAACAAACAAACAATCACCGCGCGGATCTCCTCCGATGAATTCGTCACTTACAGTTCCCCGACGGTCTCCCAGGCGAGAATGGGAGGCGACATATTTGTCGGCGGTTATTTCTCGCATACCATCATAGAGGGTGATGCCCGAAACGGAAAAGTTCTGATGATCGTCGGGGACGATTACGCCAAAGCCTTTTCGACCTGGATGGTCCCGTGTTACGAGAAGATTGTGCTCGTCGATCCCCGTTATTTTTCGGGAACCGACCCGGAATTCAAGCAGATGTTTACGGATCATGCGGTCACGGACTTTTTGATCCTTGAAAACGCGCTAAATTTGGGAGATAGTATATTAAACACGCGAATCCACCAGCTTTTTACCGGAAGTACGCCGACATGAATCAGACTTCTGCCGGTCACAAATCAGATCCGTCGAGGCCGGTCACTTTTGAGAACATGAGAAAGGATGCCGATGTATAACGCACTTTATTCCCTGATTCAAAAATTTTTCAGTGAAATGGATATGTCGGACAGTTTGGCACGGATCGTAACCATCCTTTCGGGTTCGATCCTGGCGGTCGCCGCTCTCGGTCTTCTTTTCGGGTATAAGCTTTTCCGCTTCATCAGCGCGGTCGTCGCCTTTCTCCTGACCGCGGTCGGCATCTCACTTCTGCTCGGTTCGACGGGCGACCGGGCCGTTGTCGTCACTGCGTTTATCGTCCTCGGTATCCTCCTAGCTTTTCTGGCCTATCAGTGGACCGAGTTCGGCGCTTTCATCCTCTGCGCTTCGATCGGATTCGGTCTCGCCGCGCTTCTTACGGAATTGATCTGGGTTCAGATTCTCGCGGCGCTTGTTTTCGGCGTGATTTCGATCCGTTTCCCCGTTACATCGATCATTTTAAGCACTTCGGTCTGGGGCGGGATAACGCTCGGGACTGACGGCGCGCAAGCAGTCGGAATTGATTTGATCCGTTTTCGTGTGTTGATCATCCTCGGACTCATCGTTTTGGGGATTCTTGTTCAGTATTTTACAAACAGAGACGACGTCAGAAAAGAGATCTCCTTTCTCAAAAACAAGAGCGGAAAACGCCGTCCGAACGTCCGGAAGCCCTCTCGAAAAAGGATGGCCGGGATAAAATGATCGTTACGGAAACCTATCGAAAAGAGATTAAATATCCTGTGTCGCTGGCCGATTTTGAGGCCGTCCGCCGTCGTATCCTCCCGTATGTCACTTTGGATCCGCATTGCTCCGAATACGGTTATCAGGTTCGCTCGTTGTATTTTGATTCAGACTCGGACTGTGATCTTTATGACACGCTTGACGGTGTTCAAAATAAGCAGAAAATCCGCCTTCGCTTCTATCCGCCGAACGATCAGGTCGTTCTTCTCGAAAACAAACTCAAGTCCGGAAGCGACGGAGTAAAGCGATCAATCCCGCTGACCCCGGCACAGACCCGTCAGATGATGCGCGGCGACTACGCTTTCCTCAGAGACCTTTCCGACCCGTTAGCCCTGCGCCTGTACGCGCGACTCATGACCGGCTCCTATCGACCGGTATCCGTCGTAGAATATCAGCGTCTCGCGTATATTTACCCCGTTAGCAATACCCGGATCACCTTTGACTATAAGATCTGCGCCTCTCCCGTCGTCGCGTCGTTTTTCGACAAGGATCCGCTCCTTTCTCCGATCACAAATTCGGACATGGGGGTTCTCGAAGTTAAATATGATCATTTCCTGGTCGGCGTACTCAAGGAAGCACTCCTCCCGCTCGACGCGCTGTCCTCCGCAAACAGTAAATATGTCTTCTCCCGATTCATATTCTGACCCGAAAGAAAGGAAGTCAAACGAATGAAAGAATTCATCATCGAAAATCTGACCGACCTGGCCGACCTGAGCCTGAGCACCGTTTTGCTCAACAACTGCGTGGCTCTCCTGGTCGCCTTCTTCATCATGCTGACGTATTGGATGACTTATAGCGGTCCCGCGTACAGTAAGAAATTCAACGTCACACTGGGGATGCTGACCCTTCTGACCACGCTGATCATGAGCGTCATCAGTAATAACATCGCCCTGTCGCTGGGTATGGTCGGCGCCTTGTCCATCATTCGTTTTCGAACCGCTGTGAAGGATTCCCGGGACGCGACGTATATTTTCTGGAGTATCGCGGTCGGCATCGGCTGCGGCGTCTCCCAGTACCTTCTGGTTGCGATCAGCTCGGTCGTCGTCTTCGTCTTCCTTTTGGTCATGAAACAGGCGCACCCGGACGGAAGACTATTGATCATCGTCCGGAGCAGTCTTTCGGCACAGGGGAACGTCGACGCGACCGTTCGCCAGCACTTTGAACACGCCGTTCGTCAGAAGATGAAGAATGCCGACAGGGAGGGTTGCGAACAGGTCTATGAGGTCAGCCTCAGTAACCTCAAAAAAGCGAACGAAAAGCGCTCGGTCGACATCGTCGAAAAGCTCATCAAGATCGAGGGCGTCCAAAACGTCAACCAGGTTGAACAGACCGACGACATCAGCCGATAAAGATCAAACGGAGGTTCCATGCGCAATCGACTGCTGATGATCCTTGTACCGGTCCTGTTTCTCGCCGTGATCTTCGGTATAACGCTCGTAAAGCGTTCGGCCGACCGTCGCGCGGCTGCCGCGTTGGTTACTGAAACTGTGCCGATGGAGTCCCGGATCGCTTCCGGCGAGACCGGACATGATCTTCCTTTAATTCTGATCGACACCTTTTCCCGACCGGTCGAAAAGGATTCCGACACCTGGGTGAATGTCTCGGTCGTCGACCATCCGGGCGACAAAAATTATGTGTCCGATAAGCCGGAAATATCTTCCGCCGCCCTCATCAACTACCGCGGCGCATCTTCCTACAATATTTTCGATAAGAAACAATATCATATCGAGTTTCACCCGGAAGAAGGCGATTTCAGTAAAAAGAATCTCGCTCTTCTCGGAATGGGGGAAGGGAACGACTGGGTCCTGAACGGGCCGTTCCTTGACCGCACGCTTCTTCGAAATCACCTGATTTTCGGCTTTTCGAGACAAATCCTGGACTGGGCTCCGGACACGCGTCTGTGCGAGGTGTATGTCGACGGAGACTATCAGGGCGTCTACGTCTTGATCGAAGCGATCAAAAACGATCCCGCGCGACTCAATCTGACCGATTACGGTCTTCTGTCCGGATGCACCGCGTATATCGTGAAGCGTGACCGTGATAACACGGAGGAATGCCTGATCCAAACGTACGGGTTACTGCGCGGGTATACCGCCTATCAAATGAGCATCGTCTACCCCAAAGCCGAAAATCTTACGAAGGACCAGCAACAATACATTTGTAACGATATCAGCGCGTTTGAGGAAGCCCTCTATTCGGACAACTTTTCTGATCCGAAGCGCGGCTACGCGGCGCATATCGACGTCGATAATTTTGTTGACTGTTATATCATCAACGAGTTCACGATGAATTCGGACGCCAGTTACCTCTCGACGTATATATACAAGGACGCCGCCGGCAAGATCCGGATGACCGTGTGGGACTACAATAATGCTTTTAACAACTATATGTGGGACGATAAGCCGATCGATGAATTTCTGGTCGTCGAAGGCAACTGGTACGACCGGCTTTTTCAGGACAAAGCGTTCACCGAAAAAGTCATCGCCCGGTATCGGGAGCTCCGCGGCGGGCTCCTGAGCGATGAAGCCCTGTTCGGGAAAATCGACGAATATATCCTCACTTTGGGAGATGCCGTCGACCGCAACTTCGGGATCTGGGGCTATACATTCTATGAGGGAATGCTCTCGAACGACGCGCAGGGTCAAAGCCGCGATCCGAAAAGTTATGATGAGGCCATCGCACAACTTAAGGAATGCATCCGGCTTCGCGGCGAGTTTATGGATGAGCATATCGAGGATTTGTACCGGTACGCCGTGAATTAGCTTTCGCTATATCCTACGAAGCCGCCCCGGACATCCCCTTATAGCGACGTATATTGTCTTCGTTCAAAAACTCGTACGCCTCGCTGATTTCCTGAAATTTAGAGGTCGCGTCCGGGGCGCTGTTGACGTCCGGATGGTACTGTTTGGCCTTTTTTCGATACGCGAGTTTAATGCGGCTCTCGTCCGTTGTGACCGGAATGCCGAGGGTCGCGCAACTTTTCTCATATTGGGTCTTGAAATCGACATAGGGGTTACCTGCCGGGCCGGAGGAATAACCGCCGCCCTGTCCGCCGTACCCCGTGCCGTATCCGCCTCCGAAGCCGCTCTGCCACTGGCGAAAGCGTTCTTCCCACATGCGTTGTTGTTGTGCTCTTCTCTCCCACGCGCGACGCGCCTGGTCCGCCTTCTCGGTCTCGTAGGCCTGCTTGTGATATCCGTAGGAACGCTTCGTGCGCCCCGTCGGATCCTTATAATATTCAGCCCGCCCGAAAAGAAATCTCGAGCTGACCTCCTGATAGTCCTTCAGTTTGCCCAACCACAGCGCTCCGACGACGGGAAACGCGACGACCAGGATCAAGATGACCAGAATGAGCGGGTTGGCAAGAAGCCAGCCGCCCAGGGGGATCAGAAGCAGAAGGAACAGGCAGCCGCCCAGACTCAGAAGCAGTAAACAACCCTTAATGAAGCTTTTGGCGAGAAGGATTCCGGACTCGATTAAATAGACCAGCCCGTTCAGTACAAAGCGGTTCGCGACGGCGATTCCGTAAATGATTTTTCCGAATACTCGTTGGATGAACCGCATGGGTCTGCTTCCTCTTCATTTCAAAATCAGAATCATTGTAACGCATTTCGGCGCTTAATCGAAATATTTTCCGGACGGAGCGACCACCTTAAAGGAGGCTGACCTCAAGACCGACCGGATTCCCGGGCACATAGCGCGGCTCGTCCCACGCGACCTCATAGAGGCGGCTTTCGAACCGGACGTGCTTCATTTTTTTGAAGATCTCCCGCTTCGGATTGTTTTCAAATAGCCCCAGCAGTAACAGATCGTACCGCCCGGCGTGGGCCGCGACCGCCTTCAAAAACCTGCGCCCGAGTTCCGGGTCGTTGTCTTTCACGAAAAGAAACGTGACAGATGCGTAGTTTAAGGTGCTTCCCGCCTTCGGAAAGCGCGGATAGCCCAGAAGCCGGGTCGGTATCTTTGAAAAAAGCTTATACTTTCCTCCGTATGCTGAGATAACGTACTGCTTATCCGCCTGCTGGTCGTAGATCGCGCAGGCGGCAAGGATCTGCCCGTCCGCTCCGCGCAAAGCACAAAAGTCCTCGTCTTTTAGCCCGTACAGACCGGTTTCTGCAGGAGTGAAATCAAACTTGGGCAATTCTTCTGAGTAAAGGCTCTCCCGCTCCTCCGGCTTTAGTGCGGTCAAACGATCCCTGCTCATGCCGCCGGCCTTCAGGCAATATGTGGTGTAGTCGCCGAGATAGTGATAGCCCGGCATATTTTTATGTTTCTTTTCGAGAAGTTTGATGGCGGCGGCGTTACTTGAAAGAATCGTCGTGTAATATATATCGACGTCCGGTGTACATTCCCGGATGAACCGATAGCCGTCCGTGATACAGAATACTTTTTTCTGGTATTGCGGGAGAATCTTCAGGCCGGTCAGATAACCGATCCGCGTGACTTTTGAGCCGACAAACTCCCTGCGGATGACGCAAGCCGCGACGGCGATGATCTCCCGGTTTTCAACATACTCCATCACGATAACGGCCGCGCGGTCCCCGTCATGCCCCATTGAGACAAGCGGATCGGGGTTGCGCAGGAATTGAATGCTGAAATCCCCTTCGAATTTTCCGCTCTCGAAAACCTTCCGTACTCCGTCCCGGTCTTCCGGAACGGCGAGTCGAAGTTCAATCCGGTTATTTTGGCATAGCATCTAAATTCTCTCCGATCGGTACATTCATTTTCTCGTCAATCTCTTCGCCCAGACGAAGGTTCATCGCCCAGAAAAGCGACCACATCAAAGGGCTCGAGCGCCGCATGGACGCCAGGCCCCTTTTCATCACCGCTCCGGCCGAGGAAAATTCCTTTCTCGCCTGTCTGCACAGTTCGCTCAATTTCCCGGGCGTCATGTTTTTGGGCTGAAAGGCCAATTCGCCGTACCGGTATCCTTCCTCGAGCCACCATTTATCGTAAAGGAGTCGCCCCTCGCTTTTAAATCGCTCGTAGAGAGGTGTTCCGGGGAAAGGCAGGAGATGATTGAAGGCCGACGTATAGAAACGGTGCTTGAGCGCGAAGGATACCGTTTCGTCAAACGTCCGCTCGGTATCATGGTCGTATCCGAAAATAAACGTCGAATAGATTCCGATCCCCGCGTCATGGATCCGCTTCACCAGCTCATCGCGCTCGCCGGCCGCCGCGTTGAAGGACTTATTCATCTGCGAAAGGTTATCGCTGTTCAGGCTTTCAAAACCGATCAGGATCAACTCGCACCCGCTTTTTTTCATTGCCTTGAGGAGCGCCGGATCCCTCGCCATTGAAAGCGTCCCCTGTCCGGCCCACGTGATTTTATGCGGGGTCAGTTCCGTAAAAAGGCTCATCGCGTTTTTCTTGTCGGCGAAAAGATTGTCGTCGACCAAAAAGTGGATCTTGTGTTCGGATCTCTCCACCTCAGCAAGGATACATTCGTGATCCCGCCGGTAATATTTCCCTCCGTAATACTTGGAAATCGCGCAGAATTCGCAGGTATGACAACACCCGCGCCCGGTCTCCACCAAAGATACGGGCAGGTATTTTTTGCCCTCGAAAATGCTCTTGTCGGGAATCCGACCGGTATACGAGAAGCCGCCGTCATACCGCGCTTTCATCCGGCCTTCCCGAAAATCCGAAATCACCCGGTCCCACACGCCTTCGGCGTTACCGGTGACGATGCTGTCGGCATATTCCGCGGCTTCCTGCGGAAGAAGCGTAACGTGATAGCCGCCCATGACGACCTTTCGGCCGCGCTTCCTGAATTCCTCCGCGATCCGGTAACTTCTTTTCGCCGTGTACGTCTCGACCGAAATCGCGACCAGATCGACGTCGATTTCATAGTCGATGCATTCGATGCGGTCGTCAAAAAGAAAGGTCTCCACGTCCGCCGGTGTGAGCGCTTTCAAGACCGCGATCGTATACGGTTCCATCTTCCAGGTCCCGATGTATTTTTTCCCGGGTTTTTTACCGATCGCCGGAAGGATAAAAAGCAATTTCATCTACGCAGTTTCCTTTACAAAAGAACCGGAATATCCGAGTTATCGCACATGACTTCCCTACTGAACCGCGCGTATTTGGCGGCATATCCGCGATACCCGAGATTGGTCGGAAAGGAGAGCCACAGATGGTTTTTCCTGTGGGCGAGTCGCTCCGCGATCGAGAGCATCTTGTATGTCTCTTTCCACGCCCACGTAATTCCCTCTTCAAGTTCTTCCCGGGTCATCAGCGCGGGCGTGAACACACAGTGCTCGACGTCGTACATCGCCCAATCGTGTTCGATGATCCGACCTTCTTTTTCGAGCTGATCGAAAAGTTGGGTTCTGGGAAACGGGGTCAGGATCGAGTACCGGGGCAGATCGATCTTGATCTTTTGGATGAGTTCGACCGTCCGTTCGAACACAGTCGTGTCCTCCCCGTCGCTTCCGAAGGCAAAGCACCCCTGAACGAGGATACCGCTCGCGTGGAGTTTCTTCATCAGTTCCTCGTAGCCGGAAACAGCATTTACGCCCTTACGGACATAGCTCTGAGACTCCTGGCAAACCGACTCGAAGCCGATCAGAAGGCCTTTACAGCCGCTTCTCCGGAACACTTCGATCAACTCGTTATCCATGCCGACCGACGATGTCGCGAGCCCGACCCACATGATCTTAAGCGGGATCAGCGCCGTAAACAGTTCGATGGCGTAGTTTCTGTCCGCGATCAGATTGATATCCGGAAACAGGACCGTTTTTGAGGGAAGCTGTTCAATCTCGGAAACAACCTCCCGGACGGGGCGTTTATATACCGTCCGGCCGAATGCGGCGGGAAAAGCACAGAAGGTGCACGGTAAAGAGCATCCGCGGACCGCCTCGACCGTGTTGGTGATGACGTATTTTTTCTTGTCGAGAAGTTCGCGCCGCGGAATCGGGCGGTTTTCGATCGAAAAATCGACGTTCTGATTATACCGGCTCTTGAGGCAACGGTTCTGAAAGTCCCGGAGCATCTGCGGAAATGTCTGCTCCGTAAAGCCGACCATCACGGAATCCGCGTGTTGTGCCGCTTCATCGGGAAGCATGCTCGGGTGAACCCCGCCCATGACCACCGTGATCCCTTTTTTTCGAAAATAATCCGCGTACGCGTAGCAACGCGGGGCGCTTCCCGTGATACAGGTGATCCCGATGATATCCGCCCGAAGGTCGAGAGGAATTTTGCCGGCCGTCTCGTCATAGATCGTCACCTCCGCCTCGAGTTCTTCCGGGACGAGGGCGGCGAGCGTAGTCAATGTCAGGGGCGCGTAATGAAGCGACCTTCCGAAACTCCCGGAATAACGGTGCATCGCGCCCGCAGGGGCCAGTAAAGCGATCTTCATTCGTAGTCTCCTTTGAAAATATTTTCCCAGCCGTCTGTTAAAGATAGGATCGGCGGCTTGATATCGCCGAGTTTTTGGCCGCGTTTAACGCATTCGTCAAGGTATTCTCTAATAGGATCTCCCGTCAGCCGAAAGATCCGCATCTCCTTGAGCTGTCCGAGTTTTCTGCAGTAATCATAGTGGAAATTTGCCCGAAACGCCATATCGGGATTCGTAACCGGTCGGTCCGACTTTACGAAAAGTACGTACCGGTCGACCGCCGGCGCGACCATCAGAAACTCCGCTTCCGTCTTCATGGCATCGAGCGAATTTTGCACAAAGACCGCGTTGAGTTTCTCGCCGAAAAGATCGGATACAAGATCTCTTTTCCCTACAAACCGGAGTGTGGGAATTTGTCCGAAAAACCCCGTCACCTCAACGACATCGCTCAGGCGGTACCGATAGAGGCCTCCGGAGGTTGTCATCACCACCTCATACCGGCGGCCTTGCTCGATTTCATGGGCACCGTATATCCGGTCGTCTTCAAGGGATATGAACTCAAAGTAATGCGAATAAACGCTCAAGACCGCACCCTCCGCGGAAGAAAGGGGAAAAGAAATAAATCCTTCGGTGGAAAGAAGCCCCTTGGGTTGGACGGAAACGCCCGGAAACAGCCCTTGAAGCGTCTCCGCGTATCTTTTCGCGTTGGCATCCGCCCAACAGCTGATTAAGCGCAGGCGCGGCCATACGGCGCAAAAATCGCCTTGGAGGAGCCGCTCGCGGATTTTTTTACTGCGCCGCGCGGGGATCAAAGAAAGAAGCGCCTCCGCGTGATCTTTCATGTAATCGAGAATCAGGATCAGATACGTCGGGTTCCAGACGGAAATCAGGCTCAAATGCCGGCACGAAAGAAGCTCGGCAGAGGTCCTTTTATAGAATTCCTCCATGTCCTTTGAATGGGCGACATCCTTTCCGACCGCGAAGATCAGGTCGAACAGCTTCGCCTCAAGCGCACCGAAATACTGACTGTCGTCGTCAAATCCGATCGGGATGCCGCCCGGGGAGTAGCGTTTCCGGCTGAGAACCGGGGTGACGGACCAATAGCTTTTGCCGTTTTTTATCCCGGGCTGACTCGTATACAGATCATAAATCCACGGGCGCAGACCGTACCCGAAATCCTCCCGAAGCCCTCGTGTGTATGGAATCAATTTCGAAGCCGAGGTCGATCCGCTTGTACGTTCGAGCATCCGTACGTCTTCCGCGGTCAGGACGTTTTTTTCTCCGGCGCTGATCTTTTCGATGCTCTTTTCGTAATCTTCATATACGGTGAGCGGCACGGCACGTCGGAACTCTTCGACGGAATTGATTCCGGAAAAGCCGTATTTCCGGCCGTATCCGGTTCCCCGGTTATCAAAGAGAATAGAAAAGAGCTTGTCTTCCTGCACTTTTCGGACATCGGACAGGCGCTTGATCCTGCGATAATCCTTCCCGTAAAGGGCACAGAGAAAACTGTTTACCAGATAGCAACCAAGCGGCATGTTCTACTCCCCGAAAAGGAGCGCGCGGGCCCGGGGCTGGAGACTGCCCTCGTCCAGGCGCGCCAGACAGACGAGGTCGTTACCCTTTCTATAGTCCGGATTCGCTTCGATAAAGAACCGGATGTCGGGGTTCCGAAGTTCCTTTCCGGTGATGTCGGCAACGCCGTCCTTAAGTTTGTCCTTCACCGAAGAATACTCGATCACACCGGTTTTCGGATTGTATTCCTCCGGATAAAGAAGCGAGGCGTAGGCGTCCATGATCGCCTTCAGATGCGGCGGAACCGCCTGCTTATACGAAGGATAAAACTCTTTGAAAAAAACCGGAAGCATACGGTATGTTTTATAGCCCTTGGAAATCAAAAACCAATAGAAGCAGGGGTATTCCTTCGCCAGCGCGAAAAAAAACCGCGCGAAAACGACGTACATTTCAAGACTTCCCCAGTAATCCCGGTGAATGATGGTATCCCCGGAAAAGACTCCGTGGACGGGCGCTCCGCGAAGCTCAAACGACATGATCTTCTGCGTCGTAAACCCGACGATATCCCCGGCCTCATTATGAAGCAGGAGGCAATAATCCTTATCGTCAAGATCTTTTCGAAAAACATCCATGCTCACGTTGTCGTAAAATTCGTTCATCAGCGAGAACATGGAATGAATTTGGTTTCCGTTCAGGTCCGATCTTTGAATGACACGTCCATCCAGCTGCATACGTCCCGATGTCCTCTCCGTCAACTCGACGGATCACGCAAAATACATCACTCCGTCATTCGAAGTATAACAGTCCCCCGCGCAATCCGCAAAACCGGATTCACATTTCCCGTAAAAGTCTTATACTGAATCAATAAAGCACGGGGAGGGACTCGGTATGGATTGTGTTTTTCGCGTTGCCGGAGAAGACGAACTCGAACTGTTACTGAAGCTTCGCATGGAGTTCGTTCGGGAATTCCGTCCGGAATACGGTCCGGAGCGACTCAATACCATTGAGCAGGGATCTGTCGGGTATTTTCGCGAAAAAGCGGCGCAAGGTCAGTATACGGCTTTTTTCGGCGAGGCGGACGGACAAATCGTCTGCACCGCCGCGCTTCTTTTCTACGATTATCCGCCGATCGCTTGCGAAAAGCCCCGAAAAATCGGCCATGTTCTGAATTTCTACACGCGAAAGCCTTATCGCAGGCGGGGTCTGGGGCGCGCGCTGATGGATTTCATTTTGGAATACGCAAAAGAACACGGCGTCGATAAGGTGGACTTGGACGCGACGGAGGACGGTTTTCCGCTTTATCAAAAGTGCGGTTTCCGGACGAACGACCGATATATGCATTATGTGATTCATCCGGTGCCGCCGGCTTCGGCAACATAAGGAGTGATGGAAATGATTCTTGAGACAGATCGCCTCCGTTTGCGCGAAATGACCCCGGAAGATCTTCCGACGCTTCGCGCGATCTTAACGGACGACGAGGTTATGTACGCGTATAACGGCGCTTTTTCGGAAGAAGAAGTCCGGGGGTGGCTGGATCGCGCGTTGTCGCGTTACCGCGAATACGGCTTCGGACTCTGGGCGGTTGTTCTCAAGGAAACCGGCCGGATGATCGGACAGTGCGGGTTGACTTATCAAACACCGCTCGGAGAGAATCTTCTGGAGGTTGGTTACCTGTTTCTCAAAGAGTACTGGCATCGGGGCTATGCGGCGGAAGCCGCGGCGGCGTGTAAGGAGTACGCGTTTTCGACGCTCGGCGCCGAAGAGCTTTTCGCGATCATCCGTTGTACGAACAGGTCTTCGATCGCCGTCGCCAAGCGGCTCGGGATGTTTTGCACCGAATATTTCGTTAAACATTACCGCGGAATCGACATGCCGCATTTTTTGTATCGCGTGCGCCGGAACGAGACTTTGGAGATTGCCTACCTCGCCGACAGACGTTCGCCTTTTTGCTTGGAGATTTCGTTTGCGGCCGCAAGTCCGATCAGGATCACGAGCGACACAACGCCGGGGATCGGCAAGGATCGACGCGACAAATCACCGATTCACATAGTATAATGAAAGTGTACGCTGACTTCCAATATGAGGACGATTTTGATGAGAATTCGCATAAATCCCGGTCATACAAATCACAATCGACTCCGTCCCCATTCGCGATATTGCCTTTTACTTCTTTGTCTTCTTTTACTGACCATCGTCTTCTCCGGTTGCGAGTCGTTTTGGGGCACGGATCATTTCCGGATACGCTTGAATGAAGCGGAAACGATCGGGAGTGCATCCTCAGGGTCCGGGCAGGAGGAAACGAGTAATCCTAACCCCTCGACACTCGCCGGCGAACCCTCTTCCTCTTCATCGTATGCGACGGAGGCTCTGACGTCCGTAACGCAGTCATCGGAGCCATTAACCACCGCTCCGGCAACTCTCCCTACCCCTGCCGCAACGCCGACGCCCACCGCGGAGCCAAAGGCTACCGCGACAACTACTCCGACGACCCGGTCCGACCCTACCGCAAAGCCTACTGCTTCCCCGTTCCCTACATCAACACCTACGCCCACCGCAACTCCAAAGGCTACCGCGACACCCGTTCCGACGACCCTGTCCAAGCCTACCGCAATACCTACTGTTTCCCCGCCCCCTACATCAACCCCTACGCCTGTCGCAACGCCTACTGTTTCCCCTGCTCCGACGCCGATTGTCGTACCGACGACCGGAACCTATCAGACGTCAATGGCCGACGAGGTCATTCTGCTCGTCAATGAAGAACGCGCCGCGGAAGGCTTATCGGCACTTATCGTCAACAGTCAATTGGTCGCCGGCGCGAATATCCGGTCTCCGGAAATCGCGGTGTATTGGTCGCACACAAGGCCGAACGGGGAGGACTGTTTTAAAGCTATATCCGGACTCTCCTATTGGACCGCCGGAGAAAATATCGCGAAAGGTCAAACTTCCGCGTCCGAAGTAGTGAGTGATTGGATGGCTTCCGAAGGGCATCGCAGAAATATACTGGACCCTAATTTCACGATGATCGGGGTTTCCTGTTATTTGTACGAAGGCGTATATTACTGGACACAGTTTTTCGCGGGCTGATCTGAAATTTTGAACGAATCGGATCTGTAAGGCGGCCGGCATGTACCCGGAATTAAAAAGGGCCGGAAGCACCGGGATTCGAGGGTTTATGTTCTTCGTCCCGCAGCCAATAAGTCCGGATATGGATCCACCTTGATCACAAAGTTTGGACTTCGCGTCCGGATGGTTTCTGCTTCAGGACCCGGTCATTCGGAAAACAGTGACTGCCCGTATGCGTTGAAATACGATAGGCAATCCGTGATCGGGATATCGTAGCCGGGCAGTCCGGCGGCATAGGGCGCAATATCATACTCCTGATAGGTGATCGAGAACTGTGTATCTCCGGCGCGATCCGCAAAAACCCAGGCGGCTCCGGGAAAAGCCGAAACAACCGTGGTCGCGTAATCATCGAAAACCATTCTGTCCTCCGGAGGCACCGTGTCAATCTGCGCAATAATATTCGTTTGCGCATAATGCTCGAACGCCGCGGGGTCACCGCATAAATCACTGAACGTCAAATAATCGCCGGTGCGCGCATCAAACGTGTACCCTTCGACGATAACGCCTCCGTGCGCCCCTCCGAGGTATGTGTACACGGAAACAAAGAAACTGATCAGCTTGTCGCTTACGTAGACGGGCTCCACCACGGCATTGACCTCATACGGCCCGACGAGTCCGGCCATGCCGTAATCATCGTAGATGTTCTGCGCATCCAGACAGGTGACCTCGTAGGTCTCCATATTCTGTGCTCGGATCACCTCGAGAGTCTCATTGATTAATTCCGCCGCGGCCGGATACGCCGGTATTTCGACGGTCAGATTCTGCAGGTAGCCTGAAGCCAGTATGGTGTTATCGTCCTCATCATTGCATTCGTCTTCAAAAAAATCATAAACGATCGTGATTCCGTCATAAACAACGGCATTCGGGTTAACCGTCGGTACGGGGACGGTTTGCGTAGAAACTGCCGTCGTCGATTCCGAAGGTTCGGTGACCTCCGTCATCGATTCCGAAGGTTCGGTGACTTCCGTCGCGGGGGCGGAGTCCTCCGAACCCTCCGTTGTGCTCAACTCCGTGCTTTCCCCGGACGAGGTTTCTTCCTCGTCATCCTCTTGGCTTCGGATTGAAATGTCGAGGCACCCTCCGAGCAGGATTGAAATCATAACGACCGGAATAATCGCCTTAATATTCATTTTTTAATCCTCCAAGCCGGGGATTTTTGCCCTTCGGCCCTTCCGGCAAAGCCGGAATGATTTGTTTTCAAAGGGTCAACACTTTGTCCAGAGCTTTTCGTGCCGTTGTGACACAGGGGGTATACTGAAGCTTATGTGCGGTATCAAAAAGCAATTCGCGGTGCTTCAGAAATGACTCGCCGCCGTTTTCGCGGTCCGAGATCATGCCTCCGAGCAGCATCATCAGATAATTCTGACTGAACGGTTTCATCCGGCACAATTCCGCGAGTTTTTCGAGAAATTCAGGCTGGGAACACAGGATATCCGACGAGCAATATCCGGAGTCGACGAGCGCGCGGAGCCCCAGTCGCATGAGCGCGTCAAGTTGCCGCTCAAAAAGAGGCGCGGTCGGAACCGAGTACGTAAAGCCGCGGCGTTTGGCCTCAAACGCATAATTTTTGTCCGAGAACGGCCCGATAATCTCGTCGACATGCGCAAGTGCGGCTTCCCCGAATTCTTCCGGTGCGCAGGTGCATGACAACACCCGGGCGGTGTTTTTCGCGCGATCGAGGATCCATGTACGGATCGTCCGGTGATCTCCTTCATCGGCTGACGTTCCGGCAATGAGAAAATTTAGCGACTCCTTTGCGCACAGCGCGAAAAGTTCCGCAATATCCGGTTCTGCGGCGCCGGAATCCGGTCCCTTTGAAAAACTCAGCGGGAAAAGAACAACCGGCACCACCGGAGCGGAGAACAAAAGCATCTCCCCGAGTAAAAGCGGCAAACCGATCGTGACCGCCTTCACTGCGTTCACGGCTTCTACCGTCGGTTTTGAAGACGTGTCCGAATAGAGATACAAGCCGACGCGAACGTTGGTTTCCGGCTCCGGGAGAATATCCCGAAGCGCGGGAATCCACAGCCTCCAGGGGGGAATGTCAATTATTCGGGGGCGATCGCCGTTATGAACGCTCACCGGCATCGAAACGGCCGACAACTCCGCCACCCCGGGAGCCGGATCAACTTCGTCCCGTGCCGGAACGCCGGTGTCCTCCGAATCGGTATCCGGTGTATTCGAATGAGCCGGCATATCCCCCGGAGCCGAAGAATCCAGATCCGCAGGATTAATCTTCACTTTCGGCGTTTCCTTTCCGAATACCGGAGACAGTTTTTCCAGTGCGGCGGCGATCCCGGGACGGTCGTGTTTTTGCAACTCCGCCCAAACGGCTTGTCCCTCCGCGAGCCTGCCGCTGTCTTTACTCGCCTGAAGTATATTGAGGCCGATATACGCGTTGTGTTTTGCGGCATCATATCTCGGCAAAACCAATCGGATGACTTCCCCGGGTAAGCCGTGCCGCCCAAGTTCTGCGGACATGCGCAAAAGGCTATAGTCATTCGGCGCCGCTTTAGTCAAGAGTTCCTCATAATGACGTATGGCGTCCGAAGGAGCTTTGCGCTCGAGTGCGCGCGAAGCCAACATCAGCTGAGGTATATAAGCATTGGGCTCCATCGCCAGTTCGCTCAAGGCCGCCTCAACGGCCGCGGGCCCTTTTCGCGTTTCACAATATCGTACCAGCAGTTTCAGATTCTTCTCGTTATTCGGGTTATCGATCAGCGAAAACCATACACTTTCGATATCGTCCGGTTCTCTTTGCACTTTTACGTCCGGTTCCGCTGACGGAGTCGAAACGGAGGGAGCCGGCGGCGCAGAAGGCTGAACCGGCGGTTCTGATGAAACCGGAGGCGCGGGTGCTTTCGGGGTGGGTGTTTTCGACACGGTTTCTATCGACGCGGATTCCTGTCCGGCCTCCGAAGGCGTTATATCGCCGGCATGAGGCACAAAATCCGCCGGAACGGGAGATTCAGAAGGACGAATGAACTCATGCGCAGCGTTGCCCGGGTACTCCAACGCCTCTTCGGAGCCGGACACATCTTCGGACTTGTGCTTATGTGATTTCAAAAAGCCCGGCAGTTTCATATCCTGTTCCTCCGTAACCGGTCAATACTCTGTTTCAATTATTCTATTCCTCAAATTCATGGCCCGCAAGTGAGAAGGCCGGTTCGTAAACGTTCCAAGCAGGATCAAAAGCAATTTTCACGCTTGTTTTCACGATCGCAGACCCCTTCTTTCCCGCAACGGTAACAGATTTCATTCTCCAGATAGACGCCTCTGCGAAGGCGATCAAGATTTTCGAGCGTGGTGCGTGCGATCGCCTCCATCGCCTCAGCCGTGAAGAAGGCCTGATGAGATGTAATAAGGACATTCGGGAAACTCATCAACCGGACGAGTTCCTCGTCCTCCGGAATGTCATTGGATCGGTCCTCAAAAAAGTAATCATCTTCCTCTTCGTATACATCCAGCCCGACGCCGCCGAGTTTCCGGTCCTTGACCGCTTCGATCAGCGCGGTCGTATCAATCAGACCTCCGCGCGAGGAGTTGATGAGGACGACGCCGTCTTTCATCCGAAGGAGCGTGTCGCGGTTAATCAGATGCGTCGTTTCGGGCGTCAACGGACAATGCAGGGAAATTACATCCGACTGTTTCCATATCTGTTCAAGCGGGACCATCTCGAAATCGGCGTCTTTGGGCGGGTAGGGATCATACGCGATGACACGCATGCCGAAACCTTTGAGAATACCGGCCATAATCCGGCCGATCTTGCCGGTCCCGATCACTCCGGCGGTCTTACCGTGAAGATCCGTACCCATGAGTCCGTTAATCGAAAAGTTATAGTCGCGGGTCCGCGAGTAGGCGCGGTGCGTCTTGCGATTCACCGAAAGAAGGAGCGCGCAGGAATACTCCGCGACGGCATACGGAGAATATGCCGGGACGCGCATCACATGAATCTTCCCGAATGCCTCCCGGAACTCGACGTTATTGTAGCCGGTACAGCGGAGTAAAATGGCGCTGATGCCGATTTCATAGAGTTTACGAATCACGGTCGCGTCGACGTGATCGTTAACAAAAACACAGACCGCATCGCAACCGTCCGCCAAAACACAGTTATCGGGCGAAATGCGTTCCTCGATATACCGGATCGAAAAACCGAACTCCGGCGAGAAGCGGTCAAACCAGACGCGGTCATAGGGTTTGGCGTCGTATAAGGCAATTTTCATTCTGTTTTCCTCGGCGGACCCAGCGCAATATCCGCAAAATTCACCGGCAGTCCGAGCGGGGATATCCGGATCTGTCCGGATAACGCGCGCCCCTTTCCGCGTGTGATTCCTGATTTGGGAAGGATAAAGGTAACGGTGCAGTCGGCGGATACAGCGAACGGATCCGCCTCGGCGGTGTCCGCGTCTACACCCGTGGGAATATCGACGGAAACGACCCGGGCTCCGCGCGTATGCGCTTCCTCAATCTTTCCGGTGATTCTTTGAAGCGCCGGCGGCAGGGGGCGCGCATATTCATATCCGGTCCCGATAATTCCATCCACGATGACGCAAGGGATGCCCGACACCTTCTCGTCGATCATGCGGGACACCCCGCTTCTCAATTTCGCGGCATCGAACTCTTCCGCCGGCAGGATGCGAATCCCGAGAAGACGGACCGCTTCGCGCATAATCCCGACGGCACCGGTGTGCTCCACGCCCGGAAAGCAATCCCAAACCGTAACGGAAAAGCCCCGGGAATACATCAATCGGGCGCATACATACGCGTCGCCGCCGTTGTTTCCGCGACCGGCGAATATATGGACCGGCGTAGTCGTAGCGCCGGCGACATATGAACTGACGTCCGCGACGGCTAAGCCGGCATGTTCCATCAGGACCGTGAGGGGGATCTGATACTTCTTAACAATTACACGATCGATCGCCCGTTGCTCCTCGCGCGTCAGCGCGCTTCGAACACAACGAACCGGCACGTAAGGCTCCCGCGGCGGAACCGGGTGCAGGATACTCTTTTGGGGCCAGAAGGGATTATCCGGTTGTTTCATCCACACCCTCGAAGGATCATCGAAAAACACTGCCGTACTTCTTATTTATTTTAGCATATCGTAAAGATTTTTGAAAAAAGGATTATTCGGAGCGCGGCGCGCGAAAAAAAGCGTCAACCGACCGATAGATCGGCGCGGAGATCAGCGCGATCAGAAGCCCTGCCGCGATCGACGCCCACAATAAAAGCGGCAGATAGTAAAAAACCCGGAAACTTCCGGTAAGAAATACACCAGCCGATATTTGCCCGACAGAGTGTGCTGCCGCGCCACCCGCGCTGACTCCGAAGAGAGAAAACAGTCCTGTTTTTCGCAAAGTCAGCATCACAAGCAGAGCCAGAAGGCCACCGCAAAGAGAAAAAAGAAACGCGCTGAGATTTCCGCCGAAAGCGAACACGGCCAATGTTCGCAAAAGCACAATGCCTAGGGACGGCAGCGCTCCGAAAAGATAGACCGAGATTAAAATAGCGATGTTCGCAAAACCGAGCCGGAATCCGGGGACCGGAAGCAAGCCGGCCGGAATAATCATTGATTCAGCAACGGTAAGTGCCAATGAAAGCGCCGTCATCACGCCCCAGGCGGTCAGTTTTGCCGTCCGATCCTTCATTTTTCCTCCGCTCATCCCGAAACTGCGTCGATCGCGCCCTCATTGTCTTTCATCCCCGTATCGTCGCCGGCGTATTCGATGCGCAACACCGCGCGATAAGGGACACAGACCACAGTCTGGCCGACCTTTGAAATATTACCGGTTTCCACGCATATCTGATCCGGACAATCCGAACGGCTGACACGAGCACCCGCGGAGTCCGCGATTACTGTAAATATTTCTCCGTTTATCTCCGCGGAATATTCGACCGGCTTCATACTGACATCGATCGGGCAGCGCCAGACTTCCGCGCCCGCAACGGTAAGGACAGCCACTTTCCGGGATTCGTTTCCGTTGCGCTGCGCGTTTGACATCAGCGCAAACGGTATCAGACCGATCAGTGCCAGGGCGATGATCAATATCAGGTCTCTGAAATTAAAACGGAGATTCGGACGCTCTTTTTTAGCCAAAATATGTCACGCTCTTCCCTCCCGTCACCTCGAAGCTGTCCTTCAGGTTCTCGCTGACCAGGACCTCCCCGTCCGTTGTCGCCATGACCAACCCGAGATCGCGATGTTCCTCCCAATACCGGATCGCTTCTTCCTTTCCCATCACGAACAAGGCGGTCGAGAGGATGTCACACCGCGTGCCGTCCGGATCAATGACGCTGACCGACAGGAGATCGGACTGTGCGGGGCGCGCCGTCTCCGGATCCATGATATGAATATACACCTTTCCGTCGCTTTCAAAAAAACGCTCGTATCCGCCCGAGGTGACGATATTCGTGTCTTTCAATTCGAGGACGCCCAGATAGACTTCGGGGTCTTCGGGATCCTTGATCGCCACTCTGAACCCGTTCCCGTCCGGTTTGCTTCCGAAGACCGTTACGTTGCCGCCCAAATTGATCAGAGCGGATTTTACATCAAACTGTTGTATGATCTTTATTACGCAGTCACCCGCGTATCCCTTGGCGACAGCTCCAAGGTCCAGGCTCATACCCGGAATTTCGAGCTTTACACTGCTTTTCGCTTCATCCAGGAGTACATGTTCATAGCCGATCCGATCAAGGACCGACAGGATCTCCGCGTCATCCGGCACACGATGCTCTCCGCCCGTAAAACCCCACAGATCCATGACCGGAGCAACAGTGAGGTCAAACGCTCCGTCGGTCTCCCCGCAATAACGGATCGCCGTTCGGATCAAATTAAAGGTTTCTTCCGAAACCTCCGTCCATTCTCCTTCGGCGGCGTTGACCATAAAGATCTCACTTCCGGGGTCGGTGCGCGACAGGAGGCGCTCTAATCGGTACACCTCATCCCGGCCGGCGTTGGCCGCTTCTTCCGCTTCCGGTCCGCGAACCTCGATGGTATTGATCGTGTTCATCGAAAAAAATTCGACCTTCGCGCTCTTGTCGGAGACGGGGACCTTTGGCACACATGACGATAAGAAAAACGAAAACATGAAGCAAGTCAGGCATGCGCCGGCTCGCTTTGTTTTTTGGCGAAAGATACGGGTCCGATCCGTCACGATTCATCCTCCGGAAGGGCGATCAAACTCTGCGGATCGCCCGAAAATTGTCGTCCCGGACCGGCCGGTCGTCTTCGGGGTCCTTATCCTCCGGCTCGACTTTTCGATGGGCGCGGCGTTTCTTCAATGTTAAAAAAGCAGCCAGAAGCGATATCACCATGAAGAACGCGGAGGCAATCAGGACGCTCCACCAAACGGTGAGGTGCTGTTCGGTAATCTGCGCGGATATCTCGCTTTCCGGGAAGGTGAATTTCGAACGTGTAAGAGCATCCTGTCCGATGGGGAAAACTCCGGACGCGATCCGCAATAATCCGAACCGGTCCGTGTTGTTGACAAAGTAGAAATTCTCTTCGCTCGGGACGTAGGTCATCAAAGAGCTTTTCAAATCATTCAGGGCGATCCCGTCGATCGGGTCCGGAAGGACCGCTTCATAGCAGAATATGCCGATATTATCGGCGTTACTCCCTTCCGCAGCCGGATCACCCGGGTAGAATTCCGATGAATCATTTATCGCCCGAGCATTGTCGGAATTCGGATCGATATCGGCGAGCCGGTCAAAATAAATATATGCGCGCGGCTTGTCCATGCCGGCCGCAATGTCGATCTTTTCGCTTGGTTCGCGGACGACTCCGATGATGCTAAATTCCTCGGAGCCGATCCGGATCGATTGTCCGACCACATCCGTCGACTTAAACAAAAGCCACGCCAACGGTTCGTTCAATACGATGTTTTGAGGTTCCAGAGGCTCCTCGGAGAGAAAACTGCCCGCCAGAAGTTGCCTCGGATGGAAGAGGCGATAATTACCGGATATCCCGGTCACCACCGCTTCCGATGCGGTGCCGGTATCCTGCCCGTCGATCATTCCCTGTAAATAAGCCCGGGCGTCGGCATAATAAGCGTCGACCCATTCACGCGCACCGGGGGATTTCTTCGAATCGGAGCCCTTTTTATCGTCCTTCCCGCCCGATGAGGCTACGATCGTCTCAATGGCGGTACGAAGCTCGGTGATCGAGTTCTTATTCAGACTGACACCTGGATCGATGAAAAGCGGCGGGAGTCCGGATCCCTGCAACTGACTGCGCGCGATGACACTGACCTGCCGATACGATCTTCCGGAATCCGAAGTCCACCGCTCGGCCGCGTATTGATCGTATTGCGGGGTTTTAAGTAACGTGATCCTTATCGCGGAAAAGAGGATTGCGCAAAGGGCTACGGCGGCAAAAACAAACGGCAAGCCGCGGAACAGCTTTTGAAAAAAGCCTTTTATATTTCGCCTTATCGCTTCCCGGATCCGAACCGCCAACGTCTTATAGGTCACGCGTCAACCCTCTTCCTGAAAAAACTCGAGTCGTACCTGTTCGCCGTTTTCGATCGGTTTCTCGGTGCGCGTAATGATTTGAGCTCCTTGAATGGCGGCGGGATCCAGCGCCGAATTTCTTCCGTCGGTCGCCAGGATCTCGACGCTGATTTTCGAGGCGATATGCCGTTCTCCCAACGGACCGCTCTTGGTCGTCAGCGTGTAAACAAATTTTCCGGAGCTGTCCTCGTGTATTGCGCTGTTCGGTACCATGCACTCATACGACTGGCTCCAGTCGTCGAACGTAACGTCCAGAGTGCCGCCGACCCATACGTTTTCGCCTTCGACCGCGGTCGATACGATACGTGTATTGCGGGGATCACTGGGATTCGGCAGAATACGTGTCACCGTCACGCGGACTCCGGTCCAGGCGTTTGTGTTCAATTGCATTCCGAGATACATTCTTCGGGCTTGTTCCGTCGAATAGATGAAATCCGCCTTGTAGCCTCCGCTGCTGTTAGTGATCGTTCCGAGGACTTCGTCCTTTGTGATCTGCTGACCCGGATTGACGGAGAAACCGGATAACATACCGCTGATCGGCGCACGGATTTCCGTAATGCTCATGGTTTTTTCCATCGCGGCAATTTTATCCTTCAGATCCTGCAAATACTTATCGTCTTCTTCCTTCTGTTTCTTTTTCTTATCGGCCTCGATCCAATCGAGTTGCTTCTGATCCGATAAAGCGGTCTTTGATTGCTCAAGACTCTTCTCCGCCCGTTTGACTTCCTTCTCGGCGTCGGTGACGGTCGGATACGTTTCCGCTTCGGCAAGTTTGGCCTGTGCGTCGGTGAGTTTGGTCTGCTCACTTACCAGTTGCGTTGATTTCGAACTCAACTGCGTGCTCGTACGCGTGATGTCCGTGTTATGCTGATCGATCTGTGTCTGGTACTGAGCGTTGAGTGTATCGACCAGACTCCCGTACTGAACGTTGAGCGCGTCAATCTCCGCCTGATAGTCGGTTGTGGTCGAAGCGATCTCTTGCGTGATCCGATCGACTTCGGCCTGTTCGACACTATTATCGTCGCCTTCGGGGACAGCGTCCAATGCCGCTTGTGCCGTAACCAATTCTTCCTGCAGTAGTTCAAGTGCTTCATCGCGCTCCGTTTCCTTGGCGGTGACGGCATCCTCCCATTCCAGTTCCAGTGCCGTTACGGCTTCTTCCTGCTCAAATTGGATCTCGGACAGTTCCTGTTCGAGCGTCGCTTTCAAGGTGGATAAGGCCTCGATTTCGCTTTCCAACTGAATAATCAGTGCACTTGACGTATTCACCGTTGTCTGTGCCGTCGAAACAATCGTGCTCTTATTCTGCGCGTTGGACAAAGCGGTCTTGGCGTCGGTCAAAGCGGTCTGAGCGGTGTCGATCGCATCTTCGTACGACGAATAGTCCGTGGGATGGGCCGGCATCAGGCCATCGTAGTATCTCTGAAGTTCGATTTCCTCCAGTTCATCCTTCAAAGCATCCAGTTCATCGGATTGAGTGATCGGCTGTAAGGTCAGCAGAACATCCCCCTCCATGACTTCGTAGTAATCGTATACGAAAACCTGTTCGACTGTTCGGGAATCAAACGCCTTGATATCTACGGGTTTTACGGCTTCAATCGTACCGCTTGCCCTGTTGCTGACCGAGATCGTACCGTATTGAGGCCACTGCGCCGAAACCTTCGTCAGGGAGTAATTCATGATCGTATTCGAAAAGAACGTCAATAACGCAATGATGATCAGAAAAACAACTGCGGCCGTTATGACCCACTTGCGTTTTCCGTTCTTCTTAATGATTTCCGTATTATCCATATTATCCTCCCGTCGATCGCCTGGTTCCGGTATGCCGCAGGCTATCGTAAACTACTTTATTCCGGAGCGGGAAATACCCTCGATCAGATATTCCTCACCGTTGAAAAACATTAACAGAGGCGGAATCATAAATATTGTCGATGCCGCAAACGCCACCCCGAGTTCCTTCTGATTGATCTGGGACAGGAATACCGACATCGGGTACAGATCGGCATTATCAAGCATCAATAGCGGCTGTTCGACCATGTTCCAATAATCGATGAAAAGAAGAATACTCATAGCATACAACGCGCTTTTACACATGGGAAGACATATGCTCCAGAAGATATGCCATTCACCGGCACCATCAAGCTTCGCGGCCTCTATATAGGAGGTCGGGATCTGACGCATGTATTTGCTGAGCAAAAAGACACTGAATGTCGAAAAAATACCGGGCAGTATAATCGCCCACCAGGTTTTGATGATTCCCAGGGACTCCGCGATGAACAGGTTGGGCACGAGTGTCACCTGAAACGGCATCAGCATGAGAATGATGTACGAAAAAAATATGACCTCGAACCACTTTTTCCGGTAGCGGGCAAAGGCGAACGCCGCCAGCGATCCGACAGCCATTTGTCCGACGACGATCGGTACAACGAGCAGAACGGAATTCCAGAACTTAAGAAGATACTGAGGGGTCTTGAATAGTAAAGTCGCATACTGATCAAAACTGACCATATCCGGCACAAAGCGAAGTTCCGGATTGGCCACAAAGTGCGTCTTGTCGCCGGAATACCCGGAAAGGCTCTCATAGATCGCTCCGTAATGATTTTTTATCTCGGCGGAGTCCATGAAGGAATTGAGTATCGTAAGGACGATCGGCAGGATCGCAAGAATCGACACGATCAGAACGATCGCGAAAAATATTCCGATTACAATTTTGTTGAGAACGACATGCCGGTTGACAGCAGTGATCCGACGAAGACGGTGCTTGTTCTCCGCTCTTATATTGAGTTCCTCATAGACGGAGGGCTCCGCGGTTTCCTCTTCGGACCGGAAAACCGGGCCGGCAGTTTCTTCCTCGAAAACAGGCGCGGTCGGCTCCGTGCTCCCGGAAGCAGCCGGAGTTTCCTCCTCCGCAGGATCCGTCGTAAAATAAACATTCTGATCGGATATCGCACGAACCGGAGATTCCGAACCCTCGGTTTTTTCGCCGGGGTGATCCTGATCCCTACCGGGATGGGACAAAGCTGATTGGTCGTGCTCAGAAGGCTCGTGCCCGGTGTCGCTCAGCGCTTCAAAAAAGTCCAGATCCTGAACATGCCCCTTCTCTTGCTTCATGCTATTCCTCCACCTCTTTACCCAGTTTGAACTCGGCAAGGAAGAGGATGCCGACGATCGCGATCATGACCAGAGCCATGATGATCGCCCCTGCACAAAGTTTCTGGTAGTCAAGATTCCGGAATGCGTTATTCATAAAGTGCTGAAGCATGTAGAGCGAGGAATACGGGTAATCGCCCGTCAGCAGATAAACCTCACGGAAGATCTTGAACGAGCTGATCAGCGACATAATGCCGACGAAAAACACCGTCGGATAAAGGTACACCAGACTGATCGAGAAAAAGCGCCGCACACTTCCGGCTCCGTCGATTTTCGACGTATCGATCAGTTCGGCCGGAACGTTATTCAACGCAGCAAGGAAAAGGACCATATTGTAGCCCAGAGTCTTCCATAAAAAAAGCAGAAGAATAACAACGAGGCTCCAGTCCGACTTCATCCAGTCGATCCTCTCGATCCCGAAATAGCCGAGATAGGTATTGATCGAACCGGTAAAACTGAAAAGCACCTGCCAAATCAGGACGATCGAGGCGACGGGAACCATCATCGGATTCAGGAGCATACTGCGGAACACACTTCTCCCGGGAAGTTTCGCGTTCAGGAGAAGAGCCAGGATCAGAGAGATCACGACCGCCAACGGCACGGCCATCAGCGAGAACCTGAGCGTGTTCTCCCCCGCCTGAAGAAAGGCTTGATTGGTAAGGACGCGCTCATAGTTTTGGAGCCCGACAAACTCCGGGTTTGTCGGGCTTTTTTGAAATGAGTTGATCGCGATCTGAACCATCGGCCCGAAGAAGAAGAGCGAAACACCCAGTATGCTCGGCAACAGATACTTTGAAAATACAAGTGCTTCGCGAACTTTTTTGAATCGTTTCCTCTTCGGAGCGTCGTTCTTCTTTTCGTTTACGACGATTTCGGAAACCGTCATATTTCAGGTGCCTCCGATCGAATATTATGCTTTCTCGTTGACAAGGGTCCTGACCCTGTCCTGAATGATCTTCGCTACATCCTCGGCGCTCTTCATTCCTTTGAAATAGGCCGGGGTTTCTTCCTGAACGATCGCCATGATCTCGGCATCAGCGCCGGA
This sequence comes from uncultured Oscillospiraceae bacterium, assembly GCA_964499575.1. Lineage (GTDB taxonomy): Bacteria > Bacillota > Clostridia > Saccharofermentanales > Saccharofermentanaceae > JAAYCT01. The sequence goes on along the minus strand of CAZCLK010000004.1, from coordinate 78,606 downwards.
AAGCGTAGATATCGAATCGACCATAGCCAGATACTGATCCGCGTCTTCCTGAGTCATTTGTTCTCCGTACCAATAGTCCTGATTCTGATCACGCGGCTTTAAAAGTTTCTCGATCAGAGCATCCAACGCGTCTTTTCGAATAGGGGCGTCGGAATACTCGGCCCTTGCCATCTGGCTGTCCTTACTGATGAAGTAACTGATAAAATCCCAGGCGGCTTCCTGATTCGGAGATTCGGCGCTGATCGCGTACGTTTGGGATGTAGAGCAGGACATCCCGGCTTTACTGGAAGAGGGATATCCGACATACGTAATCGGCTCTCCGAACTCGAACCGCGTGTATGCAATGTCATTCGGGCTGTAAAGATAAGCCATGCGCAGCGCGAGTTTACCTTGACTCATGAGCTCCCATTCGTCGATGTAGCCCCCATCTTCCATGTAGCCGCCGTCAACTCGGATCATCTCGGGGTTTTCCTCCACGTCGGATCCGTATGTCTTGGCAAATTCCAGAAGTTTATAGAAATCAGGCGTATCAAAGTTGACTTCGTTTTTGCTGTAGTTCACGAAAGAACTCATCGACAGCATCAGACTTTGCGTCAGAAGGTCGATTTGCTGAACGTTGACCAGTGTGTAAACACCCTCGGGTAGGCTATTGACCATCTCGCCGAATTCATCTACCGTCCAGCCGGTCCGCTCTCCGATAAAACGGGTCGGTCCGACCAGGCCCTGCATGGAGAAGCCCGTAGGAAACTGGTAGAGTTTTCCGTCCCGCTCGAAAAGCGCCATCACGCTTTGAATGTAGTCTTCCTTGTTGAACGTCTCATCCTTCTCGGCTAACTTATACAAATCAGCCAGAAGTCCCTTGGTTTCAAACCGCTCCAGAGAGGTAATCCCGTCGCCCGACATCAGAATGTCCGGGCCGTCCCCGTTAATCATATCCATGTAAAGCTGTTCGGCAGCCTTGGCGTAAACCTTCATATAGTCATATTCGTCAGTGATTTCCGAATAATCGATCAGCTCCGAGTAATCCTTTGTATTGATACGATACTTCGTACTTTCCTTGTTGTATTTATAGATCTGGGCTTGCAGCTCCGTCTGATACGACAGTCCGAATCCACCCATGAGCAGGATCGTTTTTCCTGCGTTCGGATTGGTCTTTTCGCGTGTAAGGATCACAAGTTTGACCGGCTCGGGAACCTGTTCCTCCCCGCCCATGTCGTTATAGTTGTAATTTTGGCTGACACATACGAATTTGTCCTTTGTCATCGGGAGCCAGGAATTGTAATAGTATTTCGACATATCCAGGTCCGTACCGCTCCAGGACAACACTTCGACCTCTTCTTTGGTTTTCATGTCATAAGAAACGATTCCTCCGGCCTTGGTGATGTACATGCCGTCAGCCCCGCTGATCAACTGCCCCGAAATTGCGGCCATATCGATCGGCTCGCCCAAATCTCCCGTTTGAGGGTCAATCGGGTAAGCCTTATAGTCATACCCTTCGTCTCCGTAAATTTCTACGTAAACTTTCCCGTCCATTGTAAGGAATGATCCGTAATTCTTCTCATCGCTGATCGCCGCCAGATCCTTGCCTTGCGGATCTTTGATCTTGATCGACATCCCGACTTCTCCGTAACTCGAAATATACATATTTCCTTGCGCGTCAAAAGCCATGGAGGAGACCCATTCATTATCCGCACCGTTGAACTCCACTCTCGGCTTGATCTCCTTGCCCGAGGTGTCGATCAGGATCAACTCCGTTTTGGAAGCATAGGTAACAGGATCATAGGATTGCATCAGAAGCGCGATGTTCCCCTGCCCGTCGCCCTGAATGCTCTGAAAATAAGCATCACCGGTATCGCCGGAAAGGAAGGACAGATCCGTTTCGCCGACGCGGTTCCCTTCAAGATCATAGATATATAGTATCCGCTTAATATTTTGCTGGTAGGAATATGGATCTTCCTCGTAGTATTCGGGATCCAGTTCCTCCGGGCTTATCGTTTCGTCCGGTTCATCCGTCGCTTCGTCCGATTCATCGTCGATCTCAGCGCTTTCTTCGGTCGTTTCATCAACACCCGTGTCTTTATCGTCCGGCTCCATCTCGTTTTCGGATGCCGCGTTGATTCCCATCTTTTCCTCGTATATGACATTCATCATATCATCGTCATACTCGTAGATTTCCATAATGATTCCGACCTTATCGCCGAGCATAACACTGTAGTAAGACACGCTGTCATACGCATTCTTGGGTGTGTAAATATCGACTTCCTTTACCGAAAAATATGGATCGTCTGCGGATACGACTGCAGCTTTCTGCTTGCCTCCGTCCTTCGGTTTACACGCCGCAAGCGGCAAAAGCATCGCCAACGCGATGAATAAAGCAAAAATACGGCTGGATTTCTTGTTCATAAGTCAGTCCCCTTTTCTAACGAGCACGATGCTCTTCCTCGATACAATCGATACATGTTAATTCTATACGAAGTTTGATTTTTTTCAATCTCGGGTTTTCCGACATCCTTCCCAACAGTACGACGATTCACACTCTGTTTTTGTTGCAAAAATCGATGGAAATTTGTGGTTTTTTCAAAAATATTCTGCGCGCACGCGCCACTGCGCGATCCGAAGATCAGTTGATCTCGTTTACGTATGTCGTTACACGGTCCTGAACGATCCGGGACACCTCTTCGGCGGTCTTTACGCCCGCGAAGTAGGCCGAGGCCTCCTCCATAACGATCTCGATAATCGGCTGATCCTGCCCGTATAAAACCGAAGCGGATTCGAGAAGACGGATGTATTGATCCGCTTCCTCCCTTGTAAGGGCATCACCTGTGTACATCAATTCAAGAGAACTCGGAGAAGACGAAAGAGCCTTTTCGATCTGTGTTCGCGACGCGCCCAGATTAATCGGTTCTCCCGAATATATTGAAAGCCCGGATTGAAATTCTTCGCTGATGCATAACCGGACAAATTCCCAAGCGGCGGACGGATCCGGACATCCCTCGCAGATCGCCAGACTCATGCTCGCCTCCACCCCCATGCCCGAGCGATCCGGGGAAGGATAGCCGATGAATGACAGTTTTTCCCCGAAATAATACCGTTCATCCGATACATAGGTCGCACACCAAAGGTAGCTCGTCCGGATCGCCAGATTCCCCTGATAGAGCAACTCGGAGATATCCACAAATCCTTCCGGATCAAGCATATCCCCCGAATCATCAATTTCCGGCAAAGGGTCCGATCCGAACCGGTCGGAAAAGGCAAGAATCGCCCGGAACTCATCATTGTCAAAATCGACTGTTTTCTCTTTGTAATCCACAAAAGAGAAGAGGGAAGCCCCAAGACATCCGGCCAGGAGATGTTTTCGTTCGAGATTCGGGAAGGCGACGGTGCCATCCGGTAAAGAGTTCAATACCTCGGCACACTCTTCGACCGTCCATCCGCTCCGGTCTCCGAGAAGGCGCTCCGGTCCGACCAGGCCGCTGAGGCTGATTTTAAGGGGAAAACGGTAGAGTCTTCCATCCCGCTCGAAAAGCGATAGGATGTTCGTCCTATAGTCTTCTTTTCGAAAGGACGGGTCTTTTTCGGTCAAAGCATACAGGTCGATCAGATGCCCCTGTCGCTCGAGGATTTCGGAAGCCAGATACTCGTTTCCATCCATAACGAGAATATCCGGCTGCTTTCCGTTCATGAAGTCTGCCGACAAAAGTTCCGCGTATATCTTTATTTCGTAATCAATTTGGTCCCTCGGCTCGATCCCGGTAAAATCTATTTCGTTCAGATAATCGCGGACCTCGATCCGGTATTTTTCGTTCGCCCGATTGAAACGAAACACCGCCGAGTTCAATTCCGAATTGTTTTCGATCCGTAATCCGCCTAAGACCAGCACTTTCTTGTTGATTTCCGGATTGGTCGCCTGTTTGGTTAAAATGATCATGAAATAGGCATCGGGCACTCCGTTCGATAGCCGGTACGATTCGCTGTACGAGGCGATGCCGATTACTTTTTCGGCGGAGATCGGAAACCATGTTTTGGCCGAATATATATAAGGATCATAGGTCGTTTCCCACGATTGATAACGCGCCATTTGCTCCGATCCCGGATCAAGCATATAGACATCCTGGGGGCGAATTTCACCTCCGATTTGGGCTGAGTTCATCAAACTCACCGGATCGACCGCTTCACCGAGTCTTTGGTTTTCGGGGTCGATCGGGATATAGACCTCTCTATCGAACCGGTCAGATCCCTCCTGAATCGATTGAAACGTTATGAAATAGACGGTCTCCCCGATTTTCGAAAACCATCCTTGCTGAAATTCAACGGGGAGCGTGCAAAGAGGAGTCCCATCGGCATTAATGATCCGAATGCTCATTGAGACAATGCCCTCGAGCATGTAGATTCTGCCTTGGGTGTCGATATAAGCGGCGGATACCGGACTCTCACCCGTACTGAGATCGACGCGCGGCTTCACTTCCTTTCCGGAAGGATCGAGCGTGATCATCTCGAGCCTGGTTTTGAAGTTCTCTAAATAATTCTCATCCGGCGTCCGGAGAATCGCCCGAATGTTGCCCTCTCCGTCGGACTGAAAAGCGTCAAGAGACTTATTATATCCGGTAGTCGCGTTATATCCGGAAAACGCGGACAGATCTGCTTCTGAAAGTTGATTTCCGTCAAGATCGTATGTATAAAGCATATCTGTGTATGTCCGCTCTGATATTTCCGGATCGTATCGTTCGATGGTCAGAAGAAGCCCGATCCGGTCTCCCATCGGAATCACAGAGGGATAGACCCAGTCGTCCTCGTATTCCGCGGAAAAGACCTCGACTTCCTTTGCCGTATAATACGGGGGCTCAGCATCCGTCGCCGGCGTTGCGTCCAAGGGTGTCGTTATTTCCCCGATCGCGCCGCCCCCGGGTGCGGTCGGCTGCTTTTTCTTGTTGCAGGCCGAAACGGAGCCCATAAAAGATGCGATAATCAGAAGGGCCAGGATACATCCGAGTATTTTTTTCATGCGGAATATTTCCTTTCGACGATTTATCTAATTATACCGTTCGAAGGCTGAAGCAAGTGTAAATAAAGCGAGGCAATTCTAAAGCATTCGATGTTCGGGGCATGACGGGCATAAAAAAACGTCCTCTCGAGAGGGCATTATTAAGCCTCTTTCGTTTTTATCTTCTGTACTTGAGATCCGGGACAACACTGCCGCTCAGGACTTCTTCCTCGGTGATCGGCATGCTGAACAGAAAGCCCTGACAGGCATCACAATGGTTCTCTTCCAAAAAGTCGAGTTGTTCCATGGTCTCGACACCCTCGGCCATGACGTTGATTTTCATCAGGTGCGCGATGCGGATGATCAGGCGAAGCAGATCATCATCATCCTCGGATTCGCCGACCGCGCTGACAAATGTCTGATCGATTTTCACGGTCTCGATCGGCAGTTCCCGTAAATAATGGATCGACGAATAGCCGGTCCCGAAATCGTCCAAATACACATGAAAGCCCATCTGCTGAAGGCGCGATAAGACGTCGGCGTTTTGCTTGAGCGACGTGACCATGGCCGTCTCCGTGATTTCAAGGCCGATGAGTGACGGACGGACGTTGGTCTTACCGACGATCTCCACGACCGAGTCGAAGAAGTCCTTCTGGATGAGTTGAACGGCCGATATGTTGACCGATACGATGATATCGCTCCCGCTTGTTTCGTTGACTTTCCGTGCGAAAATGCATGCCTTTTCGAGCACCCACTTGCCGATCGAAAGAATCTGGCCGGTCTTCTCGATGATCGGAATAAAGTGCCCCGGCATGATCATGCCCTCGTGCGGATCCATCCAGCGGATCAATGCCTCATAGCCGATGAGTTTATGGCGGGCGTAGTCGACTTGGGGCTGATACAGAAGATACAACTGATCTTCGTCGAGCGCTTCCAGGACCATATTTTGAATATGCGTCATTTGCTTCATCATCTCGTTCATGGAAGGATTGTAATAAATGAATCGATTTTTTCCGTCCCGTTTGGCCTCAAAAAGCGCCATATCGGCATTGGTCATCAGGTCAAACATATTCTTTGCGTCATGAGGGAAGCGGGCGATGCCGATGGAGGCGGTCGGATAAATGTTACATTCGCCGACGCAGTATTTCCGGTTGAAAATCTCCTGGATGGCTGCGGTGACTTCCTCCGTGGTCTTCCGGCTTGCCGGGTTTTCGAGCATGACCACGAACTCGTCTCCGCCGATCCGGGAAACGTAAACTTCCGAATGATCGCGGGACAATTTGCTCAACGCCGCCGCAATCATCCGAAGAAGCGCGTCGCCCGCCTGGTGGCCTCTGGACTCGTTTATCAGTTTGAAATCGTCCACGTCGATGTATACGATATCCACTTCGCGAAAAAAACCGGTGTTTTTCGCGCCCTTGACCGGCGGTTCGGGGTCTGCGTCACGCGACAGTTCCGCGAGTCGAAGATAAAAATGCGAGCGGTTCGGAAGCCCCGTCAGCGTATCCTTATACGCTGATTCAAAAAGCTCCTCTTTACTGCGGAGCAATTCGTCCTGAGCATTTTTGAGGCGTTTATTCTCACCGACAAACTTGATCATCAGAATGCACGATATTACCGTCATGGTAAGGAGCGAAAAAACCAGACCGTGCAATACCGAATCGTCCAGTCCGGTCACCAATGACTCTCCGGATGCCGGATTTGCGGAAGCGCCTGCTGAAAAAAACGGCGGAACAATCAACGAAAAGAGAGCCAAGGTGCGGATGATTTGTCTTTGAATACAGTCAAACCTGCTCACGACGCCCCCCGGCGCGACGGTTGCCCGACGCTGTTACGAATGTTTTAAACTCATCAAAATTGATTATAACGGACAACAGAACGGATTTCCACAAAAATATAAAGATTTTGATTATCAAAGTTTTACAGTCTGTTTTCAAACGCTTTACATCGCCCCGGATCCGGTCGCCGGGGGTCCGCCTTCCGGGACGGCCTTCCGCCCTCTCGAATAGCACGCCATGGTCTCGTCTTTCAGTTGTTCAGCCGGCTCCAAAAATGATATAATGCACGCCATAGCAAAGAAGTCTCGACTCGTTGCAACGGGGCTGCGATTCGACGGATAAGGGCTGCATCCGAGGACCGAAAGGAATCGTAAAATGTATAAAATCATTTCCAAAAAACGCCTTAACGAGCTGATCACCATGATGGAGGTCGAAGCGCCTCTTGTCGCGCGAAAAGCAAAAGCCGGCCAATTCATCATTTTCAGAGTCGACGAGTTCGGCGAGCGGATTCCGCTGACGATCGCCGATTACGATGCCGTGCGCGGCACCGTAACGATTATTTTTCAGGCGGTCGGCCGCTCCACCAAACTTCTCGCCGAGAAAGACGCCGGGGATTCGATCCTCGATTTTGTCGGCCCTCTCGGGCGCCCGACCGAGCTCGAGGGATATAAGAACGCCTGCGTCGTCGGCGGCGGCGTCGGTTGCGCCATCGCATATCCTTCCTCCAAAGCCCTCCACGGGATGAAAACGCACGTGGATATGATCGCCGGTTTTCGCACGCGCGACTATGTCTTTCTCGAAGATGAAATGAGAGAAGCATCCGACCGGTTGATCATCACGACGGACGACGGTTCATACGGCGAGAAAGGCTTCGTGACCGATATCCTCAGAAAGCAGATCGAAAACGGCGCCGGTTACGATCTGGTCGTCACCATCGGCCCCCTGATGATGATGAAAAGAATCTGTGAACTGACCCGTGAATTCGGGATAAAGACAATCGTCAGCCTCGATCCGATCATGATCGACGGAACCGGAATGTGCGGCGGTTGCCGGGTCACGGTCGGCGGCGAAGTCAAATTCGCCTGCGTCGACGGCCCCGACTTTGACGGACATCAGGTCGATTTTGACGAATTGATCCGCAGAAAGTCCGTCTACCGGAATCAGGAAGCGGCCGACGGCGATCATACCTGCCGGATCGGGCTGGACGCACCGGTCAAGCGCAATATGTCGCCGGTCAAGGTGCCGGTCCCGGAACAGGATCCTCTGGAGCGGATCACGAATTTCTCGGAGGTTACATTGGGATATACGCCCAAAATGGCCGTCGAGGAAGCGATGCGCTGTCTGAACTGTAAAAACAGGCCCTGTGTCGACGGTTGTCCCGTCCGCGTTCCGATCCCCGAATTTATTCAGAAGGTCGCGGCCGGGCAGTTTGAAGAAGCGTATCAGGTCATATTGACGAATAATTGTCTGCCGGCGGTCTGCGGCAGAGTCTGCCCGCAGGAGACCCAGTGCGAGGCGGTCTGCGTACGCGGCAACAAAGGTGAACCGGTCGCGATCGGACGCCTGGAGCGCTTCGTCGCGGATTACCACTTCGCGAACCAAAAGGGCCTCCCCGCCCCGACTTTGTCCAACGGACATAAAGTCGCCATCATCGGATCCGGCCCTTCCGGACTTGCTTGCGCCGGGGACCTGGCACAGCTCGGCTATGACGTCACGATCTTTGAGGCCTTTCACAAGGCCGGCGGCGTTCTCGTATACGGCATTCCGGAATTCCGCCTGCCGAAGTCGATCGTCGAAAAGGAGATCGAGGTCTTAAAAGCCCGGGGAGTCAAAGTCCTCTGCAACACGGTAATCGGAAAAACGCTTACCGTCGACGAGCTTTTCGAGGAGGGCTACAAGGCTGTTTATATCGGTTCGGGTGCCGGACTTCCTTCCTTCATGAATATCGAGGGGGAGTCGCTGAACGGTGTCTATTCGGCGAACGAATTTCTGACCCGCGCGAACTTGATGAAAGCCTATGACGACCGCTACGATACGCCGATCTCAAGAAGCAGGACCGTCGCGGTCATCGGAGGCGGCAACGTCGCGATGGACGCGGCGCGCACCGCGCGGCGTTTGGGCGCCGAGACCGTCTATATCGTCTACCGGCGCTCGGATAAGGAAATGCCCGCACGCGCCGAAGAGGCGCATCATGCCAAAGAAGAAGGCATTATTTTCAAGAATCTCTGCGCGCCGACGCGAATCATCGGAAACGAGCACGGTGCGGTCTGCGAAATGGAGGTCGTCGAGATGGAACTCGGCGAGCCGGACGCTTCCGGACGTCGCCGGCCGATCGTTAAAATCGGCTCCGAGAGCCGCCTTCCGGTCGATACCGTGATTGTCGCCATCGGCACTTCGCCCAATCCGCTCATCCGGGCGAGCACCTCGGGCCTGGAAACCGCCAAATCCGGCACGATCGTCACCGATGAAAAAACCGCCACCTCCCGCCCCGGAGTTTTCGCGGGCGGAGACGCCGCAACCGGCGCCGCGACCGTCATTCTTGCGATGGGCGCCGGGAAGACCGCCGCAAAGTCGATCGACGAGTACATCCGAAGCCTATGAGCAAAATTGTGATTCTGGACGGATATACGATGAACCCGGGCGACCTTTCGTGGACGGCCTTTGAGGCGTTCGGCGAACTGACGGTCTACGAGCAGACTCCCGACGAGCTCGCGGACGCGCGGATCGGCGACGCGGATATCGTTTTGACCAGTAAAGTGGTCTTCGACAGAAGGCGGCTTTCCGCATTCCCCGGCCTTCGTTATATCGGCGTCCTCGCGACCGGCTACAATGTGATCGATGTAAAAAGCGCCGCGGAATTCGGGATTACCGTCACGAATATCCCCGAGTACGCGACGATGGCAACGGCGCAGGCGACTGTCGCTCTGCTTTTGGAACTGACAAACCGGGTCGGCCATCATGACCGTCTCGTCCATGAAGGGGCTTGGATGAAGACCCCTCACTTCTGCTTTTGGGACGGAGCACTCCTGGAACTCAGCGAAAAAACGCTCGGCCTTTTGGGCTACGGGCGGATCGCCCGCCGCGTCGCGCGGAGCGCCCGGGCGCTCGGCATGAACGTAATCGCCTCCGGAAAACCCGGAAGCGAGGGAACCGCCCTTCCCGAAGGGGATCCTGCGGGACCGGCGCTCGTTTCCGGGGCGGAGCTTTTCGAAAGGTCGGATTTTATATCGCTTCACTGCCCGCTCACCGAAGATACACGGCATCTCATCAACGCCGCGAGCATCTCCCGGATGAAGGACGGCGCATATCTCATCAACACCGCACGGGGGCCTCTCCTGGACGAAGATGCCGTCGCGGATGCCCTTCGGTCCGGAAAAATTGCCGGGGTCGCTGTCGACGTTTTATCCGTCGAGCCTCCTAAACCCGATAATCCGCTCCTTTACGCGCCGAACTGCATCATCACGCCCCATATTGCCTGGGCGCCGAAAGAAACGCGCGAGCGACTGATCCGTACCGCCGTATCGAACCTGCGCGCTTTTCTTTCCGAAAAACCGGAAAATGTGGTATCCTAAATGCAGTTTTTGTCCCGGAGGCATTCATGAAGGACGCAATTATCGAGTTTTTTAAGCCATACGGTCCGATCGCTGTTTTTATCGTATCCATGATCCCGATCGTAGAACTCAGAGGCGCGATCCCGTTCGTCGGAGCACCCCTCGGACTTCCGTTCTGGCAGAATTATCTTCTGGCCGTCACCGGCAATATGCTCCCGATCCCTTTTATTCTTCTTTTTGTGAAGAAAATCTTTGACTGGCTCCGTAAATTCGAGAAATCGCGGAAGCTCGTCGAGCGTTTCGAGGCGCGTTTCGTTAAGAAGGCTGAGAAAATGAAAGGCGTCACGTTCTGGAGCCTGGTCCTCTTTGTCGCCATCCCGCTTCCTTTCACCGGAGCCTGGACGGGCGCCGGGATCGCGGCGCTTTTTGAGATGCGTTTCCGGGATGCGATACTCGCCGTTACCCTCGGTGTTCTGATCGCGGGCGTGGTCGTGACCGCGATCACATACGGTGTTTTGGGATTTTTAAGTTTTCTGCTGTAATGCCTGCACGGTTCCCTTGAAATTACTAAAAACGAAGGCGATGTATTTATTAAAAACACATCGCCTTCATCATGCGTACCCCCGTACAATGCCTGTCCCGAAAGGGGGGTTGACAGACATCCTACGCAGATTGTAAGTCCGATCGGGCAAGAAATCAAGCGTTCGAATCGGGAACGGGCAAATTCCGGGGTGCTCTGCGCGTATTGTCATGTTATAATCGGCTTGTGGGGGAATTTACGTCGTGAAAGGATCGGGTATGCGCGCAGCATCGCCCGCGGTGCTTTTATGAAGGCTTTATTCATCGGCGGCACAGGAACGATCAGCATGTCCGTCACCCGCGCTTTAGCCGCGACTAATTGGGCGCTCACCCTGGTCAACCGGGGGAATCGGGTCGACGATGTTCCCGAAAACATCCGTCAGATCACATGTGACATCAATAACGAGAACGAATTGCGCTCTCTGATCGAAGGGGAGAATTTCGACGTAGTCGCAGACTTTATTGCCTTCGTTCCCGAGCAAGTTCAACGGGACGTGCGGCTTTTCGCGGGGCGGTGCGGGCAGTACATCTTCATCAGTTCCGCATCTGTCTATCAGAAGCCTCTTTCTCATTACGCAATCACCGAGAGCACACCCGTAGCCAATCCGTTCTGGAAATATTCGCAGGCCAAGATCGCCTGCGAGGAGTACCTTGTCGGAGAATACCGGCAGTCCGGATTCCCGATTACGATCGTCCGCCCGAGCCACACATATGCGGACGGTTCAATCCCTCTGTCGTTTCACAGCCCGAAAGGTCCCTGGACAGAGATCGAGCGGATGCGGTCCGGTAAGCCCGTGATCCTTCACGGGGACGGAAGCTCGTTATGGACGGTGACGCACAGCGTCGATTTCGCAAAGGGGTTTATCGGATTAATGGGAAACATCCACTCGATCGGCGAGGCGGTGCATATCACCTCCGATGAGTCGCTTACGTGGAATCAAATCTATGCAAATATCGGAAAGGCGCTCGGCGTCGAGCCGAAGATCGCTCATATTTCGACGGATATGCTCGTGCGGCTGGATTCCTCTTTGGACGGACCTCTTAACGGCGATAAGGCACACAGCGTGGTTTTCGATAATTCCAAGATCAAACGGCTCGTACCGGGGTTCACGGCGACGATCCGGTTTGATGAAGGGATCCGTCAGTCCGTGGACGCTTTGATGGCCCGTCCGGAGCTTCAAACCTTTGATCCGGATTGGGACGCGTGGATCGATAAAGTGTTGATGCTCAACTTCAGGACGCCGATTTGATGTAATGCTCCTCCACGTATTTAATCGCTTGAGAAAGGCCGGGAAATACACGGTCTTTTCCGATCCTGTCCATCAGGCCGGATTTGACGAGAAGCTCCGCCGGCTGGTTGGTGACGCCGGTCAAAAGGATATCGATCGATTGTTTTTCGCAACGCTTGACCAATCCGCGAAAGGCCTGGAGCGCGGTCGCGTCCATCGCCGTAACGTGCTTCATCTTGACGATCAGCACCTTCGTCTTATCTCCGACCTGGGTTGAAGCGTCCATAAATTTATCCGCGGCGCCGAAGAAAAACGGCCCGTTAATCTCGTAGATCAGTACATGACGATATTGCCGGCCTTCCGGCAGGCTTCCTTCTTCATCCGCCGCGGCGGTTTTTTCATCGTTCAGGATCTCTTCCCCGGCGTCCATATTCCGGACTTTCACTTCGGACACGTCGGCCATACGCTTCATGAAAAGGATCGCAGCCAGAACAATACCGATCTGGATCGCCAGGACCAGATCAAAAAGTACCGTGATGAAAAAGGTCGCTAAAAGAATGAGAATGTCACTTTTGGGCGCCTTCATCAGATCCACAAAAGACCTCCACTCGCTCATGTTATAGGCGACGATGATCAGAACGGCCGCGAGGGACGTAAGCGGGATCAATTTTGCGAGGGGCATGAGAAAAAGCAGAACAAGCAGGAGTACAACGGCATGTACTATGCCGGCGACAGGGGTGCGTCCGCCGTTTTTGATGTTGGCGACGGTCCGGGCAATCGCTCCGGTCGCGGGAATTCCCCCGAAAAGAGAGGATCCGATATTCGCGATTCCCTGCGCGATCAGCTCGGTATTCGAGCGGTGCTTACTGCCGATCATTCCGTCCGAAACGACGGCGCTCAGGAGTGACTCGATCGAGCCCAGAAACGCGATCGTAAAAGCCGGTCCGATCAGCACCGAGATTTTTTCGATCGAAAATGAAGGCGGCGTGAACGGCGGCAGCGACGAGGACAGATTTGTAAACATGCTCCCGATCGTCGGCACGTCCAAACGGAAAACCGCGACGATCGTCGAGGTGATCACGAGGGCAATCAACGCGCCCGGGATTTTTTTGGTGATCTTCGGCCACACGATCATAATCAGGAGCGCAAGTGCGCCGATACCCAACACCGGCCAGCGAATTGAAGTGAAGTTGTGAATATAGGCTTCCCATTTTCCCAAAAACTCGGGCGGCAGGGCGCCGGTATCCATTCCCGTGAAATCCTTGATCTGGGATGTGAATATGCTGACCGCGATCCCTCCGGTGAAGCCGGTAGTGATCGGATAAGGAATAAACTTGATGACCGAACCGAGTTTGAACAGTCCGAAAAGCACCAGCATGATCCCCGCCATCAGCGTCGCGAGCATCAGTCCGTCCACGCCGTACTCGGTAACGATGCCGTACACAAGCACCATAAACGCCGCCGTCGGTCCGCCGATCTGAACGCGGCTTCCGCCCAGAAGGGACGTCAGAAATCCCGCGATGACGGCCGTGTATATACCTTTTTCCGGCGAGACGCCCGAGGCGATCGCCAAAGCGATCGACAGCGGCAGTGCGATGATTGCGACGATTACTCCCGCGACCACGTCTTTGATAAACTGCTCGCGTGTATAGCCCCTCATGGTCGAGATGATCTTGGGATTAAAAATGTTTTGCATGGTTTCGGCACCCTTCCGACAGTACTGCATAATTATACTTTCAAAATCGAAATATATGCGTTTCTCTTTACAGTGTCAACGGTTTTCAAACACAAGAAAAGCCCGGATAATCCGGGCTTTTATGGACATTATCAACAGATAAGCGATCAATCCATTTTCTTGGTTGTTTTGAATTGGACCACAATCCCGAGGATGATCAGGACGACCGTCAACAAAGAAGACAGCAGTACACTCTCGCCGCCGACCGTAAAGTTGGCGATCACCGTCTCCGCGCTGAGATCCAGGTTATCGAAGCTTTCCAGGATCGAAACAAGTCCCTGGGATGCCAAAAACGCGCCCATTACCGCGGTCATGACAATAATCGCCGGTTTTTGAAGCACGCAAACGATGATTCCGACCACCATGCCCGCGATCATTGAAGCAATCAGCACCACACCCAATTTTTCCATATCGGTTTTTCCGGGAAGCATGTCCAGCGCTTTCCCGATCAGTTCGCCGACCGTTCCCTTGTCCGCGACTTCGTAATCGGTAATGAAGTCCGTTCCCCCGACGACCGCTGTTTTCCCGAGGATCGTCTTGATAAACGCTCCGACACCGATTCCTCCGAATCCCAACAGAAAGGTCTTCAGAATCATAAATGCGGTGAACAACGCCGAGATATAAAAAAGCGCGACCTTATAAATTGAAAAGGACAAAAATGCCAGAAGGATGCCGCCCAGCCCCATAAAGGCCAGAAGCCAGATCCCGTTACCGGCATCGGGCAAACGCTCGGCTACGAACGGATAGATGAAATACCCGATTGCCGCGCCGATCGCGAATCCGCCGAGCGCCATCGCGACCCGGAAAAACCGGTATCCCAGAAAGCATAGTATCAGGCCCAGGCCCAATGAAACCGCCAAAGTAAATGTTAACATCTCTCTTCTCCTCTCGTATCCGGTCATTAAGGATGCAAAATCATTATATCATCCATCCGTGAAGGTAATCACGTAACATCCGGTATTATCTTCCGAAACGGTGACACCGGTCGCATCGCCGGGAACCTTCAACTCCGGGCCGCTCTGCCGGCTGACGACATATCCGTCGTACGAGAAGTATTCGCCGGGATCAAAAAGTCCGATGTACTCCTCCAGCGTCAGGTTGTTGCGCGCGATATACCGGGCGTGCGGCAGTCCGACGTACCGGATATGCCAGGGTTCATACGAAAAGCCCGTTATAGCCTCCTTACCCTTCGGATAGCGGATGATGAAGCCGAACTCATCGCAATGCTCATTCACATATTTACCGGCGTCCGACTTGAGAAAGCCCTCGCCGGCAAACATGTACACATACACATCCAGTGCCAGGCCCGAATGATGCTCGCTCATGCCGGGTTCCGCCGCGACCTCGGGATCCTCCTCGAAAAGCACGCTCTGGTCATCAAAAGAACGATACGAAGACATGACATATAGCTTATCGCCAGTCGCTTCGGTTACCGCCGCGCTGAGCCTCGCGTAGTCCCCGTGCATCGCGCGGTTCATCGGAACGTCGGTCGACTTATAATTTTCGATCGAAAATTCCTGATCCTCCCGGACAGGAAAATCGTCATTGATCAGGACCAACGACTCGTTAACGACGATCCCTCTTTCCGCGAGGTCCGGGTCTTCGATTGAAAAAGAAATCAGCTCCTCCGGCTTGTATTCCACAGAAACCCATTTTGCATTCCGGGGCGAAAACAGCGGCCATCGGCGGGCGCTTTCGAAGTGAATCATCACCCATACAGATCCGAGGGCAACCGCGGCGGCTGTAATCGCCATAAGGAGCCGAAAGCGTTTTGATTTTTTCATGTCACAAGGGTATCATTTCAAAACGTCCGGAGCAACTCTTCCTTTATTGCGCGCGCGATTTGCGATAGAATAACAACATAGCTTCTTTCGGAGGTGCTTTGCGATGAGAATCGAAAACGAACTGTGGATTGCCGGGACCGACACGCGCTGTCTATTGCATCCGACCATGGCCAACCGGCACGGCCTGATCGCAGGCGCTACCGGCACCGGTAAATCCGTGACGCTCAAGGTGATCGCGGAGTCGTTTTCGGACTTGGGCGTCCCGGTTTTTCTGGCGGACATCAAGGGCGATATGTCCGGGTTATGTCTCCCGGGCGCAGATAACGAGAAACTTCAGGAGCGGATTAAGCGATTCGGGATCACCGACTGGGCATACAAAGCGTATCCGACGGAATTTTTCGACGTGTTCGGCAAAAACGGGCACCCCTTACGCGTTACGGTTTCGGAGATGGGCCCTCTTCTTCTCGGCCGGATGCTCGATCTGTCCGACGTTCAACGCGCCGTCCTTTCGATGGTCTTCCGCATCGCGGATGAAAAAGGGCTCCTCCTTCTGGACCTCAAAGACCTCCGGCTGATGCTTCAGTACGTCGGGGACAATGCCGACGAGTTCATCCTCTCCCACGGCACGGTCAGCAAGGTGACCGTCGGCGCCATCCAGCGCAGTATCGCGCTTCTGGAGGACCAGGGAGCCGGGTATTTCTTCGGCGAGCCGAGTTTTAACATTTCCGACTGGATGAAGACCGACGCGAACGGGAAAGGAATGGTCAACATCCTCCACGCGGTCGAGTTGTACTCGCGACCGCTATTATATTCGACGTTCGTACTCTGGCTCCTATCGGAGCTTTTCGAGGTGCTTCCCGAGGTCGGCGATCTCGACAAGCCCAAAATGATCTTCTTTTTCGATGAGGCGCACCTTCTTTTCAACGACGCGCCGAAATATCTCATCGAGAAGGTCGAGCAGGTCATCCGTCTGATCCGCTCCAAGGGGGTCGGCGTGTATTTCATCACGCAGAATCCCGCCGACGTACCCCAGATTGTCCTGTCGCAACTCGGAAACCGCATCCAGCATGCCTTGCGCGCCTACACGCCCGCGGAGCAGAAGAATATTCGCGCCGCCGCGCAGTCTTTTCGCGTCAATGAGAACTTTGACACCGAGACCGTCCTTACGGAACTGGCGACCGGTGAGGCATTGGTCAGTTTTCTGGACGCCAAAGGCGTTCCGTCGATCGTCGAGCGCGCGCTCGTTTTGCCGCCGCAGAGCCTGATCGGGCCTGCCGGCGAAGAGAGAATCGCCGCCGTCGTGAAATCCTCCCTTTTATACTCCAAGTATCTTGAAACGCTCGACCGGCCTTCCGCTTACGAGATGCTTATGGAAAAGTACCGGCATGTCGAAGCGCAGGAGCTGGAGGCGGCCAGGCAGGATGCCGAAGAAAAGGCGAAAAAGGAAAAGGAGAAAGCGGAAGCCGCCAAGGCGAAAGAGGCCGCGGCGAAGAAAAGAAAAGCCGCTTCCTCCCCCATCGGGAAAGCGGTCAATTCCGCCGTCACGTCCGCCGGCCGCGAGATCGGAAGACGCCTCATCCGGGGACTTTTCGGCGGCTTTTTGAAATAGACTCCCCGGGATTTACCGATCCGTTCCCGGATCGCACCCGCTATTTCTGCTCCGACTCTTCCGCATCGGCCCATCGTGAAACGATATCCCGAGCTTCACGGACCGTTCGGGCCGCGACGGCTTGCGCCCTTATTTCTGCGGCGCTGTGCTTTCCCTTCAGATAGTGCGACAACTGCGTGCGCATTTCCTTGACGGCGCACTCTTCCCCGAGATGTCCGGCCAATCCGTCCAGATGCTCGAAAATGACCTCCGCGCGCTCTCTTGCGGTCGGCGGTCGCCGGGAATGATTTCCGCTCAGGAACGCCGCGATTTCCGAAAAAACCCAGGGATGACCCATCGCTGCCCGTCCGACGGCAACGCCGTCGACTTGTGTCTCACGAAGCATTTGTTCTGCCGATTTTCCGTCCCGGACATCACCGTTTCCGATCACCCGGACACCGGAGCCGCGAAGCGCTTCGACCGTCTCGGCGATGATGCTCCAATCGGCTTTCCCTCGATACATCTGATCCCGGGTTCGCGCATGAAGCGTGATCGCCGCGGCGCCCGAATCCCGGCACATCAAAGCAAACTCGACGGCATTGATGTGATTCTCGTCCCAGCCTTTCCGAAACTTGACCGTCACTTGTTTTCCGTACGGTTCCGCGGCACGAACCGACGCGGCGATGATCGAGGACGCCCGCGGAAGATCTTTCATCAGGGCACATCCCGCCCCGGTCTTCACCACCTTGGGGACCGGACAGCCCATATTCAAATCAATCCACGCCGCTTTCGAAAGGATCGGATGGCTCAGGACGAGCGGAATCGCCGCGGAAAAATCCGCCGCCTCATACCCGAAAAGCTGGATCGCGCAAGGGCCTTCGTTTTCCGGATCGATCCGCAGGTAGCGAAAACTGCCTTCGACGGATCCTTGAAAAGCGATGCCGCGCGCGCTTACAAGCTCCGTGCATCCGGACGATGCCCCGAATCGATGGCAAATCGACCGGTACGTTACGCCGGTGGTCCCCGCGATCGGCGCCAGATTGACGCATATTCCTTTCGAATCGGGCAGAATATCCGTTTGGGGATCCGAAGTATCGTCTCGAATCAAAAAATCCGCGCGCTCCGGATGCCTGTTTTTCTTGCCTTGCGTATCATTTCGATATATCATTAGCATTAGCCTCGTATCTTTTCATGCTCAGTTCATTATACCGTTTCTCTTCCGGTAATGCCTGTTTTTCGGCCTTCCGGGAGAAAATAAGGAGTTTTATGCGCGGTCGCCTGCACAATATCGACATTCGGGCATTGGACTGGATCTACGAGAATCTTCGCTCGAAAAAATTGGATCCGATCATGCGGTTTTTGTCCTTTACGGGCAATATCGGCATCATCTGGTTTGTCGCCGCGTTCCTGCTCTACGTGACCAAAGTCAGCCCCGAAGCGACTTTCTGTATCCTTCTGGCCCTGATCGCCAGCGCCCTTTTGGCGAACATTATATTGAAGCGCGTCCTTCGGCGGGAACGTCCTTTCGTTTGCCGGGACGACCGCAATACCTTGATCGAGCCGCCGTCCGATTTCTCCTTCCCGTCGGGTCACACCTTCTCGTCGTTCGCTGCGGCGACCGCGATCATGATGAACGCACCGAAACTCGGCATCATCGCGATGATCTATGCCGGAGGGATCGCCTTTTCGAGGCTTTATCTTTACGTCCACTACCTCTCCGATGTCGTGTTCAGCGTCCTTTTCGGAGTCGGGACCGGTCTTCTGGTGTGCTACTTATACAGTTTTCAATTCCCGCTCTGATCGGCGAAGTCCGTTCGCCGTCGAATGCTGCGCAATGGCGCTTTTATATGAAGCTTCATTTTCGTAAAAAGGATTTAAGCCGACTGCTTGTCAACGTCCCCTTCCATCGCTATAATAATGTTCGCGGTGTTATCATCCCGCCGGCTTATCTTATGCGGCATGCTTCGGTCGTTCAATGGATAGGACAGCAGTTTCCGGTACTGCCGATACGGGTTCGACTCCTGTCCGAAGCGCCATCAAAAAGGACTGTTCGGGGCTTTACGCCGCGGACAGTCCTTTTCCGTTGTATTGAATCGGCGGGGTTTCCCGCAAGTATTTGATTGCCGGTGTCTTCCGGATTCCGGCACGTTCCGGTCACACCCTCTGCCCTCGCCTGTTTCGGCGTCAGATCATTTTGAGGTAATCTTCTTCCGAAATCGGGATCGCAACCGCATAAGAAAATTGAAGCAACCCGGAATTCATTTCGTAGATCTTCCATTTTCCGTTATCGGAAACCATCGCGAACATCGCGACATAGAAGACATCGCCCTTCTTCACGAGCGCCATGTATTCGGTATAACTGTCATAGCCGAAAGCCTCCACCCGCTTTTCAATAAAATTCTTGTATTCTTCCGAACTTTGATAGTCGGCATCAATCACGTCCACACGGATAAGGGCAAGATCCTTGAGTTTCGTCGGATCCAAACGACGCTCGATCTCCGCTATTTCCATCTTGGCCGTTTCCGGCTCGGTCGAAAATGTGACCTGCTGCATATACTCTTCCCCCAGAAGGAGGCTGGATGCGAACTGTAATGTGCTTCCGGCGGATCTTCCCATAGAAACAGCCAGAACCGCGGGCGAATACGCCGCGTACTGCTCCGGCATATTGCTCTGTGCCAGCGGATTATAGGAACCAACTCGCTCCAACTGAAGAGCGAATTGAGCCTCGGTCGAGATTTCTTCTCCGGCAAACGCGGTACACGCCGCGTCAAATTGATTGTCCCGGACGCTCTCTACAAAATAGCGGATGGATTCCTCGGGGGAGGCGAACCAGTCCGGGTGAGAAGATGCCGATGATTTGCGCAGTGTACCGATCACGCCGAACTGGGTCAGCAGAAGCGCGGTCGCAAGCAGAAGGCACACCACGGACAAAACGATCGCGGACACAGGCAGTCGCTTACCGGAAGAGGACGGTTTTCCCTTCGGATCGACGCCTTTTGTGTCGGGCAATACCTCTTCGTCCGGAATTTCTGCCGTTCCCCCGTCCGAGGGCAAATCAACCATAATATTGTCTTCCGGATTCAGCGCATCGCCCGTACGTTCAACATTCGAATCCTTGTCCGGTACATCCATATCTTTATCCTCCGTGATTTCTTTTTCATCCATCCACTATAGCATAAGCCCGCACCGGTGAACCATCTCCGTTTTCGATTTGTAAGGGCGCGGCCGAAAAATAGAAGCGTCCTTCCGGCAACTCCCCGGTTCGGATAAGCCCTTCGATAAAGACTGCCCGTTGCTTGAAAAACACGCGATGCATCTGAAACGGATCGCCCGGTCCGGACAGAGTCGGCAGGTCGGCGCCGATCAGGAGCGGGCGCTTTTCGAGCAGAAAGTCGATCAATCCGTCGGAGAACACCGGAAACCCGGAAAAATAATCCGGTGTGCCGGCCTTTCTTTCCCAACCGGTCGAGAAAATAATCCGGTCATCCGTAAGGATTTGTCTTTTTTGCTTTTCGCTCAAATCGATGACCGTCCTTCCCTCCGACTCCGCAAGGCCCGGTCGCAGGCATATCGCCTCGCCCGTGAAGCTTTGAAGTCCGATCTCCGATATGTCGGCGCCGTCGGGCAAAAAATGCCGCGGCGCGTCCGCATGTGTCCCCGTATGACTTCCGAGACAAAGCGTCGACACCTGATACGCGTGATCGGGAAATCCCCGGGATACGTCAATACGGACTTCGGGGTCGCCCGGAAATACGGGCATTGCCGAAGAAATTCTCATGCTCAGATCAAGAATCTTCATCATCGACCTCCATTCCTTCCATCAGCAGGAAAAAACGTCTTAACTGCCGCACGACGGAAGCGGGTTTCGGGTCTTCCGGACTGTAGCGAACGTAGGGCTTACCGATCGCCGACAGAAGGATCCTACCGGTATTTTGCGGATCGGCCAGCACCCTTGAGAGTGCCTCCATATTCGGGTGCGCATCTTCGGCATAATACAGGTGCGCCGTACCGTCCTTCACGGCGACGCGCGAAAAGCCGGAGCGCGCGGCAATGCGTCGGATATACGCGATGTCGGTCAACACCCGGGCTTCCTCCGGCAGAGCGCCGTAACGGTCCGTCAGTTCATCCCGGACATCCCGGTAATCCTTGTTATCGGAAATCGCGGCGATCCTTCGGTAGGCATCCATACGCTGTCCTTCATCGGATATATAGTTCGGTGAAATGTACGCGTCGATGTCAATATCAAATGTCGCGTCCCGCGTCCGGATCATGTCAATGCCCTGCAGTTCCTTAATCTCTTCGTCGAGCATCCGGCAATAGAGCTCGTATCCGATGACGTCCATCTGCCCGTGCTGTTCGCTTCCCAGTAGATTACCCGCGCCGCGCACCTCGAGATCCTTGAGCGCGATCTTAAAGCCCGAGCCCAGTTCGGTAAAATCCCGGATCGCCGCCAGGCGCTTTTGGGCGTCCTCGGTCAACACCTTGTCGCGCCGGTACGTGATATACGCGTATGCCTGACGATCCGAGCGGCCGACGCGTCCCCGAAGCTGATACAGCTGGGACAACCCGAACCGGTCGGCGTCCTCGACAATGAGGGTGTTGACGTTCGGCATGTCGATCCCGGATTCGATGATGGTCGTACAGACCAGAATATCCGCCTCATGGCGGATAAAACTCTCGATCACGCTTTCCAGTTGACGCTCGGCCATTTTTCCGTGACCCATGACGATCCGGGCTCCCGGCAAGGCCTTTTCCAATTCGATGACCTTCTCCTCGATCCGATGCGTGTCGTTAAAAAGGTAGAAAACCTGTCCCTGTCTGGATATCTCCCGTAAACATGCGTCCGTTACGATATCCGGATCGTATTCCAATACGTAGGTCTGTACCGGCCGCCGGTCGAGCGGGGGTTCCTCGATGACGGAGATATCCCGGATTCCGGACAGGGACATTTGCAGTGTCCTCGGGATCGGAGTGGCGGTCAGCGTGAGCACATCGACCGACGATCGCAATGCCTTGATGCGTTCCTTGTGCTCCACGCCGAAGCGTTGCTCCTCGTCGACGACCAAAAGCCCCAGATCCTTCGGGATCACATCCTTGGATAACAGCCGGTGTGTCCCGACGACAACATCCACCGCGCCGTCATTCAGGCCTTTAAGCGTACTTTTCACCTCTTTTGGGTGAGCAAAACGCGACAGGAGCCCGATGTTGACGGGGTATCCCCGGAGCCGCTCTTTCAAGTTTTCATAATGCTGTTGGACAAGAACGGTCGTCGGCGCGAGCATGACCGCCTGCTTCCCGTCCATGACGGCCTTGAATATCGCGCGAAAAGCAACCTCGGTCTTTCCGAAGCCGACATCGCCGCACAGGAGGCGGTCCATGATTCCTTCGCTCTCCATGTCGGCCTTGATCTCGCGAATCGCATTGATTTGATCCTTCGTCTCGGGATATGGGAAGTCCTCTTCAAACTGGAGCTGCCACGGCGAGTCCGGCGAAAATGCATGACCCTTGAGTTCGCGCCTCCGGGCATAAAGCGCAACGAGATCGATCGCGAGCTTCCGAATGCTCCCGCGCGCCCGCTCCTTCATACGGTTCCAGTCCTGTCCGCCCAGCCGCGACAGTTTGGGCGTCCGGCCTTCGGTGCCGACATATTTCTGGATCGAGTCGAGACTCTCCATCGGTATATACAGGGAATCGTCCGAGGCATAGGTAATCTTCAGGTAATCCCTGCGCGCAGTCCCGCTCTGGAGATTGGTGATCCCTTCATAGCGCCCGATGCCGTGGACATCGTGAACGACAAGTTCACCGGGGATGAGGTCACTGAACAGATCAATGCGGACACCCTGAAGTTTCTTTCTCCGGATCGGGCGATCAATACCGAAAACATCCTGGGTTCCAGCGATCAGAAGCCCGGCACCGGGATACTCGAAGCCCAGCGGAATCGATGCCTTGAGAACCGGAACAAACGCCTCCCGCTCGAAAAGGAACGACTTCAGGCGATCCGCGCGGGCGCCTTCTCCGGCGAGGATGAAGGTCCGTTTATATTCCTGATTCCTTTCGGAGATCCGTTTCGCCAAATGCTCCTCATGACCCCGGAAACTGTCGCAGGCACGCCCGGAGATTTCGATCCGTTCGCCGCCCGGCAGACCGTTCCCGGAGGTCGGCAGAGTGGACAGCGTAATCACCTCGGGCATGCGGTCCAGTTCGATCATCAGATCCGGGCTCCGCACGAGGATGTCTTCGGAAAACGGAAGGATCTGGCCTTTTTCGAGAAGGGCGGCAAAACGCTGGGCAAAATCCGCCGCATGCGCGTCCGATCGTTTGCGGATCTGCAGGAGCTCATCGACAAAAAGAAGCGCGTCCGTGCTTCGAACATAGCCGAGCACCGTGTCGCTCTTCCTGTAAATCAACCGGATCCATTTCTCCAGCCCCGTGGACAGGGCGCCTTCGGAAACATGCTCGGCGTCCTGTTGGGCTCCGCGCAGGATCCGCTCGCAGACATCCCGGGAAGCGCCCCTTGAAAAAGCTTGCGCGCGCGCCTTTTCGCCCTCCTCGGCGATTTCCCGGGCAATCGCGTCCCGTCGATGATCGGGGATCAGGATTTCCCGTGCAATATCGATGCGTATGGTCTTCAATATTTCAACGGAACGCTGTGTTTCCAGGTCAAATGACTTAATCCCGTCGATCTCGTCGTCAAAAAACGATATGCGGATCGGCAGATCATATCCGACCGGAAAAACATCCAAAATATCGCCTCTCCTGGCAAACTCGCCCTCTCCCTCGACGGAGCGGGCACGCTCGTAGCCGTTTCCGGCAAGTCGCATCGCCAGGTCCTCCGGGCTGACACGCATCGAGCGGGACAGTACGATCTCTGCTTTTCGAAAATCGCCCGCCGGCAATAACCGGTTGGACAATGCGCCCGCGGTCACGATGACGGCGGGACAGTCTCCGTTAACAAGACGCCGCAACGTGCGGATCCGGTCGATTTCCGTCCCGCGCGAGGATGCGTCAACATCGACCAGGCTTTGCTCGCGCGGCCTTAAGATCAAGGCTTCTTTCTCCGTAAAAGCGGAAAGATCGGCCTGGAATCTGCGCGCGGTAAGCTCGTCTGAAACAACGACCACCGCAGGGCGCTTCATTTCCGAGCACAGCGAAGCAATCAGGTAGGCTTTCATCGGTTCGGGCATCCCGGTCAGATTGACCCGCCGGTTTACGTTTCGTTTTTGAAACAGGCCGACCGTTTGCGTAAAGCCGGGGTCGCCCGACGCGGCGGAAAGCACATCGGCGATCGTAGTGTCACCCGACGCCCTCATATTTCCCGGACCGTGTTGCATAAAATGATCACGAGCGGTCATCGATTTTCTCCGATTCGCTTCTCGACGGCCCCGGCGGCTTCGACAAATGCGTTGAACATCGTTTCGCGTTGTTCCGCGGGAATATCCGACAAGACATAATCCGCCAAATCGAAGTGTTCCGGAGCCGGCCCGATCCCGATCCGGACGCGGACGAACTCCCGCGTTCCGATTTCCTCAACAACGGATTTCATTCCGTTATGGGTACCCGGACCTCCGGATGCCCGGACCCGAATCGTCCCGAGCGGCAGATCGATATCGTCGTAGATAACAATGATGCGATCCGGCGGCACTTTGAAAAACACGGAAGCCTCTCGGATACTCTTGCCGGAGCAATTCATGTAGGTGCTCGGACGAAGGAGGACCACCTCCTCGCCCCGGATCCGACCCTTCCCGTACTCACCGGAAAACTTTTTCTTGCGCAAGTCTATGGAATTGCGCTGTGCGAGGACCTCGAGGGCCATGAATCCGCAGTTATGCCGGTTGAAAACGTATTTCGAGCCCGGATTTCCGAGGCCTGCTATCAGCCACATCCTAAATGCCCCCGCGCCTTCTGTCCGGCTGGATCAGTTTACTGCTGCGCAGGCGATCCTTCTTCACCACCCAGTTGTCCTTATTGATCTGCTGCGCCCGCGCGATCGCCAGACTCAGCTCGGGCACGTCGTCGGTAATCGTTGAACCTGCAGCAATATAGGAATTCTCGTTCAGGGTCACGGGAGAAATCAGATTGGAATTGCCCCCGATGAACACGTTGTCGCGGATGATGCATGCCGACTTATCCAGTCCGTCATAATTGCATGTCACCGTCCCGCAGCCGAAATTGACGTTCTTTCCGACCTGCGCATCGCCGATATACGTCAAATGGCGCGCACGGGAGTAGTCGCCGACCGTCGAGTTCTTGACCTCGACATACGCGCCGATCGTGATGTTGTCGCCCAAAACGCTGTCCGGGCGGATATGTGAAAACGGTCCGATCCGGCAGTTTTTTCCTACGACACACGTCCGCAAAACCGAGTTTTCAACCGTTGTTCCGTCCAGCACGATCGAATCCTCGATCCGCGTATTCTCGCCGATGAGACAATCTTCTCCGATTTTTGTATTCCCGCGCAGGATCGTGCCGGGGAGCAATACGGAATCCTTGCCGATCTCTACGGTATCGTCGATCCAGGTCGTTTCCGTGTCAATGATTTCGACACCGTTTTTCATGTGGCGGGCGCATATCTTGCGATTGAGGATTTTTCCGGCTTGCTGAAGCTCAATCCGGTCGTTGACACCGCGCGTCTCGTCGAAGGGCGCGATATACGCGCCGACCTTATGTCCGTCGCGTATCAGAATTTCGATGGTATCCGGAAGATAATATTCCTTCTGCGCATTTTGAGCACCGATGCGACCCAAAGCCGAGATCAGAAGCGGTGTACGGAAGCAGTAGAATGACGAGTTGATCTCCTTGATCTGCTTCTCCTCATCGGTAGCGTCACGGTCCTCGACGATCCGCGTGACATTTCCGTCCGGATCGCGCACCAGCCTACCGTAACCGGTCGGATCGTCGGCGATGGCGGAGACCACCACTGCGGCGTAATCACCCTTTTCGAAAAGTTCAATCGCGGCACGCAACGTCTCGCTGGTAATCAGCGGCGCATCCCCGGGAAGGACGATTGTACAACCGTTTCTTCCCTCCAGAAAAGGAGTGGCCTGCATCACGGCATGCCCGGTTCCGAGTTGTTTTTCTTGAAGGACGAACGCGACGTCCTCGCCGAGCACGGCCCGAACCTCCTCCTGTTTATGTCCGACAATGTATACCTGTTCTTTGGCGCCCACTCCGTGAAGCGCCTTGGCGACCCAAAGGATAATCGGTCTTCCCGCCGCCCATTGGGCGACCTTCGAGTGACGGGTGTTCATTCTTTTTCCTTCTCCGGCCGCCATGACAACCGCGCATACATCCATGTTGTGTTTCTCCTTTATTGAGAAGTATTATTATTTTCAAAGGGCCTACCAGACCACACAAAAATACGCCGAAAGCGCGTCGCACAGGGGTACGATCGCTTCGGTTTCATCCGTGTTATCCACGATCATTATACACGAAACGAATCCGTTTATAACGGGGATAATATATTTTTCGGATGTTATTGTCCGGATACCGAACCCGAAACCCGATACCGAAAGCTTGCCCGGGACTTCCATTCTTCCTCCTTCCCTGTTACGATATCGATAGCAATATCCTTCCGGAGGTGCCTATGATCGCTATTTTACTCGTTGCCGGTTACGCGACACGCCTGTACCCGTTGACCGTCAATACGCCCAAGCCGCTTCTTCCCGTCGCAGGCCGGGCAATGCTCGACTACATCGTCGACGAGATCGATACGCTTCCCGATATCACACGGATTGTCCTGATCAGCAATCACCGGTTCGCCGCGCATTTTGAGGGCTGGGCGCAAGCGCGTCTTCAAGTCAATCCGAACACACCGATCGTCGTTTTGGACGACGGCACCGTGGATAATGAGACCCGGCTCGGCGCGATCGGCGACATTCAATTCGCGATCGATACGCTCGGGATCGACGAGGACGTCGTCATTATTGCGGGAGACAACCTGTTTACGTACCGGATACGGGACATGTACGATTTTTTCAGACAAACCGGGAAGGATACCCTGATCGCCATTTACGTTCCCGAGATCAGCCAACTGCAAAAGCTTGCGGTCGCAACCCTGGATGAAAACGGAAAGGTGTTGCGAATGGTCGAGAAGCCGACGGAGCCCGAGTCGGACACCGCGATCTACGCGACCTATTTTTACGAAAAAGAGACGCTTCCGCTGATCCGCGAGTACCTCGATGAGGGCAACACGCCGGACGCTCCCGGAAACTTCCCGGCCTGGCTTTATAAGCGGCAGGACGTTTACGCGTACCGGGCGGACGGAACTTGTATCGATATCGGCACGCCGGAGAATTATCGGGA
The DNA here is from genome assembly GCA_964499575.1 of uncultured Oscillospiraceae bacterium. Lineage (GTDB taxonomy): Bacteria > Bacillota > Clostridia > Saccharofermentanales > Saccharofermentanaceae > JAAYCT01. The sequence continues at coordinate 51,079 of CAZCLK010000004.1, read as the reverse complement.
CGTTTGCGAGCGGTTTGACACACTCTGGAAGTCCCGAAAACCGCTCGTCGACGAATAGCGCGCCGGAAGTCCCGAACAACCTCTTTTTCAAACGAATAATAAACGGACTGTTTTTGCCGTCGAACCCGGAAAAACAGTCCGTTTTGCGTTTGTGTCAAGACGTCGGTCGGTCGTTATGGTTCGACCCCCCCGCAGTCGTCGGGCTCAGCCGAGCCCTTCGTAATAGTAGGCAATTCCGTCAATCGGATTATCCACGTAAGACAAGTAGGTTTCCAGTTCGGTCTTCCGATTGCCGCCGATCATCATGAACAGATCCGAGAGGCTCACGTCCGTGATCGGTTGAAAATTCAGTACCTGCGTATCCTCAGACCAATTGTTGTCACTGATGAATTGATGAACCGCCTCATCATACCCCATGATCCCGTCGATCAGCCCGTTTTCGAGGGCCTGTTTCGGAGAATAAATCCTGCCGTCGGCGAGCGTTTCGACTTCGGAGATCTCCATGTCGCGACCTTCCGCCACAATGGCGACAAACTGGTCGTAGGTCTCCTTAAGGATACTGACATAGATCTCCTTCTGCTCTTCCGTGAACTCCTCGAAATTGCTGCCCATGGTCTTGTTTTTTCCGACGTATATCGATGTTGTCTTGATGCCGTTCTTTTCGAGAAACTCCGAAATATCGATTGTCGTGCCGGCGGTCACACCGATGGATCCGGTCATACAATTGCGATTCATAAGGATCTGATCCGCAGCTGCGGCAAGATAATAACCGCCGGAGGCCGCCATGCTTGCGCAATAAGTATAAACGGGACGTCCGGTCCGTTCTTTGTAATCGATGATACGCAGGTAAAGCTCATCCGTCGCGTAAACCTCTCCCCCCGGCGAGTCGATATACAACAGGAGCCCCTTATTGTCGGGGTCGTTTGCAAGATTCATAACGGAATTCATCAGATACTGCTGGTCATACCCATCGGCGGCCGAAAACAATCCGGTTTCGGCGGTGCTCGCGATTGTGCCCTCGATATGAAGGACCGCAACATAGCCGTCATGTCCCGTATAGGACGGCGCGTCAGTGGAACTTGCGTTTTTACCGACGGATGCCAGCGCTGAAAATATGATCACCGCGAAGATGATGAACCCCAGGATCAGAACTCCGCCGCCGATGAGCCCCGCAATCAGGCATCCGTTGCTTTTCTTGGGCTGCGGTTGCGGCGCGTACGGATATCGGGGAGGATATCCGGGATTCACCGGCTGGGAATAATTGTTGTTAACGCTCATAAGTGCCTCCAGTGTGTCTTGTAATGAATGCCGTACCGACACCCGATACTTCCGGGTTATGCCGAAGGAAGGATCACTCCTCGACATACCACCCCAAGACTTTAACATACGGCATTTCCGATGACAACTGGTACAGTGCCAGAAGAGCCTCCTGCCCCATGGAGGGACACATAAAATCGAGGAAAAATGCGTACTCGCCCGGAGTGCCGGGGATCGGTCTGGACGATATCGCCGACAAATTCAATCCGCGATCCGCAAAGACCTGAAGCGCGGATACCAATGCGCCGCTCCGGTGCGGCAGATGCATCAGCGTACTGATCCGATCCGCGTCAGGCGTGATAATCAGGTCTTTTGAAACGACAATGAAGCGGGTCCGGTTCCGGTCCCCGTTACAGATCTCGACCGGCAGTATCTCCAGCCCGTTGATCCTCGCCGCTTCCTCGGACGAAATCGCAGCCAAAGCCGGGTCTTGGAGTCTTGCGACTTCTTGCGCCGAAAATGCGGTGTTGTCGGATACGACGGTTTCCCAGCCGTTCCGGATAATCGCTTCGGAACACTGGGACAAGCCCTGCGGGTGGCTGGTGACTCTCCGGATATCCTCCGGCCGGGTACCGGGCAGGACAGCCAGGCGATGCTTGACCTCGACCGATGTTGCGCGAACAATGTACAGATTTTTCTTTTGAAGTAATTCAAAAACGTTGTCAACACTTCCGACGACGGCGTTTTCGAGCGGCAGTACGGCGACATCCGCCTTCTGTTCGGACAGATACTCACACGCTCCGGAAAAGGTTCTTGCGGAAAGAAGTTCTTTGTCCGGGAAGAGTTTTTTGGCGGCAAACTCGGAATAGGACCCCTCCGTGCCGCCGTACGCGACGACCGTCACATGATCCAGACTGTGCCCCGCGCCCGCCAAGTCACGACCGATCGGCCAATCGGTGTCGGTTTTCATGAGGATATCGTATTGTCGCTCGCGCGAGATTCGCATCATGGTTTTCATTAGGGAATCAACCCGTGTAGCCATATCTTCTCCGGCCCGCTGGCGCGCCAGATCCGACACCTCGGATTCCCGCGCGGCATCATAGACGGCTGTGTTGGAAAGCACTTTCAAGTGCGCGATTCTTTCCGCCAGATCCATTCTCTGATTGAAAACGCGCATCAACTCGGCGTCGACATCGGAGATGCGGGCGCGAAGATCGGTCAGGTTCTCCCCTTGTCCGGCGGACTCGGACGGACTCGCCGAGTGACTCGCCCCCGCGACCTGTTCGGGTCTTTTCGAAAAAATATGCTCGCGGCACAACTTTTCCAGTCCGACCAGATAACTGTCGAGCCCCAAGCCGTAGATCTGGCCGACGCAGGCCTGACGGATCACCGAAACGTTGCGAAAAGGCTCGCGCTTATGGATGTTTGATATGTGGACCTCCATGACCGGAAGCCCACTCGCCTCGATCGCGTCCATGATCGCGTAACTGTAATGTGTATGCGCGCCGGCGTTGATGACGATGCCGTCCGCGTACTGCATCGCTTCCTGGATCGCCGTTACGATATCGCCCTCGCTGTTGGACTGGAAAAAGCGCGCTTCGACACCCAATGCCTGCGCCCGGGTCCGGAAAGCACTCTGAACCTGCTCCAGCGTGAATGTCCCGTAATGCTCGCGGCTTCTTTTACCCAGAAGATTCAGGTTGGGACCGTTGATCAACAGTACAACCGGGATCAAGTTTTTCGCCATGCTCAGCCCTCCTCCAGAATATCCAAAAGCGCGATCGCAACCGCCGCCTCGACAACCGGAACGGCGCGGGGAACGATGCACGAATCGTGCCGCCCCGCAATCTCGATCGTATCGTCGGACATGGTTTCCAGATTTACCGTGTGTTGAAGTTTCCCGATCGAGGGTGTCGGTTTGAAGGCGCAACGCAGTAAAACAGGCATCCCGTTCGATATTCCGCCTTCGATTCCTCCGGCGTGATTACTGCGGAGTCGGATGCCTTCGTCTGTCATGTACGGGGAGTCGTTATTCTGCGAGCCCCGAACCTGTGCTACTTTGAAGCCCCGGCCGAATTCCACGCCTTTTACCGCAGGAATACCGAATAGCATCGAGGCGATACGGCTCTCGATGTTATCGAAGATCGGACGACCCAGCCCGGCCGGAAAACCGACGGCAATGCATTCGACGACTCCTCCGACGGAATCCATGTCGTTTCTAAGTGTCTCGATCAGTTCGCGCATTTTGAGTCCCTGCCCATCCGAAAGCACCGGCATCGAACGCGTTGAACAGTCCTCCGGAAGCTTCATCGGATCATACGGCGTGTCCTCGATCGTCCCGATACTGAAGATATGCGCGCGAACGTTTATCCCGCGCCGCTCCAGAATTTGCATGGCCACAGCGCCGGCAAAAGTCAGCGGAGCCGTGAGTCTGCCTGAAAAATGTCCGCCTCCGCGCGGGTCATTGGCTCCCTCATATCGCGCCAGTCCGGTCAGGTCGGCGTGTCCCGGTCTCGGGAGCATCGCTGTTTTCTCGTAATCGCCGGAGCGCGTGTCCGTGTTTTCGATCATGGCGCACAGCGGAGTCCCGGTGGTTTTACCGTTGTACAGTCCGGAAATGATCCGGACTGTATCGCCCTCCCGACGAGCGGTAGCGCCGGGTTGAAAGCCGGGACTTCTGCGCTTCATGTGCGCGTCTGCGCGATCCGGATCAACCGGCTCGCCGGACGGAAGTCCGTCGATCACCACTCCGATCCCGGAACCGTGCGACTCACCGAACAAAGTGATTCGGATTCTATTTCCCCACATCGAGCTCATCCGCCTTACCTCCCATTCTTCGAAAATCGCGAAAAAAGTGTGGATATGATTTGTTGACCGCCTTGGAATCGATGATCCGGACCGGACCGTCGGCGCGCGTCGCGGCGACGGCTGCGGCCATCACGATGCGGTGGTCTCCGTGCGAATCGATCTGACAGGCCTTGAATATCGGCGCTATGGAGTCGCGTTTCTCCCCATAGATCCATAATTCGTCCTCTTTTTGCTCGGTACGAACACCGAAGCGCCCCAACATTTCCCACGTTGCGTCCAACCGGTCGCATTCTTTCAGACGCAGACGTTTGGCATTAAAGACCCGGACGTTACACGGGGTCGCCGCACAGGCGACGGCCAGAACCGGGATCAAATCCGGGATCTGGGACGCATCGATATTAAAATTTGATCCGTTCATCCTGTTGACCGACGATTCCGCAAACCGACCGAGGGCATCGAGCATCGGGATAATTTCGCGGTCTCCCTGAGAGGAGCACGGGGACATGTCCCGCACTTCGATGCCGGATCCCAGGTAATTTGCGACGTACCAAAACGCCGCGTGTGAGAAATCCGGCTCGGCCGAATACGGCGAATCGCGATAAATCCCCTGACCGCCGCGGACGGTATACGTGTTGTCGTTCCTGGATGTGAAGACACCGAAGGAACGCATCACGTCCCGCGTCATCTCGACGTACGGCTCCGATTCGAGGCGTGTGGTAATGACGATTTCGGAGTCGCCCGGTGCCGCAGACAACGCGAGCAGAAGGCCCGTTATATACTGCGAGCTGATATCTCCGGGGACTTTGAAACGGCCCGCGGACAGACGCCCCGAGACGCGCAGAGGAAGAAATGTTGCCCGGTCCGCAAATTCAAGATGTACTCCCGTCTTCTCGAAAATCTTCTCGTATTCACGCAGCGGTCTTTGGGGCAGGCGTCCGGCTCCGGTAAAAACTGCCCGTTGTCCGAGAACCGCGACCAACGGGATGAGGAAACGAAGGGTCGAACCCGACTCGTTGCAAAACAATTCGATCTCTTCTTCGGCGTTTCTGCTTCCCAAAAGCGTTTTAAGACAGCCCAAAGTTGCGGTGATATCCTCCGATACCTCGTCGGTTCCGAGGTCGACGAGATCGATATTTCCCGCAAGCATCGCCATAATCAGAGCGCGATGGACAAGGCTCTTCGAGACCGGAGTGCGGACGCTTCCGAAAAGGACGCCCGGACGGATCTCGATGATGCCGCCGTGATTGGATCCGGCGGCTTTTATTGTCTCCGGGGCCTTATCACGGTTCATTCCAGACATCCTTCATTAAGCGCAACAACTTTTCCTCCTCCGTCGGCACAGCGGATGCTTCGCCGATGCGGGTAAGAAATACATAAAAGATTTTTCCCGTCAATCGCTTCTTGTCGGTCATCATCGCCTGAAAGACCTCCTCGACGGGAAGTTCCGTAGAAATCGGCAAGTGCCACTTCGAAAGAAGCGCCCGGATCCTGTCGGCAGTCCCCGACTCGGTATAGCCGGCTTTTTCACCCATTCGAGCCGCGTAAGCCATGCCGGTTGCGACGGCCTCCCCGTGCGTGATCCCTTTATAACCCATAAGTTTTTCGATCGCGTGCCCGATTGTGTGCCCGAAGTTTAATAGCATCCGTTCGCCGGTGTCGTACTCGTCGTTCTGCACGACCGTCGTCTTGATCCGGACACAGCGCTCGATCATCCACTCCAGATCGGAAAGCCCCTTTTCGATCGACTCGAAAAGCAGTCGGTCGCGGATACATCCGTACTTGATGACCTCGGCCATGCCCTCGGCCATGACAATCCTTGTCAGTGTCGAAAGGACCGCCGGATCAATCACCACGGCCCGCGGCTGATAAAACGCGCCGACCAGATTCTTTCCGTACGGCAGATCGATCCCCGTTTTGCCGCCGATGGACGAGTCCACTTGCGCCAGAAGCGTCGTAGGCACCTGAATCAGCGGACAGCCGCGCATGTACGAGGCTGCCGCGAATCCGGTCAGATCGCCGACCACACCCCCGCCGAGCGCAACAATGACATCACTTCGAGACATGCCCGCTCCGTGAAACTGATCGAAAAGCATAAAGAGGATGTCCCGGCATTTGGACGGTTCACCGGCCGGAACCGTGCAGGTCGCTACGGTAAATCCGGCGTTTTTCAGGGATTCGACCGCCCGGCCGAGGTACAGGGGCGCGACATTGGTATCGGTCACGACGAAAGCCTTGCGGCCTTTCACACACGATGCCGCTGCCTCGCCGATTCGATCCAGCCGCCCCGACTGAATGTGGATCGGGTAGTTCCCGTTGTTTGTATTGGCCATTAAATCAGGCATTTGTACCTCCCTTTTGCCGCGAGACGCCTTTTTTGTTCTGATGCTATTATGCCACGAAAGAGAGTGCCGCCCAATGGTTATTGGTCCTCGATCCTTCCGCTGATCGCTTTGTCCCGGAAAATTCGGGGCACCGGACGCTTCCACGCGATCAGATACTGCGCCCGACCGACTCGGCGACGGGTCTCAACCGACTCATGACCCCTTCAAAATCCTCCGGAGTGAGCGACTGCTTGCCGTCACTTAATGCATGTTTCGGATCGTTATGGACCTCGATAATCAGGCCGTCCGCTCCGATCGCGACCGCCGCCTTGGACAGAGGCTCGACCAGCCACGCCGCACCGCCCGCATGCGAAGGGTCGACGAAGACCGGCAAGTGCGATCTGGATTTCAAAACGGGAATCGCGCTGATATCGAGCGTGTTCCTTGTCGCTGTTTCAAATGTCCGGATTCCGCGCTCGCAGAGGATTATTTGTGAATTTCCGCCGGACATGATGTATTCGGCGGACATCAGGAGCTCGTCGACGGAGTTGGCAAACCCGCGTTTCAGCAGAATCGGCTTGGAGATGCGTCCCAGCTCCTTCAGAAGTTCGAAATTTTGCATGTTGCGCGCGCCGACCTGAATAATGTCGACGAATTCAAAAAACAACTCCAACTGACTCGGATTGGTGATTTCCGAAACGACCGGCAAACCGGTCTTCAGCTTCGCCCGCTTCAAATACATCAGCCCCTCGGCTTTTAGTCCCTGGAAGGCGTACGGCGAAGTTCTCGGCTTGAACGCGCCTCCGCGAAAAAGCCTCGCACCGGTCTTTTGGACCGCTTCCGCGATACCCAGAACCTGCTCCTCGGACTCTACCGAACACGGCCCGGCGCAGACGATGATTTTGTCGCCTCCGATCTCGATGTCGCCGACTCGAACGATCGTATTGTCCGGGTGAAATTTACGGTTCGCCCGTTTATAGGGCTCCTGAACCTTCATGACGCGCTCGACTTCCTCGAGCATCTGCATGGCCTCAATCTCGACGGCGCTCGTATCCCCAACCAGTCCGACGATTGTCGTTTGACTTCCGTAGATCGTATTAGTCTGAACACCGTAACTCTTTTCGAGATGCATGCATAAGTTTTCTGTTTTCTCTTTCGAGACCCCGTTTTTAAGTACCAGTATCATATCTTTATCCTCCGTATCCCAGTGCGTCCGCGACGTCGCGAGCGATCTGCTCGGGCTCCCGGTTCGCCGAAATGATCGTGTCTGCGTGTTTTTGGTATTCCGGCAGCCGCGCCTCATAGAGACGTGCCACCTTCATAAATCGTTCGGCCTCCGGCTCGTCGGGCGTACCGGCGAGCGGCCGGCTGCGGTCCGCCTTGATCCGCTCCCAAATGATTTCGCGAGGCGCGTCCAGAAATACGTTCAACGCGCCCAATTCCTCCGTCAGCAGGCGGTTCTCCGCGCGGAGAATCAATCCGCCCCCGCAGGCAATGACCAGCGAACCCGGGCGCTTAAGGTACTCGCGGTACAAGTCCGTCTCAATTTTTCGAAAAGCGCCCTCTCCGTCACGGGCAAAAATCTCGGCGATCGAGCATCCGCAAACACGCGTGATCTCTTCATCCAAATCGACAAACGATACTCCGAGGTTTTCGGCGAGGAGTCGACCGACGGTCGTCTTGCCGCACCCCATGAAACCCGTCAGGATCATCTTGACCGGAGATTTCCGGAGCATCTTTCGCGGAAGATCCTGAAGTATCGGAAGAAGGCGCCGATCGTTGAAATCGGCATCCGGATTCCATATTTTCTGTGCCGCGAGCGCTTGATAAAAAAGCATCGGCAAACCGCCCGAGGCTTTTGCCCCCTCTTTTCTTGCGCGCAGGACAAACCGCGTAGCCGGCGGATTATAAACCGTATCGAATACGTTCATCCCATCTGCGACAAATTCCGAAAAACCGGTCAGGCTCCCGTACTGAGGCCACATTCCGACCGGTGTCGCGTTCAAAACAACGTCGGGATGACGCATCGCGGCATCCTGCTCGGAATCCGCTACGCGCACCGATTTGGCGAACGGGCTCAAATCCCGCGCCAACGCCTCCGCCTGATCCCGCAGCAACGCCAGAATATCGATACTTGAACCCGCGTCCGCCGCCTCGAAGGCCAACATGCGCGCGACGCCTCCGGCGCCCAGGATCAGTACTTTCTTATCCCGCAGGTCCACCCCGCAGGCAGAAAAACCGTTGCGGTCGGTGTTGTAACCGCGTTTGCCGAAAACGGTGTTCACCGCCCTCAAGCGCCCGGCCAGCGGGTCCAGTTCCTCCAAATGAGCGATGATTTTCTCTTTATAAGGGATCGTGACATTAAACCCGTGCAGTTCGCGCATCAATATCGGCGCGTAACGGTCGATCTCCTTCGGATCGATGTCAAACAACTCATAGGTACCGGAAATTCCGGATGCCTCCATGATCCGCTCATGAATGTACGGAGACATGCTGTGTCCGAGCGGGTGTCCGATCAAGCCCAGCCTAATCGCACTCATAGCCGGCCTCCTTCAGGATCGAATAGGCGCGAACCGCCTGAGCGCTGTTTTCCAGAAGAAGATGCAGTTGTCCGCCCTCGTAGGTCCTGAAGTTGCGGATGTTGATATTTCTGATGTTGATCCCCTCTTTGCCGAGGAGTGTCGTGATCGCTCCGAGCTCTCCCGGCTTATCCACCAGATAAACGGTAAGTGAGCTCGTCGCGTCCAATGCGCCCCTTCCGCCGGTCGGAAGGCTGTTACGGTAATGCGCCGCCTGCGCGAAAAACGACTCCGTCGCGCGCCGGTCACCGTCTTTCAAATGCTCCCGGACCTCCGAAAGCAAGTCGATGTACTGCGAAAGAACCGGCGTCAGGCTTCCGGCGGAAGCGCCCGATATATCGGCCCACAAGGCTGCGTCCGAAGAGGCGATCCTCGTGATATCCCGAAAACCTCCGGCTGCCAGAGCCGCCAACTGCCCGTCGTCCAGTCTCGCGGCTAATAGCGACAATGCAGACGCGGCAATATGCGGCAGATGCGAGATTGCCGCGACGCGCCGGTCATGTTCGCCGGCTTCCATACGAACCGGTATCGCCCCGATCGCGCGGATCAATCCTTCAAAGGCCTTGAGTCTGACCGCGGACACCCCGGAATCATCCCCGACGCAAAGTACATACATCGCGTTTTCAAAAAGCGATGCGTTCGAACATGCGTATCCGTGCCGCTCCGACCCCGCCATCGGGTGACCGCCGACAAAGTTCGGAAGGTCCACTTTTTCCATCACCGGTGCTTTGACTGAACCGACATCGGAGATGATCCCGATTTTCAGCGTTCTCAGTTGAGGAAGAATATCCAGAATAACCGCTAACGGAGTGCATAACAGCACCAGATCCAAACCGTCCAACAATGCGTACCCTTCATCCGGAGTAGCGAACCGGTCGATCACTTTATCCGCGAGCGCCATTCGTCCGGTTTCCGGGTCGGTGTCGACCGCCGCGATGAAGGGAATTCCGGCCTTGACTCTCAACGCCTTCGCGAGCGACCCGCCGATCAGACCGAGTCCGAGGATACCGACGCGTGATATCTCCGATCCGGACCTCCCCGTCATTTCCTGATTGCTCATTCCGTCACACCATTTACCTTCCATGCTGCCAAACTGCAAAATCAGCCTTCTTCCGGCCGTTCAGACGTCCCGATTCCCCTAAGGTTGAACGATCCGTCAGTTGAAACGCTCGTCGTACACGCGCTTCATTTTGCCTTCCGAACGCGGGAGGCTTCTCGGCTCGCACAAGACGATCCGGGCGTGAACCCCGGTAATCGACGCGATATCTCCGGCCAGCTTGCGTTCGATATTTTCGATATCCTTGACCGAATCCGAGAAAAACGCGCTCGACATTTCCACCTTGACGGTCATCCGGTCCAAATTGTCCACCCGATCGATCACGATGATGTAATGCGGCTCCACCTGACTATAGGTCAGCATGACCGCTTCGATCTGCGTCGGGAAGACGTTCACACCGCGGATGATGAGCATGTCGTCCGCTCGGCCGGTCACCTTCTCCATCCGGGGTGTGGTTCTGCCGCACTCACACTTCCCGTAATAAATCCGGGTCAGGTCGTGCGTGTTATAACGCAAAAGAGGAGTGCCTTCCTTGGTGACCGAGGAAAACACGAGTTCTCCGATTTCGCCCTCCGGCAAAGGCTTTCCGGTCTCGGGATCCACGATTTCCGGAATGAAGTGATCCGCCTCCAGGTGGATCAGATCCGACTTGTCGCACGCGCATCCGACACCGGGTCCGAGAATCTCGGACAGGCCGTAAATATCGAAAGCTCTGAGCCCCAGCTTCTCCTCGATCTGGTCTCTCATTTTGAGCGTCCACGGCTCCGCGCCGAAGATTCCGCATTTCAGATTCAATTCGTCACGGCGCACGCCCATCTCGTCCATCTTGTCCGCGAGATGAAGCATATAGGACGGCGTGCACATGATCACGTTGGGCTTCCACTCACGCAGAATCTGGATCTGGCGCGGCGTATTCCCGCCGGACACCGGGATCGCGGTCGCGCCCAATACGTCGCACGCATAATGCGGTCCGAGTCCTCCGGTAAATAATCCGTAGCCGTATGCGATATGTACGAGATCGCCTTTCATGACACCGCTTCTGGCCATGGAACGGCAAAGACAATCCGTCCACAAGTGTATGTCGTTTCGGGTATACCCGACCACCTTCATCCTTCCGGTTGTTCCGGAGGAGGAGTGAAAACGCACGATATCCTCGCGCGGAACCGCCAATGTTCCGAACGGATAGTTGTCGCGAAAGTCGTACTTATCGGTAAACGGCAGTTTCGGAAGGTCGTCGACGTCACGGATATCTTCCGGCATAACACCGGCGTCCTCCATCTTGGCCCGATAGTACGGGACATTCTCGTACATCCGGCGAACACAGTTCCTCAGGCGCTCGCTTTGCACCGCGCGCAATTCGTCCCGGGACATGCACTCCGCCTTAGTATCCCAGATGTACGTTTCGATTTCAGTTCTTGCCATTTCTTTTTCCCCCTTGTCCGTTTTTCCGACATGAAAAAAATAAATCCCATTGCCGTATCGAATCCGATTCGGCAATGGGACGATTCAATCGCGGTACCACCCATCTTCGACACTGCTCCTTACGGATGTATGTCGCTCTCACTACGGGTACTGATCTTCGAAAATATCCTATACCCGCGTCCCTGTAACGGTGGACATCCGTATTTACCTACTGGAACCTCGATTCGGTCCGTTCCGCAAATCCGCTCCGGAGCGAACTTCTCCCGACACTATTCCGCAAACAGGCTCCCAGTCTATGGCCCGTTCTCCCTGTCCGGCTGCTTCGGGGTACTCTTCTCCGTCACCGCGTTTTGGTTTTCAAAAAAAAGATTAAATTTAATTATGCCTTCTCATTTCGAAAAAGTCAACGTGGTCTCCACCGGGTCTTTTCCCTCTTCGGTGAAGGTAATCACGGCTTCCTGCTTTTGCGTATCTACAAAAATCATATACGGAGTGTTCCGGTCGCCCTCCTGATAATCCGATGCGGTCGTCAGGTAGTACGTGAAATTCTCCGCGTAATTATAAATACTGTCCATCTCATAAAGGTACTTGGCGAAATCGTTTGCGATCGTATCATCAATGGCCTGCTCGTCGATGATTAATATCTCCTCCCAAATGTTCGCGTTTTCGTCCTTTTCTTCCCACTCATAATCGTAATCGATGAGAAGTTCCTTCTTCCACTCATACATATTTCCTTCGATAAAATACTCATACTCCAGCGGATCGCCTTTCAATTCGAGCGTAAAATACTCATTCCATTCGGGTGCCAGCATACGGACATTGATCTTGATTTCTTCGGTACTGCTCTTCAGAAGAACCACACCGTTATAGAAATATGATTTGTTGGCATTATCGATGTAGATCTCATACTTACCGGGCTCGCCCTCGATCTCGTAATAGGTCAACTCGATATTATCCAGAAGCAATTCCGACTGCTTTTCGGCGACCTTCGTGCCGACATACTCCTTCATGACATCGTCACGCTTGCTGTTGGCATAAACGATGTAGTCATCTCCGGTCAGATCCGAGTCGTTCTGCGCTTTCCCGACGATTTCGGAAAGGGCGCTGAATTGATCACAGGATACGGCGGTCATCAGAACAAGGATTAAAACCAGAAACACCGAAAAGGTACGAATTTTTCTCATATCATCCTCCAAAACAACAAAGATATTTTGTATTGTGCTTACCCGGTCGCAGATTGTCAACAGTATTTTCAAAAAAACAATGCAAAAGACCGGCATTTGATTTGATAAAATATTTTAGTGTTTATCAATATGTTTTTTTCGATTTGGTATACAGTGAAGCAATTGTTGCGTAAATGTGGCGATTTGACGATATCAATTTGCATAAAAAATTAACATTTGGTTACTTTGTGAACACGGTTTGGATAAAATCAATTCACCGCCGGGTCACAGAATCCTTGTACGATAGGTAATAGATAGAGCCTCCGGCAGTCCGTTCTGCCGTCACCGCCTCTCGACGCTCCCCTCTTCACACGGCCCGCCCCAATCGAATAATCGGAAATGTTACTCATCCGGGAGGATCATCGACATGAAAATATGGGAAATACTGGACCTTCCAAAGACCAACAGTATCACTCAAATCCGCAAAGCCTTCATCGATAATTTCTGTTCCGTTAAGGTCCAATATTTTTCCGAAGAGGGTTTTCTGGTCATGCGGGAAGCGTACATCAAGGCGATAAAATACGCGCGGACCGGCCTTCTGGAAAGCGATGAGATTGACCCGGCCGATCGCTCGATCTATCTGACCGCAGAGGTGAAGGGCTATTTAAGTGAGATCCTGCGGATCCGCAAAATGCCGCTGTCCGAAACCGCCGATACGGTCCTTCCGGATGAAGCCGCCGGGCGCTTTGACGATATTGTGTATTTTTTCGTGTCTATGATGGCCTTGCACGATGATTTTTACGGCCGGATCGATATCAAGAACTGGCGGGACCTACTGCAGTCCGATATTCTCTGTATCCCCTCCATCGTGCATTTCCTGCGGCTCCCCATTCTTCGCGCCTGTGCCGCTAATCCGCTTCTGCCTCAAAATGTTTGGGTGTACATGGATCTGGTCTTTCAGTGGACGGATCGTTCCTATTCGCTACCCAAGGATTTTGCCCGCGAGAAGCGCATCCTTTCGATTGAATTGGACCCGAGGTGGAATCTGAGTTTCGGGCTTTTCAAGCAGGATCGAGTGGTGAATTCCGAAGGCAAACCGGGCATCATTCTTCCGATGTGGGACCATGCGCGCGCTCAAACCTTTTCTCCGCCCGACACGACCGATTACGAACTCTATGCCATCTATCGAATGAACGCGCGAAATGCGATCATCGACGGGGATGAGCAGGAGGCCGAGCGCAATTTCGTCAAGGCCGCCGAAATATTCGACCGCGATCCCGATCTTTACGTTATCTATTTTGAATACCTCAACGCGATCAAGGACGAAGGAAAACTCAAGGCAATCAAGGACCTGCATCTGATGATCCTCAATCGACTTCTGGATTTCTTCCCCGATCATTTCATGTTCCTGTTGAGCCGCGCGGAAATCAATTCGGTTCGCCAGCACCCGGATGTCTCCATCGCCGAATACAAGCGTTTGATGGATCGCTTCCCGGACAGTCTGATGGTCATATACCAGCTCGCGGACGTTTACCGTCGTGCCGGACAGACCGGCGCATGGAAGAAACATATCCGGCAGATCGAAAAGATGTATCCGACGGTACAGGAGCGCCTGAAGACCGGGCGCGGCACCTCCGTCGATCCGGTTGCGGTCAATGAACAGCTTCGGCTGAATGATAAAGTCATGGAAATGCTCGAAAAGAAATCCGCCGCCGACAAAGAAGCGGCTGTCGCTACACGCAAGAAGAGCAAGGTCGGCTGATTGGACGGTTTATCGCCCGCTTGACCGAGAGGTCGGCTGATCCGGCTATTTCATCTTACCCTTCGCCGATACCCGTCGCATAACCTCTTCATTTTCGCGCATGATGGATTGCATGGAAGCAGCATCCAGAGAATGACTGCGCCCGGATTTGAGGCGCTCCTGGACGGACTTGTAACGCTTCTCAATCAATTTATGGATTCGCGACGCCTCCGCTTCCTGACCGTTCGCCCGACAGGCCTTTGCCATCGCGTACAGAACCATGAGACTGTCCGGGAACTGAATCTCCAATTTCCGGTATTCCCCGATGGCGCGATCAAAATCCTTAATGTCGGAGTAGTAATCCGCCCGACTGATCAAAAAGCCCAGGTGTTCCGGGAAAAAATCCAGAAGGCGCTCGATCATGCCGAGGTGCATATCCCGGGTCATCGAATACTCTCCCCGCTCACGTAGTCCCCGAAGGAAATCATAGTAGATCACAAACAAATCCGAATCGCCGTCAAAAACATTCGCCGCCCGAACAAAGCATTTTTCCGCATCGGGAACATTGCCGGCGATGATTGCATCCCGGGTAAATCTCCGGTATGCCGCATACATCTCAAAATCCGTATTCAACGCCGACGGCTTCTTTGCTTTCTTGTATTCCCAAACGGCGGGCGCCTCTTCGATTTCCTTCTCCTTCGAACGTTCCGGTAACTTTTTGAGCAGGCGAAAACGGGCAAAATTCAGGTCCCACTTGGGATCGATTTCCACCTTGAGTATTTTCATCTCTTCCGCATAATCTTTCGGGATCCCGATCGTGGGATTGCTCCACTGGAAAATCATATCCAGATACACCCACACATTCTGCGGCAGAAGCGGCTCGGCGACGCATGACGCCAGCAGGGGAAGGCGCAGATACCGAACGATCACGTTATCCGTGAGCAGGTCGTTATGCAGAAGCTCCCTCCAGTTGTCCAACTCGATGCGGCTGTAAAAATCATCGTGCAGTGCCATCATGGAGGTATAGAAACATATGATATCCTGAAGTCGTGCCGCGACTTCCCGGGGTATATAGCCCTTGGCGGCATCGGGGGCGGCAAGCTCACGAAGCCGCACGATCGGCTCCATGTACGCGACGACGCCCCGCGTAATACGCAGGGAATTCCAGTCCTCCGGAAGCTCGTAGTCCGGGTCCGCGCCGGAACGGGCATAGATCAGCGCGCGCTGATAGGACTCGTGCGCGGCGAGAAAATTCGGAATCGAAAATTCCTCCGGTTTCATCGCACACAGAACGCCGATATATGCGGCACGGATCGTCGGAATATTGTCGGTCCGGTCTATTTTCAGGATTTCCCATATCTTCATAGCCGCCCGATTCCTTTCACGCGACAGAAAAAATCCGATTATGCTAATATTATAGCACAGTGTTCGGCTTACGCTCTTGCATTATCCGCCGGAAGCACCGACAGGGCGCGCATTTACGGCGCGAGTGAGGAAACATGGAAGAATTTGCCCGAAGAGTATTGCTCCCGGTCTTTATAATACTACTGATCGCTGCTCTTCTGATTGTTTTGATCAACCTGTATTTGGCAAAAATGGAGACGGCTATGAAACGCCGGAACACTTCGGACGGTTCGATTGTTTTTCAAACGAAAAACACCGGTGCAGGTAAACCGGCATCGGTGTCCGAAGAAACAGTCTTACCGGTCGCTCCATAGCGATACCGGCTACACGAGTTTGAGAATCAAATCGATCCGCACCGGATCGTTCTCGTCGACCGGCATGGCCAGGTCGGCAAAGCCGCCTTCGGGATATTCTGCTCCGTTCTCCTCATAATAGGCCCGGGCATCCTCCGGAACGACCCGGACAATCACCCGGTATGTTCCCGGTGTGAGTGTGTAATTCGCGTTTCCGAATATCTCGCTTGCAAAAATGTCGAACACTGTTTCACCCGACTCATCGACAATCTCCAGGTGTACCAGTCCTTTATCCGCGGACAGGTTATACTGAAGCGCATACGGACGGGACAGTGTGATGTTTGTCGTGTACACTTTCGGCTCCGATGCCTGTGTAAGTTCAAATTGCTCGTCGATATTGAGGGGCATATCGGTAAGCATTCCCCCGACCATGAGAACCAATCCCGAAATAAAAAGCAATGAGGACAGAACGGCGGAGACGATGATCACCCGGATTGCCTTCTTGTTCCTTTCGGTCTTCTCTTCGGGAGTATACTCGACGGACTTTTTCCTGTTGATTAACGCGGCTCCGCCCGCGATCAGGACCGGAGCTCCGCAGGCAAAAAGAATGATGGCTCCGAGCGTCAACACGTCGCTGATGCCCGTGCTCTGCTCGAGCATCTCCGCGGTGACCTGTTCACCTGTCCCGGATGCCCCGGTCACGAAGAAAACGAGCAACAAAGGAACGGTGTTATTGATCAAGTGCAGGAATGCGGGATATATAAAATTTCTGGTCTTCAGCATGATATACGTCATCACCGCGCCCAGGATTGCTGTTCCGGCAAAACGTACGACACTGAGATGAAACAGGCCGAACAGGATCCCCATAATCAGAACGACCACCCAATCTTTGCGGATCGTTTTCATCGTCGATAAAATAAATCCGCGATGAAGGGCTTCCTCACAGATTGCGGGCATCACGGCAACAATCAGGAACGCCGGGAGAAAACGGATGCTCGTAAAAGCAGCGTTCAGCCCGGTGGTCTCCTGCGCCATTTCCTGCGGAAGCAACATCATAATGACGACGTTGAATACCAGAACAATCAAAAATGTGCCGGCCCACATTAAAAGAACTCCAAGAAGCTTCAGACCCGACGGAATCTTAACCGGAAACACCTCGGAAAACTTCTGTCCCGAGAGGAATGCCGGGATCACGGCCATGATCAGAATGATCAGTTCGGTCAATGCAAGACCGGTCATGCCGAATCTGAATTGAAGCGGAGCACATACAAATATGAACACGGCCATAAAAAGGAAGAACCACAGCACACCCATCCATGGTTTGCGGAAAACGGATTGCATCGTATTTGGTATAACTCTTTCGGGCTCGGTCATCTCGTGGTCCTCCGTATATTCAATTCTTTCTTCCTTTTCCTGTTTATTCAACTCGAAAATAGATTATATCATATCACACAAGCAATGATTCGTTGACCTGTTTTGACTTAGGATCGAAAGCATGGTAAATGACTTCGTTATTGCATCCGGATCAAAATTTGTCGAAATTCGATTCGTTATTCGACTGAAAAAACCGACCCGCATCGGAACAATTCCTTTGCGGGCGAATTTTTCTTTTTTGAGGATGGATCAGGTGATCCCGACAAGTTCAGCAATTTCAATCCTGCCCGGAAACCGTCTCAGACGAGTCAACCGTTTCATCGGGAAGAGTCGTCTCTTCCGTATCTTCCTGTTTTCCGATTTTGATCGATCCTTTTCCGTCGTCCACCGAGATGTCGATGAACGGGATTTCAATCCGCTCTCCGTCCTCGTCGGTTTCGATGTTGACAAACGGCAGTTTAATGTGCACATCTTCGTCTTCAAATTCCTCGTCCCAGTCGATATTCCAGTTCGATCCGTCCCATTTGATATCATTCTCGACTGCAAATTCCTTGAACCATTTAATTCCGAAACGCTTCAGCGAGATCGCCGCCGCGGTAAAAAAGATCACGCTCAGGACCAAACTGGCAATGCATACGATAATCAGTACGATCGTGGATTTTTTCATATTTTCACCTCCGTTTCTTCACTAAAAGCCTTCATTGTAGATCTTCTTGTTCCACTTCACGTACTCTTTGGTGGCGATCACCGCAAGTTTCGTTATGAAGAAAGAAAGTATCCCGATAAATACAGCCAGGAAAATCAAGCCGATCGCTGTAAAAACGACACCCAAAACGGCGCCGGACGGAGCAAGCGGAATGGCCACAAAAATCCCGCCCGCAGCGACGAGTATTCCGATCGAGGCCGCCCAGAAAGAAAGGATCGCGGAGTAGATCGAAATCGCCACCCAGATCATCACGAAAACATTGAACAGGATAACAAAAAGTCTCGGACCGGTCAGGTCTTTCGCGACGTTCGGATTCGAAGAGACCGCTTGCGTGACCGCCGCTGTATTCCGTGCCGTTGCCCGGTATCCGGAAGCCTGCTCGATGTTATCGCTCAGGTAGGTTTCTGCGACGCTTCGGGGGTCCCCCAGCTCCGCGGAGATCTCGTGTTCGGTTTTGCCTTGGGAAAGACCGACGGCGAAGTGTTCCTCGAAATCGGAGCAGATCTCACTGACCTCGGCATCTCCGAGCACTCCCAGTTCACGCTTGAGCGCGGCGATATACTCTTCTCTGGTCATTTGCCATCACCCCCCACGATCTGATTGACGCTCCGGGTAAACGTCAACCACTCCTCCAAAAGTGCCGTTAAAGTTTTTCTGCCGAGCCCGGTCAGTTTGTAATACTTTCTCGGCGGTCCGCTCTGGGATTCTTGAAGATATGTCGTAACCATGCCGTCCGTCGCCAGTTTTCGAAGGATGGGATAAACCGTCCCGTCGGAAATCTGAATCAACGCGGAAAGTGTATTGGCCAGTTCGTACCCGTACTGGTCACTATCCTTCAGCATGGAAAGAACACAAAGATCAAGAACGCCTTTTTTAAATTGTACATTCATGGTGTGTCCTCCTTACTAGTGTTGCTTTTATGGTAGTGATTATAGTGCGGTACCGCACGTGTGTCAATACTATTTTTAAAATACATCCGGTTTTTTTCTATCCATTCCCGAAAAGCCTTTCCTCCCGTGCCGTCCCGGTAAAAACCGAGTATAATGTCTATGTTTATCCGTTCCGCAAAGGATAATTCGTACATAACATCCGGAAAAGGAGATTGACCATGATCAGCACATCTTCCCTCATCGGTATGGTCTTTTCGTTAGCCTTGAGTTTTCTCTTTCCGCTCATCCTCGCGATCTATTTCATCCGTAAATATAAGACCGGAATATTGGCATTCGTGACCGGTGCCGCCATCTTCGTCTTATTTGCGCTGATCCTCGAGCAACTCGTTCATGTTTTAGTCATCGGCCCGAGCTCGCCGATCGCCGAGACCGTAAAGGCATCTCCTTTTCTCATGGGGATTTACGGCGGTTTCATGGCCGGGATCTTCGAAGAGACCGGGCGGCTTCTTGCCTTTTTGTTTATCCTCAAGAAAACACGCGACTGGTCCCATGGCGTTGTTTACGGAATCGGTCACGGCGGGATCGAATCCTGGCTTTTGGTTTCGCTGACCTATGTAAGCAATTTAGTGTACGCTATGATGGCGAATGCCGGTCAATTGGAAGCAATGAAGGCGTCCCTCCCTCCCGATCAAATCGAGGCCCTGGATTTTGGTATCCAAACGCTCGCGAGTACGGATCCGGCCTTGTTTTTTATCGCGGGAATCGAGCGGGTGCTCACGGTGATTATTCAAATCGCATTATCTCTTCTGGTGCTGTACGCGGTGCGCAAGCGGAAGTATTTGTACTTCGGCCTCGCGATCCTGCTTCATGCAGCGCTTGATTTTCTTGCCGTTTTTATCAACGCGACATGGGGCAACGTCTTTATCTCCGAAATCGTCGTTGCGGCTTTTGCCGCCGCCGGTATCTTTTGGATCATCAAATCCAAAGCCCTGATGGCAACGGAAGATTCAGTACCGTCGATGCCGGTCATCGCGGAGCCGCAATAAGTCCGGGCAATCAATAACCCGCACATATAAAGGGGCTGTCTCAAAACGAAGAATAACCGAGCGGCGGTCATAAACGATATCGAACGTTCCATGTCCCGGGCCGGAACACCTACCGATAACGGAGCGATGGAGGCAATCAACGTATGGTTTAAGGCAGAGTTCTTTGTCGATCTGCGCGTGACGCAAGACGGAGACACGAGGCAGGAGATCGCTGATTACATCCGATTCTTCAACGAACAGCGCCCCGCATACACACTCAACTACATGACACCCAGGCAGTATAAGGATGTCCGCACGATGAACAGCCGTGCACAAATATTGGTTCAGCAAGTACACAATTGATGAAGATCGTGTCCGGTTTTTGTTGACTAGCGCCGGCGGAAGGAGCTTGCGTGGAAAACATCCTACTAAAAGCTCTTCGCAGGCCGGTTTAGTAGCACTTTTCGCGCCGGCGGAAGAGGCGCTCCCCAATATGGAGCAATCCGGATGGATCTCCCAAATACCGCCGGGCAGAATTATATTCTATTCACATTTCCGACAGCCTTTCTGTTTTGACATAAAAAAACTGCCTCATTTGACTCTGTTACAAGTCTTTTGAGACAGCCCCTTATTGTCTGATTCTGTCGCTCAACTTTTCGAAAAGCGGATCAACTCTTGGCCCGGAAAAGTTCCCCGATCTTGAGTTTTTTTCCGTAACGGAGGACGGAAGCGGTGTAAAGGCGCGCCGAAAACCATGCGACGACGATAACGGCGGCGATGAGGATTACAACCGATATGGCGATGTCCCCCGCCGAAATATCCGAATTCAGGAGTTTAAAGGGCACGACAAACGGCGAGGTAAACGGCACATAAACGGCAATTTTGGATAGTAGTCCGCCGGGATCCAAAATCGCCACGAAGTAACCGACATAAAAGGAGATCATCGATATGAACATGACCGGCATCATCGCCGACTGCAAATCCTCGATCTTGTCGACGAGCGCGCCGCAGACTGCATTCATCACGGCATAAAGCGAGTAGCCGAGGATGAAATACAGCAGAACAAGAATCCCCGAAGACCAGGTGAACGCCGAAAGTGAAAGCGGCATGCCCGCCAGAGTAAAATCCTTCGGTACGAACAACTGATAACCGACGGCGCCCGCGATCAGGAAGGACGAGAGCTGGACCAGGCCGAGAACGCCCATGCCCATGCATTTTCCGATCAGGATGTGCGAGGGCTTGGCGGACACGATCAATGTCTCCATGACCCGCGAAGCCTTTTCGTTCGCGATCGACATCGATACTCCGTACCCGTAGAAGTAGATCGCAAAAAACATGATCATCAGGAGCGCGATTCCGAGGATGTACCCGCTGATGTCCATATTGCCCGCGATACTGACCTCATAGGGGAGTATCGTCTGCGACAAATCAATCAACTCGTCCGACACGCCCTCTTCGCGCATCGCTTCGCGGATATAGATCGGGCTGAGCCCCTCCGCCACCGCTCCGGCTTCCAGGAAGGACATGAAATTCTTTGTCGTGACGCGTATTTGCGGTATCCCGGCCGTCTCGAAAATCTCGATCATCGCGACATCGCCGTCGACCCGGATTTCATCCCGGTACTTTCCCGTGAGGTCTTTCTGCCCGTCGAGGAAATTTGTGTTGGGATACATAGCCTGAAGCGCCTCCCTGGCGCCCGGGATCCGTTCGCTGTCGATCAGGAGATAGCAGGTTTTGCTCTGATCGCTCGTGACCGCCGATGCGATCTGTTTGGTAAACATCGGAAGCATGCACAAAACGAGGATTAACACCAAAAAAACGCACGTCATGATGATGAATGACTTTTTTCTGGCCGCTTCCGTAAAGGTGAATCGAAAAACCGTAAATATCTGTTTCATGCCTGCACCTCCGTCATTGAGGCTTTTTCAAGGAATATTTCATGGAGCGACGGCTCGCGGATCTCGTACTTGACCGGGTATTGACCCGCGGCGATGATCCTTTTCAGAAAAGCCTCCGCCATATCGTCGCCTTCGATCTTAAACTCTGTCTCGTCCGCATGCCGCGCCAACAATTTCAGTCCGGTTTCGAGCGCAAAAGGAACGATGTCTCCTTCCGTCCGGACGACGAGATTGGTATGGCCATACCCGGCCTTAATCCTCTTCAGGTTTCCGCTCAAAATCGTCTCGCCGTTATGAAGCATTACGAGGTCCTCGCAGAATTCCTCGACCGTGGACATCTGATGACTGCTCATCACGATGTACTTGCCTTCAAGCACAAGTTCCGTAATGAGCTTTCGGATGAGCTCGGTATTTACCGGGTCAAGGCCGCTGAAGGGCTCGTCGAGAACGATCAGATCCGGGTTGTGGATCAGGGCTGCCAACAGTTGGATTTTCTGCTGGTTGCCCTTGGAGACCTTCTCGGCGATCATGTCCTTATACTCGGAGACGCCCAGGCGCTCCATCCAAACGAGCGCTGCTTTGCTGGCATCAGCGTGGCTCATACCGCGCAATTGCGCGAAGTAGACCAGTTGATCCAGGACCTTTGTCTTGGTATAGATTCCCCGCTCTTCCGGCATGTAGCCGAAGCTCATGGTCTCTCTGGATATCGATTTGCCGTTCCATCGGGCTGTTCCAAAGTCCTTTTCGATGATGCCGAGCATCATGCGGATCGTCGTCGTTTTTCCGGCTCCGTTCGTGCCGATCAAGCCGAAAACCCCCGGCTTGTCCAACTCGAAACTGATCGAGTCGACCGCCTTCTTGGTCCCGTAGGTCTTACTCAACTCCTTGACCGAAAGAATCATTCTTTGATTACCTCCAACTGAAATGATAAGGGATGATCCGGGGCATCAGCGTCAGACATTGATCGTGATCTCTCTTCCGGACGGTGTATACGGCCGGTATCGGACTCCCGCGGCGTCCATCATCCGGCGGGCGGCGACGAAAAGGTCATCGGTCGCGTATTTGTCGGACAAGTAGCACACCTCCGAAATGCCCTTCTGGATCAAAGCCTTGGTGCACTCGGCGCAGGGAAAAAGTGTGGTGTATACAACGCTCCCGCGAAGATCGGACGTTCCGCTGTTGAGGATCGCGTTCATTTCGGCGTGGCAAACGTAGAGGTATTTCGTGTCCAGCGGACTCCCCTCGCGTTCCCACGGGAACTCGTCGTCCGAACATCCGATCGGCATTCCGTTATACCCCATCGTCAGGATCCGCTTGTCCGAGCTGATGATGCAGGCGCCGACCTGCGTCCCCGGGTCCTTACTGCGGCGCGCGGAAAGAAGGGCAATGCCCATAAAATATTCGTCCCAAGAAATATAATCCTGCCTTTTCATCGGTTCCACCTCCCGAGATCACTGCATTTCAGTATACCCGAAAAAAATCGGAAGAGTCCATATCAATGAGACAAATAAAACGAAATCGGGCCGCGGTATCCCCGGGCATTCCGCGATTCCAGCGTACTGCGATTCGCGAAAACTTATTACCGCGGCGGGCTTTTGGGGGCGGACAGGCCGGATAAAGCATCGCGATAGGCTCCGAGGATCCGGTCGGTCATCGGTGTCGCTCCCTTTAGAGAAAAAAGAATCGTGTCGTCGTCGACGATTTCGGATACCGACCGGATCCCGATCACTGAATTGGTCACGAAAACTTCCTCCGCGTCCCGAAGTTCTTCGACATCGCAGGGCATCACCAAAACGACGATCCCCATGCGCCGGGCGTTTTCGATAACCCAGGATCGCACGATGCCCGGAAGAATGCCGCTTTCCTCGTTCGGAGTGATCAGAGTCTGATCCCGAACGATGAAAATATTGCCCGATGTCGTTTCGGCGATCAGCCGGTCGACATTCAGGAACAAAGCGTCGTCGAACCCTCTTTTCACGGCCCTTTTCAGAGAGATGCGGTTCTCCAGATAATTACCCGTTTTATGCGACACGATAAGGCTTTTCGGATTTCTTCCGGCTTCCGGGATGATCAGGCGGAGCGGGCGGTCGGAACACGCAATCTCCGATTTTTCCCGGACATGGACGGATAGGTTCGGATGTCCCTCGGGATCGGAAGAATACTCGAGACGAAGGACGCGATTTCTGAATTCGTCCTTATCGGCCAGTTCCAGAATCTCTCCGCCCAACCGGTCGATGTCCGGCGCTTCTCCGAGTTCCAGTTCGGTAACGGATCTTTTCATGCGCTCCAAATGCTCATCGAGCATAAAAACCGTGCCGTTCTCCATCACCAGAAACGTTTCAAATACGTCTGTGTTCGACGGGACAGCCGGATCGCCGAAACGGATATGATTTTCCAGTCGGTCCGGTTCCATCAAAACCTCCCTTGCGAATCGCCGTAAAATTTCTGCAGAGTTTCCCGGATCGATCTGCCTTTATGCATCGTTTCCTCGTATTCATCCTTCGGGTCGGACTCCCATACGATTCCTCCCCCGACTTGATAATATAGCCGATCGCAATAGCAGACAAGTGTCCGGATTGCGATGTTCAGATCCGTTCTGCCGTCGAATCCGATATACCCCAGCGATCCGGTATAGATTCCCCGCTTCACCGGTTCCAGCTCCTCAATGATTTCCATCGCGCGAATTTTCGGCGCACCGGTGATCGATCCCCCGGGAAAAACGGCGCGCAGGATATCGGCCGCGTTCACGCCCTCCGTACACTCCCCGCGAATCGTCGCGACCCGATGAAAGACATTCGCGTAGGACTCCGTTTCGAAAAGTGTCTCGACGCGCACGGAGCCCAGCCGGCAAACCCGTCCGAGATCGTTTCGCAGAAGATCGACGATCATCATCAGTTCCGCGCGATCCTTCTGGCTCTCCTCGAGTTCAAGAAGCAACATACGATCTTCATCCGGGGATTGTCCCCGGGGACGGGTCCCTTTGATCGGGCGCGTTCGAATGACGTGTCCGTCGGATTCGAAAAACCGCTCGGGAGAACTTGAGAGGATTTGAAGCGAACCCAGGGACATGTACGCGGAAAAAGGCGCCGGACACTTGTTTCGAAGAACCCGGAACGCTTGATACGGATCTCCGGAAAAGTGCCCTTCGAAGCGCTGGGAAAGGTTGACCTGGTAGATATCCCCGTCGCGGATGTACTCCTTCGCTTTGATTACCGCCGCTCGGAATTCTTCCTCGGAAAATCCGGATTCCGGCGGTCCGCACCTGAAATCAGGCTTTTGCTCATCGGGCTCGTCGTCTTCCCGGAGAAATAGAGCCCGGATCCCGGCGATCCGGTCCGGATCGAAGGCACCCGCCCGGCCGTTCGGGCAATCGGCGATGCACAGATACGTATTTCCTTCTGAATGGTCCGTAACGACAACCGTATCGAAAAGTCCGAGCGTGACGGTCGGGATGTCGATATCTTTACGCGCCCGTTCCCGGATCTTTTCGATCGAAAATCCGAGATCATAGGAAAAATAACCCGCGGCACAACCATTCTCACAGGGAAACGCTTTTTGCGAGGACGCCGGTTCGTCTTTCTCGCGGTCCTCTGTTTCCGCAGAGTCGACGTCCGGCACACGGAAGAATTCAAGCATATCCTTCATAACGTCGAACGGGTCCGCTTCGATCTCGAACGCATCCCGTTCAAACGGGAAGCGTTTGATTCTCCGATCCTCGCCCGATAATTCCGAAGCAAAAGGGGTGTACCGCCTGAAACGAACGCAGTTTCCGATCACCGTCAGTTCGGCAAAAGGATCAAATAGAAGAATGGAGTATTTTCCGAGCGCACCTCCGTTTTGGGAACTGTCGAAGAATATCGCGCCCGGCAGATGTCTGATCCGGCGGAAAAGCATTTCCGGATCCGCATTCGACTGAATCAGTTCTCTCACTTCCGCCCCCCGTTATCCGCGAACGGCGTGTTCACTCAGATTCCGCCGCTGTTTTTGCCGAATACGCAGCCGATATTCCCGCGAGGTAGCCGGTCGAGAACGCCGCCTGCAAATTGAAGCCTCCGGTTTCCCCGTCGATATCGAGCACCTCGCCGGCAAAGAACAACCCGTCCGCAATCCGCGACCGCATCGTTTTGGGATCAACCTCCCGAAGGGACACACCGCCGGCGGTCACCATCGCTGTCGAAAAAAGCGGCGGCCGCGCGACGCGATAAGACAGGCATCGAATATTGCGCAGGAGTTCTTTCCGGTCCTCTTTTTTCAGGTCGCGGCAATACACTTCCGGCGAAACGCCCGCCCGCTCGAAAAGATGTTCAACGACCGCTGTTGGGAAGCGGGCGCGAAGCGCCTGAAATACCTTTGTATTCGGGTTTTCGGAAAGAAGACGCATCCACTTCCCGCCCGTGTCTTCCCCCGCCGCATCGGGCCACAGATCAAGCTCAACCCGGATATTCCCGTCATATCCGGCCGGTTCCGTCGGGAGATAACGCGCCAGGGCAAGCACCGCCGGGCCGGACAAGCCGTAATGGGTATAAAGGATATCCCCCGTCCTTTTCGCAAGGACCGCCCCGCCGGATACGACGGACACGCGAACGCCGCTCAGCGAGACCCCGGGAATCTTCGGAAGTTCCTCCGGGACGATGTCGACCGGTGCCAGAGACGGTCTGAGCGGAACAACCGTATGCCCGAGGCGGGACGCGATGACCGCTCCGTCCCCGGACGAGCCTGTCGTCGGATAGGCGCTGCCGCCCGCAGAAAGAACGCAGGCGTCGATTTCATGAATGTCGTCTGACGTGATGATTTTCGAGATATGTCCGGCGCGGTTTCTTCTGATATCGAGGACCGCTTCGGTCCCGATCACGCGGACTTTAAGCCGGGAGGCCCGCTCCGTAAGAGCCAGAAGGATATCCGAAGCGCGTCCGCTCGCGGGAAAAACGCGCCCTCCGGCTTCCTCGATCAGCCGCACGCCCGCCTCCTCGAAAAAGCGCTCCGTATCCTCCGGTCCGAAGGCGTAGAGCGCTTTGATTAAAAACTTGCCGTTCCCGAAATACCGGTTCGGATAATCTTCGACCGGAAGGCGGTTTGTCAGGTTGCAGCGCCCGTTTCCCGTGAGGAGGAGCTTTCGCCCCGGGAGGACGTTTTTCTCGAAAACCGTCACGCGGGCTCCGCTTCCGGCGGCCGCTATCGCGGCCATCAGTCCGGCGGGTCCCGCTCCGACAATGCCGACCTTCATTTCAGCGCCAAACGGACGATCCGATCGCACAAATCCGCATAGGACAGTCCGATCTGCGCCGCTTCCTGGGGAAGAAGACTTGTCGGGGTCATACCGGGAAGCGTATTGGCTTCAAGGCAGTAAAATTCCCCGTCCGGTCCGAGAATGAAGTCGATACGCGAATAACTGCCGAGCCGCAGAGCTTCGTGCGTAAGTCCCGCGTGCCGTGCGAGTCGCTCCGCCTGCTCTTTTCCGAGATCTGCGGGACACACCTCGGTAGCCAGACCCTTCTGATATTTATTCTTATAGTCGTAAAATCCCTGATGCGGGATAATCTCAATCGCCGGTAAAACCTCTCCGCCCAGGATTCCCACCGAGAATTCCCGGCCGGGGATCATTTTTTCGGCCAGAACCGCGTTTTCATATTCGTTGGCCGCGCAGACCGCGGGCAGGAACTCCTCTTCAGCGGAAATGATCGACACGCCGACGCTCGAACCGCAGTGAATCGGCTTGATGACGCACGGAAAACCGATCGAATCCCGCACCGCCCGAAGAGACTCTTCTGTCGGGCGAACCATCAACCAGTCCGCGGTCGGAACGCCCGCCAATCGCATGAGTTTTTTCGATAGATCCTTGTCCATGGCCAGAAGGCTTCCGCAGTAGTCCGACCCGGTATAGCGGATATCATGGCACTCCAAAACCGCCTGAAGCTGGCCGTTCTCCCCCATTGCGCCGTGAAGCGCGACAAAGACGACTTCGGCCATCATGCACAACTCGAGAATATTCTTTCCGATCAAGGCAGTCCGGCCGCCGTTCTTTTCGACCAACAGCCGAAGATCCGGAGCGGTGTCCGGAATTTCATAGTGATACCGGAAAGTCGCGGCAGGCATAATAAACACATCGTCCTTGCGCTCCGGTAAGTCGATCCCTTCGTATACATCCGCAAGCACGACACTATGGCCCTTATCCAAAAGCGCATTGGCGACCAGACTTCCCGAAGAAAGGGATACATCCCGCTCGGGGCTCAGACCGCCTGCTAAAACAACGATCCTCATGGGATAATGTCCTCCGATTCCAAAAGATAAACACATAGAATATTACCACAGCCGCCGGATGATTTCGATATTCCCGAAAAACGCGAACGCAAATGTAACCGAAGAGTAGCAATATTGCGGGGCACGTATGCTAATATTATTATGTATATTTGTTGGAAAGCGGTGTGGTTTCATGGATTTAATCGTACTTATGCCTTTCTACAATGAGGATAAACAGATCCCCGTGACCGTGGAGCGTATGATTCCCCTTCTGGACGGGCTCGGTCTTTCCTATTCGCTCCTTCTTATAAACGACGGATCGTCGGATAAAACCTGGCAGGCCATAACGGAAGCTTCGGAGAAATATCCGTCCAAGGTTCGCGGCATCAGTCTTTCAAGAAATTTCGGAAAAGAGGCCGCAATCTGTGCCGGTCTCGATGTGGCGGACGCGGACGCGGTCATCCTGATGGACGGTGATCTTCAGCATCCTCCCGAATGCATTCCGGAGATGGTCCGGTTATGGCGCGACGAGGGCTTCGAGATCATCGAGGGTATCAAGTCGGACCGCGGCCGGGAGGGATTCTTGTCCCGATTTCAGGCGAAACTGTTTTACGGCCTTTTTCACCGGCTTTCCGGATACGATCTGTCCGACGCGTCCGATTTTAAACTCCTGGATCGCAAGGTTGTCCTCAAGTGGAGGACCCTGCGCGAGCATAATACGTTCTTCCGCGGTCTGTCCGCCTGGCTCGGGTTTCGGAGAACCTCCTTCCCGTTTGATGTGGCGGAACGCCAAACCGGGAGATCACGCTGGAAACTCAGCAGTCTTCTGCGCCTTTCGGTCCATGCGATTGTCTCCTTCTCGGCGATTCCCCTGCACCTGATCAGTTTTATCGGCGCGATTTTTCTTTTAGGCACGATCATCCTTCTGATCCAAACCCTGTTCAATTATTTCTCCGGGGTCGCGGCCGGCGGATTCACCACCGTGATCATCGTCAATCTCGCCGTCGGTGCCTGCGTGATGATCAGCCTCGGGCTGATCGGCACCTATATCGCGCTTATTTTCGACGAGGTGAAGAATCGACCCAGATATATTATTTCCGAGGACACCCGGATGCCCCGGGAACCCGGTATCGATCGCGAATCCCTGTCCCCCGGGAAGGAGCAGTAAATGTTTGGAGTGTTGTACCTGCTTGTTTGTCTTTTCTTCGGAACCCAGTTCATACGTTTTTTTATTCCCGACGTCCGCAGGCTGTATTTGGGGATCTCATTGCGTCCGGAACTGATCGCCAAGACACCGTCCCTCCTGTTCGTGCTCCCGGCCGGTTTTGTGGTCGGCCTGATGACCGTAACGACGGTCACCTACTACGTTGCGCTCGGGATCTATCGTTTTGTTCCGGGCGATATGCATGTCTTGTACCCGGCGAATATTATATCGCTGTGTTTGTTTATTTATCTGGGATGTCTTCTGTGGCAAAAATCCTACTTGCGAAAACGCCGGAAATTCATCGAAGAAGAAGCACTCAGGAAGCGTGCTCCGGAGAAAATCGCCCGGAAGATCCCCGGTTTTGACCGCCACCCGGGAATGATCATTCTCGTATCGCTGACCGTGCTCGCCGTTATCGCAGCGGCGGCGTATATCAGTTTCTACACCTTCCGGATCGAAGACGGCCGGCTTCTCGTCGGACCGTCGGTTGCCAGCGACTTCGGACCGCATATCGCGGTCGCGTCATCCTTTTCGACCGGCAGTAATTTCCCGACCGAGTATCCGCATTTTCCGGGCGATAAGATTCAGTACCATTTCTTCTTCTACTTCCTTTGCGGAAACCTTAATCTCCTTGGACTGCCCCTCGATTGGGCGTTCAATGTCCCTTTCATCCTTACATTCGTGAGTGCGATCGTACTACTGGGCACGCTGGCGGTCCTCTTGTCCGGCCGCAGACCGGCTTTTCTGTTCACCGCCGTTCTGGTGTTGTTCCGCAGTGCCATGAACATCGTTTATCAGCTGATCGAACTTTTCAAAGTGCCCGGCGCAAGCCTGCAGTCGGTTTTTCGCGAAATATCGCAACAAAAGGATTGGTTTCAGCTGACGCCCAGGGACGAATGGGGCCTCTGGGCAATCAATGTTTACGCGAATCAGCGCCACCTTATGCTCGGCGTTTCGGTCGTGTTGATTCTTCTGTTTCTTTTTATCCCGCACGTACGGCGGATGTTCCTGCATTTGACAAAGGTCGTCGGCTTCAAAGAGAAGCTTCGCACTTTTTTTGCCACCCGGCAGGCCTGGATCCCCCGGAAGGCAGATCCGCTCCATCCCTATTATCTCCTGGTCGTCGCGCTCATTGTCGTGGTCGCGACACCCTTTTTTCATGGTTCGATGCTGATCGGTGCGATGATTCTCCTGTTCGGGATGGCGGTTTTTTCCGAGAATCGATTGTCCTACGCCGTCGTAGCGCTTTCGGCCGTCATATCGGCACTGCTTCAAACGACCCTGCTTTCCGGAAACTCGAGCAACGTCGTGTCGCTTCGTCTTTATCCCGGCTTTATCGCCGAAAAAGTCTCCTTTTCGAGCATCGCGGAGTATATCTTTAAACTCGGCGGACTTGCCGTCATCATCCCCATTCTTTTACTGATCGCCTTTCCGGTATATGAGCGGATCAAGGAGCAAATCAAATATCGTGCGGTCCTTTTGTTTGTCTTCATGCTGCCGGTTGTCTTCGCGTTCTCCGTTCAGGTCTCCAGAGAAATCCTGGCAAATCACAAATTCATTCATTTGAGTTTTCTCCTGTTCGATATTTTTATTGCCGGAGTGCTGGCTTTCCTTATTCTGCCGCCCGTCTATCCGAGGAAACCAGACGGCCGGGCAGAGGAAAATACGGGCAAGGCCGGAGCGCATACCTCTTTAGGCCTATGCATCGCCGCGCGGATCGGCGGAGTGCTTTTGTCGTTCATATTGATTATCGCGCTGGTCGGGACCGGTGTCGCCGAGTGGTTTGTCCAGCATAACCGGAACCGGGATTCGATCCGACTCGATCTTCATTCGGAAATGGTGGAATGGATCGACGATAATACGCCCGAGCGCGCTGTTTTCCTGACCCGGGACTGGTACATTCACTCGTTCTACCTTTCCGGCCGGATGTGTTATTACGGTTGGCCTTATTACGCCTGGTCCGCGGGGCATGACACCGACGCCCGTTTCCGTCAATACGAGTGGCTGTTGACGGGTTGCGGCGGCGATCTGGCACTCTTCCGGCAAACCTGCGCCGCGGAGGGCATTGATTACATCATACTCGACACGGAGCTGTTAAGTTACCGGAATGCTGCCGGAGAAAACATCGTAAACAGCGGTTTTTTCCAGGAAAACCTGACTCGCGTCGCGTATTTCCCGAATGAAAGTGATGCGCAGATTCTGTCCGTCGCACCATAGCGGCCGCGTGAAGCGCCATTTCCGCGAACATTTTTTGAAACAAAAAAGGGTCCGGTTGCTTTGCGGCTCCGGGCCCTTCTTCTTTGATCGGTACAAAAATGCCTACTCTTCCTCTTCGAGGAAAGCCTTCCGCTCCTCGATCACCTTCGCGGCAACCTCTGAAGGAGCTTGCTCATAGCGCACGTGCTTGATCGTATACCACCCGCGGCCCTGGGTCATAGACTTCAGGTCCGTGGCATAGGACGCCATCTCCGAGGTCGGGACTTCGCACGAGATAACCGAACCGTCCTCGTCCGTATCAATCCCCATGATCCGGCCGCGACGCTTGTTCATGTCACCCATGATATCGCCTTGCTTGTCCTCGGGGATATGAACGGAAACGGCACTGATCGGTTCCAGAAGGACAGGGTTGGCCTGAGGCAGGCCGTTCTTGAACGCCAGGCCGGCAGCGATCTTGAACGCCATTTCCGATGAGTCGACGTCGTGATACGATCCGTCGACCAGAGTCGCCTTCAGATTGACCACCGGGAATCCGGCCAAAATACCTTTGTTCACCGAATCATGAAGACCCTTTTCAACCGCGGGAAAGAAATTCTTCGGCACTGAGCCGCCGAATACCTTTTCTTCGAAAATCAGGGTCTCCGACTCGACCGGTTCGAACTCGACCCAAACGTCTCCGTATTGTCCGTGTCCGCCCGACTGCTTCTTGTGTTTGCCCTGTACCTTGACCTTCTTGCGGATGGCTTCGCGGTATGGAACGCGCGGAGACTCCAGTTCGGCATCGACGTTAAACTTATTCTTTAGCTTACTTCTCAGAACGTTGATCTCCTGCTCACCCAAGCCTGAGATGACCATCTGATGGGTCTCGGCGTCGTTCACGACCGTAAATACCGGGTCCTCATCGGACAGTTTATTCAGGCCGGACATGATCTTATCCTCTTCTCCTTTAACCTTCGGTACGATGCCCATCGTCAGGCAAGGGGTCGGAAAATTAATCTTCGGGAGAATGACCGGTCGCGATTTATCGCAAAGCGTATCATTCGTCTGGGTCAAAACCAACTTAGCGACCGCACCGATATCTCCGGCGCCGACCTGATCGGCTTGGAGCTGTTTCTTACCGACCATGTAAAACAGACCGCCGATCCGCTCTTCCTTCTCTTTGTTGGCGTTGTAAACGGTGGAATTTCCCTTGAATACACCGGAATAAACCCGGAATAAACTGATTCGCCCGACAAAAGGATCGGCAATGGTCTTGAAAACAAATGCGGAGAGAGGCTCCTGATCGCCCGTATTGATCTCGATTTGCGCCCCGTCCGCGGACGCGGCGTTGACCGCCTTTTTTTCGCCGGCGGCCGGTGTATCCTTGGAGATACTATTCATCAGGAACTCGACGCCCCAGTTATTGAGCGCGGAACCGGCATAAACCGGGTGTAAACTACCGTCACGGAAACCGGCATGAATGCCTCTTCTGAACTCATCTTCGGTAAAGGGTTCGCCGGAGAAGTACTTCTCCATCAACTCCTCGTCGCTTTCGGCAACCACTTCGTTGATCTGCTCATGAATTTGAGTAACGCGCTGTTCAAATTCCGCCGGCAACGGCATTTCTTTTGACGCACCGGTCTTCAAGTCGATTGAAAAGGCGCGTTTGTTCATGACATCGACAATTCCGGTCATCTTATCCTGACTCATGATCGGGAAAGAAAGCGGAATAACGGAAATGCCGTATTGCGCTCTCAATTCTTCGATGATGTGCTCATAATCGGCATTCGGTTCATCCATGCGGTTGACAAAAAACAGAAACGGAACATTGCGCTTCTTGAGCAAACGGACGGCCTTCTCTGCGCCGACCTGAATCCCGCCCTTAGAAGCCATAACGACGATCGCGCTGTCCGCGACTCGAATTCCCGCCATAGTCTCGCCCAAAAAATCAAAGTCGCCGGGCGTGTCGATAATATTCATCTTGGAATTCTTCCACTCGCACGCCGCGATTGTCGTATTGATCGAAAGTTGCCGCCTGATTTCTTCCGGATCAAAATCCATGGTTGTATTCCCGTCCGTGGATCGCCCCATACGATCGATCGCCTTGGCGCAGAATAACATCGCTTCGGCAAGCGCTGTTTTTCCGGACCCGCCGTGTCCCAGCAAGGATATATTGCGGATCTTTTCAGCCGGATAATTGATCATGTATCTGTCCTCCTTGGATAAACTAATATTGGCATTATACTATGAGCACCTCACAATATCCACAAAAAAAATAGAACAAAACACCTTCTTTTCGCCTAAATGTCCACAGGCTAAATAAAAAAGCGCGGGGTCAAATCGCCCCGCGCATATCCTTCCTTCATGGCCGGTTCATATCGGAAGAACGGAATCGTCTCAGCTCACGGCGCGCTCGAACACAAGAATCGTCCGGTCTTCCTTGATCGCCGGGCCTCCTCCGAGCGAAATGTTCTCCGCGCCGCCCAACGTAGACAGGATCTTCCCGCCCTCATCGTTGATGACGCTATGTAAGCGCCATCCGTCCGACGACCTCTTGGCCAGCGTTTTCGCGAGCAGTGATGCATCCACCTCGCCGATTTCGGTATGCGCGATGATTTCGATCTCATACTGCATCGGTCCGGACGAAGCACCGCTTCCTCCGCTGATAATCAACGATTCGGTTCTGATTCGCAGTTCATCGATTGCAGCTTGCGCCGACTGAATCTGCTGTTCCAGCTCTTCAATTCTCTTCTCGGCCTCTTCCTTCGCTTTACTCATCTCTTCGATCAGTTGCTCCTTTTCTTCGATGATCCTTTGCATGCGGCCTCTCTCGCTCTCGTTCAAAGCCGCCTCCTTCAGCGTGATTGCCCTCTTTTCCGCCTCGAAAATAAAGATCTCCGCTTCAACCTCCGCATCCTTCATCGCGGTTTTGGATTCTTCGATGATCGCCTTGGCTTGCTCGAGTTCCGCCGCAATCTGAGCGGTTTCTTCTTCTGCGGACAACCGGATCCGGTCCAGCTCCGCTTCGAGCGCTTCCACCTCTTTCTCCAACGCACTCTTTTGTTCCTGAGCGTCAACCAGAAGTTCGCGGGCCTCTTTCTCGGTATTGGCCTTCAGTTCGTTTGCCGAAGCCGCGATCTCTTCGCTGTCGCGTTCCGCCTGGGCTTTCACCTCATTGGCGGCCTCAAGCACCGCGTCCGCCTCTCTTTGAATCGTGTCCTTCTTCTGTACGGCTTCGGCGACAATCGCCTCCGCTTGACTTTCCGCTTCAGCGACATTGTCCTGCGCCGCAATCATAACGGTTTCAGCTTCCTTGCGGGTTGCCTCGGCCTTCTCAGCCGCCGCCGCGATGATCGATTCGGCTTCCCGCTCGGCTTCCGCGACCTTCTCCTGCGCGGAAGCTATGATCCCATCGGCTTCCTTCTGCGCTTCTTCGACCTTCATATTTGCGGAGGCGATGATCTGCTCCGCTTCGTTTTGGGCCTCGACGATCTTCTCGCTTGCGGAGGCAATGATCTGCTCGGCTTCCTGTTCGGCCGCGGTAATCCTTTCGCCGGCCGACGCGATGATCGTTTCGGCCTCCTGATCCGCCTTGACTCTTACATCCTTTGCGGAAGCAAGGATCTCCTCGTATTCTTTCTCCAGCTGTTCCTTGCTCTTACGGTTCTCACCGATATCCTTCTTGAGTGATTCCAATTCGGCAAGCAAGCCGGCCGCTTCCTCCTGAAGTTGAGCTCTTTGTTCTTCTGCGCGTTCTGTCTCGGCGATCGCCTTCTTGGCCTCTTCGATGTAGAGGGAAAGTTCCTTCTCGGCCTGTCTTTGCGTGGCTTCTATGTCACGGGCAACGACGTCGGCTTGAAGCAGGACCTCATTGTAGCGGCTCTGCGCCTCCTTGATCTTGTCCTCTTCGAGAAGAAGCGCTTCTTTCTTGGCCAGGGCGGCTTCCTCGCGCGCCTTCATGACCAAATCCTGTTTATCCTGATCGAGTTTTCCGGTCAGCGAATCGATCTCGTGTTTGATTTGCTCAAATTCCTTCTGCGCTTCTTCCTTCTCACGCTCGGCTTCCTTCGCAAGATCGCGGATCCTCAGCGTTTCTTCTTCGGCCTGTTTGGCCTCTTCAAGCATTTGCTGTTTCCTGGCCATGGCTTCTTTATATTCTTTCTGAACCTGAACCGCCAGTTTTTCCGTCTGTAATTCGGCTTCACGAAGCAAGGCGGCCTTATCTGCCTCCCCTTGTTTCCGGGCCTCGTCCAAAATCTTCGCGACTTCCGCCTCGGCATCGGTGACCTTGCTTTTCTCCGAATCGACTTGCTTACGGATCGCTTCGACTTCCTTGTCGAGTTTTGCTTTCTCTTCCAAGGCTTTCTTCTTGAGGTTGACATAATCTCCCTCAATCCGAAGTCTCTCTTCCTCATACTGTTGAGTCAGACTGTCGATCTCTTTCTGGTAGCGCTCTTTCAGTTCGGCGATAAATTTTTCTTCGTCGGCCTTCTTGTCCTCGACCTGGCTTCTTTTCTCGCCTTCGACTTTGCTCATGTAGTCTTTGGCTTCTTTTTGGGCCGTCTCTTCCCCTTCGCGGGCAGCTTTCTGAAAATCATATTTGCACATAAAACAACGGGCAACGTTGTCGCCCATCATTACACCGCATACCGGACATTTCTTCATAGCCGCCACCTCTTAATTAATAAATTCGCGCACGCAATAAGATTCTGATTGATATATACAATTATACAACGGCACGAACCGGAAGACACCCGCTCCCGCCGCCCAACAAGAAAACATATAATGAACAATCCCGAAAAACCGCTTCGGCAGGAGCCCCGCCGAATGCGAAACGTTTGAGCGGCCGGTCAGGATCCGAACATGCTTGAAAAATCATAACCGTACTGGGAGTAATAGTCGTTCGGATCAATACTGTTCGACCAGACCGTGACGGCAATCACGATAATGACGGCAATCACAGTCAGAACGATCGAGATGATATTCAGAATCATCGCGGTCTTGATCTTGGATTGCGCTTCCTCTGCCGTCATCGCCTTGTTGGCGCCGGACGCCGTAACCGCCGCTATAATCGCAAGAACAAGAGCCGGAATTCCCAATCCTAAGCAACAGCACATGATCGTTCCCAGAATGATGTTGATTACCGCGAACACCATCTGGCCGGAGCCGCTCGGACGCGCCGTATACGCTCCGGAATACTGCGGATAAACCGAGGCGGGTTGCTGATTGCTTACTCCCTGATCGGCCGCATTGCCATAGTTGTATCCGGACGTATCGCCGGTTACGTCACCCGCTGTGTTAACCGGAGTGTATAACGGTGCCTGCTCCGGAACCGGAGCAGTAACCGGGGTCTCCGAAACCATCGGATCGACACGCGGAGCGCCGGTCTGGGAAATCGTCTCGCGGATGATCATCGCGCCGCATTCGGGGCAAAAACTGGCGTTATCCGCCTCCGTCCCGCAATTTACACATTTTGTCATATTCATACCTCCGCATCGTTTATTAAATTTCGTATTCATGTGAATGGACTATCTTACAGCATATTGCATTCGAGGTTGCCGCGTCAAGGTCTCTTGAGGTCCGGCGGTACCATTGCTTCATGATTTTCTAAATTAGCCGGTTTTCGGCGGTTCAAATGAACCAGTCCCGGAATAACGAATAAAAAT
This sequence comes from uncultured Oscillospiraceae bacterium, assembly GCA_964499575.1. Lineage (GTDB taxonomy): Bacteria > Bacillota > Clostridia > Saccharofermentanales > Saccharofermentanaceae > JAAYCT01. The sequence goes on along the minus strand of CAZCLK010000004.1, from coordinate 13,838 downwards.
CGATATTCGATTTGACCCACAGCACAAAAATGATCAATACCGTCAGGCAAATGACGATCGATACCGAAGAGATGATATTCAAGAGAAATGCAGTCTTGATCCTTGACTTTGCCTCGTCATCCGTTCGGGCTTTTCGGGATTCCGAAGCATAAATCGCGGCAAGGACACCGAAGACAAGCGGAATGATCCCGACCACGCAACAACTCATGAGGATACCGATGATAATATTCACCGTCGAAAAAATCTTTTGCCCCGATGCGTCGGGTGCTTCCGGTCCCGATATGCCCGCTTCGCTCCCCGTGCCCGTATTCGAATCCTTCATCAATCCCTCTCCTTCTTACGGAAGTAAAAAAACGATCACACTATAGTTCACGCCTTCATGCCAAAGACAAGCCGCCCCGACGTGCGTGAACTCGGAACTCAGAATATTGTTTCGTTGATGCTCGAGAGACATCCACGCATTCAGGATATCCTCGGGCTGTTTGAACCCGAACGCGATAGCCGAATCATATGCGGTATAAGTATCGCCGCGATATGCCGTAATCATGTCGGACCCGTCGGCACGCACGTGCTCGAACGAGATAACGATCTCGGCCGCCCGGACCCCGGCCCAATCCGCCATGTCCCCGTTTGTCTCAAACGGGGCGAGGTCATTTTTACTGCGGATCTCATTGGTCAGCCGGATCAATTCTTCGGTCATTTCCTCGTCAAATGTCCCGATGTATTCCGCCGGATCGATGTCGCCGGTCGAAACCGAAGCCTGCGATTCCGTCGAAGACTCCGCCGGGTTCGGCCGGGGAGATCCGGAGCAGGACGATAACAATATCATCGCGCAGAGCAATGCCTCCGCTCGAAAAAAAATGCCCGCCCGATTGCCTCGACCCTTTGAATACATGTTTGGTCCTTATTCGTCCGGTCCGTAATGATTCTGTCTGCTGTTGCCATGATTCTGCGCGGACCCAAGCCGTCCGTTTTTCATCCCATGACTGATTATATCATGTCTGTATCCGGCATTTCTTCTGAAGGCCAGCAAACGGACGACCGGAATCACCGGCCGAAAACAATTGTTTGCCGTGACCTGACCTGTGAGCGTATAATAAAGATGACGGTTCACACAGGGCGCCCGTTCGGCAGAGAGGTCTTTACGTGTCACGCTTCGCAGCCGGATTCGGTAACGGACGAATACTCCATATTCTTCGCGTAGTGTCCGCCTTTTTGGTGTTTGTATTTGTTGCGCAATCGTTGTCCTCGTGCACCGCTCCTTTTCGTCAAAAGTCGCGGGCTCCGGAAGGAGGGTGCATTTACGGCGGCGAGGTCGTTATCGGGATTACGCAGGAACCGGGGCTTTTCGATCCGCATAATGCGGTGGCGGCGGGAGACGATGAGATCCTTTTCAATATATTCGAGGGACTGGTCAAGTGCACCCCGTCCGGCGAACTGGAACCCGCTCTGGCGACCGGGTATACGATTTCCGAAGACGCGATGACTTATACGTTTACGATCCGGTCCGGAGTCGTTTTTCATAACGGCGAGATGCTTACACCCGAGGATGTCGTCTATTCGATCGCGCGGGCAGCGGGACTCGATACCGACACGCCTTTGATCTCGGAGCTGTCGGGGATCCGTGCCGTTGAGGTAATCGGGGACAGCGAGGTTCGAATACTCCTGGATGCGCCGGATGCCGAACTCCTTCCGTTTCTTACCGTTGCAATTATTCCCCGTTCGGTCGCCGATATCAATGATACTCCGATCGGGACGGGTCCGTTTAAATTTTCATCATACCGGGTATGCGAGTCGGTCGTCTTGTTGCGCAATAACGAATACTGGCAGACAGGCATTCCTTATCTGGACAAAGTCACATTCAAGATTACCGCGGATATGAATACGGCCTTCATGCAACTTCGATCCGGAAGCATCGACATCTTCCCTTATCTGGAGCCCGAAAAAGCGGACCAGCTCCGATCGGATTTTCAGATCATTTCCGGAGAATCAAACCTGATCCACGTTTTCGCGCTGAATAACCGGGAGTCGCCGTTCAACATTCCGAAAGTACGTGAAGCGATGAATTATGCCGTGGACCGGACCGAGTTGATCCGCCTTCTGATGAACGGAGAAGGAACCCCGATTTTCTCCGGAATGTCTCCCGCGATGGGGGCGTATTACAACGAGTCGCTCGACGGGTATTTCTCCTATGACCTTGAAAAAGCGAAGGCGCTTCTTGCCGAGGCAGGATTCCCGGAAGGCTTTGAGGCGACCGTGACGGTTCCTTCGAACTATCAGCATCATGTCAACGCGGCAACCGTGATCGCCGACCAGTTGAGCCGGGCGGGGATCACGCTGAAGATTGAATCCGTCGATTGGGCGACCTGGCTGAGTCGGGTATACACCGATCGGGACTTCCAGTCCACGGTGATCGCGCTGACTTCCGAATTTACGCCCCGGGATGTACTCAACCGGTATGTTTCGGACGCGCGGAACAATTTTATCGGTTATGAAAACCCCGAATATGACCGGGTCTTCCAAATGATCGGGAACGAGCCGGACGAGAACATCCGTATCGAGCAATATCGTCAACTGCAGGAACTCCTGGCGGAGGACAGCGCTTCGGTTTTTTTCGAGGATCCGAGAAATATCGTCGCCGTGAGTAACGCGCTGAGCGGCTACGAAGTGTATCCTATATATGTGCAGGACATGTCTTTAGTTCATTACAATTAACCGGTGCGGGGACGCATCACGGCTGCGGTTTGAGTGAGGAGTATGAGTTATTTTCTGAAGAGGATGTTCCAGCTCGTGTGCACCGTTTTCGTGGTGTCGCTGATTACTTTTGCGGCGTTTTACGTAATCCCCGGAGATCCCGCGCGGGTGATCCTGGGTCCCGATGCCTCCGAGGGTCAACTGGATGCCCTCCGTGCCGAAATGGGGCTCGACCGGCCCCTGACCACCCAATATTTCGATTGGATATCCGGAGCCATGCGCGCGGATCTGGGGCGTTCGCTGACCTTCCGCCAGCCGGTGTCCCGACTGATTGCCCAGAAATTGCCGGTCACCCTCTCCATCGCCGCCATGTCGCTTTTTCTGACTGTTATTGTCTCCTTTCCGCTCGGCATCGCCGCCTCGGGGCGTCCCGGAAAATTTCTTGACCAGTTCTTATCCGTTCTGGGACATGTATTATTTGCGTTCCCGCCTTTTGTTCTCGCTTTGCTGATGACGCTTTTCCTCGGTCTGACTCTGAAACTCTTCGTCGCCGGGGAATACATATCATATACCGAAAGCATTCCGGGGTTTATTGCCAGTTTGTTCTATCCTTCCGTTGCGGTAGCGATTCCCAAGATCGCCATATCCCAGAAGTTCGTTCGGGCGTCCGTTATCGCTGAGAAAGAAAAGGACTATGTCCGCACAGCCAAGAGTCACGGACTGTCGGATATTCAAGTGATGCGCCGCCATATCGTTCCGAATTCGCTTGTACCGATCATCACCGTATTATCGATCCTCGCGTCGGAGATCCTCGGCGGAATTCTGGTCGTGGAAATGGTTTTCAATATCCCGGGCATCAGCCGACTTCTGATCACGAGTATCAACACGCGCGATTTCCCGCTCACCGAAGGGATTGTCCTTTACCTTGCCGTTATGACCGTAGTTGTGTATTTTATCGCCGACATTCTGCACAGCCTCATTGATCCCAGAATCAGACTCCGATAGAAAGGAGCTCCATGTCCAAGATCATCCGCTATCGTCCGCACAGCCTTTTTCTCATCGTCGGAGCCGCCTTCGTCGGAATCGTCCTGTTTATTGCGATCCTTTCCTTTTTCTTCCTGCCCGGCGACGCATATGCCACAAGCAGCGCGACTCAACTTGCACGTCCGGGTCCCGCACATATATTCGGGTGTGATCATGAAGGACGGGATTTGTTGAGCCGGGTCATGCTCGGAATCCGACCGACCGTCTTGATTTCTCTTGCCGGAATCGCGATCGCTTTTACTCTCGGCATGATCATCGGGTCTTTAGCCGGTCATTTCGGCGGTTTTTTCGATAATGCGCTCATGTTGCTGGCCGATTCGATCATGGCTTTCCCCGGATTGTTATTGGCCCTTGTATTCGTAGCGGTCATCGGCAAGGGCATCCCCAGCATCATATTAGGCTTCGGGATCGTATTCGCTCCGAGTTACGCGCGTATTTTCAGGACAGGGATCCGACAGCTCAAAGACCGGGAGTACATCCTTCAGGCACAAATCATCGGAGTGAAGACCCCGAGACTGTTATTTATACATTTGTTTCCCGGACTGATTCATCAACTGGCACCGGCCGTGGTTGTCGGGATCGCGAACATGGCTCTGGCCGAGGCCGGACTCAGTTACCTCGGACAGGGTGTTCAGGTGCCCGACCCCAGTCTCGGAAATCTTTTGAAAGACGGGCAAAGTTATGTTACATCCGCGCCTTGGATGGTCATTTTTCCGTCGCTTTTTCTTGTTCTTTATGTTCTCGGTCTTTATTTCCTCAGTGAGGGTATCCGTATCAAATACAAAGCGGGAGGGGTATAAGCATGGCCTATGAATCCACCCCGATCCTGTCGGTCAGAAATCTGACGCTCAGTTTCCCGCAATCCGGAGGCCGGACGGATAATACGGTTCTGTCCCGCCTGTCCTTTGATATCCGTGACGGCGAAATATTCGGAATCGTCGGAGAATCCGGATCCGGCAAGACCATCACGGCACTTGCGATCGCCGGTCTGCTTCCCGAGACTGCCGTCGTTACGTCAGGCGAGGTTCTTTTTCGCGGAAAGGATCTGCTGAAGTTGCCTCCGAAGCAACGGCGGGATCTCCTCGGTAAAGAAATCGGCATGATTTTTCAGGAGCCGTTGTCGTCCCTTGACCCCCTGATGACCATCGGCAAACACCTGGAAGAGGTCATCGCCGCACACCGTGATCCCGAAACGGTCAAGGAAACCCCGGTTGCCCGCAAGACCCGGATTATGGAGATGCTCGCGCATGTCGGGTTCCACAATCCGGGGCGAGTATATCACTCCTACCCGCATCAACTTTCCGGAGGTCAGCGCCAACGTGCCCTGATCGCCGGGGCGCTTCTGTTGAAACCGACACTTCTGATCGCCGATGAGCCGACTACGGCGCTTGACAGCGTGACTCAGAATCAGATTCTCGACCAGCTTCGAAGGATCAGCCAAAGTTTTCACCTCACGGTCCTTTTCATTTCGCATGACCTGAAGGTCCTGGAGCGGATGTGTGACCGTCTGGCCATCATGCATAACCGTCGGATTGTCGAGTGCGACGCGACATCGGATATCCTTCATTCACCCGGACACCCGCACACGGCTTCGCTTCTGCGCGGTGCGCGTTTCGAAATCCGCGATTCGAAGGCCGAAAAAACCGCGCCGCCCGTCGACGCCGTCCCGCTGATCCGCATCGAGTCGCTGGTCGCCGGATACTCCTCCGGCTTTCTTCGAATCGGAAGCGAAGAGAAAGAAGTCCTCAAGGATGTATCTCTGAAGATCCTTCCGGGAGAGATATTGGGGCTCATCGGATCCAGCGGCTGCGGTAAAACCACGCTGGCGCGGGTCCTCACCGGGCTTCTGCCGGGCACATCCGGGCAAATCTATGAAAATGAGACGCTTTTTTCGGATTTTTCGAAAAGCCGTCGCTTCCGGAAGCCGTCGGTCGGACTGGTCTTTCAGGACCCCTACAACTCACTGAACCCATACAAGACGATCGGCTGGCTTTTGGAGGAACCGTTACGCGTCCACCGGCTTCTCGAAAAAAAGGAGCGGAGGGACCGCGTACTGCAAATGATGACGCAGGTCGGTCTTCCGAAGAAATACTTCGACTACTACCCGAGCCAATTGTCCGGCGGACAACGCCAGCGTGTCGCTCTCGCGATGAGCCTGATGCTGTCCCCCTCGCTGATCATCGCGGATGAGCCCGTCTCATCCCTCGACGTGACGGTCCAGACTCAGATCCTTCGGCTCCTGTGGGATATCAATCAACGCAACGGTATCGCTTTTCTGTTCATATCCCACGACCTGAAGGTCATCCGTTCGATCTGCGATCGCGTCGCGGTGATGGACGACGGCCGGATTGTCGAGACCGGCCGGATCGGCGACGTCTTCCGTTCGCCGACGAGCCCCATCACGAGGATGTTGATACAATAGGACAGGAAGCTGAACGCAAATATAAGGAGATTCGAAAATGATCGGGAAAGAAATGATTGCGCCGTGCGGGCTGAATTGCGCGATTTGCAGGAGAGCGGTCGTTAAAGAGAACCCCTGTAAGGGCTGTCACGGCCCGGAGGAATCGATGTATGAATTTTGTCTCAATCGTTGTCTGATCCGCAGATGCGGAAAGCTTCGCGAGCTTGGAAGCGACTTCTGCGATGTTTGTCCCTCATATCCGTGCGAGGATGTACTGGAGAAGGAAACCCGATATACCAAGGAGTATCCGCTTGTCGAGTCGCCGATGGGAAATATTGCGTACATTAGAGAGCACGGAATGGAAGCCTTCCTTCGGAACGAGCAGGAGAAGTGGACCTGCGGTGTTTGCGGTGCGGTCATTTGCGTGCATTCGGGCGTCTGCAGCGGATGTGGTAAAGCATACGGAGACCGGTCGAAGGTCGGCGGATGATATTTCTCCGATCCGGAATGTGAATCGCACGGAAACAAACGATCATTATTCTGAACGCCGCGGTTAAACCGCTCTACTCCAAAAGAAACCCGATATTACTCCGGATCCCGCTTGCGATCGCGGGCTTATTCATCGTATAGATATGAATCCCGCCGAACCCGTTACTGACAAGATCCAGGATCTGTTCAGAGGCGTGCAGAATACCCGCCTTCATCAGCGATTCGGGGTCATCGCCCCAGCGGGACAGAAGTGTTTGCATCCGCGGCGTTACCGATGTACCGGATATAGCGATCATGCGCTCCAAAGACTTTACCGAGGTGACCGGCATCACGCCGACGATGATCGGGGTATCGATGCCCGCGCCGCGAAGCCGGCTGACGAAGTCATAGAATTTATGATTGTCGAAAAAGAACTGCGTTACGAGAAAATCAACGCCGGCAGTAACCTTTTCGCGCAGGCGGATGATCTCATCCTCCGGGTCGATCCGATCCGGATGTCCCTCCGGATGACATGCCGCACCGACGCAAAAATCACCGAAGGCTCGAATATCGCGGACTAATTCGACCGCATGCCGGTAATCGTGCGGAACGGGCGCTCCGGAATCGGGGCCGGGCTGATCGCCGCGCAAGGCAAGGACATTGTGAATCCCGTTCTCTCTCAGCTCGCCGAGGATGTTTTGTATATCCTTTTTGGTTGACGACAGACACGTAAGGTGTGCGAGCGCCGTCGTATGATGAAGCTTCTGAATATCCGTCGCGATTCGTACGGTATTCCTGGACGTGCCGCCGCCGGCGCCGTAAGTGACCGACATGTAATCGGGTGCGAGAAACGATAGCGCCGAAACAGCCTGCGCGACCGAATCATAGCGGTCATCGGTCTTCGGAGGGAAAACCTCAAGAGAAAAGGTCACCGGCTTGCTATGGATGATGTCGATGATTTTCATAGTGATCTCCAGGAATGAAAGAATGCATACATTTTAGCATACAATCGATAAAAAGGCTCTTCAGCCGATCTCTGTCGATTACAGGAATATCAAAGAAAAAGGCTCCGGATCATCATCCGAAGCCTTCCGTTCAACTATATCACCGTTAGTGAATATCAGGTCTTTTGAGCAATATCGAAAATTTTCGTTTTAGTCCAATCAACCTTCGCTCCGGGGTAATCCACATGGATCGATGGTTTCGTTACACCGGCACCGATAGAAATGACTGCGATGTTGGTTACGGGGTCAAACGCCTCCACTACACAGTTCTTCCACTCGATAAGACCGATCGTTCCGGGCGGTAAATAAATCGCCGCATAGGTAGCGTACGATCTACTCGGTACAGTAAAAGCCGCGTTAAAATCATATCCACCGGTACCGGATGTTATAGCGGTCGTTGTATTTGGAAACGGAGCCGGCTCCCCCGTGATCTGCGGGACGGTATAATTCCCGACTTTCATAGGTGTGGGAGTCGGGGTGGGCGTAGATGTCGGCGTCGGTGTTGCGGTCGTCGCGGTCGTCGGCGTCGGAGTCGGCGCGGTCGTCGTGCCTCCGGGAGTCGGCGAAGGCGTCGGGGTCGCAGTTGCTCCGCCCGATCCGCCGTAGCCGGCAGATTTCAAGGCCATAACCTGCGCTTTGGCATTGTTGTATCCGTCGGTATAGTGGAGTTCGACCTTCGTCTTAATATCTCTGGATTTCTGCACATTCTGGACTATGGATATCGCTACAGCCCCGGTCAGTATGACAATAATACCTACGACCACGAGCATCTCGATCAGTGTAAAACCTTTGTTGTTTTTCATATCATCACCCCCGCTTCGCGGAACGAAAAAGACACGGTCCCTTACAGTAATCATTGTATCATGAACCGCTTCGAATTCACATTGTTGTGATAATATTTCACATTTCATTCACAACATTCCCGGAACGGATTGACATTTCGGTATTGATTTTGCTTTGTTTCTGCGTTTTTTGCTGATTATGTCAAGATTGATTTCGTTTCTCCGCGCGAAGCAATTGTGTCATCGGCGATCTTTTTGCCAAATCCGGTATAATCCAGTAAAACATCGCGGTCGTTCTTCAGTTCCCCGCGGATGACTTTTTGAAGAATTTCCTCCAGCATCATTCCGATTTCCGGGCCTTCCCCGACGCCGATTCGAATCAGATCCGAGCCGTTTATCGCCAGGCTCTTTTTCGAAAAGCAATCGTTTCTCTCCACACATTTCCGGACAGCCTCGCGAGTCTGTTCAAGCGGTGCGACCCGATCCGCCGATAACTCCGACTGCGCCTTCGCGTCCGCAATTTTCAGGTCGATCAACCGGTCGATTGTTTCCGCTCCGAATTGGTTCAAACGGCGCTTGACGGTCTTTTCGTCCGGGGAAATCGGCACGCAATGGATCCGTACGAGCTCTTCGACCGATGTCCGGGTCCTTGTGTCGCACTTCATCCGAAGGAGGATCTCCGAAACCATTTTCGCGCCCTCGGCGTCATGTCCGTAAAAATGTCCGATCCCCTGACCATCAAGCGTGAACGTCCGGGGCTTACCGATGTCGTGAAACAAGGCTGCCAGACGGATCGTCTTTTCGGGCGGCACACCCTCGACGACGCGCGCCGTATGCGCCCAGACATCGAAAATATGGTACGGATTGCGCTGATCGAAATTCCGCATCGCCCGGATCTCGGGAAGGATGACTTCGAAAACGTCCGCATAGTCCTCGAGGATTGAACGGATCATCTCCCCGCACAGGAGACCGGTGAACTCGGTCCAGATCCTTTCCGCCGCGATCTGCCGGAGGGCTCCCGCCTGAGCAAAAATTGCCGCGGAGGTTTGCGGCTCGACTGAAAATCTCAGGACCGAGGCAAAACGAAGCGCGCGAATGACCCGCAGTCCGTCCTCGCGAAAACGCTCCGCCGGGTCTCCGACGCACCGGATCAAGCCCGCATCAATATCCGCAAGGCCGCCGGTATAATCGCGCAAGGTCCCCTGACGGTTCAGGACCAACGTGTTTATTGTAAAATCGCGCCGGACCAGATCCTTTTCGAGATAACGCGTGAATGTGACATGATCCGGTCGCCGGCCGTCCGAATACGCCCCTTCGGTACGATACGTCGTGATTTCCACCGGAGTTCCGTCCGCAATCACGGTCAGCGTCCCGTGCTTCAGACCGGTATCCGCTATCTTTCTGCCGGAAAACAAGGCCAGCATCTGTTCGGGTGTCGCGTCGGTCGTCAGGTCGTGATCCGTCGGATTCCGGCCCATGCAAAGATCCCGGACCGAACCGCCGACGAGCCAGGCTTCATGGCCGCCCTTCGACAGTACCTCCATGCATTGAAGCACGGGGCCCGGGATCTGAAGATGAAATTGTGTCTTTCTTTCGATCATTGATTACTCAGCGGACGCTGGTGTGCCGATCGACAATCCTTGAGGTGGCGTAGAGTAAAATCGCCACAAGGATCGGTATAACCAGATACGATCCAATTCCGACGAAGCCCGCGTTTGAGGCGGAATTGCCGTTGCGAATAGCTTCTGTAAACCATTGTAGCATGTTCCGCGATACGATGCGGAAGGATAATGCGCCGGACTCCGTAGCCTTGAATTCGATGGCCAGAGGAATGAATGCCATCGCGGCCGCGCTGACGATCTGAAGCGCGAAGTAAAGGGCCACATAAACCAGGATCGGACCTCCGACACCGTACTTATGAAGCTTCGAGGTACTGCCGAGCGAGACGGAGAAGAATATTTGCGCCAGTCCGGAAGCGATCGAGAGAACAAACAATACGATAACCGCAGTAATCACGGTCCCTTCCTGTCCGCGAAGCCCGAACATCTGCCACAACGTCTCTAATTGTTCGAAAACTTCTTTGATCGTCGTTCCGGTCCCTTTCGCGAAAATTGCGACCAGCAATATCAGACACACGGCAAAAACCAGATAACTGATCGCAGCCCAGACAAAAGAGACCAGGAACTTACTCCACATCAGAAGTTGCGGGTTCACCGGCAAGGTATAGGACAGATACGCCTCACCGGCGCACATGGTTTTGTAATAGCGCCACACGATCAGAACATAGGTGATGATCACTTCGGCAATGACCATAATCATAAGAAGGCCCAGCGAAATACCGACGACGGCTTCCAGATTCAAAGCGACGCTTAGCGTCATCATGCCCGCGATGAACACGGTCAATAAAAACACAAAAGGAATCACTCTTCTTGTTGCGCGAAACTCATGCTTTACAAGCTTACCAAACATGAAAACACCTCCCGAAACACTTCATCTACACTCTTACCGTATTTTTCACGGATCGCATCCACTTCCTCGTGCAATTTGATCTCGCCGAATCCGAGAAAGATCACGCGATCGAAGATCCTTTCGACGTCCGCGATCAGATGCGTCGCGAAAATCATCAGGGAGTCCTCGCTGTACTGTTTCAGCACCGCGTCGAGGATTATACTGCGCGTCGCCGGATCCACGCCGCCGATCGGCTCGTCCAACAGGTACACCTTCGCCTGCCTTCCCATGACCAGCGTCAGTTGGAGTTTTTCCTGCATGCCCTTGGACATCGTCTTGATCCGCTGTTTCGGATCAAGGCGGAGTTGCGTGAGCATCTCCATCGCTTTGTTACGGTCGAAATCCGAATAGAAATCATTAAAATAATCGATGGCCTCGACACAGCGCATCCAGTCGCTCAGGTACGTTTTCTCCGGCAGATACGAAACGATCGCTTTCGTCTCGACACCCAAGGGCTTACCTCCGATCCGGACGATTCCCGTGTAGTCGCTCGTCAAGCCGGCAAGAATTTTCAGAAGCGTCGTTTTGCCCGACCCGTTCGGTCCGACCAGACCGACGATCTGCCCGGACTCGAGGGAAAGATCCATTTTTGTGAGGACTTCCCGGGTCCCGTAACTCTTGCTCAGGTTCTCAATCAAAATCATACTCATCGTTTTCCTCTCCTTACTTTACTTCGGACTCACACCGCCGATATTTCCCCCGCGCAGATGTTGCTCGGTCATGGCCAGTATTTCCTCCGGACCGAACCCCAAAAGCGACATTTGCTCCGCGTAATCACTGATCTTCTTTGCCGCCAGTTTGGCCCGGATCTCCCGTACGACACCCTCATCCTTTGTGATGTATCGTCCGCTTGTACGCTCCGAAAACACAAGGTTTTCCCGCTCAAGTTCCGTCAGTGATCTTTGAACCGTATTCGGGTTCACCTGATACCGGATCGCAAGGTCCCGAACCGTGTCGACACGACCGCCGATCGGCCAGGTCCCGTTCGCGATGCTCATTTTGAATATCTCAACCAGTTGAAGGTAAATCGGTGCCTTATCGTTGAATTCTTCAATCAATTCCTGCTCCTTTCCCCGTGTTTTTTTACGGATATTTTCGAAAAGCAACGTGTGAAAAACCCCGCAGTTGTATTATCTGCTTAATACAATAATACGGATACTCCTCGTTTGTCAACCTAAATTTGTAAACAAAGCGGTCATTTGTGACAAAAGTGAAAATAATATCCCGAATCTTATGGAATTCACCCCGAAAAACCGTGTATGATTCGTATATAAGTAAATGAAGGGGTATTTATACCACCCCGGAAGGATGACACGCGTGTTAAACGGTCAGCCGATATCGGACGAGACGGTATTACTCGCTCAAAAGGGAGACGCACGGTTGCGTGAGGATATCCTCGCAGGCAGTGTCCCTTGGGTCAAGAGGATGGTGCGCAAACACACCTTCATGATCCACGTTGAAAATACCGATGAGTTCAGCATAGCGCTCGACGCGTTGAACACGGCAATCGACCGCTTCTCTTTGGAGAAGCAGATTCCGTTCCGGACATACGCTTCCATCATCATTCGGAATCGACTGATCGATTGGAACCGCCAGCGAAGCACAATAAGCCGGGAACAGAGTTTTTCGGACATGGACACCGGACCGATCCCCTACGAGGATCGATTGGAGGATTCGACAAACGGTATTGCGTTCGCGGACATAGAGTCCGAAGACTCGATGATCGAGGTCGAGTACCGGCTCTCCCTTTTTGGTTTGAAGCTCGACGGGTTGGTCGATCACTTCCCGAAACAACGTCCGACGCTTCTATTCTGCGTCAGAGCCGCCCGGATTCTTTCGGACGACAGGAAGCTATTTGATAAGACGATGGAGGCAAGGCGCCTCCCCGTTTCCGAGATCGCCCGCAGGATGGGCGAACCGGTAAAGAGACTGGACAAACACCGCTCATGCATACTGTTATTGGCCATACTGCTGCAAAGTGACCTGTTTCTGATCAGATCCTACGTGGCGATACTCGAGAAGGAGGCAAAATTATGAGTCGCGGAGTCGTTTTATCTGTTGATGAGGCTTCGGCGATCGTCTTCACTTCCGATTGCCGGCTCGTGAAAGTATCGAGCCGCAAGGGCGTGATCCTGGGCCGGGAAATCATCATCGAGACTCCCCCAACCGCGCGCCGCACCGGGAGCCGGGTGCTTCGTCCCCTTCTTGCATTTGCCGCTGCCCTTTTCGCCGTAATCGCGGGGGTCATCATTTCCCAGAGCATTCTGGCTTCGCGAACCTATGCCGTACTTTCGGTCGACGTCAATCCGAGTCTTCAGTTCTCGCTCAATAAAGACCTCGTCGTCACGGATGTCGAAGCATTGAACGCGGACGCCGGCCGCCTGCTCATCAAAGAGCGCTATAAGGGACTAACCTGGGAGCAGGCCGTCGAGGCTTGGCTTACGTGCCTTCAAGAGAACGGATACGAGGAGTTCGAAGACGTTCTGGTTTCGGCCGTAATGCCCGAGAAGGACACCCTGCTCGAAGCGCAGTTGATGCTTTTCGAAGCAACGGCCAATCAGGGTCCGGGCTCACAGGCGCGCATCCATGTTATTTACTCGCATGACGGAAGCGTCGCCGAGAATGCCCAAAAGAACGATCTTTCGATTGGCATGCAGATGCTGGTCAATCAGTCCGCAGCTCAGCGCGGACCCTGGACAGCCGATAACATTAAAGCCGCTCCGCTCGGAGAGCTGGTACGCCTCCTGGCTCAGCAAGGACTGATGGATCAGACCCGGATTACGGTCGAGCATACAACGCATTCGGGTAAGGACGAGACCAACCCCGGCGACCCGACCAAGCCGACTACGCCCGCGGAGACCCGCCCGAGCACCGACCCGACGAAGCCGACCCGGGAAACCTCCGAGACAACCGAAAAAACCATCCCGTCGAATCCGA
>CAZCLK010000003.1:0-121410 GCA_964499575.1 uncultured Oscillospiraceae bacterium | reverse complement strand
TCAGCGCGCATCGGAAGGCCTCCTTTCAAAAGGAAGGGGGGCGGTCGCATCGCTTTCGGCGGGCAGGTCGGAAGATCCCTTTGTCGGTCCCGTGAATATATACGAGCCCGCGCGATCTTTGAGAATTTCGGTCGGGGGGATGCGCAGTTCTTCGGCCAGGAGCGCGGCGATCCGCGGACCGCAGAAACCGCCCTGACACCGGCCGAGTCCGGCCGCCGTGCGCCGCTTGATCGCGTCGAGTGTACGGGCGGGAAGGCTCGAGTGAATCGCGTCCAGGACCTCCCCTTCGGTGACCGTCTCACAGCGGCAGACGATGCGTCCGTATCGCGGATCTCTAGTGACGAGCGCCGCCCGCTCCGCGTCGCTCATCCGGTTGAAGCGAACGATCCGGCGCAGAAGGACGGACGGGTCGTCGCGGACGATTTGCTTTTCGAAAAGCGACAGGCCTCCTTCGGACAGAAGGTCGACCATATACGGTCCGATGGCGGGCGCGGACGCAAGCCCCGGCGACTTGATGCCGGCGGCCTCAAAATAATTATCGATGCCCGGGACCTTCCGGATGATGAAGTCGTCATTGTCCGGATTGGCGCGAAGGCCCGAGAAATTGGCGATATTTTCGCGAAAATTGACCGACGGGACCATTTCGAGCGCCTTTTGCCGCACTTCCAGAAGACCGGCGGCGGTCGTCGCGGTGTCGTCTTTATCGTCAAGCGGCTCCTTGGTCGGTCCGACCAAAAGGTTGCCGTGGGCGGTCCGCGCGATCAGGACGCCCTTGGTGTCCTTCGCGGGGCAACTGAAGATGACGCTCCGGACCCGGTCGCCCTGACTCTTGTCGAGTAAAAAATACTGGCCGCGCGCGGGATGGATGGTGAAGTCCGCCGGGGCGGCTTGCGCGTGTACCTCGTCGGAATAAAGGCCGGCGGTATTGACGACATATCGCGCGGAAACGGTGCCGGTCGGAAGGGTCAGACGCCAGGCTTCACCGTCCCATGCGCTCGCGGTCACTTCGGAGTTCAGAAGGATTTTTCCGCCCAGGCGAACAAATACCTCGCACATGGCGATGCACAGATCCCACGGATTGACGATGCCCGCGGAAGGCGCCCACAGTGCGGAGGTCACGGTATCTTTAAGGTTCGGCTCCATCGAAAGGATCTGCTCGCGGCCGATCACGGAAAGGCCGGGGACGCCGTTTCTCCTGCCGCGCTCGTATAGCTCGCGGACGATCGCGTCCTCCCCGGGGCCGAACGCGATGACCAGAGACCCGCACGGCTCGAAAAGCACGTCCAGATCGCGGCACAGCCCGGGCATCCGCGCGTTACCGGAAACATTCATCCGTGCCATCAGGGAGCCTTCCGCCGGGTCGTAGCCGGCGTGGACGATGCCGCTGTTCGCGCGGGTCGCGCCGAGGGCGACGTCGCACTCCTTTTCGAGCAGGACGACGGACACCTCGTAACGGGACAGCGCGTACGCGACGGAGGCACCGATAATCCCGCCTCCGATGACGGCTACGTCATAGATCACCTTTTACCTCCGCAACGGTTTTAAGCGGCTTTCAGGCCTTCTGCGGCCGGCGGGGATCAGGAAGACGGATCCCCGTATAAAAATTCGTGCAGGGATTCCTTCTGGGACTCCCAGTTGAGCGACATATACCAGGTCCCTTCGTTATGGACCTTATACATCCCGGACTCCGGAACGGTCATCTGGTCAATGGAGGAGTCGATCTGGACGGCAAGGTCCAAAAGCCGGCCTGTGATATCTTCACCGGGGATGTTTGAGCGTATGAATTCAAGAGAATCGACCGCGAGGTTATACTGGGTGACCGGATCCTGATCTCTCATGCTTGATAAGAGCGCCAGAAGGACATTGCGCTGCCTCTGTACCCGCACGAAGTCCGAGTCGATCTTACGGATTCTCGAGTAGGCCAACGCCTGTTCGCCCGTAAGGTCATACGTGCCGGCTCCGCTGATTCCCGGGATCTTCGTCGCTTCCTGAGCGCTTAACTTTACCGTTACGCCGCCCAAAAGATCGATAATGTCTTTGAATCCGGAAAAATCCGTGACGATATATTCCTGGATATCGAGGTCAAAGCTCTCGTTGATGATGTTGACCGTTTGTCCGGGGCCGCCGAAAGCATACGATGCGTTAATCTTGTTCCACGAGTTGGTGGTCGGGAAATACGTCCAAATGTCCCGCATGATCGACGCGAGCTTCACAGTATTGGTATCCTTGTTGATACTGACGATCAGCATCGTATCCGAGCGGTGTCCCTCGTTCTCGAGGTCGGCTCCGTCGATTCCGATGACGATCAGGTTCTCGATTGCGGGATCGATCGGGTCCTTCTTGATGATCGCGTCGTTTCGGGTTTCCACGTCATCGATGCTCGGCGGTTCCACGGGAATGTCCGTCGGCGTCGGAAGGGGCGTCGCCTCGGGCGGCGGGGTCACGACGGCACCGGAGGAATCGGTCGAAGGCAGAACGCCCGGATCGGTGAATTGATCCCATGAGTCCACGTAACTTTGATCGACGAAGACCGTTTTCTTGTACGTATTTCGAAAATTAATGTACACGGCCGCCGCCGTGATCAGAATAACGACCGGAATCAAGACCAGAAGCCAGAAATACTTCTTGCGCGAATGTTTCTTGACGGAATTACCGGATCCCTTGGAATCGGAGACGCGCGCAACGGTGATCGGAGGCTTGTTCAAGCCTTCTCCGTTGTTATTCGACCCCCCCGGATTCGATAATTGGATAGGGTCGTTCGGGGTATGTTTTTTCATAAATTCTCCTTTACTGGTGCGGCCGATTCGCCGTTTTCTTCCGGTTCGGCTGAATTACTGTTTTCTTCCGGTGCGGCTGATTCGCCGTTCTGTTCCGATTCGGCTGAATCGCCGTTATGAGCAGTTTCTGTGTCCGGAACGAAGACCGTCATACCGATCTCGTTTTCCATGTCCAGGGCATAGCAGGTTTTCCCGTCGAATCGCAGGAGCTTCAGGACGACCCAAAGGTCGGCGCCGGAGCCGAAGATCATGACGATCGTCATGAGGTGCAGGAGATAACTGTCCGTAATCAGGGCAAGAATACCCAAAGGGAGAACAACGGCCCACAGAGGAGCCAGACAACTCTGACGGGCGAGCGAGACGGTTACCGCCTCCCTGCAGTGACAATACGGGGTGAGCGCCTTGACGCCGAACTTGATGCTTTTCCAGCCGTTTTCGCAGCCGCGGAGGAATAAAAGCGCGTGCGTCAGTTCGTGAAGCACGATCAGCACGAAAAGAAGGACCATGTACAGCAGAAAGTACAGGAGCAGGTCCGTCATCCCGAATGAAGCGGTGGTGCCCGCTTCAAGCGCTCCGGCCGTCTGCGTAACGGCCTGACCGGCACCGGCGGCTCCTGCTTTACGCAGGAATGCAAAAAAAAGCACAATCGCCAGATAAACAATCACGATCGGCAGAGGATAGACCAGGGCTACGGTATTAGCTTTCAGAAACGACATGGTGATTTTCTGACTGCGATAACCGGTATTGGCAAGTTTGATGGGTTCCATAATGTTCCTCTTTGGATATAAAATTACTTTCAATAGTTTATCATAAATGCGTTGTTTCATGTTATCAAGGCGAACCCGTTAGCGAAAATGCACAAAAATCGCCTCGACCCGGCGGTCGGGAACACGAGGGCGTCTTCGTTGACACGAACGGCTCGAAAACGTATACTTTCAATATCAAAAATCTCGATATAAAGGGAGTTTACCCACATATGCGCATTTCGGGAATGTTCATGCCGACTCAGAGGGAAGTGCCCGCGGACGCCGAGATCATCTCTCATCAGCTGATGCTCCGGGCCGGCCTGATGCGAAAAGTCGCATCGGGGATCTATTCTTTCCTGCCGATGGGATACCGCGCTTTTCGCAAGGTCGAAAACATCGTCCGCGAGGAGATGGACCGGGCGGGCGCTCAGGAACTGATCATGCCCGCGGTACTGCCCGCCGAGGTCTATATGGCGTCCGGAAGATGGGAGAAATTCGGCCCCGATATGTTCCGCCTTTCAGACCGCGGAGGCAGGAGCTTCTGCCTCGGACCGACGCATGAGGAACCCTTCACCGAGACGGTCCGGGACTATATCCGCTCGTACCGGCAACTGCCGGTGACGTTATATCAGATCCAGCACAAGTACCGCGACGAGAAGCGTCCGCGCTTCGGCGTTATGCGCGCGCGGGAGTTTGTGATGAAGGATGCTTACAGCTTCGACGCGAACGAGCAGGGGCTCGACCGGTCCTATCAGGCGATGTATCAGGCGTACTGCCGGATTTTCGACCGTTGCGGACTGGACTATATTCTCGTGCACGCCGACTCCGGCGCCATGGGCGGTTCCGGCTCCCAGGAGTTCATGGTCAAGTCCGATGTCGGCGAGGACGCCATCGCGTACTGCACGGCGTGCTCCTTCGCGGCGAATCAGGAGAAGGCTCCCTGCCCGGCGCCGAAAGCGAACGGAAAGCTATCGATGAAAGATGTCGAGAAGGTCCATACGCCGAATTTTAGAACGATTGAGGAGTTGATGGCGTTCCTGGGATTGCCTCCCGCGGAGTTCGCCAAGACGCTCCTTTACAATATCGACGGTACGATCGTTGCCGCTATGGTGCGCGGAGACCGGGAGGTCAACGAGATCAAGCTTAAGAATCTTTTTGACGCGAACGAGCTGGCTCTGGCTGCACCGGGTGACGTTGAACGCGTGACCGGCGCGGCGGTCGGTTTCGCGGGGCCGATCGGGCTTTTAACGTCCGTTCCCGTCATCGCGGACCTTGAGATTTCAGGGATGCTCAACTTTGTCGTCGGTGCGAACGAGACCGACTATCACCTGAAGAACGTCAACATCGGACGCGATTTTACACCCTCGCGTACGGCCGATATCCGAAACGCCGTCGAAGGCGATCCGTGCCCCGAGTGCGGGGCGCCGCTTTCCATGTGCCGGGGTATCGAGGTCGGACATATTTTCAAACTCGGAACGAAGTACTCCGAAGCGCTCGGCTGTAATTTTCTGGACAGCAACGGGACGGAACATCCGATGATCATGGGGTGCTACGGCATCGGCGTCGGGCGTACGCTGGCGGCCGTTATCGAGCAGCACTGTGACAAGGACGGTATTATCTGGCCGATCGAGGTCGCGCCGTACCAGGCAATCGTCGTTCCGACCAACTCCACGGACGGGACGATCAACGCGCTCGCTGCGGATATTCACGATAAGCTACTGGCAAAAGGAGCCGAAGTGCTCCTGGATGACCGCGACGAGCGACCCGGGGTTAAGTTTAAAGACGCCGATCTGATCGGCATTCCGATCCGCGTTACCGTCGGACGCAAGGCGGCCGAGGGCAAAGTGGAGTTCAAACTGCGCGGCGGTGACGAAGTACTCGAGATGACGGCGGATGAAGCGATCGCCGAGACCCTGAAGAGAATCGGTAATGCCTGATTGATCGGGAACCCCGGCCGGTTATCCGGGTTCGCTCCTAAACATTTCTGCGCGCCGAAGAGAACACATATCCGATCGCGACTGCGGCGGCGCCGACACAACCCAGCACGAAACTTGTGAACACCGACGCATCCGCGTTCGGGTGCTTCAGGTAACCGGGATAGGTGAAAAACACCCGGCCTACGCTTAATGTCCCTTCTCCGATTGCGGTGTTGACCGAAGAGACGATCACCGGCGTCAGCGTGATCGCAAACCCCAGAAAAAGAGCGATCAGAAGAATCCCGCTGCAGATCAGCAAGCCGCGCAGCTGGATTGTCTGAGCGAATTTCCGGTAGGCGAAAAATATGAAAAAAGAGAGTGCCGCTCCGGAAAAGAGGTGACCGAACGGGATCAGGGCGAAGATGAAAAACAGAATCATACCGGCCATTGCGCTGACCACAGCGGCAATGGTGCCGGCAAGATACAGTTCCGTCTCGCCGATATCGGTTTTCGCGTATTGCGTGAACCGGTTGTTGACCGTCTTCTCCTTTAGGTTCGCACACAGGTCATCCGAGGTCTTTTTGGCGCAGGAAGGGCAAAGATAGGCGCGGAGGCTCTCGATCTCATACGGCCGGATATCGTCGCCGGTCTCGCCGCAAAGATAGCATCCGCTGTTGATGTCCATGTCGATGCCGATTCTTTCGATAATCTCCAGGATCCGGGTGAATCGATAATGCCAGTTCTGCTCGGTATAAAGCAAAATACATATCGAGTGCTCGTCAATTTGAAGGTGGGATTTTCTACTGTCGATATAGTCTTTGAAATACTGACACATACGGCCCATTTCATCGTCCGACAGACCGTCTGCGCCGAAGCGGATCTCGATCAATCCTCTTGCCGGAATATGCTCGACCGTGACCAAAAGCCCGTTGATGTTTCCGGTAAAGAAATCGGTCCCGGTCTCCGTAAGCGGTGTTCCCGTCACGATCTCATACGTGATATCATCCATTGAAATTCCCGTAGCCTCCGCACTGCAATGCCTCGACAGACGGTCAACGGCCGAGCGTACCGGAGCATTGGTTTAATTAAAAAAGTATTGTTTATGTGAATTATATAAGAAAAAAATAAATTCGTGAAGACGAATATGCGGCGTAACGTTTTGCAATGGTCAGAATCGTCACTCCAAGACGATATCGTACATCGGTTCGATCGAAAACGAACGTCCGGACAGTCCGTTGTGGAGGTTGTCGCGCGGGATTTTCGAAAATATCAGCGACGACGCGAACAGTTGCTGGCGCTTAACAAATCCGCCGTTTTCCGTTCGGAAAAACCGGTTGTAACTGTTTCTACCGTAATTGCCGTCCCCGAGTATGGGATGACCGAGATGCGCCAGGTGCGCGCGAATCTGGTGGGTCCGGCCGGTCACCAGCTCGACCTCCAGCTCGGAAACGTTTTCTTTGTCCGGTCCGGCATTCTTAAAAACGCGAAGGACCCGGTATCGGGTCGTGATCGGCAGATCCGCCGCCCCGGGCTCGTCGTGGATATATACGTTTCCGCGGGAAGGCTTCTCGAGCCAGGCGGACAGCTCCTTCATCAGAGCATCGTCTTCGCAGACACACGGGGTGCCCGCCTCGGGAACGCCGCGGACGAGGCAGCGGTAGCGCTTGGTGATCCGGTCCTCGTGAAACAAACGGATCGCCTGATCGAGCGCCTGCTTATTCTTTGCCATCAGCACGAGTCCGCCGGTGTTCATATCAATCCGGTGACAAAGATCCATACCGTTGTTTCTCTGATCTCTGCGAACGATTTCGATGAGGGTCCCGCCCGATTCGCCCTTGCCCGGGTGAACCGCCAGTCCGGGTCTTTTATTGACCAGCAGAAGCTGATCGGTCTCGAAAACGATCCGGTAATCGTCATAGCCCCGCGGCGCCGCGGCTTTCCCCGCTTCGAAAGATGTATCGGGGAGCCACAGCTCGACGATATCGCCCTCGGAAAGGGTGACATCGCTCGTTATCCGATGTCCGTTGACCCGTATATCACGGCTTCGAAGCGCTTTGTGAAGGATCGGAACACTCAATCCCGGGAAAGCGAGGACGGACGCGCGCACAACCTTTTTGCCCGACAAATCAAAAGATACGGTATAGCTTTTCATCGCACAAATCCTCCCCGGCGGATCGAATCGTATGCCTAATACTACCAAATGCAGGCGGTAAAAAAAAGTGCCGCCTCTTCGGCGCATCGTCTTTCACGCGACAATCGCGCGGATATTTCCGACGTAACGATCCGAAAGTCATCCGCGAAACGGTTTACTATCCCGCGCAAAAAGTGTTACAGTATTTCTTAGAGAATTTCGGCAAGGAGCATTCGATGACCGACCCGGTGAATCTGTCGTTTGATGAAGAGATGAGAAACCGTCCGATCGGTGTTTTTGATTCCGGTATCGGCGGTTTGACGGTCCTTCGCGAGATATGGAAAGCATTGCCGAACGAGAGTACGGTGTACTTCGGCGACAACGGGCGAGCCCCGTACGGCACGAAATCACACGACACGATCGTGCAGTATTCGCTCCAGAACATGCGCTTCCTTCTGAGCCGGAATGTGAAAATGATTGTTATCGCCTGCAGTTCCGCGGGCGCGCACGCATATGACGAAGTGCGGGAGCAAGCGGGCGTTCCGGTCATCGAGGTGATCACGCCCGGAGCCGAACAGGCGGTCCGGGAGACCCGAAACGGACGGATCGGCATCATCGCGACGCGCGCGACCGTGGGAAGCGGCAGGTTTCGCGAGGCGGTCCTCGCGGCGGCCGGACAGCTGAACGAAGACGGCGGGAACCGTGAGGCGCTGTCGGCGCTTTCGATCGAGCAGGTCGCTTGCCCGCTATTTGTTTCTCTGGCGGAGGAGGGTTACTGGGCGTCACCCGCGACCCGCCTGATTGCGGAAGATTATCTGTCCGGGCTCCGGGAGTCGGGAATCGACGTACTGGTGCTCGGATGTACGCACTATCCGCTTCTGAAAAATGTGATCGCCGAAACCATGGGACCAACTACCCGTCTCATCGATTCCGGGACCAGCGTGGCCGGAAAAATCAGGAAGACGCTTCTGGATTCCGGACTGGACCGGACGGCGACGGAAGCCCCGTGTCAATGCTTCTTCACAAGCGATGATCCGGAAATGTTCGAGCAACGGGCGGCGCCGTTTCTGGGCGGCGGCAGGCCTTCGGGAACCCGGTATGTCGCCACGGACAAGTTTACCGACGGAGGCCGGCTATGAGAATCTTCGTCCGACTGAAGAGTGAACTGTCGGAAGAGACCCGAAGCGAAGGCTTCGGCGAATCGTTTTTCGAGGATGGGCTGTTGCGAATATCCTGGATCCAACCCGCCGGCGGATCGGAGCCGCTCGGAGTGAAGTACGCGATGACGTTTGACACGGCGACGGGGGTTCTCGAGGTGGAGCGGTTTTCGAACCATATCTCAAGGATGGCCTTCTGCGAGGGAGTCCGGACGAGAGGGGAACTGAGAACGGTCGAGGGATGCTTTGAGACGGAGATTTTTACGCACCGGCTCACGATCCCCGGGGACGGGACCGGTGATACGATACTCCTCTACGATTTGCTCACCGCAGGCGGGGAGCCGATGCAAAACAAGCTGGTGATCTCCGTTACCGCGGAAGAAGAGGCGTAGAAAATCCGATGTCACGGACTTTCTTTCGTCCGAACGCGAGCCGACCGGTCGTTTTTTGCTCCGATATCGCGAAAACGGCGCGATTTTTTCGAAAAGTGCCGGAGAAATCCCGGCATACGACTTGACAAATCCCCTGTGTGTATACGATAATATCATTCGCGCCTCAGAGTAGCGGAGCACAGCGGTACGTTGGGCCGGAGACAAATCCGGCCGGTAATATATGGAGGTATTGATATGGCACATCCGAAACGCAAATGGTCCAAGGCCAGAACATCCCGGCACAAAAGCGCGTGGAAGCTCAGCTTGCCCGGACTGGTCAAGTGCCCTCAGTGCCACACGTTGATGTTACGCGGCAAGGTATGTAAGACTTGCGGATATCTGTACGGCAAAGAAGTTGTCAAGCAGGACGAGACGGCTTCCTAATCGGCCGTAGGGGCTTATCGATCGAACAACAGTGCGGGAACCTCAGCGGGTGAAACGCACTGTTTTTTTGTTAAGGAGCGGGTAATTTGGCTCAGAAGAACCGGAAGGAAAAAAGAATCGAATGCGTCGTACCGGAAAGCATCGCCGATGAGATCGGCATTATGCCCGGCGATATTTTGGTGTCGATCGACGGGCGGGAAGTCGCGGACGTTTTCGATTATCGCCTGCGCGAGCTGAGCGGGTCGTTGACGATCGAAGTGGAGCATGAAGACGGTACGCGGAGCTCGGCCGAGGTCGAGAAGGACGAAGACGAGGAACTGGGACTGGTGTTTTCCGCCCCGCTCATGGACCGGCCGAAGGCGTGCTCGAATCAATGCATGTTTTGCTTCATCGACCAGCTTCCGAAAGGGATGAGACCGACACTCTATTTCAAGGATGACGATCCGCGTTTGTGCTTCCTGGACGGGAATTTTATTACCCTGACGAATATCGACGGGAAGGAGTACGAAAGACTCCTTTCGTACCGGCTTTCGCCGCTCAACGTATCGGTCCACACGACCGATCCGGAGCTTCGGGTCCGCATGATGCGCAATCCGTCCGCGGGTAATGTCATGGAACGACTCAAGAGGGCTGCCGCATGCGGCATCTCCCTCAATTGCCAGATCGTGCTCTGCCCGGGTGTCAATGACGGCGAAGCCCTCGAGCGGACCGTTTCCGATCTGCTTATATTGGGCGACGCGCTTCTTTCGATCGCCGTCGTCCCCGTCGGGCTGACCCGGTATCGCGACGAAAACGGCCTTCCGGAGCTCCGACCCTACGATCGGGAGACCGCCGCGCGGGTTCTCGAATATGTTCACGCGAAACAGCGTGAATTCCTGCGCACGCCCGGAAGAAGACTCTTATACGCCGCGGATGAGTTTTATATCCGGGCGGGACAGAAGATCCCGTCCGCGGCGCAGTACGATGAATTCTATCAGCTTGAGAACGGTGTCGGCCTATTGGCCGCACGCAGGAAGGAATTTCGTGACGCGGTCGCAAGGCTCGGAAGATCCGGGCGGTTTTCACGCGATAATCCGCACGGCCTCGTTACTGCGGGAAAATGGCTGCTGATATCCGGAACGGATGCCGCCCCGTTTGTTGCGGCCGAGTTGGAGCGAAGCCGGACCGCCCTTGGCGCGGTTCCGGAAGTCCTTCCGGTCAACAACCGGTTCTTCGGCGAAAATGTGACGGTTACGGGTCTTTTGACCGGCCGGGATATCCTGGACGCGGTACGGGCGCGTGTCGACGCAAGCGCACCGGACCAAGGACTTGAGACGCCGGAAGGGATCCTTCTTCCGGCAGTAACCCTGCGTGCCGGAGAACATGTTTTTCTGGATGATATGACCGTCGGGGAGCTTTCGGATCGAAGCGGTCTTCCGACCGTGATTTATGAAACAACCGGCCGGGGCTTAGTCCGCGCCCTGCTCACGCTCGAAAAGGGTCGCGGTCCGGTTTGTTTGGGAAGCGAAGAGCCGATTTCGGTCAAGGACACAAATGGAGGAACAACACTATGAGCGCGCCGGTCGTAGCGATCATCGGACGCCCGAACGTGGGCAAATCATCGCTGTTTAACGCCCTTTACGGGGAGCGTGTTTCCATCGTCGACGACATGCCCGGGGTCACCCGGGATCGAATTTACGCCAGAGCGAGATGGAGAGAGCGCGAATTTGTCATGATCGACACCGGCGGGATCGAGCCGGACTCGGACGACGAGATACTGAAGAGCATGCGCGAGCAGGCGAAGGTCGCCATCGACACGGCGGATGTGATCCTTTTCATCTGCGATTTAAAGAGCGGCCTCGTGCCGGCGGATGAGGAGATCGCCGTCATGCTCCGGAAATCGGGTCGCCCCGTGGTGCTGTGCGTCAATAAATCGGACCGGGTCGGCGAACCCCCCGCCCAAATGTACGAATTCTATAATCTCGGTCTGGGTGAGGTCTTTCCGATTTCCGCGGCGCATCGGCTTGGAATCGGGGAACTGCTGGACGAGCTTTTCGAGCATTTTCCGGAGGAGCGTGAGCGGGCGGAGGATGACGAAAAGATCCGCGTCGCCCTGATCGGGAAGCCGAACGCCGGGAAATCGTCGCTGTCGAACAAAATGATCGGACAGGACCGGTCCATCGTTTCGGACATTCCGGGGACCACGAGGGATGCCATTGATTCGGAGATCAATAACGAGTACGGATCATTCACCGTCATCGACACCGCAGGCCTTCGCAAGAAAGGCCGTATCGACACCTCGGTCGAGAAATACAGCATGCTCCGGTCCATGGCGGCCATCGAACGCGCCGACGTCTGCGTGATTTTGATCGACGCGGTCGAAGGCGTGACCGAGCAGGACACCAAAATCGCCGGCTTTGCGCACAACGCCGGCAAGGCGAGCATTTTCGCGGTCAACAAATGGGATCTGATTGAAAAAGAGACCGGCACTCTGGAGGCGATGCGCAAACTCTTGCTCGAACGCTTTTCGTTCATGGATTACGCGCCGGTCGTATTCATTTCGGCGAAGACCGGTCAGCGCGTCGGAACGCTTTTCGAAAAGATCGTTCAGGTGCGGCAACAGTCGATCCGTCGCCTGTCGACCGGCATGCTGAATGATTTGATCGCCGAGGCGGTCGCGATGGTCCCCACGCCGCAGGACAAGGGCAAGCACCTGCGCATTTATTACGCGACGCAAATCGCCGTCGGGCCGCCGCAGTTCATCCTGTTCATCAATGATAAGGAGCTTATGCACTTTTCATACATGAGATATATCGAGAATCAATTGCGCAAGAATTTCGGATTTGAGGGCACGCCCATCCGGCTTTTCCTGCGCGAAAAGACAAAAGAGACCGGGAAGGGGCGTTATTCGAATGCAAGAAATCAGCCATCTTAGAAATATCGCGATCATCGCACACGTCGACCACGGGAAGACGACCATCGTCGACTCGATGCTCAAGATTGCGGGTATTTATCGCGACAATGAACAGATCGTCGAACAGGCGATGGACAGCAATGCGCTGGAGCGCGAGCGGGGCATTACCATTCTGGCCAAAAACACCGCCATCGATTACCAAAACTATCGCATCAATGTCGTCGACACGCCCGGTCATGCGGACTTCGGCGGCGAAGTCGAACGCATCCTCAAGATGGTCGACGGCGTTCTTCTTGTCGTCGATGCGTACGACGGCCCGATGCCGCAGACGCGGTTTGTCCTTCGAAAAGCGCTCGAACTCGGATTGACTCCGATCGTTTGCATCAACAAGATGGATCGGCCCGACGCCCGTCCGCTTGAGGTTTGCGACATGGTTCTCGAACTCTTTATCGAGCTCGGGGCGGACGACAAGCAACTCGATTATCCGACTGTTTTTTCGTCCGGAAAAACCGGCATGGCGTTCCGGAATATCGAGGATTACGCGCCGGACTCGGGGGCTGATTTCCGGCCGCTGCTGGACGCGATCATCGAAAACATCCCCTGCCCGAAGGGCGACACCGAAAAACCGCTCCAACTTCTCGTTTCCAACATCGATTCGGACCCCTATATCGGTCGCATCGCCGTCGGCCGGATCGACCGCGGGCGGATCAATCAGGGCCAATTTGTCGCCGTCTGCGGATATGACGACAACAGCGTCGTCAACGCGCGGGTGGTAAAATTGATGCGATTCCGCGGGCTGGCCCGCCAGGAGATCCAGGAGGCCGAAGTCGGCGAAATCGTTTGCGTCGCCGGGATCCCGGAGATCAATATCGGAGACACGATCTGCGACTCGGAACACGCCGAGGCGCTTCCGTTCATCAATATCGACGAGCCGACGATCGCGATGACGTTTTCGGTCAACAACAGCCCTTTTGCGGGGCGCGAAGGCAAGTATGTCACGTCGCGGCACATCCGTGACCGCCTGTTCAAAGAGATGGAGACCAATGTGTCGATGCGCCTGGAAGAGACGGATACGACGGAAGCCTTTATCGTCAAAGGCAGAGGCGAACTTCACCTGTCGATCCTGATCGAGACCATGCGCCGCGAGGGTTATGAATTCCAGGTCAGCAAGCCCAGAGTTATTTTGAAAGAGATTGACGGAGTCTTGAATGAGCCGGTCGAGACCCTTCTCGTCGATGTCCCGGAGGATTATGTCGGAGCGGTCATCGAGAAGCTCGGCAGGCGCAAAGCGGAGATGATCAGCATGCATCCGCCCGAGAAGGGCTACACGCGGATGGAGTTCAAAGTCCCTTCGCGCGGCATCATCGGATACCGTACGGAGTTTTTGACCGACACCAAGGGCAATGGTATAATGAACAGCGTTATCAGCGGGTTTGAGCCCTTTGCGGGAGAAATCGAGACGCGCTCTGCCGGCGTGCTGGTCGCATTCGAAAGCGGCGAAGCGGTTGCCTACGGGCTCTATAACGCTCAGGATCGGGGTTTTATGATGATCGGACCCGGGACGCAGGTCTACGAGGGGATGATCGTCGGGATCAGTCCCAAGGGCGAAGACATCACGGTAAACGTCTGCAAGAAGAAGCATGTGACCAATATGCGGGCGTCCGGAAGTGACGAAGCGCTCAGACTGACACCGCCTTTACAGTTCAGTCTCGAACAGTGCCTGGAGTTTCTCGCCGACGATGAACTTTGCGAGGTCACTCCGAAAACGATCCGTATGCGCAAGCAGGTCCTGAACGCAGAGATGAGAATGAAGCTCAGAAGCAAGAAAAACAGCGTTTGAGAGGAGCCGGTTCTTCGGTATGCTTTCCAAGAGAGTTCGAATCGCGCTATTTGCTACATTGATCGTAATCGGCATTCTCGGTTGCGGCCTCCTGGGCGTTTTTCTCGGATTCAATTATGTCATGTCCCAGACGGAGCGGTACAAGGCCCTTGAAGAGGCGCTGAAAAACGAAGAACTCGTGATCACCGAGGATACTCCGGGGGCGGTCATGGTCATTATCAAATCCGGAGACAATACCTCCGCGATTGCGGCGCGCCTTAAGGAACTCAAACTGATCGACAACGAACTGTTCTACACGGTTATGTCGAAATTCAACGGGTTTGACGGCGGGTACCTGGCCGGAACACATTTCCTGACTCCCGATTTGACGTATGACGAGATTATGTACCTTTTGTGTCAGGAACCCAAAGTGACGCGCATCACCTTTCCGGAGGGTGTGACATACATCGAGCTGAAGCAGCGTCTGAAGGAAGCCGGATTATCATTCGACGAAACGGAACTGGACGCGTGCATGAATAGCGCAAATCAGTTTGTGGATTATACTTTTGTCTCCCGGATCAAGGCGGACGACGACCGGGATTTTATACTGAACGGATACCTTTTCCCCGACACGTACGATTTTGACATGAACGCGAGCGCCGAAGATATCGTGCACACGTTTTTACGCAACACGGATTATTACTTGATTCCCGATTACTATTTTCGCGCAGAGAGTTTGGGGATGTCGATGGACGAAGTGATCACTCTTGCGTCGATCATTCAGAACGAGGCTGTTGTCAGCAAAGAAAACATCACGGATATGTTTTTGATCTCCGCCGTATTTCACAACCGGCTGAACTCCGAAGAACCGAGTTTGAGAAGACTGCAGTCATGCGCCACGATCAATTTTCTGCGCGAAAAGGACGGCCTTCCGACCGTCTGGGCGGCCAGTACGGCGGACCAGATGCGGGAGAGCCCGTACAACACATACAAATATGAAGGTCTTCCGCCCGGGCCGATATGTATGCCCGGTAAACTCGCGATTCAAGCGGCATTGTACCCGGAGCCGAACGTGAATTACCATTACTTCTGCGCGACGGGCGACGGCGGTACTGCGTTTGCGGTCACCTATGAGGAACACCAGGCCAATGTTGCCGCGTACGAGCAGTACTGGCTCGACCAGAGCGCACAGGAAGCGACGGAAACGACCGTGAACGGTAATGATTAAACCGGAGATCCTTTCCCCCGCGGGAGATTTCGAGAAACTTCGCGCGGCGGTCGCGTACGGTGCGGATGCCGTATATCTTTCGGGACTTCGTTTCGGACTTCGGACCGGAAGCGGAAATTTTTCTTATCCGGACATGGAAACCGTTGTCCGTTATTGTCATTCCAAAGGGGTTCGTTGTTATGTGGCGATGAATATCCTTGCCCGCCCGGAGGACTTCCGGTCGTTGGACGAGGAGATTTCGTTGATCGGCTCGATCGGAGCCGACGCCTTTATCGTGTCCGACCCTGGGATATTCCGAAGGATTCGCGGGGTGCTCCCGGACGCCGAGATCCACATCAGCACGCAGGCAAGCGTTACCAATGCGGAAACCTGTCGTTTCTGGCATGAACTCGGCGCGCGTCGGATTGTCCTTTCGCGAGAACTGTCCCTCGATGAAATCGCCGGAATCCGAAAAAATGTTCCGGATGATTTGGACTTGGAGTGCTTCGTGCACGGCGCCATGTGTGTGTCCTACTCCGGGCGGTGTCTTCTTTCGAATCATTTCACCGGAAGGAGCGCGAACCTCGGGGACTGTGCGCAGCCTTGCCGGTGGTCGTACCGTGTTTTTGAGGAAAAAAGGCCGGAGAATATTTTATCGGTGGAGGGAGATGACACCGGATCGTATATATTCAGTTCCGAGGACCTGAATATGATCGACCATATCCCCGAGCTCATCTCGGCGGGTATCAACAGTTTT
Source organism: uncultured Oscillospiraceae bacterium (assembly GCA_964499575.1). GTDB lineage: Bacteria > Bacillota > Clostridia > Saccharofermentanales > Saccharofermentanaceae > JAAYCT01. Next base: position 105,192 of record CAZCLK010000003.1, on the reverse strand, counting down.
AAGATCGAAGGACGGGTGAAAGGGAGTTTCTATGCGGCAAGTGTGACACAGGCGTATCGCGAAGCCGTTGATTCCTACTGCGCCGACCCGGCTTCCTATTCGGTGTCCGGAAAATGGCACCGGCTCTTGGACCGTACCGTCCATCGCGAATTCGGCACCGGGTTCTTTTTCGACCGGCCGCTCAACAATCCGCATCTGTTCACCGAAAAAGTGTCGCACAAACCGGCGTTTGTTGTCGGAACGGTAACGCGTTACGACAGCGACGCCCGGCGCGCATACGTTTCGCAACGGAATAAAATCAGTACCGGAGATGATCTTCATATCATAACGCCGGACGGAAGAGAAATTTTACTGAAAGCCGGGGACATTCGGGACGAAAACGGGGTGCCGATCGAATCGACACCCCATCCGCAGATGAATTATTCGCTTTTCGCGCCGGTTTATCTTCCCGAATACTCGTTCCTGAGCAAAGACGGGGATAAAGACGTGCGCCGCGATTCCTGAACAGTCCGGGGGATCATTCCTCCATTGTTTTCAGAACCCGGCCCATGAAGTTGCGGAGTTTCTTGTCAAAGGAAAAAACCTTCAAAACCTCGATGACAATCAGGAGAACGACGGGTCCGACCAGGAAACCGATGGCTCCCCAGACCGCGACGCCGATGATCATCGCAAAAAGCGTCGCGAGCGGGTGCATGTTCATCGCATTACCCAGGATCGGCGGCTCAATGACACGGCGCACGATCGTTACGATCACCAAACCGGCCAGGAGAATGAAGAATCCGGGGTAATTACCCTGAAAAATCATATAGGCCATCATCGGTACCATGGTTGCACTGACGCCCAGAACGGGCATGAAGTCCAAAACGGCGGTAATTAGCGCCAGAAGGACCGCATATTCGATGCCCGCCAGATAGAAAACCGCCAGGGCTTCAAAAAAGGTGATGATCAACAACGCCAGATATCCTCCGAGTACACGGAAAAGCGTCGTCGACAACTGATCCAGAAGCAGGAAGGACTTGTGGCGAAACATACGGTTTCGGATGTTCCGCGCGAAAAACCGCAACAGCTTCTTACCGTCGGTGATAAAATAAACACCCGACATAATGATGACGATAACAAAAAACATAATGATCGGAATATTCCCGAAGAAGGACGGAAGCGCTTTAACAACGGTTGTCGCAAACTCCGGAATTTGGGCCTGCAGTTTGTCCAACAGATCTTCGGTATACGTGATGACGTACGCGACCATGTTTTCGGACAGGAAGCCGCCTTGCTCCTCCGAAAAATTGCGCACGATACCCTCGATCCGCTCCGGCAGTGTTTCTCCCTCGAACCATTTGGGGATCCGGACGGCGGCGGCCTGAAGCTGGTCGATCAGCGCGATCATCGACCAGGTGAGCGCCCCGAGGATCAGCACGATCAAAACGGCGTATACGACCAGAGTCAGACGGGTCTTGAAGGGCTTTCTGGGCTTCGAAAGAGAGGGAAAAATAACGGCGAGCACATTGCGGAGCGGGTGTTTCCGATCCGGCTTCGCGGGTGCTTTCAACCCGGCCGGGCGGGCGTCTCCCCCGGCATCTGCCGGATCGCCGTCATCCGGATCCTCATCCGGAGCGGTCTTCTTCTTCCCCGTAAAGAGACGTCGCAGGAAATGTCCGAAACGAATCAGTACGTTGGCGAGATGGCGGGACGCCTTTGCGATAACGAAACCCAGGAGAAACGGAAGAATGATGACGATCAGTTTGCTCGAGAGAAAAGCCAGCCCCACCGTAATCGCGACAAAAAGTATGTATTTAATAATCGCCATAACGGTCGCGCGGTCATGCGAATATCGATTACTCTCGTCCATATATTCCTTTCGACTCCGAAGCGGAGAAGACATGATTTATCACAAACATTATACACGATTTTCAGCCGATTCGGGCTTCACTAAGGGGGCTTTCGGGTCTTTCACACACCCGGGCGGCGCCGGACCGGTCATTTTCGAAAAAAGCGGAGGACGAAAAAGGGTTCATATCCCTAAAGTCAGTACCCACAGCCCCGCAAAAAACAGGATTCCGACCCAGTATGACCACCCGATATGGCGAATCAACGGCAGGGTATCTTCGGGATCCTCTTCCATACGCTCCAACTTCAGATAAGCGGCGATCCGCCGGATTTGAGAGAGTATCGGGACAAGGATCAACGTCCCCATAATCAGTGCCGTTATTGCGATGTAAAAAACCGTAGGATCGATATCCGCCTTGGTCCGGACCAAAGCGGTATCCATATACGGCATGAAAGAGCGGAAAAGAAAGTACGAACCGACCATCGACAAACGGGTCAGCACACCGCAAAATACATTATCCAAATCGTGCCGGATAAATCCCAGAAGGATGCCGAGCAGAAAGTAGGGGACAAAGTCGACCGGATCCAGCATACAGAAGGCAAAAAGAAAGGCGATCCAAATATAGCCCTTTGCATTTTTCAGCGCATTCGGCAGAACCGCATTCAGGAGTCCGCGAAAAAACAACTCCTCCAGCAGAATCGGCAGAATCGATCCGACCAGGAGGAATAGCAACGTCGCTTCTTTCGAGGTATCCAGCACGGTACAGGAAACGGCCGGCCTCGGCACCGGAATGCCGCGAAGAATGATAAACCGCGCTATGAGATTGTGTACGGAAACAAACAGAAGCATAGCGGGAAAGCCGGCGACGATACTGTGAAGCACGGCTCCGAAACCCGGATTGGTGCCGTAGACGTGCCGGTCCGCAATCGCATATCTGGAAATGAAGAAGACCAGCGGAAGCAAAAACGCAACCATCAGCCGGCAAACGTTGATGATCGAAAAGCCGATCAGAGAAGTTTTGGACCAAACGAGAACGGATTGCGGGATGAATTGCCAGAGTAATAAAAGAACCGCCTCGGCGAGCGCACAGGCGCCGAAAATAAAGCCGACTGTTGGCTTTTCGGGAATCGGCAGATACGGTCGTATGCGCTGGGAGAACCCGTTCGTCATTTAAAGATGTACTCCATTGCCACAAGTATATTCTCGGAATAGTAACGGTAAACCGGCGTCTCGAAAATCAGAAAAACCAGTGTGCCGACGGCCAGAAAAGGCCCGAAGGCGATATAGTCGGGGTCGTCGGCAAAACTGACCTCCCTGCGCTTCCGTTCCAGGATTCGGCGCGCCCGTTCGGGATTCCTGCTTTCACGGATTTCCTTGTTTTCGCGCGCGATGCGTATGCGCTTACGGACCAGAAGGGGTACCGCTGCGACCCCGCCGATGAGGAAGGCAAAAAATACGACGAAAACCAGACCGTAGGTGCCGGAAAGAAAGCCGCAGGCGAGAATGAATTTCACGTCTCCGTGCCCCATCGCTTCCCTTTTGCTGATGACCGATCCGAGCCAACCGATCAAGAGGAGAAATGCCGCGCCGACGATACCGCCGAGCACACGATTCAGGATCAATTTCCAGAAGGCCGTTCCGTCCGGAAACCACAGGTTCCCGTATATGTAATCGGCAATGAATCCGAAGACGGACAAAAGACCCGTAAAAACGACCACATGGTCCGGTATGATCCGGTTCAGATGGTCGGACATCACAACAATCGCAAGCGGGAGCGCCGGAAGAAACATCAAAAGGATGCGGAATACGTCCGGACGCCCGAAAAACGACGGATTGACATACGCGCCGAAAAAGAAAAGTAATGCCGTCACGGGGATCAGAATCAGCGAATGGGGGTTGAACTTCATCCGCCGCGCGGGCCGTGCATTTTCGGCGGTCGGATCGTAATCGTAATCCTGAAGCCATTTCTCCGGCAAACGATTGAAGACGGGAGTACAGGCCGCCCCGACCAGCGCTCCGCAAGCGGCAAAGAGAACGGGAAGGAAAAAGGATGCCATATTCTTCCTCCGATATCGGATATCATCCCGTACAGAATACCGTTTAATCCCGTAAGACGCAAGAATCTGTCGGGCGGATTGTCTCAGAACGCCCGCGGAGAATGAGCGGGCGTCGTATTAAATCAAAAGATAGTAGAAGACGCCGGAAATCAAGCCGACGACACACGAGGCGATATTGGCCAGGAAAGCGTAAAGAACAGTTACCGCGCGCGATATCGGCTTCGGCGACAGGGGTTTGAGAAAAATCGCATATAGTATAGCCTCTATGGTGAAAATAACGAATTCCAGGAGCACGTAAGACAATGCAGATAATAAAAACCCCGCTTCATGACGGAATAAAACCAGGACCGCGTTCATCAGAATCTGAGTAACGATGTTGACGATCGCGATGAAGATCAACTGCTTTTTCGCGCGATACCCGAAGGCCAGAGCGATTAAAAGTTCGATCGCGAGTGTCAGGACGACGCGGATCAGGGCGTCCGAAATCGCGATGATGAAGTGCGGGTCCCCCGGCTCGACATTCACGACGCTTGTTGTTCCCGGGGTTTTATATTCCACTCCCCGGAGATCCAGCGTATAGTAACTTTCAAAGGTATACCGGTCTGTCACGTTGCTGACGACAAAAGAGCCGTATTTCGGAAAATACAGTAAAACTTTGAAAGTATCGGGGGGGTAGTAACCCCAGGAGAAGGTATCCTCGCCCGTAAGTCTCGAATGATATTGGAGGTAATAAAAACCGTCCGGGTCTTTGTACTTGACGAAAACAGCCCATATGTCTTCCTCGACTCCTGCGGACGCCGGTGCTTCAAGTTTGCCTTCGAAGACATTGTATCGTCCGCCTCCTTTATCCTTCGAAAGAAGCGTCACATCATATATCTCTTCTGAGGGAAGACCCTTGATCGCAACCGAAACCGAAGGCTTCGGGCCCACGTCCGCAAAAACCGGAAAAGATATAGATAGAAGAGTCGCGAAAACAAAGAATAGAGCAAGAAGGAAACGGGCGGGTCCGGGACGACGGGAAATATCCTTTTGCACGGCATGATCCTCCGATATCAGAGCGTTCGTGTACATCACTATTATAACATTTTCGGGTCTCGACCGGTTTCGTTTCGCGGCTCGCGCTACGGGTATGTCATAAAAGCATGAGTTGACCCTCCAAAGCCGTACTGTTAGAATCAATCATGGAAATTCATGAAATCAAGTAACGGGAGGAACGGTTCGGCGGTTGTCGAATACGTGCGTGCATATAATGGTAATTCATAAAACGCCCGGGGAAATTCGCGAAGCAATCGCGATAAGTTTACAAGCCGAGGCCGGCAAATCCGCCGACCGGGGCACGCTCCGAAACTATTGGCAGGCGCTCTCGAGAACGGTCGTCGGCCTTCTGGCGGAGCGTTGGGAGAAAACCCGAGACCTTTATGACCGCGTGCCGCAGGCGCATTATTTTTCGGCCGAATTCCTGGAAGGACGTTCGCTTCTGAATAATCTCATCAACCTCGGGATCTACGAGGATGCCAAAGAGGCGGTCGCCTCTTTCGGGGTCAATATTGAGGATGTCCTGGAAGAGGAGACGGATCCGGGTCTCGGGAACGGAGGACTCGGCCGTTTGGCCGCGTGTTTTCTCGACTCCTGCGCGACGATGAATCTGCCGGTCACGGGCTACGGCATCCTCTACCGATACGGGCTTTTCCGCCAGACGTTCGAGGACGGTTTTCAAAAGGAACATCCGGACAGCTGGATGGAGAACGGTTATCCGTTTATCGTCTGCCGCTTCGAAGAGCGGGTCATGGTTCGCTATAACGATCTGAAAGTATGGGCGGTTCCTTACGATATGCCGATTACCGGTTACGGAACCGATAATGTCAATCGATTGAGATTATGGAAATCCGAACCCGCAGAGGAGTTTGACTTCAACCTTTTCAATTCACAGCGCTTTGACGATGCGGTTACCGAGCGTAATCGCGTCAACGATATCTGGCGTGTTCTCTATCCCAACGATACCTCATATGACGGCAAGGTGCTCCGCGTACGGCAACAGTATTTTTTCGTATCGGCATCGCTTCAGGACATCGTCCGAAGATTTACGGCGGCGCACGGTGAAGATTTTACCGCGTTTTCCGGATTTAATACGATTCAACTCAACGATACGCATCCGGTCATCGGTATTCCCGAACTGATGCGTATACTGATCGATGATTATTCATTGGACTGGGATAAGGCATGGTCGATCGTGAAGGAGACCTATGCGTACACCAATCATACCGTCATGGGCGAAGCGCTTGAGCGCTGGGATGTCGGAATTTTCCAGTATCTTTTCCCGAGGATCATGGAAATCATCGAAAAGATCAGCGCGCGGTTCCGGGAGGAATCAATCGCGGCGGGTCGAAGCGGCGAATTGATCGCCCGCCTTTCACCGATCGCCGACGGCAAAGTCCAGATGGCAAATCTTGCCGTATACGCGTGCCGTTCCGTCAACGGCGTCGCGCAACTCCATACAGAGATTCTGAAGCGCGACACGCTCAAGGACTGGTACAACATTTTCCCCGGGAAGTTTTCGAACAAGACAAACGGCGTAACACCGAGAAGGTGGCTGCGCATGTGCAATCCGGAACTGGCGGCATTCATTACCGAGCTGGTCGGTGACGACTCGTGGGTGACCGATTTTGACCGGATCTCCATGCTCGAAAAGTACGCCGACGATGACGCCGTGATGGACCGTTTCATTCAGGTCAAACAGAAAAGAAAACAGGCTTTAGCGGATCATGTATACAGGAAGACCGCGCTCAGTATCGATCCCGGTTCAATATTCGATATTCAGATCAAGCGGATGCATGAGTACAAGCGCCAGATTCTGAACGCGCTGTATGTACTGAATCTTTATGACCGTATCCGGGAAGATCCGAAACTGGATATCCCGCCGGTCACGGTGTTTTTCGGCGCAAAGGCCGCCCCGGGGTACTACCGCGCAAAGGGAATCATCAAATTCATTAACGAGATTTCCCGACTCATCGAATCGGATCCGGCGGTGCGCGACCGAATCCGTGTGGTCTTCATTGAGAACTATAACGTCAGCAACGCCGAGAAACTTTTTCCGGCGGCGGATATTTCCGAGCAGATCTCGACGGCAGGACTTGAAGCGTCCGGCACCGGAAACATGAAATTCATGATGAACGGCGCCGTGACGCTCGGCACGATGGACGGAGCGAACGTTGAGATCGCCGAAGCGGTCGGGGACGATAACATCTACATTTTCGGATGCCGTGCCGAGGACATGTGCGCGACGAAGGCCTATTACAATCCCAAGTGGCAATACGAAAACGTCCCGGGCCTCAAAAAAGCGATCGACCGTCTGATCGACGGCACATTCGATGACAAGGGGACAGGGATGTTCCGGGATATATATCAGTCGCTTGTTTTCGGCAGTAACTGGCAGCCCGGAGATGTTTATTATGTTCTCGGCGACTTCGAGGATTATCGAAACACCCGTGACCGGATGTATCGCGATTACGCCGATCGTCGCGCGTGGGCGCGCAAGTGCTGGATCAACATATGCCGCTCCGGCCGGTTCTCGTCCGACCGTACGATTTCGGAGTATGCGACGGAAATTTGGCGTATTGAGCCGGTCGCGGCCGATCAGCCGACAATCGACAGATGAGTCACCTGCGGCTTTGAAAGGAAACGGACCGGGAGGGTCACACAACCGACCCCGCGGGTGATATACCCGTTGACGCCGTTTTTCGAAAAACAGCCCCGGGAGATTCCTTGACGCGGAAGCCGGTCCCCGCGAATGATTGAGTGCAAACGAAACGGCAGTACGACCTGTCCGCCGTGAAAATGTCCGGAGAGCATCATCCCGAATCCGGCGGGTTCCTTGCGGCTCAATATATAATCGGGGTTATGAACCAGAAGAATCCTGCGCTCGTCGGGAATATCGGCCGGCATTCGGTCCGGCAGATCCGGCCAAACCCGCCTCTTTTTTCCGGAGTCATCCAGTCCGATCAACAGAAAACGAATGCCGGATGCGCCTGATATTTCGGTGGATTCGTTCATCAACAGACGAAAGCCCGTCGATTCGATCCGCTCCCGGGTCACCTTTCGGTCGTGATTTCCCCGGACCGCGAAACAGGGTATCCCGGAACGCGAAGCCCTTTCCGCGATCGCCCGCAAAATCCAAAGCCCGTCTTCGGCTTCGTGACCGGAATCGGCGATATCGCCTCCGAAGACGATCAGGTCGGCCGGCTCTGTGAAAAGAGCTTCCGGAAGCTTATCGGGACGGACCTTGCACCCTTTGCCGTGAAGGTCCGAAAAAAATGCGACGCGGAGCAGGACCTCTTTTACCGCGGAAGGCGGTGCCGGTCCGGCGGCAGCAACCGGCGCGGATTCCGGCACGTAAAGCCGGGTTTGATCGACATCCAGAAGATACGGCTCGACGAACGCACGCGCCGCCGCCGCGAGAGCGGATAGAAGAAGAGCGGCCGCTAAAACGGCGGCAACGTCAATAAAAATCGTCGGCACGAGTATTCCTTCTTTGAGTAAAGTGGTCGCTATTTGCGCGGTCGAATATGCTATAATCATGAGGTATTTCAAAACGGGTGTCAACGACATGCCGGAATGACACGAATATGCGGAGGTTATTATGCCAAGGAAAGAAAGTGCCAAGGGAGAGATTACATCGGAGATCATCAAGGAGATCGGGGTCCTTTCGACCGGTAAGTCCGGATGGAACAGAGAGATCAATATCGTCCGCTGGAACGGCGGAAACCCCAAGCTCGACATACGCGACTGGGCTCCGGATCATGTGAAGGCCGGCAAAGGCCTGACCCTTACCGGAGAAGAAGTGGCCGTGCTCAAGGAACTTCTGGCAGATTACGATCCCTACGAGGCCGAGGCGTTCTGATCGGAGGAACATTTTTGTGAGCGGCGGGAAACGGGCGGTCATTGTTTCCATATTGCTTTTTCTGCTCTGGGGGACCTTTATCGCGGCTCCCTTCCGTAATTTTGTACGCGCGTTGCGCTTTGTCGCGGACTCCCTGACAGGGCTTCTTCGTTTTCCGACAACGGGCGGTGCTTTTCTCATCGCGATCCTTTTTCTTTTGATCACGGCGGCGTACCTTTTCATCCGCGAAGATAAAGCGGTCGAACTCACGGTAATCATTGCCGCGATCATCGGTGTTTTGTTCCACCTTTACCGTTCCGTCGCAGGCCGGACAATCGCCGAAATGGCTGTGCCGGTCGCGATCGGCCTGATGGCGGCGATGATCTTTATGCTTTTTCAGATGCAGACCGCGATAAAGTTTCTGGCCGACGCGTATTTTTACGCATTACCGGTTTCTCTCTTCTACGAATTAGTCATGACGCCTGTCTTTGCGGCCGCGGGACTGCAAAAAGATCTTCTTTCACCGTTCATTACAGTGGAGGAGCGGGGTCTCGCGACCGATATCGGCGCCCTTTTCGGCCTGCCGGCTTGGATATGGGGTATTTTTCTTTTTGTGCTGATTCTTCTTCCGATTATATATCTTTCCAAAGGAAGAGCGCCTGCGGGGAAGGATCTGAGGGAACTGAAGCTTTGATATATCCGGGGGGATCGGGTGACGTATATGGAACCGTGGGAACGAATTTCGGAACTGCGCGGACTCATTGACCGGCATAACCGCCTGTATTACGAGCAGGATGCGCCGGAGATTTCTGATTTTGAGTATGACGCGTTGGTTCGCGAACTGCAGACGCTGGAGGCGGAGTATCCTCTGCTGGCCGATCCCGATTCTCCGACCCGCAAAGTTGGCGGACGTGCGTCGGAGCGTTTCTCCAAGGTGGAGCACCGGAATATTATGCAGAGCCTCGGCAACGCATTTTCGAAAGCAGAGGTCGAGGACTTCTGCGGGCGAATGCTCCGGGCGGCAAGGGAGCTTGACGCGGAGGCCGATTACGTTGTCGAGCAAAAGATTGACGGCCTTTCTGTTTCCGTAGAATACAAAAACGGCGAACTTTTCCGGGCATCCACGCGCGGCGACGGCGCGGTCGGAGAAGACATTACGCAGAATATCATTCATGTCGCGGGCCTTCCGCGTCGGATCGATCCCGCGATCCGATTTCTTGAGGTTCGCGGCGAGGTCTATATGCCCTACGGGTCATTTTTGCGGATCAATGATTTGGCGCAGATCCGGGGCGAAAAGGTGTTTTCGAATCCGCGCAACGCGGCCGCCGGCTCATTACGACAGCTTGATCCGCTGATCACCGCTTCACGCGACCTTCATATCTTTGTATTCAACATTCAAGAGATCGACGGGAAGATATTCCGGACACACGCCGAATCCCTGAGGTTTCTGTCGGATCTGGGCTTCAACGCGAGTCCCGGTTTTCGCGAGGCGCGCACCGCGGATGCGGTATGGGCGGCGATCGAGGCGATCGGTGAATCGAGGGAAACGTTGCCGTACGGAATTGACGGCGCCGTCGTTAAGCTTAATCCGCTTGATCTTCGAAGCCGGATCGGGCAGACCAGTAAATCGCCCCGTTGGGCGATCGCCTACAAATTTCCGCCGGAGGAGAAACAGACCGGAATCGAGCGAATCGACATTCAAGTCGGCCGCACCGGCAAACTGACGCCGGTCGCGATCCTCAGTCCGGTTCGGATCGCCGGGAGTACGGTATCCAGGGCGACGCTCAACAATGAGGATTATGTTCGCGAAAAGGATATCCGGGCCGGCGATACCGTCATCATCCGCAAGGCCGGAGATGTCATCCCGGAGGTGGTATCGGTCGTTTTGGGTGCCCGGAGAGCCGACAGCCGGCCTTTCGAAATGCCGCGATCCTGCCCGTCTTGCGGCGCCCCCGTCGCCCGGGAGGACGGCGAGGCGGCGAGTCGCTGTACAGGTCCGGATTGCCCGGCGCAACTGTTTCGTACCATCCTCCATTTTGTGTCTAAGGACGCCTTCGACATCGACGGTATGGGACCGGCGATCATTGAGACACTCCTGAACCGGGGCTTGATCCGAAGCGTCGCGGATATCTTTTCGCTCCGGGAGAGGGAAGCCGGGCTTCTTTCGCTCGAGCGGATGGGCGCGACCTCGGTTTCCAATCTTCTGAAATCCATCGAAGACGCGAAGGACCGGCCGATGGAGCGCGTCATCGTCGCTTTCGGGATCCGGAATGTCGGTGTCGTCGCTGCCGGAACCTTGGCGGAACATTTCGACCATATCCGCGACATTATGAACGCGGACGAGCAAACGCTCGCCTCTCTTCCCGATTTCGGCCTTGTGACGGCGCGTTTTGTCACGCGTTTCTTTTCTCTTCCGCAGACCGCGAGGCTGTTGGACGCCCTTGAACAAAACGGAGTTCGAATGGATCGTAAGCGCATCGTCTCCCCGGGAACCGGCATTTTTTCCGGAAAGACCTTTGTTCTGACCGGGACCCTTATGTCCATGACCCGGGAAGAAGCCTCCGCGATCATCCTCCGGCACGGCGGCAAGGTATCTTCCTCGGTATCGTCAAAGACCGACTATGTCCTTGCGGGCGAGCAGGCGGGCACCAAACTTACCAAAGCGCAGAGCCTGGGAGTACGCATCATCCGCCAGGACGAGTTCCTTCAAATGGTGCCCGAGGCTGCTCAGGAGGCCGGGGACCTGTGATGAGCGATTCGGTTCTCCGACAAAAAGAAACACTTCGACGCGCAATGCGCGAACGTCGCGCGGCAATTTCGCCCGGGATGCGGGACGAAGCCGGCAGAAGAATTATCGGGACCGTACTGTCCGGCACTGTTCCGATTCCCGGCCCCGGTTCGGTTTGGGCATTATATATTTCCGAGGGCGGAGAACCGAATTTTATGCCGTATTTATCCGAACTTCAGGACAGAGGATTCATTTGTTGCTTTCCGGCTTTTCGGGAAGGGAAAATGGGGTTCTACGCGCCCGCAAACGAATCAGATTATATTGCCGGCACCTTCGGAATCCGGGAGCCCGGGCTTCGGGCGGCCCGCTTTGACTGCGAGCAGATCGACGTTATGCTCGTTCCGTGTGTGGCATTTGACCGTACCGGAGCCCGTCTCGGTCGCGGAAAGGGTTTCTATGACCGGTATCTCTCTTTGGTCGCGCCCGGACAAAGGCCAATTACGATCGCCTCCGGATATGACTTTCAATGCGTCGATCAAGTGCCGACACAGCCCGGAGATGTGCCAATGGATGTTTGTGTCACGCCCGGGACGATTACCGTGATCCGGCCGGACCTTATTCGCCGCGGAGTTCGGTATACGGCAAATCCCTGTGACCGTTGACACAAAAGGAGAAAGAAGAAGATAATATTCTCATCGGCAACACAAAGGAGAGCGGATTTTGCTGTACTTTTTTCTGAATTTGGCGGGACACGCCCTGATTACAACGGCATTGGTCCTTTTTCTGATCCGACGGCTCCGCGTCAATCAGGAACGCAGAAACAAGCGCGGAATATTGTATTTGCTGCCTGCTTTGCTAACCGCTCTGATTCTTTTGCAGGCGATCAGTTTTACGATCCCGAGACTTTTGGACACGTCGGATGTCATTCGCGGGCTTTATGCGTCGAAGACCGGGACGGTCGAGAAGATTGATTTTCTCAATAACGCAATGACGCTCGACGGCGAGCGATATTTCTACAATCCGATGCTTCATAAACCCCAGGTCGGGGACCGACTGACCGTCACCTGCACCGGGTACTCGAATTACATAGCGGAGATGGATAAGCAGTAAGCGGGCTTATCTTTCATTCGCCCGCATCCTCTCTTTTGTCGAAAAGAAATGCTCGTCCACGAAAAGTTTCGGATATATCCTGTTGATTCACCCGTAATCGGGTGTCAAAATGGGACGTGCACACTACTTTTCAGGGAGGCTCTTGTGATGAGCGTCGATTCAACCGTTACGCAAAAATCCTCTTTCGGCTACAACCTTGACCCGGAGCGGGAGGTCGGTTTTTATGTCGTATGCAGTGACCGGATGATCATGGACAATATCAATGCAATCATGAAGAAACGGGGTCTGGTCGGAATTTCCGACACGGCCGGCCGGATGCATTATCTCGTCGATGCGAGATCCGGAGCGACATCCGCCGTCGGGCGCATCGCCGGGCAAGCGCTCAAGGGCCTGGATCACTCATCCCTCTCGAATGCCGAGGTCCTGCGGGGCGTAGAGAAGGTGCTGGACGGATATTTTCTGGACCGGGTTCTTCTCGGCACGCGCATTGCCCGTTATATGCTTGTTCAAAGCATAAGGGATCCTTCGTTGATGAGCAACGTGACCAAGCGCCTTTATCCGATGGCGGGAGGCGAGTTCGGAATCATGCCCGCACAGGTGGAACGCAATCTCCGGTACGCATTTCGCAAGATGAAAGTCTACGAGGACGGGCGGCGGAATGTATATATACTTCGGAAACTCCACGATGAAGTTTCCGCGCTTTTGGTGAAACAGTACGACTGCGTCCCGTATCCGGCACAGTTTTCCCTCTAAGGCACACGGGTGCTGCCTTTTTGCGGCTTTCTCCGCCCCGATCGTTCTTTTTCGAATCAAAGAAAAGAAGCTCGCGACAATCATCGGAGCTTCTTGGTTGATTCAGTAATGCCATCAGGGACGGATTACTTGTTGACCTTGTCCTTCAAGCCTTTGCCGGCACTGAATACAGGCGCCTTGGACGCAGGGATATTCATCGGAGCACCCGTGCTGGGATTCCGTCCCTTACGAGCATTGCGCTTCTTTGTCTCAAAGCTTCCGAAACCGACCAAAACAACTTTTTCTTCCTTGGCCAACGCATCGGAGATCGCGTCGACGGTCGCGTTGATCGCGGCCTCGGCCTGCTTCTTGGTGAGATCTGTTGCCTGTGCAACTGCATCGATTAGGTCTGTCTTGTTCATAGTAACTTAGCCTCCTTCAGGCGATATTCACACCGGGTGATGATATATGATTCAGCACCATATTGTCAAGTCCGGTGTGTCGTAGTGCTCAAATGAGCCAACCATACTGCGTGCATGTCACGGTATACCGTACCATGCATCATGAACATTCTACTTCAAAGCACTGAATTTGCATAGTGGAAAAAGCCTGTTTTTCTTAAAGAAAGTGAATAAATACGGACAAATCAGACATTTCTCTTTTTCTGACGACCCATCGAACCGCCCTGTGGGCTCTTTACCTTTTTCCGTGATAAAACGCGCAAATCGTCCGGTGGAGCGACCCGCTTGCATTTTCCTCTTCGCCATATCGGTGATTACTCGGAACGATGTATGTTTGAAGTCAGTATCGAAGCGGCTCATCACTCTTTTGAAATTTACACCAGTTAAGGGACATTGCTTCAATCGCTCCGCTTCCTCGAAAAAATCCTACTAATCCGGCCAATTCAGCGCATTTAGTAGGATCGATCCGCGCTCAACCGCGCTTCCGCCTCGAAAGAATCCTACTAATCCGGTCATTTCGGCGCAACCAGTAGGATCGATCCGCGCTCAACCGCGCCTTCGCCTCGAAAAAATCCTACTAATCCGGCCATTTCGGCGCAACCAGTAGGATCTATAACCGCCCAATCGCTCCGCCTCCTCGAAAATATCCTACTTATCCGGCCAATTCAGCGCAACCAGTAGGATCTATAACCGCCCAATCGCTCCGCTTCCTCGAAAAAATCCTACTAATCCGGCTAATTCAGCGCATCCAGTAGGATCGATCTCCGCTCGGTTGCTGAATATTTTTATGCTTTGTTTCACGGAAACAGGTTATGAACCGCCCTGTGACCATGCTTGTGAAATGAAGTCTAATCGCTCATAATAAAATATTGATGATATATGGTCTCTGATCGGAAATCATTTTACCGCATCAGAGATCGGGCTGGTGACCTTCCTTGTTTTTATCGAAAATCACGGCACGCGGGTAAGCATCCGGGAGAAGGGTCGAACCCAAAGAGTTCGCAAGAACATTAAAAGCAATCGCAAGAGCATTAAAGGCGATCGCGAGAACATTAAAAACATTCGCGAGAACACCATTGACATTCACGTGAAAGCGTGATATGATGCCCTCATATTCCGAAAGAAAGGAGGAACTAGCAATGACGATACCGGGTACGATCATCCCGGAAACATACGGAACAACCAATGCGAGATTTCTTACGGGGATATTCGCGGGAACATCCAGTTTGATGCTTTCGCAGATCCGTGAAATGACCGGACTGGATGCGTCGGCTCTCCAGAATTGGGTGAAACGCGGATGGGTCAGTCCGCCTCAAAACCGTCGGTACAATATCGATCAGGTTGCGCGAATCTTGATCATCAACATGATCCGCGAGGCATTTCAACTCGAAAAAATCGCATCTCTGCTTGCTTATGTCAACGGTTCGGTCAATGATCGATCGGACGACATTATCCCCGAATCCAAACTTTATGAGTACATATGTACTGTAAAGGAGCAATACAAGGGCAGAGACGTGAACGAAACGGTTGCGCTCAAAGCGTGCATCGACGAAGTTACGAAAGACTACGTCGAAGTGATGCAGGGAGCAGGAGAACGCCTTCGGATCGCGTTGGAAATTATCATCATTGCAGTAAGCAGTGTCCAACTCAAGAAACAAGCGGACAGATTACTCGGCGAAATAGGTATGCAGTCCCCGTAAGGAGAGAAGTCGCCAAGAGTATTTAAGTAAGAAAGGAGGATGTATATGATCGAATGGTGGGAGTCTTTGACATTGGTTCAACAAATTTTCGGGCTCATTGCGATACCGTCTACAGTAATCCTGGTCATCCAGACCATATTGGTTCTGGTCGGAGTCGGAGAAGTGGAAGGCGACGCGGATGTCGACTTTGACACGGACGTCCCGGACGGAACCGACACAGCGGAATCGGCGAACGGATTCGCTCTGATCTCCGTACGCGGTATCATCGCGTTCCTTGCCGTCGGCGGTTGGACCGGCGTTGTGATCGAGTCGGCCGGAGCACACGTCGCGGTAACACTCATCCTGTCTATGGTCGCAGGTTTTATTGCTCTTTTTGCGGTAGCCTGGCTGATGCGTATGACTTCAAAGCTTCAGGATAAGGGGAATATTTCCCTCAAAAATGCCGTGGGCAAAACCGCAAAGGTGTATATCGCGATTCCCGATACGGGCAAGAGCGGCAAGGTAACACTGACGTTTCAGGGTCGGTTTACCGAATGTGACGCAATCACTCAATCCGGAAAGACCCTTATGCCCGGCGAACTGGTCGTTGTAACCGGACTTGCGGATGCCAACACGCTGCTTGTCCAAAAAGCACCCGCAGAAAAGTAAAAAGAAAGAAGAGGTAACTTTATGGATCCGGCATTAGTCATTCTTTTTGTTGTTATTGCCATTGTAGTACTGACCACTGTAATTATTATCCTTTCCCGTTATCGGAAGTGCCCGTCCGACAAGATCATGGTCATCTACGGTAAGGTCGGAAGCAATGTCGACGGAACGGACCGTTCCGCCCGATGCATCCACGGCGGCGCCGCCTTCATCTGGCCGGTTTTTCAGGCCTATGAGTACATGGACTTAACGCCGATTTCAATCAGCGTGGATTTGACCAGCGCGCTTTCCAGACAGAACATCCGTATTGATGTTCCCTCGAGATTTACCGTCGGTATTTCGACCGAGGAAGGCATCATGCAAAATGCCGCGGAGCGACTTCTGGGACTTCCGCTCGCGGCGATTCAAGACTTGGCCAAGGATATCATTTTCGGTCAGCTTCGTCTGATTATCGCCACGATGGACATCGAGGAGATCAACACCAACCGGGACAAGTTCCTCGAAGCGGTTTCCGATAACGTCGAGACCGAACTGAAGAAGATCGGGTTAAGACTCATCAACGTTAACGTGACCGACATCAGCGACGAATCCGGATACATTACCGCCCTCGGTAAAGAAGCCGCCGCGATCGCGATCAACGACGCGAAGAAATCCGTCGCCGAAGCGGACCGCGCCGGTGCGATCGGTGAAGCAAACGCCAATATGGAGCAGAGAATCAAAGTGGCGCTCGCGAACTCCGAAGCCGTCAAGGGTGAGAACGAAGCGAAAGCCAATATCGCGGGATCGGATGCTGTCCGCCGTGAACTCGAAGCCGAGGCAATGCGTAAGGCGGTCTCCGCCGAGAAGATTCAGGCCGCAAAGGCCGCTCAAGACGCCTATGCCGCCGAGCAGGCTGCCGAGCTGGCGCGTGCCGCCCGTGAAAAAGCCACTCTCGAAGCGGATATCGTCATTAAGGCCGAGATTGACAAGCGTCAACTCGAAATCGCCGCGGAAGCGCAGGCGGAGCAGTCGAGAAGAAGGGCAAAAGGTGAGGCGGACGCGATTTTCGCCAAGATGGAAGCGGAAGCCAGAGGTATGGAGGAAATCCTTACCCGTCAGGCCGTCGGTTTCTCGAAGGTTGTCGAGGCCGCCGGAGGCAATCCGAACGACGCGATCCGACTGATGATCGCCGACAAACTTGAGGATATCGTCCGCGTTCAGGTCGAGGCGATCAAGAACCTCAAGATCGATAAGGTTACCGTCTGGGACAGCAACGGCGGGTCCGGTACGGATGGCAAGACCGCTACTGCGAACTTCCTTTCCGGTATCATGAAAAGCATCCCGCCGATGAACGAAATGTTCGACATGGCCGGAATGGAATTGCCGGAATATCTCGGGAAAACCAAGGTTCACGCGGCGATTCCGGAAGCCGAATCGACAACCGATTCTGTGATCATGGCGCCCGAAGCGAAATAACCCGACCGGAGAACCGGATAATCACCTGATTTTGATCAGTCCGATCATTTGCCGCTCCCGGCTCAAAGCCGGGGGCGGTTCTTTTTTACGCAAAAGGTGTGACGAATACCCGCCCGAGTGTTATACGGAGCCGCGCGGGCATCGCTCTCAATGAACAAAATAGACAAAAGTGTGTTATAATGTTATCAGTATTTAAGATATGATCAACATGAATCGTTTGGCTTTTCGCGCATGCGCAATGACATAGCGGTCGGCACAACCGACTTGAATGATCTTTTCAGTACTGACCCGATTGCTCCGTATTCTTATTTCGTAAGGGAATAGCGGACTTTTCAAACGACGTCCCGTGATTTGACAAAAGCGGAGAAGAATTTCTTTTCGCTTATTGAAGTACCTTTGCAATACTTCGATTTGCTCCTCAGCATTGGAGGCGTTTTCAGTGCCAGAGCGATTTTCAGGTTCATCCGGCAGTATCGTGTACAGCAGAATGCGCAATTCGGCGAGCCAGCATGATGGTGCGCGCCCCGGCCTTTCCAACAAGGTCCGCATGGTTCATATACGCAGATATTTCGGACTTCAGCTCATCCGCCGAAAACTCTCGAGATTCCCTCCGGGGATGATCACCCTCATACCCGCCTCGCGGTGGCTTTTCGAAAATTATCACAAACTCTATCTCAATCTGAAAGCATTTCAAGCCAAGGGCGGAGCAAGCTGTTTTCGCGGCCTTCCTTTGATACGAAACGGTCCGGACAAGGGATTTCCGCGGATTTATATGATCGCCCGGGAGATCGTTCTTTGTACCAATATGCACGTCAATGAGGACGCGGTCATCGATTTGATCAAGGAGTACCAGAAACTTCGGACGCTGACCACGCCGGAACTGTCCATCCTGCCGGATGCGTTGATCCTCTGTCTCCTGGACATGGTGATCGATCAATCCGGCCGTATTTTACCCGCGATTGCCGACAAGGTGAAGGCCAACGAGATTATGGACAAGGCCGCGCCGTTTTTCATGAAATCCGAGGAGGATGGATTTCGCTTCCTCGGCGACCGGATCCGAATCGAGGATATTCGCAATCACACCTACAGTTCCCACTTGATCTACCGCCTCAGCAATCTGGCGATCCGAAAGACGGATATCGAAACGTTCCTTCGTAAAATGCTCAAACCCGGAGAAAGCACCGACGAAGAAATGATATCCGGGATCACAGAAAAAGAGCGGTTGTTTGAGTCTGACTCCGAAAGCGCGATCAGCGCCTTGATCGAAAGTCTCGCCGAGGTGTCCGACATGGATGCCGACCGTTATTTTTCATCGGTCTCCGTATTGGAAGCCATGTTCGGCAAGGACCCGGCGGGTGTATATAAAAAGATGGATGCGCCGACACGCGGTTTTTATCGAAAACGCGCCGTGCACTTCGCCCGGCGTTTTCGGGCGGAAGAGACTGCGGTCGCCGAGGCCGTTCTGAAATTGTGCAGGTTTCCGCCCAAGGGTGCTGAGCTCCGGAATCAGGACCATGTCGGGACATATCTGATCGGGGACGGGCGCTCGTACCTTAAATCCAATCTGACCGGAAAAAACGCACCCGCACGAATGTTCCCGGATATTATGAAGGCCTTTGCCCGCGGAGCATATTTTGTCTCAATATCGCTCGTGACCCTGACCGTTATACCTTTTGCCTGCAAGGCAGCCGGCATCAGCCCGAATCATATGACGGCCCCCGGAGTCGTGTTTGTGCTTGCGACGATTTTTCCGGCATCGGCGATCGCGGTATTCCTGGTCAACGCATTATACACGAAGCTGATCGTGCCTCAGCCCAGCCTTGCCATGGATTATGAAAAGGGGATCCCCGCGTCCAATGCAACCTTTGTGGTCATGCCCGTCATTTTGTCCTCCGTGTCCGGAGCGAAAAACGTGATCGCATCACTGGAAAGACACTTTCTGGCAAATCGGATGGATCATTTGTTTTTCGCGCTCCTGGTCGATTTGAAGGATGCGCCTTCCCGGGAACTTCCGGAGGACGGGGAGATTATCCGGACCGCCGTTGAAGAAACGCAAAAACTCAATCAAAAGTACCCGGAAAATCCGGTTCGCTTTTTCCTTTTTTATCGTGAGCGGGAGTGGAATCCGCTTCAGAAATGCTGGATGGGGTGGGAGAGAAAGCGCGGGAAACTCGAAGGTTTTAACGCGCTTTTGTGCGGCGAGGCCGATAAGCGCTTCAAGATGCCGGTCGGTGACGCGGAGGTTTTTTCGGGAATCAAGTACGTTATCACTCTGGATGCGGATACGGAACTGCCGCAGGAGAGCGCGGCGAAGATGATCGGAGTCATCGAACACCCGTTGAATCAACCGATAATCGACGAAGAGCATCATCGTGTCAAGAGTGGTTATGTGATCGTCCAGTCGGAGATCGATAATCGAATTCCGGCGCCGTCCGCCGGACTGTTTCAGGTTATTTTGTCGGGGCAAGCCGGTTTTGATCCCTACTCGACGATCGTTTCGGATGTATACCAGGATACTTTTCACGAGGGAATCTTCGCCGGAAAAGGAATCTACCATGTGCGCGCTTTTCATCGCCTCCTCTCCGGGCAGATTCCGGAGAACAGCGTGCTGAGCCACGACCTGCTCGAAGGCAGTTTAACCCGGTGCGCGTTTGCAAGCGGTATTAAACTTACGGACAGAGTGCCGTCGCGGATCGAAACCTACATCAAACGGGAGCATCGCTGGATCCGCGGAGACTGGCAGTTACTGCCGTTTCTCATTCACGCGGGCAGATTGAATCTGCTCTCGCAATGGAAGATTCTGGATAACCTGAGAAGAAGCGTAGTGCACCCGGCGCTACTTGCACTGATCCTTGCAAATATTCTTCTTGTGCCGAAAGTCCCCTGGATCTGGATGCCTTTTTTGTTTTTCGAGCCTGCGGTGAATATCAGCCGCGTGCTTTTGCGCGTTATTTTCCGAAAAGCCCGACGCGTCTTCGAGCGGGTCTCCGCTTCGATCCTCGGGCGGGAAATTTTTGATGTGGTTATCCAGTCCGTCTATCGATTTATGCTTGTGCCGGTCCGCGCCTTCTCGTCGATTGACGCAATCGTCCGAACGCTGTACCGCATCCTTTTCAGTCACAGAAACCTCCTGGAATGGCAAACGGCGGATTCCGTCGAGAAAAACGCGAAGAGCCACCTTCGCTCTTATCTTCGATTGATGTGGCCTTCGGTCGCGACGGCGGCGGTATTCTTCTATGCGGCGTTGTTGCCTGCACAATTGGGGCTTAAACTGGCCTTTGCGTTCTTTTGCGCGCTCTTTATTCTGTCTCCCGTGATTGCCATGCTTTCCGAAAAAAAGATCCAGAGGGAGGTCCGGCGTTTTTCGAGCAAAGAACAGATCGCTCAGATCCGGCGTATCGCCGTAAAGATCTGGCGTTACTTTGCGGATCATTTCACAGCGGAGAATCACTGGCTTTGCCCCGACCACATTCAGGAGGATCCGGGTCCCAAAAAGGCGGAACGGACATCGCCGACGAATATCGGCCTTCAACTTCTCGCCGCCCTTTCCGCTCACGACCTGGGCTATCACGGCCTCATTTCCTTTATCGAGAATGTCGAAAATGTCCTGAATGTGGCGACCAAACTTCCGAAATGGAACGGGCACCTCTATAACTGGTACGACACCCGGACACTTCAGATCATTGAACCGGCCTATGTATCGACGGTGGACAGCGGAAACTTCCTGGCGCACCTGATTGCTCTGAAGGAAGGCCTCGAAGAGATCCCGGAACACCCGATTTTCCGTCCTTCACTGATTCAAGGGCTGACCGATCTCCTGCTCGCGGATGAGGAAGAGATCATCGACGATCTGAACCGGCGGAAGCGCGTTGCCTACAAAAAACCGATTTATGCCAAGGCTCCGCGCAACTTGTCCGTGATGGCCTCAATTCTGCGCTTTGAGACCGACGAATCGATACCGGAGGAAAGACTGAGCGTATTCTACATGTTTATCGACACCCTTATGTCGGACCCGACTACGGGCACACAGACGATTCGCTTCTGTGAAGAATTGATTCTGGACAGAGAGAAACTTGCGCCGGAGCAGGCGGGGGATCTTCTGCGATCGCTGAATGATCTGGCGGACGGCGGAAACCGGCAGGCCGAATTGCTTCGCAGTCGCATCGCCAAACTGTGCGGAGATATCCGGCGCATGCTTTCCGCGGCGGACTTCATGCCGCTTTTCGATCCTCGAAAACGGCTGTTCCGGATCGGATATCATGTTTCTCTCCAAAAGCCGGATCGGGGGCATTATGACCTTCTGGCCTCCGAGTCCCGGCTCACGAGTTTTCTGGCCGTCGCGAAAGGCGATGTCCCCAAGCGTCACTGGATGTCCCTCGGAAGACCGTTGACACTGGTTCGCGGGATGCCGGCTCTGGTTTCCTGGAGCGGCTCGATGTTTGAGTACCTGATGCCGAATCTGGTCATGCGCGTTCCTCCCGGAAGTATCATGGATTACAGCTGCAAGGCGGCGGTCCGGAGTCAGATCCGTTACGCGCGCAAACACAAGATCCCCTGGGGCATTTCCGAGTCTCAGTATTTTATATTCGACAATCAGGCCAATTATCAATACGGGCCGTTCGGAGTCAGCCGAATGCGGCTGCAGCCGAGCCTGAAACCGGTTCGGGTCGTTGCGCCGTATGCGACGCTTTTGGCACTCGGGACCTGTCCTCAAAAAGCGCTCGCCAATATCCAGCGCCTTTTCCGGGTCGGAGCCGGCGCGCAATACGGTCTCTATGAAGCGCTGGATTTCAACAGTCCGGATCCCACCGCGATGAGTGACCATTCGACAGTCAAGAGCTTCATGACCCATCATCTGGGGATGAGTCTCGCGGCAATCGATAATATGTTGAATGAAAACATCCTTCAGACCCGTTTTCATCATGACCCGATGATCCGGGCCAACGAGATTCTTCTTGAGGAACGCTTTACCTCGCCGATGGTCACGATCGCCAGCATCGGCTACACTATTGACGTCGAGAGCGAGGAGCCGGCCAGAGAAGAGATGCAGAGCCGGATAATCAATACGGTTCATACCCCCGTACCGATCGCGCACGTTTTGTGCAACGGTCATTTCCAGATGATGATGACCTCGGAGGGATACGGTTTCTGTGCCTTTGACCATATCCGTATCAATCGCTGGCGCCCGGACCGAAGTTACGGCGGAGGTACTTATGTGTATATCCGGGAACCGGCGACGGGACGGCTCTGGAGTGCGGCCTTCGCTCCGGTCAATATCCGCCCGGACTCCTATCAGACCATTTTTTCACATGACAAAGTCGAGATTAAGCGAAAGGACGGACCGATATCCACCTTGACCGAGGTGACCGTATCCCCCGTGGATCCGCTTGAGATCCGGCGCGTGACGCTGACCAATCACGGAACGAGAACGACGCTTCTGGAGATTACGAGTTATCTCGAAGCGGTGGCCGACGATCCCGCGGCGGATATGAGCCACCCGGCTTACGGAAAACTGTTCATCGAGACTCAGTTCATGCCGGAGCGCAGTCTGTTAATTGCCAGGCGAAGACCTAAATCCGATCAGGATCGCACCGGCTACGTCCTGCATCTGGTCCGAACCGAAGCGGAACTCTCGTCCCCCGTTCGTTATGAAACAAGCCGCCAGGACTTCATCGGGCGGGGCGGTTCGAACGCTGCTCCGGAGGCTCTGATGCCGGGCAACAATCTGATCGGCAAGGGCGGAGCCTCCATTGATCCGATCATGAGCCTGCAGGTCGGCGTTTCGGTTATAGCGGGAAGAAGCGTCTCGGTCAGCTTCGTCACCGGGTACTGCCCGTCCATGAACGCGCTTTTGAATCTCTGCGACAAACTGGCCGTCCGTCTGAGCGATGAGGACATTTTCAAACTGGCCCGGACCAGCAGTCTTCTGGAAATCGAGTATTTCAAGATCCGGTCCGTACAGTTGAACGCGATCCAGAATCTGGTCGGGGCGATCTATTGCCCGACGAACGCTTTTCGCGAAGGAACGGACGATCTGATGAGAAATACGTTGGGGCAGAGCGGATTGTGGCGCTTCGGCGTCTCCGGCGACCGTCCGGTCATGCTCTTTCGAATCTCCGAATTGAAGGACAGGAGCACATTGAAGGAAGTCTTGTTGGCCTATGAGTTTCTGCGCCTACAGAAGGTCCGGACGGATCTGATCATCCTGAACGAGGCGGAGGGCGGCTACGACGATTCGATTCAGCAAATGATTTTCGAGGAGACTTCACAGGTCCGGGTATTTGAGCATAGCCTGACCCGTTTGGGCATTTATGTCATCCGGGCCTGCCAGATCAGTTTGGAGGAGAAGACTCTTCTGCTTGCGGCTTCCCGGATCATTTTTACGCCTCAGACAGGCATTTATTTCCGAAAAGTCCGTTTCGCCGAACCGGAACCTGCCCCGGGGCAGATCATTCGTCTGACGGCGGGTAATCATTCGACATCTCATGGCGGCGGTCCGGGGGATTACAGCGGAGAGCCCGTCCCCGAATTTTTTAACGGGATCGGAGGGTTTGGGCGGGACGGTCGCGAGTACGAGATCCGATTGAACGGGAAAACCAGGACGCCCGCGCCGTGGATCAACGTAATCACGAACGGCCGCTTCGGCTTTCAAGTTTCGGAGATCGGTTCCGGCTATACCTGGGCGGGCAACAGCCGCGAAAATAAATTAACGGTTTGGAGTAACGACCCGGTTTTGGATCCGCCCTCCGAAGTCCTGTATGTCCGCAATAACCAAACCGGCGTCGTCGTATCGCCGTGCGCCCTGAAGCCCGGTACCGACGGAACATATCGCGTTCGGCACGGGTTCGGGTATTCCGTATTCTCAAGGCGGAATGCGGATCTTGATTTATCCGTAACCGTTTTCGCGGCGAGTGAGGATTCCCTGAAACTCATGATTTTGACGATCGAAAATAAAACAACGGAGCCGGCCGACGTCAGAACGGCACTGTATGCGCAATGGGTGCTGGGCGCTTTTCGCGAGCTGACCGAACGATTCATCATCACAGAGTACCAGAGTGATTCGCAGATATTGACCGCACGGAATACTTATCGCCCGGAGAAAGACAAAGGGTTTGCATATCTTTTTGCGGACCGGCAGATTATCGGCTTTACCGGGGACCGCGAATCCTTTGTCGGCGAGCAAGGGAGTATTTATTATCCGGCCGGCCTTCTTGGCCCGGATCTGCCGGCGAAGGTCGGAGCCGGGCTTGATCCGTGCGGGGTCATCGCGTGCGATGTCCGCGTCGCGCCGATGAGCCGGGAAAGCATGGTTTTCGGGCTGGGCTACGCTTCGGATGCCGCGGGGGCGCGGGAGACGGCCGAGCTGTATCGAAAACAGGGGCGCGCGCTTGCCGAGTTCTCCAAGGTCCGGCAATTCTGGGATAAAATCCCCGGAAACGTCACGATCCGAACCCCGAACCGTGCCATGGACATCCTGATGAACGGTTGGCTGATGTATCAGATCGTTGCGTGCCGCCTGATGGCTCGGGCCGCGTTTTACCAGTGCGGCGGAGCATACGGTTTCAGAGATCAGCTTCAAGATGTTCTGGCGGTGATGGATCATGATTCCGGAATTACCAGAAGTCACATTCTTCTTTGCTGTTCCAGACAATTCGTCGAGGGCGACGTTCAGCACTGGTGGCATCATCCGGACGGACCGGGTGTCCGGACGCGCATTTCCGACGATCTCCTTTTTCTGCCGTACGCCGTCGCAAAATATGTCCGGCACACGGCGGATGCGTCTGTCCTTCAAGAGACGCCTCCGTATCTGGAGACCGAGGCGCTTGAGCCCGGGCAACATGAACGCATATCGGAGACCGTTGTCTCCCGAAAACGTGGCGACGTCTATGAGCATTGCGTGCTTGCTATTGATCGCGCCTGTAGATTCGGACAGCACGGCCTGCCGCTCATCGGGGGGGGAGACTGGAATGACGGGATGAACGCGGTCGGAAAGGAAGGCAAGGGCGAGAGTGTTTGGCTCGGATGGTTTCTCTATCATGTCCTGGATCTTTTCGTCCCGATCTGCATCACCCGGGGTGACCGGGAACGAACCGACCGTTATCGAAGGACGATGACCGCCCTGAAGGATTCGCTCGAAAAGCACGCGTGGGATGGACAGTGGTACCTGCGCGCGTTTTTCGACAACGGAAAACCGATGGGCTGTGCGCGCAATGAAGAATGCCGGATCGACTCGATCAGTCAGTCCTGGGCGGTGATCTCCAAGGCGGCCGACAGACAACGCGCTTCGATCGCGCTCCGGTCGGCGCAGCGCCTCCTGATCAGTCAGGAAGAGGGCATTATAAGACTGTTGACGCCCCCCTTCGATCGAGGCGAAAACAACCCGGGATATATCGGCGGATACAATCCCGGCATTCGCGAAAACGGCGGCCAATATACTCATGCGGCAGTATGGATGGCGATTGCGTTCTGTGAATTGGGGGAGCCGGAGGAAGCGTACCGGCTCATCAATATGTTGAATCCCATCCATGCCACCGCGGATTTCAGACTGGTCAGCCGTTATCAGAACGAGCCGTACGTGATGACCGCGGATGTTTACGACGGATACCCGAATATCGGTAAAGGCGGCTGGAGCTGGTATACGGGCGCGGCCGCCTGGATGTACCGGGCAATCCTTACGCACCTTCTGGGGCTTGAAAGAGAAGGGGAGTATTTGGTTTTTTCGCCGCAACGAGCATCGCCTTTTGACCGGTACCAGATCGAATACCGGTATCGATCGACAATTTATGAGATTTCTTTCGAAAAACAGTACGGCGATGAAGAAGCCGTCGTAGTCTTTTTCGACGGAAAGAAACAAAAAAGCCAGCGCATCAAATTGGAGGACGAATCGACCGTGCACCACATTGAGGTGAACTTCTGATTAAAAAACCGGGAACACAGGCCTTTTCGCGAAATCAAGCCCATGACAGGGGCGAGGCCGGGGGACAGGTCTTTACTGTTTGAACGGAACGTGATATTGTAATGATTACACAGAAACCACAACGGAGGAATTATTATGACCCAAATTACAAAGGATATGATCATTGCGGACGTTCTGAACATGGATCAGGGCACGGTGCCGATCTTTCTGCAAAACGGACTTCATTGTCTGGGTTGCGCGATGGCCAGCGGAGAGACGATCGAAGAGGCGTGCGGCGTGCACGGCATGGATTGTGATGCCTTGGTCGACGAATTGAATCAGTTCTTTTCGAAAACACAACAAGAGGAAGCGTAAGCGGTTCTCCGATCGCAATCCGTATAATGTTCAAATAAAGTGCCTGCACGTTTGGCGTACGAAGCCGGATATGCAGGCATTATTATGTACACGATCCCCCGGATTCCCCGGCTACTCGTCCGTGCGCTGATGTCGCTCCATCTCCTGGGGCGTCGCGGCGGGGAGGATGACATGGAAAACGGAACCTTCTTTTTCGATGCTTTCCGCCCAAATTCGACCCCCGTGTTTCTCAACAAAGCTTTTAACGATTGAAAGGCCCAGACCGGAGCCGCTTTTATGAATCGAAGCGTTGGTTGCGCGATAGAAACGATCGAAAATGTACGGCAATTCAGCCGCCGGGATGCCGATTCCGTTATCCCGGACAATGATGTGAATGGCGTCTCCGCCCAACGCGGCGACCTCGCGAAACGCGCGGATCTCGATGCGACCGTCATCCGGCGTATAACGCATCGCGTTGACGATCAAATTTTCGAAGACACGCAGAAGACGGTTCGGATCGCCCATAACCGTCAGCATATCGTCGTCGGGCATATCCAAGTGCAGCTTTTTGTTGGAACCCTCGGATTCCATCAGGTAGAGTTCATAGAGGTTATCGATCATATCCCTTAAGTTGACGGTCTGTGTCTTGATATCCGCAGGGTCGGATTCCAGGCGGGTGAGTTGAACGAGATCCTCGATGAGTTGTTCCATCTGGACGCTTCTCGTGTGCATGTTGGTCAGGTATGTGTTGATGGTTTCTCGCGGAGTGTTTACCTTCGCGTTCATGATCAGCTCAATATAGCCGCGAATCGCGGTAATCGGAGTGCGAAGGTCATGAGAGACATTGGACATCATCTTCTTTCTGGCTTCCTCGTTTTTCAACAGCATCTGGTTCATGGACACCAGTTCCGCATTTACGCGCGCGATACTGCGCGTTTTGTCCTGAACCGCGTTCTCGAGTTCCACGGTGAATCGCGAAATTTGATTGAAGTTGTTCACATAGCGGATGGTGAAGTAGATCGCCGTTCCGAAAATCATCAATACGATGCCTACCGAATGCAAAGGGATGAAGAAGATCTGCGGGGAACGGATAATCATCGTGGAAAAGATGATGCTCGCCAAAGCGGCCGAAATTAAGTGAAAGGTCCCCTGTTCGGGGTGCCGGGGCGTCATGTACAGGACGCGCAGGAAGTTATAGGAATTGATGATGGTCACAAATACCGAATTTGCTACGACCGAGGTCTTATAGTGAAGAAGTTCCGGGTTGATCCAATAAAAAGCCAGGAAGCCGCACACTGCCGCCGCAATAAGTATAATGTCCCAGTTACGGATGCGCGAAAAGAAATGATCGTCGCCCTTGGGATAAAGCGCCGAAAAATATAGAGTCGCAACAAAGGACATCAAGAGGAAAAATGTGGTTTGCAGGAGTCTGTTCCAGTCTCCGGGCATGGGATTGAAGATCTTGTCGCTGAACTCATAACTGACGGAGATCAGAATAATCAAAATGAAGTAATAATATTTGTGTTTTCTCCGAAACGTGAGCGATACGTAAAAGCCGGTGATAATAATCAATACGAACAATGTGATCACACTGCTGATCCACATTTTGGAAACGGTGTCGATCGCGTCGATCTGCTCCGGAGTTCCGATGGCCGGCGGGATAGCAATCCCGCCGAAGGGGCTCGAAAAATTTGAACACGGGATCAGAATCTCGATCAGCCCGTCTTCGGGCGGACTGACCCGAATATCGGAATATGCCTCCATGTGCGCATACCCTTCGGGGGACGCAGATATCTGCCCGAACCCGGTCAGGAGAATCCCGTTCACATATATTTCGGCGGCGTGATTGATCTCCGGAAAGTCCATGGCAACAACACCGCAGTCGGGGGGTAACAGAAGCGCAATGCGGTATGTACCGAATCCGAACTCGGACATCGAGGTGAGAGAAGAGGAAGAGGCCGACGCGTTCAGCCCCAAATGCGTCCAACCGTTGGTTGAGATCGTAACATTACTGAAGTGGGGTAAAGAACCGGCGGACTCGGGAAAATTTTCCGGGGTCAGGAGCAGATTCGGATAGAATTCCCAACCCGAATCCAGATAATTTCTGCCGCGCTCCTCAAAAGACCAAGCGCGAAGATCGACGGCGCCATTTTCCGGATCCACGGTTAATCCGATACCGTGTCGTTGATTACTGATGAGGACGATTGTATAGATGAAAAGCAGGAGTACCAAAAAGACGACCGTGCGCACAAAAATGCCAAGGACCTTTCTTTTGTCCGACTTTTCCTGGCGTGCTTCAGTCGTCATTTTGTTTTACAGCCGATTTTCGAGTGTTCTACTCCGGACGAAGGGTGTTGCGAATCGGCGGATAAGCGAATGAATACCCGCTGCCCCATTCGGTTTTGACAAACAGAACATCCGGTGCGGCTTTCTCCATCTTTTTTCTCAGATAACTGATGTTGACCATGACCAGATGATTATCGCACATCCCGTCATCGCCCCAGACAACCGAATAAATCCGGGAAAAGGGAACGATAACGTTCGGAGTCTCGGCCAAGAGACGGAGGATATCGAATTCGCGATTCGTCAGATGGACTTGTTTGCCGTTGAGCAGGACTTCGCGCGACTTGATATTGATCGTCAGCGGGGGATAATCCATCAGGAAACCGTCAGCGGTCATGTTCCGGCGAATATGCGCCGAAATTCTCGCGGATAATTCCGGCAGGCTGTACGGCTTGGTCATGTAGTCGTCGCCGCCGACCTTGAAGCCGGTAATCTTATCCTCCAACTGATCGCGCGCAGAGAGGAAAATGATCGGAGCCTTCGTATATACGCGCAATTTGGAAGGCAGATCGTAAGCGCTTCCGTCCGGCAACATAATGTCCAAAACGATACAGTCGTATGAATTGGTCGCAACCTTCTCAAGCGTCTGGGTCATCGTTGTCGCCACGCTCACATCATATCCCTCATTCTCGAGGTACGCTTTGTTTACTTCAAGAATGTCGGTGTCATCATCAACCAGTAGTAATCTTTGTTTTGCCATATTGCCACCGCCTTTAGAAGTTGAAACGACCGCCTGACCGACGGACGAATCTTTACAATGGGCCAATTCCTTTCTCAATTATATACCAACTTATCAAAGATTTAAAGAGAACAAAACCTTTTGAATATATATAAATGAGGAAATCTTGCAAACAATCGGTGAACATGATAAAGTATAAACGAACATACGTTCTGTTATTTTACTGTTTGGTAGAAAGGACAAAGACCGGTGGATCGCACAATTCTTCACGTGGATCAGAATTGTTTTTTTGCGTCGGTGGAAATGGTGAACCGGCCCGAATTGCGCGACGTGCCCATGGCGGTCGGCGGAGATGAGCAGAAGCGCCACGGGATTATTCTGGCGAAGAATCGTCATGCGGCGGCCTACGGGATCAAGACCGCAGAGACCATCTGGCAGGCGCGGCAGAAATGCCCCGGGCTGGTGGTTGTTCCGGCGCATCACGAACAGTACACATTCTACTCCGAGAAACTTTTCGATATGTATTGCCAGTATACCGACCGGGTGGAACCCTACGGACTGGATGAATGCTGGCTGGATCTGACCGACATCGCGGGGATCGGAGATCCGGTGCGGGTCGCCGATGAGATTCGCGCCCGGGTCCGCGAGGAACTGCACCTGACCTGTTCGGTCGGCGTGAGCTTCACGAAGATTTTTGCAAAACTCGGGTCGGATTATAAGAAACCCGACGCGACCACCCTCATTTCCCCGGAAAACTACAAAAAGATCGCGTGGCCCTTGCCGGTGGGCGATCTGCTTTTTGTCGGTCGCGCGACACAGCAAAAACTCGAAAAGATCAACATCCGGACTATCGGCGCGCTGGCGGCGATGTCGCCGGACTACCTTCGCGAATATCTGGGCATCAACGGCGTGAAATTATGGATGTCCGCCAACGGGACAGACGATTCCGGGATCGCGAACTGTATGTACAGGCGTTCGGTCAAGTCGGTCGGGAACAGCACCACCACCGCGCGGGACATGATGAACGAAAGGGATGTCTGGCAGACAATCCTTGCGCTTTCGGATCAGGTCGCCGGAAGGCTCAGAAAGAAACATCTGCAGGCGCAGACGATCCAGATCTGGGCCAGAGGTTCTGATCTTCAAGGCTTTGAGCGGCAGAAACATCTTTCGTTCCGGACCGATCGGACCGACGAGATCGCGAAAACGGCGATGCGCCTTTTTCGCTCGAATTATCTTTGGGCGTGTCCGGTGCGAAGTTTGGGCGTTCGTACGACTCAACTGGTCCCGGCGGACGAAGGGTCGCAACGGTCGATTTTTGACGCCGATTTCAAAAGAAGCGGCGCGACGGAGCTTGAGACGGTCATTGACAGGATCCGTATGCAACACGGCGATCTGGCGATCCGCAGAGGAATCCAGCTGGATTGTGACGCGAAGCTGATCGAAAACGGAGTGCTTTCCCAAAATCGCGGCGGGTTCTCGTCGGTTCGCGAGCGATGAACGGGTGAACCTGTCCGCTTTATCTGCTTTCTTCGCGGCGGTTTCCCGTCGGTTTCCCGTCGGTGCACGGGCGATGAACGTCCGTCGTCCGGATTGCTTGAATCCCGATGAAAAATATATTATCATCAAAAGCAATCGTAACGGCGATTATCCCGAAACGTCGATTCCCGGCGGATTGCGGATCAACGCCCGGAAAGGCAGGATAATGCCATGATGTGGGAAGAAGTCGATATCGAGATAGTCCGGAAAGCGATCCGTGAAGAGAAACTGGATGCGCAGAAGAAGTTCTGGGCGTATTTTCTTCTTTGGGTGATCATCTGTATGATCTGGATCATGGGGGTGGTACCGTATGCGGACACCATGGCGATGAACCCGCGGATGATCCAGATCAGTTATTTGATCTTGACGGGGTTGCTTCTGGTCATCGTTTTGGTCGTATATAACGGCTATACGCGACAGGTCCGGGTCCTCAAAGAAGCCAAATATATGATCCGGGCGCCCTTCAAGGCACGGGAGCGGATGTCCGTCAAGGGATCCGGCAATTTGTTTCAGGACTTCTTTGTTTCCTTTACAAAGCCCGGCAACCGGGACTCGGGCTGGGTCATAACGGATGCCGAATTCTATAACAAATGTTCGATCGGGACCGAGATGCTGATCATCGCGGCGGACCAGTCGGATTCGGAGAAAATGCGGGCCTTTGATCCGGCGTTTTTCAATTTGTAAACCGCATGAAATCACGGAGAACCGGATGATACAGAGAGGACTTTTTCCGCGTCCGTCGAAGATTTTAATCGCCGGGAACGCGGTGTTGGATATTACTCCCGTGTTTCCGGAGGGAAATGCGGATTCGTTTCGCGAATACTTTGCGCCCGGACGGCTGATCACGATGAACGGCGTCGATGTCCATGCGGGCGGTGCATGCTGTAACACAGGTGCGGCGCTTCGTTATTGGGGCGTCGACGTTTCTATTGTCGCCCGGATCGGCCGGGACGCTTTTGGCGGAATCCTCGGTGATCTCATGGATAAGGCGGGTATTCCCGAAGGACTGCTTGAGACGGAAGGCGCGGGGACGTCCTATACCGTTGTTCTTTCCGCTCCCGGGACCGACCGGATCTTCCTTCACGATCCGGGTGCCGGAGATCTGTTTGAGGCGACCGATATCGAAGCGGCCTTAACGGAGGATGTCGGGATATTTCATTTCGGCTATCCGCCCTTGATGAGAAGAATGTACGAGCAATCCGGACGCGCGTTGATTTCTATGTTCGAATCCGTTAAATCACGAAAAATCCTGACGTCGCTCGACATGGCCATGGTCACAAAGGACACTGCGGCCGCTTTCGCCGACTGGCCGGGAATATTGACCCGCGTACTGCCGTCGGTCGATTTCTTTCTGCCGAGTCTGGAAGAGATTTGTTTTTTTATTGATCCGGACAGATACCGGTCATGGAAAAACAGAACCGGCGGAGAAGGCGGTATTCCGGGAGATTTATCGGTGTCCCGCGATATAGCGCCCCTGGCCGGACGCCTGATCACGATGGGTGCCGGTGTGGTCGTGATCAAATGCGGAGCATACGGAATGTACTACCGGACGGCTGGAGCCGGGCGCCTTTCAGGGACGGCGGATCTCATGGGCATCGAAGCAGGCGAGTTGGCGGATCGATCCGGATTCCTGCCTGCTTTTCGAGCGGAAAGAGTCGTATCATCAAACGGGGCGGGAGATGCCGCCGTTGCGGGGTTCCTCGCCGGAATCGCCGGAGGGCATGGATTTGATGAATCCCTTCGCCTGGGTCTGGCGGCGGGAGCTTGCAGTGTTGCCGGTTACGATACGGTCAGCGGTTTAATGCCGGTCGATGAGATGTTCTTAAAGATTAAATCCGGTTGGGCTCGTGTTGAAGATATTTCGCAATAGCGCGAAAAGAGTCGGGCTGAAGGCCCGGCGGGCACACAACCCAACGGGCATGAGGCATGACTCCTGGTTAGCGGAACACAGAGGACTTACTTGATGTCTCTTCGTGTGAACGAATCCATCGCGATCAGAAAGAAGCAGGAAAGCACTAAGAGGAGATAGATCGATGAAAAGAGAAGACCGGGTCGCGGGACCGATTGAGTTTTCGCTACGAGTTCCGCCGTATACCCGGACACGGAATAAATCCGATATTGGAACAAATCGCTGACCAGATTAAAATTGTTAAACGGAATAAAGTCCTGAAAAAATTTATGGGACATCTGGGAAGATCCGGCCTCCATAACGCCCGTGTTATAGATGCCGATTGTTGCGTACAAGCCGACGGAGAGGGCGACCGATAATGCTGTATTCCGGAGAAGAGAAGACAGCATCAACGATATGACCATCACAAACAGGATGTCAACAGATTCTGCCATCAGAGACAATAGGTTAAACATATAAAAGGGCATTGTCCGAACGCCTTGGCTGCCGATATATGTGTAGTCGGATAGCGATCCGGAACCACAAACGGCAACGGTAACAAGGTCGGAGAGGACGGAAATCATCACCAAAGCGAGCAGGAAAATGGTCAGGATCACCATCCACTTTGAGATAAAGATTTTCCACCTCCGCACCGGTGCGATAATCAGAGACTTGATTGATCCTGTCGCGATTTCCTGAGAGATCGTCGCGCCCGCGATCATGATCAGGAGAACCGCCATCACGAATTTAGCGGCCGTTACGGTATAAAATTTGGACATTGAGGCAATCATGGAATCAAGGTCGTCGGAATAGTTGTCGCTCGCAATCTGATAGTTGACGATTTGCATGCTGTCTTCTATCCATTTACGCCGGGCGTTCGTAAGCGGCTGGGGTTCATCACTCCAGGTAAATATATCTCGGTAGACCCCCTCTTGAAGGCTGTTTTTAAAATCCTGAATCATTAACGTGTAGGTCTGGGTCTCCCGAAAATCATGTTTTCTGTCGATTCCGCCTTTGGGATCGATAATTAAAAACTCTTCATACATTCGCGTATATAATTGGGCATTGTCAATCCTCAATTTGAGCGAATTCAAAGCGTCTCTATTCGAATCGGCACCGTTATCCATAAGTAAAGCGTAAAATTTTTGCTGGAACTCCACGTCCTTTTTACGAACATCGATATAGGCGGGGAAGTTGAGTGTTTTGGGGAGTTCTTTGACGGTCTCTATCGCATTGTTTAAAAACGCCGAGTACTCTGCCTCAAGGACCGTCATCTCCTCCGCGGGTTTATTTTCAAACCTGCGTCTTTCTTTGAGATAGGACAAGAGATCTTCCGAAGCCAGGATAATCAGATCGGTCGACGAGTCGTCCTCATAGCCTGCGGATAGTAAATAATCGTATTTCCCGATCATATCCTCATAAGTGAATTTTTCCTCGAGTAACGTGGTTCGCGTCAATTCGGATTTGCCGGAGTCTTCAAGATTGGATAGTTGCTCATCGATCCCCTTGATCTTTGCGTTAAGCTGTGCGACGGACGACTTAAAATTATCGACCGTTTCGCCGCTGTCTGACATCTCATTTCTTACCATCAAATTGAACAACGGGGGCACCAAGATACAGATCAGTATGATCAGACCTAAAATAAAAAGGGTGCTGGCCTTCCGAAAGGTTCGGGACATTTCATTTCTATAGAGGATCAATAACTTATTCAATGTTCATCCCTCCCCCGGTGATTTGAATGTAGGTCTCCTCGAGAGAGCCCTCGGATTGAGTGACGGAGAATATGTCCAAGTCGCTCTCCACCAACAGACGAACCACGGCGGGGATGTTTTCCCTGGACACACGGATATCGATGCAGTCTTCCGCCCGGCCCACGATAATGTCCGCGAAGCGGGCCGAAAGGACCTTCGCGGCTTTCTCTCCGGAAGAAACGACAATATGATGAGCGGTAGCATCGGAAGACAGTTTTCGGAAATCCTCGACGGACTTGATGTCCAGAAGTTTGCCTTTGTTGACAATAGCGACACGATCACACATCATCTGTATCTCGCTTAGGATATGACTGGAGACCATTACGGCGACATTTTCCTCGTGCGCGAGCCTTTTGAGGATATCCCGGAGTTCGCGGATTCCAACCGGATCCAATCCGTTTGTCGGCTCGTCCAGCAGTAAGACCCGAGGCCGGTGAACAATGGCCTGCGCCAGTCCGACCCGTTGTTTCATGCCGAGGGAGTATTTTTTTACCTTCTCGTTCGCGCGGGCTTGCATTCCGACCATTTGAAGGACTTCGTCAATCCGCTCCGATGAAACTTTGCCGTGCAATCGGGCGTACATGATCAGATTTTCTCTCCCGCTTAAATCGCGATACATTTCCGGATTCTCGACGATGCCGCCCAAATGATCCATTGCTTTCTCGTAATCTTTCTCAAGATCAAATCCATTGACCCGGATGGAGCCGGAATCCATCTCCAAAAAGCCCATGATCATCTTGATCATGGTGGTTTTTCCGGCACCGTTCGGACCGAGAAAACCGAAGACCTCACCGGCATAAAGGTCAATGGATAAATCATTGACCGCGACATTTTTACCGAAAGCTTTGGTGACGTTCCGAATACTCATCGCGACCTTCTTGGTGGATTCTTCATTGTTTTCAGGGACTACTTCCGTATCGATTATGTCTTGTACAACCGGATTCGTACTCATGTCTTTCTCCTTTTTAATCATTTTCCGGAATACCCGGCCAGGGAGTCAGCCAGACGAGGGGAAGAATACTGAATGATGACCCATCGATCATCTTCACGGATAAAATTCAAGTATTCCGTGAACGTCAAAACGGACAGAGTCTCTTCTCCGTTCGGCATTAAAATTTTCCGTGTATCCGTAACCGTAAAGGAGAGCGAAGCCTCATCGCGATATACGTTAAATCGATCAAATCTATCGATCTGCGGTTCGGACGAGAGGATGTAGGTATTTAATCCGGTCTGCATCTGAAGGGAGGTTTCAAGCCATGCGGACGCGAACTGCCGGAGCTGTACATTATCCGAATAGAATCGATTCCGGGACCCGACACCTACGGTTTCATATTTCTCGGCCAGTTCGGATACGCCTACCGGCTCGGATTCGGACGATGCTCTCATCGATTCCGGAATAATAACTTGCTTCGCGGTATCGGCGATAAAATCAGTCGCGATATTCTGGAGCTCGGATCGCGTCTTCTTGTCACTCTGAGACTGAATGATAAAATAGATCGACATGCCCAAAACCAGGATGAGCAACATCACTGATCCCCGATTGATCCGCTTTAATGCATTCTTCATGAGCGCCTCCGATTTTTCCCTCGCGTTTCTCCGGAAAAGCATGGGAATGGTTGAATTCTATGGCAAAATTGTCACGGGTGAAATGGACTTCTGACATTGTAACACGGGGGAATCGACCATGACTTTGTCAAACGTAAACGAATTTGTAAATATTTATGAATAATCAGCATCAAAGAATATTCATGGAGTTGTGTATGAGTGCTTCAAAACGAAAACCGCGCAGTTGTGATATATTATGAGCAAAAAGCCGTATCGGGCGACCTGCTAGAAGCCCGACGGATCATCCGGGAGAGAAAAATGTTTGCATGGTTGGATACTCTCATCGATAGACTCGGTTTGACCGGACTGATCGATTCCGTTTTGCGCTACTCGGCGCGCGCAGCGTTGGTGGCGGTCATCTGCTTCGTGCTGTTTTTTGTCGCAAAACGCGTCGTCTCTGCCGTATTTTTCCGAGTTCCTTTCATTCGTAAGAGCAAGACGGTCAATATTGTTAAGAAGAGCCGGTTAATTCCCAGAACGATGCATCTGATGACGCCGCTTGTGGTCCGGCTGAGCGCCGCGGGGTTCGGAAATGCCGCACCGTGGATCATCAAGGCCGTAACGGTGTACACCATCATCGTCATCATGCTGATCGTCGATTCTCTTTTGGACATCATCGACGACTTGTACCGAAGAAAAGAGATCGCGAAACGCCGGCCGATCAAGGGGCTTCTTCAAGTTGTCGAGATCGTTGTGGGCATCGTGCTTTCTATCGTAATCATCGCGTCCTGGATCGATGAGAGCCCGCTGGTTCTCCTTTCCGGATTCGGCGCGTTTGCCGCCGTTCTTTCGTTTGTTTTCAAGGACACTCTTCTCGGCTTTGTCGCCGGCATTCAACTGACGGCCGACGATCTGGTACAGATCGGCGACTGGATCGAGGTCCCGGGGCACAACATCAACGGCACGATTACGGATATCACGCTGATGGCGGTCAAGGTCGACAACTTCGACAACACCACCAGTACCGTTCCCGCATACACCCTGATCACGAATACGTTCAAAAACTGGCGCAAGATGAGCCAGACGGAAGGCAGGAGAATCAAAAGAGCCGTACAGGTCGATGTGAACAGCGTCCGATTCTGCACGGAGGCGATGCTTCTGGAGTTTTCGAAGATTGAGTATCTGGAGCCGTATATTCGCGAAAAGCGGGAAGCGGGACGAGCGCCGGTCGACGGCGACGGGCCCGGCGGAGAGACGGCCAATGATCCGCATCTTACGAATATCGGCGTTTTCAGAGAGTACCTGAAACGGTATCTGGAGAATCATCCGGACATCCGGCAGGATATGATGATACTGGTCCGTCAACTGGCGTACGAGAACCGCGGCATTCCGATCGAGATCTACGCTTTTTCCGCGAAAACCGAATGGACGGAGTATGAGTCGGTCCAGGCGGACATCTTTGACCATGTCTACGCGATCGCGCCGGTATTCGGTATATCTCTTTTTCAGGAGATTGCAGGCAGCGATCTCCGGGCTATTCCCCGATGATCTTTACGAGCACGCGTTTATCGCGTTTACCGTCAAATTCGAAGTAGAAGATCTGCTCCCATGTTCCGAAATCCAGGTCTCCTTCGGTCACGGCGACGACCGCCTCGCGGCCCATGATCGTGCGCTTGAGGTGCGCGTCGGCGTTATCCTCATACCCGTTATGGCGATATTGGTCATACGGTTTCTCCGGAGCCAGCCGCTCCAGCCATACTTCGTAATCATGATGCAGTCCGCTCTCGTCGTCGTTGATGAATACGGACGCGGTGATGTGCATCGGGTTAACAAGGACAAGGCCCTCCCGAATCCCGCTCTCCCGGATCGCCCGGCGGACTTGTTCGGTGATATTAACGATTCCTCTTCGCGACGGAATCATGAAATGCAGTTCTTTGCGATACGATTTCATGAAGATATCAACTCCTTTTCGGCGTCTTTCTTTCGAAAATCATCATATTGCATTTGAGATTCGTTGTCGAATCTGTAAATAAATTATTTCCGAAACGTTTTGTCGGCGGAAGGGATTTTTCCAAAACCCTGTGGTGTCGGGCTTTGGCGATTTTATGTCTATAATGCACAAAAATCAAACAGCAAAACCTCGTCCGATTGTGAAAAAGCCCTTGACAAAGAGCGCCCGGATGCTATACTTAAGTCAAGCTCCAGGGAATACTAGAGAACACCAGTACCTAGAAGGAGTGCCGCCACAACAGACGCGATGAGTGCTCGGGACAGAGATGATATCAACGATCGGGCAGGAGCGTAGGGAGTGGAAAGCGAATAGCGATTGACGGGACGCGAAGGCGGACACAAGTCGCAAGCAGGGCAGAGTGAGTCAAGATCTGAAGGAAGGAACGAGTAGGCGAAAGTCGAAACGTGATGTCCGGGGGGTCGGAAGGATGGAAAGGCGAAGACGCAAGTCGGAACCGAGTAGATCCGGAATCAGAAGGATAGAACGGCGAGGACACCTAGTTCGGACCAAGTAAGTCCATGAAGATACGGTTCATGAGTCAGGCCACAGAGATTCGCAGATAATAAAGGGCAGCCGGACAGCATTGGTAGTATCAAATAGGTTCGCTGGAGCCCCTTTATGTCCCTCAGGGGACCGGAGATAGAAGCGCCCGCTTCATTGGAAGCGGGCGCTTCGTTTTTCGAATGTTCAGAAGAACTAACGGTGCTCGAGTTCCCCGATATACGGAAGGTTGCGCCACTTTTCCTTCACGTCCATGCCGTACCCGACCATCCACGACTCTTTGATCTCAAAGCCGTAATAAGCGATGGGTACATTGATCAGCACCCGGTCCGGGTTGTATAGTAGCGTACACACCTTGATGTCAATGGGTTTTCTTGCGCTTAAACTCTGGATCAGATATGCCGTCGTCAGTCCCGTCCGGATAATGTCCTCAATCACAAGGACATGTTTTCCGGTAATGCTCAAATCCAAGTCCTTGGTGATACGGACGATCCCCGTCTGACTGGTTGTGTCGGGAATGTTTCCGATCGAAATCATATCGACCCCGATGGGAATATCGATCGCACGCGTCAAGTCTGCGAAAAAATACATCGATCCCTTGAGAACGGCAATGAGGACAAGCTCCTGATCGCGGTAATCCTCGGAGATCCTCCGTCCGAGCTCCTTTACCTTTTCTTTCAGAGATTCCTCGGAAAACAATACTTTTCGAATATCCGGATACTCCATCATGTCGCGTTCTCCCGATTCCCGACGCCGAACGCCTTAAAGCGCTCGATCAGCGAAATAAAGTCTTTCTTGTATACAATCTTGATATTCGTGCCCGGGTACAGCTCGCGGACTTTTTTGAGTTTCTTGTTCTTCTCGGTAACATATTTCTGGCTCATCGTCGTTAACTCGAGATAGGTATCAAACATCGGAAGATAGAAATCCGGACTGAAGGCGAGCGTAATATTTCCTTCCGCATCCCACTCGACCGGGAAGGTTTTGGGTTCGTATTTCCATTCGATCTGATACATGTCCAGGATGCGCGCGAATTCGGCCTCGGAAGGATTATGAAAAACCGGCACCTCCGCCAAATGGTCGATTGTCTCGGCTTCATCGCTCTCGCTGCGTATACGGTAAAGCAGGTCATGTTCCTGTTGGAGCGCGATAATGGCCGTTACGCATTCCCCTACGCTGACACCGGCCGTATTGAGCGTTATATCGTAGTGGGAAGGATCCGTCAAATCCGCTCCGAAAACGGTCGATACGAACCGTTTATGCTTCTTATCCGCAACAGACAGAATCTGCTCCGCATCTTCTTCGGAGACGTGAAATTGCTTGCGAACGCGGCTCAACCGCGTCCATTCGGGCGCGATAATCCGGACATGGACGGCTTGCGGATCGTCGGCGAAAATGATCTGAGAGCCGAAGCCGACAAGAATCATCGACTTCGACCCGGCCAAATCGAATAGCGACTGCTCCAGAAGATCGCGATAGGTCCCGTAGCCCTCAAGTTCCGTGAGATAGTACTTTGCGCTCTCATTCAGCATGTGCTTCTGCGCGGAGTCCGTGACGTCGGCAAAAAAGCGGTCGATCAGGTGTTTTCTCGTGATCAGTTCCCAATTCAGCTTACTGGATAAAGCTTCGGCGACCTCGTCCCCGAGACTGCCCATCTGTCTGGAAATCGTGATTATTGCCAATGATGCTCTCCCTTCGGAGAAACTCTCTATATGCCCGGTGATCTCGTGACGGTTGAGTGAAGCGTCTTCGGGCGTGAAATCCGATATAAAAATTATACCATATCAGAGTTTTTCAATGGATAGCGGAGACCGGCATTTTTTTCGGAGCGGAACAGAACAGAAGAGAAAATGCGCAAACCGTATGATCCCCTGCATCCATTGCGTCATCAAACACCGCATTGCTTGAGCGCCCGGCGTTTTACGAGTATAATCAAGATTAGTATTACACGTTATTTTACGGAGGATATTAAGATGAAAAAACGTATCGTTATCCTGTTGCTGATCTTGTCGCTGGCTCTTCCCGCGGCCGGATGCTTCGAAAAGGCGACGGCCGAGTCCCTTCTTGAAGATGCAACCGGGGAATTGGAAAAGATCGAGTCCTATGAGATGAAGGGTTCACTGGAACTGGATATTGCGATCAAATCCGAGGATTTTGACGGCGCGATCGTCGGAGAAGCGGAAGCTTCGGGTGAGATCACGGACAAAGCGGCGCATTTGGAGGGTGAGTACACATTCAGTTCGATCGATGAGGAGGAATCCGGCGATATCGAGATGTATCTGATCGAAGACAAGGATGAAATCACAGCCTACCTTAAAGCGGAGGACGAATGGCAGAAGGATACGATCGAAGAGGATGAAGAGGATTTCGAGGAAGTTCAAAAGGTACTCGAAGGGATCAAGCTTCATAAACTCGTCGGTTTGCTGACCGATTACGCGGATGATCTGGAGCTCGCTAAAAAAACGGAAAAAGTCGGAAAAATCGAAGCATATGTTCTTGAAGGAAAAGTCAGCGGCGAATATTTCACCGATTTCTTGAAGAGCCTGGATGTTGAAGAGATCGAGGAGGATATCGATGAGGAGCTCAAAGATAACGACGTCGACTTGAAAGACTACGAGGTCGACATCAGACTCCTCCTCAACAAAAAGACGAAGCTTCCCGTCCTTCTGGAAATCGATATGACCGAAACGGTCGAGAAACTTGCCGAAGATTACCTGTTTCAAGCCATGAGCGGTATCGCTGACATTAACGAATCCTACGACGGGGACTCGGACGACGAGGACGATGAGTCTGAACCGGCCCCGGAACCGGACGTTGAGATCGAGGTAAAGGCTTGTAAACTTGAGATCAATTTCTCTTCCTTCGGAGACGTGAAAAGTATTAAAGTTCCCAAAGATGTGAAGGAAGAAGCCGAAGAATCGAGCGAGGATGACGATTATTAATGTTTCGTGCAACGGGTAGGGGACAAAACGCGCTTCTCGCGTTCACTCTTGCCGTGACCGTTGCCGGTGTATCGGCTTGCGGCATTGCTCCCGCAGAGCAACCGGGCGATACGCGGGCAT
Source organism: uncultured Oscillospiraceae bacterium (assembly GCA_964499575.1). Taxonomy (GTDB): domain Bacteria; phylum Bacillota; class Clostridia; order Saccharofermentanales; family Saccharofermentanaceae; genus JAAYCT01. Next base: position 63,034 of record CAZCLK010000003.1, on the reverse strand, counting down.
CCGAAACAATCTTTGCTGATTATGAAACAATAAAGACAGATCGTGTACCTTCATCGGTCCGCGTCGCGCCTGGTTCTTCGGAGAACAAGGCCGCCGCGGACCGAATTTCATCGTACATGAACTCCGTTGTGTATAACGGCGTCGTTCTGGTTGAGCGGGAAGGCGAGATCGTTTTCGAGGGAGCGTACGGGTATTCGGACCGGCGCGCAAAGACGATTAACCGCACGGATACCGTATTTGAACTCGGTTCGATCACCAAGCAGTTTACGGCGACGGCGATCATGATGCTCGCGGAACAGGGGAAACTCAAGCTTGACGATCCGCTGAGTTTATATATTCCGGAATATCCCTGTGCCGAACGTATTCGCATCCGAAACCTTTTGAACATGACCTCCGGGATCCCGGATTATGTGACATGCGGGGCGCTGGGCGTGACCTTGGAGGACCTCGATACGGCTTCCGCGGATACGATCGCGCAGGTCAAATCGATCATCCGGAAGGAATACTCTCCGGAGGATATGGTCGAAATGATGAAGGAATATCCGCCGCTTTTCGAGGCGGGTGAGTCGTACCTGTACAGCAATACAAACTATTACTTTTTGGGCATGATCATCGAAAAACTGAGCGGGATGTCGTATTTTGAATTTTTGGAGGAGACGTTTTTCGGACCGCTTGATATGCGAGCGGCGTCAACGGACCCTTCCCTGTTGACATCCGAAGGTGCGATACTTCTTTTGAACGGTGCGGTTTACCTTCCTTCTCAGGACCGGACTTTGAGCTACGCGGCCGGTTCGATCTGCTCCGACGCGCGGGACCTTCTGATCTGGGAACACGCGGTGATGGACGGCAATTTTTTATCGGCCGAAGGATGGGCGCAGGTTTTCGAACCGGGTGCTTTCGACTATGGATTCGGTTGGAATGTCAACCCCGGAGTATATTTTCACGGAGGTCAAACGGTCGGATTTAATACACATGTGATGATCGAACCCGATACCGGGACGGTGATTATCGCGCTTTCCAATACACAGGGATCGGAGAATTATTTTTCCGGGGTGCGCGTGCGATCGGAACAGGTGGTTTCTGAAATATATTCTTTGTTGAGCGCTTCCGGAGAATAGGCCGGAAGTGTGAGAAGTCCGGGTGGATCAAAGGACTTCGCGTTTGATTATTTTGTATATAGGATTCCGGTGTTATACTCAAGAAGCATAGATAAAAGTTATTTTCGCGTTGCGATCGCAAATAAGACGGTGTAAGGAGAATAGTATGGACAGAGACAACGGGAGCGGATTTCGTAAGAAGAGAAAAACCTCCGGATCTTCCGGCGGCGATATATACAAAAGAGGCGAAGGACTGAATCGGCCGGGAAGTAAACCGGTCGGTAACGCATCAGGTTATCAGGATCGAAAAGAGCCCCAGAACAACACACAATACACACCGCCGCAGGAATCTTCCCCGGGCGGGCTGCCCGATCTCGGAGACCTGCTCGGCGGCGGCTCCCAGCAGGATAACGGGTCCGGCGGGCTGCCTGATCTCGGAAATCTGCTCGGCGGCGGCTCCCAGCAAAGTTCGGGAAATTCGCCGCTCGGCGGCCTCGGATCGCTTTTCGGATCGGGAAACCGCACTTCGAAGGGATGCGGACTCTCCATCGGAAAGATCATATTGATCATCATAGTCATCGTGGTGTTGTTCTTCCTGTTTAAACAGTGTATGCCGAAAGCAGACGATTTATATCCTTCGGACATTCAGACAACCGTTACGAACTCCGGATCCGACCCGACACTCGGGGACGACACATCCGTCACGGGGGACCCGAGCAATAATAACATCAGTCCGATGACCGGAATCACCGGCCCGCGTACCCGCAGAACTAAGATCCTCGGTGACGGAAAGGATGTTTTCACCATCATGGTCTATATGTGCGGTACCGACCTGGAGACCGACTACGGAATGGCGACCGCGGATATCAACGAAATGCTCTATGCAGATCCGAAAGAGAACGTCAATATCATCATCGAGACCGGCGGAACATCCAAGTGGAAGAACAGCGTGATCAAGAGCAATACGAATCAACGCTATCAGGTCGTCGGCGACGGGCTCGTGACACTGGATGCCGACGTCGGCAAGAAGGCGATGACCGATCCGAACACGCTCTCGGACTTCGTTTCGTATTGCGCCGAAGAGTTTCCGGCAAACCGCTACGCATTGATCTTCTGGGATCACGGCGGCGGGTCGCTGGCCGGCTACGGATATGATCAACTTTTCCCGAGCAAAAAATCGATGACGCTGGACCAGATTTATTCGGCACTCGACGAGGCCGGAGTCTCCTTTGACTTCGTCGGATTCGACGCTTGCCTGATGGGTACGGTCGAGACTGCGTATATGCTGAATTACCATGCGGATTATATGATCGCATCCGAGGAACTGGAGCCCGGGATCGGCTGGTACTATACCGACTGGATCAAAGCACTGTCGAATGATCCATCCATGTCAACGTTAAAGATCGGAAAAAACATCATCGACAGTTTTGTGACAACATGTCAATCCAAGGTTCCGCGCGACATCGCGACGCTTTCCATCGTGGATCTTGTAGAACTCAACAACACCGGAGACGAAGCGTTCCGGGAGTTTGCGCAATCTGCGGATGCCCTGTTGGATGAGGATTATAAGATTATTTCCGACGCGCGCGGGAACACACGCGAATTCAACCGCTCCCGAACAGACCAGGTGGACCTGATTCATTTGGCCGAAAACATCGATTCCCCGGAAGCGAAAGCACTTGCCGACGCGATGCGAAAGTGTATCAAGTACAACCGGACCACATCCAATATCATGAACGCGAATGGGTTGTCCGTATATTTCCCGTACGACGAACTGAATAGTATGTCTTCGATGGTTTCCGTGTACGATCGGATCGGTATGGGTGAAGAATATACCGGTCTGGTCAAGAAGTTCGGCAATATGGTCGTCGGCGGACAGATCAGCACGGGAAGTCCTTACTCTCCCCTGGCTTCGCTTTTGGGCGGACTGACCGGTTCTTCCGGCGGTTGGGGCGAAGGCTGGAGTTCTTTTTTCCAAAATCCGGACTTCTCGTCCTTACTGGGCGGGGCGACGCAAGGGTCGACGGACTGGGTCGATTCGAACTTGATCCAGTCGAACGCCGATTACTATGAAAATCATTACCTGAACGCGTCGGATCTCGAACTGGTCGAAAAGGACGGCGGCTTCGTGGTCAGTCTTTCGGACGAGCAGTGGGATCTGATCCGGAAAGTCGAGCTGAATGTGTTTTTCGACGACGGAGAGGGCTATATCGACTTGGGCATTGATAATATCGTAGAATTTGATGCCGACGGGGATCTGGTCATCGGCTTTGACGGGACCTGGGTCGCTCTTGATAAGCACATTGTCGCTTTTTATCTCGAATCGGTGGAGGAGAAGGGGTCTTCCTACACGGTGATCGGGCAGGTTCCTGCCTTGTTGAACGGGCAATTGGTGGATATCATCGTGATGTTCACTCAAGACGACCCGTACGGCTATGTCGCGGGAGCCAGAATCAATTACGGCGACACGACCGATACGATGGCCAAAGGCCTGATTGAGATTCAGTCGGGCGATGTGATCGATTTTCTGTGCGACTACTACTCGTACGACGAGCAGTTTACCGACAGCTATTATCTGGGCGATCAGATGATTGCGGACGGGGAACTGACCGTCAGTTACCATCCTGTGGGCAGTAATGAATGCATGGTGACCTATCGGCTTACCGATATGTACAACAACACGTACTGGACTCCGGCGATTTTGTATCAGGAGTAACCATAAGGAACCGTAAACATTAGACCTCCGGGGAGCATTACCGCATAACGCGCCCCGGAGGTCTTTTCAGGCTATTCCACGTTCTATTCGATATCCTCGACGATTTGATCCAAGGGGGTTTCCAAAAGGCTCAAATCCCGGAAGTACTTCTTGGCGAGCGAAAACGTATTCGCCAGATAGAGACCGTCGCAAATGCGGTCGTCAAAGGAATAGCCGATCGCGCAACATTTGCGAACGACGATCTCACCGTTTTCGACGACCGGCATCATTTCCGTCTTGCCGAGCGCCGCAAAAATTCCGGCAGTCCCTACGTTATATGGGTGGTGGTACACGTAATCCGTCCGGATGGATTTGAGGTACGTAAGAAACAGCGAGCAATGAAACGGACTCGCCTCAATGACGCTCGCGGGCAGAAGATTGTTCCGGTCCATCCATTTGATGAATCCGATCATCGCTTTCATGAATATTCCGGGCATTGATAGGATGAAATTGACGAGTTTTCCGCTACTGGTGTCGGCGGGCTTGTTTTGCGCGTCCTCGATCGTCTTGTTGAGGATTTCCGTTACCTCCGCCAGAGTCTCGTGACCTTTGAAGGAGAATTTTACGGTGACCTCGTGCCCGTTATCCCGAAGCTCGGGCTTTACGACCATCGAAAAGGAAAAACCCTTGCGCGCGTATAATCTGCCGTTCATGACAAACCGGTTGAGAAACGGCCGTTGCGCGAGTACGCGCAGGTACACGGCTATAAAAACGTGCAAATAGCTGAGGTGAACCCCGTCACTTCGTTTCTTACGGATGTAGTCGTCAATCGGTTCGGTTTGAATAATCTGCTTGGCATAGACCTGGGCGTCATTTCTTCGATCGATAATGAAGGGATAAAGCTTCTCAAAAGGGCCGATACTCCGGATCAATCTTCCGTCATGCCTTTTCATGAAAAACCTCCGCGGTCCGAATATTCGCTCACCGGCCGGTGAGCCTCAATACAATAATTGTACCATTATCCGAAAGCTTCCTGATATATTCAGATAAAAACGCTCTGCGATTCTTTGCGGATCGATGATAGAATAATAAGCAGTATGTGACGCCGGCCGGGCACCTGCGCCGGCGGTTTTCGAAAGTTCGGCGCAGTCGGAAATACTGGTGAACCGGGAGGACAGGCAATTGAGTGAAATGAAAAAGAGGATCCTGATGACGGTATTGGGGGTCCTGATCTGCGGCTTCTCCGTCGGAATGTTCAAGTTTTCGGCGTTCGGACTGGATCCGTTTCAAGTATTTGCTCACGGAATCGCGCGTCATGTGCCTTTTGGGTTCGGCACGCTCTATGTGATTATCAACGCGGTTATGCTCGTTTTTATATTTTTTCTGGACAAGACCAAGATCGGTCTGGGGACCCTGATCAATCTGTTTTTACTCGGATATGTAGCGGAGTATTCGGAAAAACTGTTCCTGTACCTTCTGCCCGGCGCGAATTTTTGGGTTCGCCTTGTCCTCCTCCTGATCGCGATTGTTGTTATTTGCTTAGGTTCGGCGTTTTATTTCACCGGTAATCTGGGCGTCTCGACGTATGACGCGATCGCACTGATCATGGCACAGAAAAAGATCGCGAAATTCCAGTACTGCCGGATCGGAACGGATTTGATCTGTACAATCAGTGGATTTCTACTCGGAGCGGAACTCATCAAGGAGCTCGGAGTCGCTACTGTTATCACCGCTTTTTTCATGGGACCGATCATCGCGTTTTTTAACCATACGGTTGCGATGCCGTTTCGGTACGGGAAAGAAAAGGCCGCCGAACTGGTCCGGATCGAGGAGGAGACAAGAAGATCCGGACGCGATAAACAATAAAAACATATCGAAAAACGATAAACAGATATTGCAAAGCGATATCAATGGTAGTAAAATGCACTTGACGGTAAACGGAACCCATTGTGGTTTTTCTGTTCGCGGAGGTGCATTATGGACCAAATCGGGAAGAAGAGTCTAACACTGATACTTCGGATTTTTACGGACTTGTGTATCCTGATCAATGTCGGCGTCCTGATCGGTCTGCCGTGGCTGACCCGGATCATGGTCGATCAGTTGACCGTCCAGTTCGGATGGTCGGAGCCTTTTGAGTTTATACTTGTTTTCTTCTATGTCTGCGGAGTTCTGGCTCTCGCTATCCTTATTCAAGGACACCTTATCCTTCGAACGCTTGAAAAGAACAAGCCCTTTGATACGCACAACGCAAAGAGGTTTTTTCGCGTCGGGCTGTTTTGTCTGATCATCGCGGCCGCTTTTACGGTCAAGATCTTCATGTACAACACCTTATTGACGATTGCCGGCGCTTGTATCTTTGCTCTCGCGGGATTGATCTCGTTTATTTTGTCGGACGTTTTTGCCAAGGCTTCCCGAATCTGGGAAGAGCAGCAGCTCACGATTTGAAAGGAGGGTACGGATATGCCGATCATCATTCGATTGGATGTCGAGATGGCTAAAAAGAAAATCAGTCTGGCCGATCTGGCGGAGCGGATTGATCTGACACCGGCCAACTTGTCCGTCCTCAAGAACGAACGCGCGAAAGCGATCCGTTTTTCCACTTTGGAAGCAATCTGCCGGGAACTGAGTTGTCAGCCCGGAGACATTCTCGAATATATACCGGAGGAAAATAACAATGAGTAAGTATCTTCGCGCCTTAGCCGCATCGGTAATTGGAGCGTTCGCCGTCATCGAATTCACATTTATCCGTGACGGATTCTCCGCACTGAATGCTACCGTCTACTATTTCTCATTGCTGCTTGCCTTTTTTGTGGCCGTCGGATTTCCGCCGCGCGAGACCAGGAATCGAATGCTCCAATTTACCTTGATGGGGGCGATTGTCGCGTTATCCGCGTGTTTCACGCTTTTCGATAACCGGGGACTGGATTTTTTGAACAAAGCGGTGATCCTTTTTCTGATGGGCATCCTATGCCTTCAACGAATCGGTGAGGGGCGGGTCGCGATCGGCGAAAAAGGCTTTCTGAAGGAACTCTTCCTTGGCTTTGTGCTTCGTCCGATTCTCTGCATACCGGATCCCTTCAAAGAGGCGACGGAGTTAAGAAAAGTGCGAAAAAACCTTGCGGACGGAACGACAGACACCTCTCCGACCCGCGGGAACAGCCTCTCCGTCATCCTTCAAATCATCATCGCGCTGGCGGTCGGACTCCCGTTGGTCCTCATTCTGACCGTTCTTCTGGCCTCTTCGGATGCGGTGTTTGCCGACTGGTTGGGTGATCTTTTTAAACTTCTGGACGAGCGATTCGTTGCGGATATCCTTCTGCGCCTCTTCTTGTTCGTTCCGGTCGCCCCATTTGTTGCCAGTATCATATTCAGTTACAAAAACAAGCGCTTCTATAGCGGAAACGGCGGTGCGTCCGCTGAGTCCAAGCCCCTGCTGATTCCCGCTATTCCGGCAATCACGATCCTCGCCCTGGTCAATGCGCTCTATCTGGTCTTCGCGATCGTTCAATCTGTATATATGTTCGGAGCATGGGCGGGAGAACTGCCGGATGGCTTAACATACGCCGAATATGCCCGAAGCGGATTTTTCGAGCTGGCTTTCGTTTCGGCGATCAACGCGATTATGATTTTAGTTTCGATACGCTATACGAATCGAAGCGCCGGAACCGGAATGGTGGTACGCATTTTCGCGATGCTCCTTATCGTTCTGAGCTTTGTACAACTCGCTTCCGCTTTTCGAAGAATGGCTCTTTATATCGAGGCGTACGGACTTTCGGAGGACCGTTACCTGGTATCCGGCTTCATGATCCTGATGGGCGCTCTTTTCATCATGCTCGCGGTTCGGGAATTCGTCGAAAAGCTGCCGCTATTTAAAAGCGCGCTCCTTGCGGGAATCCTGGCGCTTCTTCTGATCAATTTCAGTGTTCCGGGCTACCGGGTCGCGTCCCATAACATTGACCGCTACTTAAGCGGCGACCTGGACAGGCTTGACGCCAAATATTTGATGACGAACTCCTCGGATTCGCTATTGGTGCTTCTGGAGCGCGAGGACGATTTGCGTGATGAGGATGATGATAAGCTGGATGAGGATCTTGACCGAATCGACGAATATGTATCATCCCGGTACATATGGGAAACGGAGGAAGATAACTGGGTCTCCACCAATTTCTTTTCGTCCTATTACGTGATGAACGCTTCAAACTGGAAAAGCTTCAATGTAAGTTCTTTCCGGGTACTTTTGGAAACCAGTAAGTAGCGGTACAGTTCTTTGAAAAGATCGAAAATCAAACGGCCGCGATGTTTGTGCATCACGGCCGTGTTTGGTTTTGGGGAATCGGTTTACCAGGGGCGTCTGGCGTAAACGAAGTTTTTGACCCAGAAATTCGTCGTACAAGACCTGCGTACCACCTTGCCGTTGGAAGAGGACGCATCCACCATCTCTCCGCCGCCGACGTAAATCCCGACGTGTCCGACGGCCTGACCGCCGGTGCTGAAGAATAAAAGATCGCCGATCTCCAGGTTGTCCATGGATGTTATTTTGTCCCAGTCGGTAACATCGGCATATCCGGCTGCATTATATCTTCCGCGTGACGATCCGGCCTGTTTCAAACAATAATACACAAGCCCGGAGCAATCGAAGGAGTCCGGACCGACGTTGCCGAAGATATACGGATCTCCGAGCTGTTGCTTCGCGTAATCGACGAAGTTGATAATGTTCGCCCGTCTTTTTTCCGCCTGAATCTTACTGGCGCTGGCGACCGCGTTCGGCGAATACAACAGAGAAAGTGTTTGTTCTCCGGTCTTTCCGTCGACACCCAGTCCGTTCCTCTCCTGGAATGCCTTGACCGCCTCGACGGTTTTCGAGCCGTAATAGCCTGTCGCAACATTCAGATAACCCAGATCCATCAACTGACGCTGAAGGCTGTCGACGTCGCTTCCCCTTGTGCCTTCAAGCAGAGTATATTTCTTGGCTTCCGTTGAGTAGATCAGATCCAAGGTCTGCGGGCCGGCGACGCCGTCCATGGTCAAATCATGTTGTCGCTGGAAAAGCTCGACTGCGTAAGTTGTTACCGTTCCGTAGTACAGTGTCGCTTCATCCAAATCCATATAATTGAGTTCGATCAACCGGTTCTGAAGATCCCGGACGCGTTCGTTCTCATCTCCGGGCCGCAGAGTCGGGTCCGGTGTCGGCGTGGGAGTCGGTGAGGGTGTCGGCGTCGAAGTCGGGGTCGGGGTCGGCGTCGGGGTAATGACCGTGATCGTGGTTGAATTGATCTCTTTCGGACCTTTGTCGGAGGCGTCGGAAGAAGTCCAGGCGCGAATATAAAACGTAACGATGCCAATGGTTGCGATCAACAAAACGCCAGCCAAAATGAAGTATCGATACCGGAGACTCCAATAAACGACGGCTTCCGCAATGCGCCGGATCAGATGATCGCGGGGCGGCGTTTCAAAGGAAAGATTGTCCTGCTTCTGTCTTTTCAATTCATTTACCCTTTTGATTTTTGTCCCAATCATTTTACGCACTAATTCGGGTATATGGCAAGTCGAATGCGAAAAGTGCCTCATTTTTTCACCAAATGCGCAACAAAAACCGCGTCGGGTTGGAATATTCCGAACGCGGTTTGCGCTGAATATGCTGCGCCCGGGAAGGGCGCTTTCAGTTACTGGTCACGCCACGAATCGCCTGCGGGCTCCTCCCAAATCGGACGTTTTCTCTCCGTTTTCGCGGGGTCGGAGGCTTTGGACTCTCTAGATTTCTCTTCCGCCGCTCCTTGTTTGCTGGTGTCAATCAGGGGTGCAATAGGCTCCGGCTCCGGTTCCGGTTCAGGCTCCGGTTCAACAGGCTTGAATATCGGAGGACCGTTTGCCTGTTCGCGGATCTGACGGATTTGACGCTCCCGTTCCTTTTCAATAGCGGCCCGAAGTATCGAGTGGTCGATAAATGTTTCCGCGGGCATTTGGGAACTCTCTTCCTGAACAGCATATCGTATCTCTTCGATCGTGACGTCATTGTCCGGTTGAACGACCAATGACTCATCCAAAATATCTGAGGATACGGCGGACGGCTCAGCCGCACGAGGGGGTGGCGGTGTTTTTACGGATTTAAGCAATGTCTTAAACGGCAAGTCTTCGTCGGCCGGGATCGGGGTTTCCGCGGGCGACACCTTTTCCTGCGGAACCGGCCGGACCGGAGAAACATCTTTTCCGGGTCGGACCGGCAGGACCGGAGCGGGCTCCTTCGGAGGTCGGACCGGCGGAACCAAAGCGGACTCCTTCGTAGGCCGGAGCGGCGGAACTAAAGCGGGTTCCTTCGGAGGTCGGACCGGCAGGACCGGAGCGGGCTCCTTCGGAGGCCGGACCGGTTCGGAAGGCTGCGATGTTTCCTCGGGCGGGATCGGCTTTTTGATTTTTCTTGTGCTGACCGGCTCAACGGATTCCTCTTCCTCCGGTTCCTCCGGAGGCGTCGCGGTTTTAGCCTTTTTCGCGGAAGATTTGGCGGGTTCGATATCCGAAACAATCTCATCGGCGTAATTGCCCGCAATCTCAATGATGTTACCGTCCGGATCCGTCAACGTAAAGAAGTAGAAAGGGAACGAAACATTCACATAGAAGATGTCGGACAACAGTCCGATTTTCAAGGATAAAAGCCGGTCGTATTCAAGTCTCAGGTCTTCCACTCGAAAATGATGAATGACGTTATTTCCGAAAACCGTTCGAGAATGACTCAACCGGTCTACATATGCTTTGTTGAATGGTGTCCCGGCTGACTCTTCGGAAATCAGAAGCTGATAATCAAAGAGTTGATTGAAGACACCAAAGCACCCGCCATCCAAGTCGAACTGAGCCCATCTGTCCAAAACGCGTGCGGACGGCTCCATGTCAAACAATAAAGAGTAGAATTCGACGGATCTTTCCATGTCGCGAACGATAACATACGTCGAGCTCAATCGGAGCATACACAACTCCTTTGTATCCGGACCATTACCCGGATCAATCTCAAAAATCGTTCATCGGATCCGCCGAAACGGATACATGCTGCAATCGCCAGAAATAAAAAAAGCCGGGCGGCAAGCCGTTGAGATAACACCGCCTAACTTCATTTTATAGACTTCTACTGTCAATGCAACATAATATAGTTAACAAACGCTGAAGAATTTATGAAACATGATAAAGGCCGCGTCAAACAGGTATTCGACACGGCCTTCGGTAAGCTCCATGGAAAGGAACACGGAGCGTTAAATTATGAGTCGGAAGCCCCGGTCTCGCCGAATGTCTCTTCGGTCGGTTCGCCCTCGCCGGCTTCGTCGTCTTCTTCCTTGCGTTTCTTTTTACGGTAAAAGAAGAAAAGAAAGATAATAATCAACAGAAGAAGCAGAAGGAGAAGCAACAGCCAAAGGAGCCAAGGATTCGAAGGATCGGAATCACGGGGCTCCTGAACCGCCGCCGGGACCGATGTGGTTTCTTTTTGTGCGAGAAGGGTCGTCTCGACCACCTTAGCGACAACGCCTGTTTCGACCGGCTTTTGGGATTCGGACTCCGTGATTTTCACTGTCGTTTCCGTAGGCGGCGATGTTTCTTCAGAAGCCTGTGTTGTCGTACCCGTGCTCTTTGACCCGCGTTCTGCGGTCGAAGCCGCGGTCGGCGCAGAAGTGCTCACTGCGGTCGTCTCTTCCGCCGTCGTTGCGGCGGTGGTTACCGCCGTCGTTGCGGCGGTCGTTGCGGCAGCAGTGGTTGCCGCCGTTGTTGCGGCGGCGGTTGTTGCAGCAGCAGTAGTTGCCGTCGTTGTTGCAACTGCAGCAGTGGTAGTCTGGCTGACTATTACGCCTTGCGCAACCCAAGCTCCTTCCAGAACAGACCAATCTATGGTAGCATAGGTACTCGCGCTAGTTGCGGCTGTTGTTACTGAGGATTCATCGGTACTCTCCGCTCCCGTTACTCCGGCAAAGATCACAAATCGAAAGGACATCACAAGCAGTATCGCAAAACTGATGATCACGACGCCTGCTATTCGGGCAGATCTGTCTTTTTTCACTTGAATCGCCTCCCTACTCCCTGGCCCCTTTGTTTATAAAAACGTACAAATAACGAATCCGTATCGCTATTTATCAGAAAATTGCTGTCTGGTTCAACGATTCAATCGGGATCGACTGATTTCTGCTTTAATATTATCAGATTTGTAAAAAACAAACGGTGAACCAATGATTACCGAATTGTTAGCGGTTTCCAAATTTTCGTAACCGGAACGGTGTTTTCGGGCAAAAAAAGCGGCCGTGCAGAATCTGCAGAGACCGCTTGCTCTTGGAGCCGACTGTCAGACTCGAACTGACGACCTGCTGATTACAAATCAGCTGCACTACCAACTGTGCTAAGTCGGCGATTTTTATGCGCGCGACCCTTCACGGGACGCAAAAGAAATTATATGGATTTGGGATATAGATGTCAATAACAAAGCGGTTTATGCGGGTTACAACCGCGCGAGAAATTTCTCTCGCACGGATCGTGTTTTCAGATATAAGCGTATGATCGAAAAGATCTGCCACGGCATTACGACGATTCCGGCAAAGACGGAGAGAAGTGCCGTAAAAATCAGGGCAAGGATCATCAGGAGAATCGAGGTCGACAGAAAGAAGACCGGGAACAGGGAGTGCAGAAAGCGCCATCCCCAGGGAATCGTCGAGACAACGAGGATCAGAAGCCACCACAGCGGAGAACTAAACGCCTCAATCCCGACCGTGAAAACAAGGATCATGGCGGTTATGAAAAAGAAGAACGCGCTGACGATGGCGGTGTAAAGAAAGGACTTATATTCCTTTTCGTTGGCCTTCATCATACAATCCGGACAGCGCGGCGGCGTTACCGCGGACCCGCACGACGAACATAATCCCTTACTACATCCGACGCAAGTGCAGGTCGCTTCAGTTTCATTGTGGTAAAAGCATTTCATTGTTATTCCCTCATCACGGTAAAAAGATTATAGCATACGCTGTGGGGGAGATGTTCATTAATAGGGACATATTGCGGGTAATAGAACGATGTACTATTATGGCGATATCAAAGTAAAAAATTTATTACTCATGTTTTCCATTGCAAACAATTTCGCGAAGAGAACCGGGAGAAAGAGAATGAATAGGATTGTACGGATCATGTGTCTCGTTCTTGTTTCCGCTCTTCTAATTTCTTGTTCAGCAAAAAAAATCAAACAACCGACTGAATCGAATCCTGAGGCGACTACACTGGCGTCATCCGCGCAGGCAAGTACGGAAACGACATCCGTACCGGAAAGTACGGAGACTTCGATGACTCAGCGCAGAGAACCCGTTACCGGAGATCTATCCGAGCGATCGAATATTCATTTTGTTCAGGGAGTGGAAAATGCCGTCCTTCTTCGTGATGGTCACGCGATCGTTATTGAGGGGGGGGCGATAGGCTATGGGCCCGAATTTCAATATGCGACGGATCGCGACGCCGTTGCGTTTCTTTTGAGTGCGGAGGAGAGCCCCGGATACGAAGGCCGGTTGTTTTTTTCAGACGGAACAACTTGTGAAGAAATATCCGATCAAGTTCAAGAATTCACAATTTCCTCGGACGGCAGTACAGTCTTGTATCTTAAGAATTGTACGGCAGATAATACCGGATCTCTGTACGTATATCGAACCGCAGAGAAAGAGTCATCTCTGGTATCCGAAAACGCCGGAAGGACATTTGCTGTTTCTCCTCACGGCCAAGCGGTCGCATACCAATGTTTCGTCGAAAAGGGAGCCGATAAGCCCTGGGAAGTTCGGCTCAGGATCGATAACGAAGAGCCGATCAGAATTGCGGAAGATCTCAATCCGATCGCTCTTTCGGACGACGGACAAATCGTGTATGCGATGAGTGGCTATACCGGAAGGGAAAGCGAATTGGAAACAAACGGATTTTATGCCATTTACCCGTTTTCTTCGGCACATTCACTGAAACTGTTGAGCAATTCCATTATCCCGGAGAACGTTTTTCTGGATTTCGGGGAAATCATTTTCAACGCGGATCGGACACAGGTGCTTTTCAGTGATGCCGACGGTATCCGGTACTCGGAGTCTGGTTCGGAGCCGATCCTTCTTGAGGCGGGCCGTATTATCAACAGTAATGAGGGCGGAATTATTTTCTCAAAGGAAACCCGGTTGAGCAACAAGCTCATGGTCACCTTTTTTCATGAGAGCATATCCGATATCTGGTACTTCACGAGCGACCTGGAAAGTGTATTATGTCATTCCTTATCATACGACGGCGAGTATCAAATGATCGGTGATTCGGTCTTGCTGGATTCTCCGTCGATCGGGAGCAAACTGATTTATGTCGAAAATATCAATGATTTCGGGACTGAAACGAATGAGGAAATTCATATCGGCGTTGCTGTGCCTTCTGTTTATGAATTCACCTCGGATCGAAACATATACTATGTGTCCGAAGCAGATGACAGCACGAGTGGCTATACGATCAGCAGAGCCACGTACGATACTGATTTTGACGGATCCGAAGTCGTGATGTCCGGCTGTATTGACATCGAGCGATATGCGCGCGAAGGAGAGCCGGATCTGATCTATTTGCTTAAATATCGGGAACCGGCGTTCGAGGGCGAACCGGAACAATATCTCGCTACGCATTTTTTTGATCTATACGCGGTTGAAGATAAACAAGGAAGCGTTCCGTTCCTTGTCGCCGAGAACGTTGATCGGGTTGAATGCGGTGATTTCGGAGTTGTTTATCGTCAACTGTATAAATCCGCTCCTCAGTTAGAGGAATATCTCACAAACCCTGATCTTAGGTGGACCGGCGTGTTTACTTTAGATGGGGTGTCTCACAGTCTTAAGGTTTTCTACGGTGTTGACGGTGTTAATTTTGAGAACGTCGCAGATATCAAATTCGCAATTGAAATCGAAGGGTAAAAGAACGAAAAGGGGAACACCGATCGAAGATACCCGGAATAGCTCTCAAAATTCCTGAAGATCGGGAAGTGATATAATTATCCGAAGATAAGAATACCGAAAACAGAAGCGGGGGATTTTCTTGGATAACTATATCATGATGCAGTATTTCGAGTGGGATCTTCCGGCCGACCAAGGGCATTGGACACGGTTGGCGGCGGATGCGGACCACCTCTTTTCGCTCGGTGTTTCCGGTGTCTGGATCCCGCCGTGTTGTAAATCGACCTCGCCATGGGATGTCGGGTACGGGGTCTATGACCTCTTTGACCTCGGGGAATTTGATCAGAAGGGCGGAGTTCCGACGAAGTACGGGGACAAGCGCTCGCTTCTTTTGGCGATCGAAAAGCTTCACATCGCGGGGCTTAAGGTCTACGCCGACGTCGTTTTGAATCATAAAGCCGCGGCGGACGGGACACAGGAGGTCCTTGTCGTCAAGGTCGATCCGATGGACCGAAGGACGGTCGTTTCCGAGCCGTTTACGATCGAAGCCTGGACGCGGTTTGAATTTCCGGGGCGAGAAGACAAGTATTCGGGCTTCAAATGGAATTGGGAGCACTTTTCGGCGACGGACTTCGACCAGAAGACCGGGGAGACGGCGATATATAAATTTGTCGGCGGGAACAAGGATTTTTCGAAAGCCGTCGACGAGGAGTTCGGCAACTACGATTTTCTGATGTTCGCGAATATCGACTACAATCATCCGGATGTCGTCGACGAGACGATCCGGTGGGGCAAATGGATCACCGAAGAGCTGAAGCTGGACGGTATGCGCCTGGACGCGGTCAAGCATATCGACGAGAAGTTCATGGAGCGTTTTGTGAAAACCATACGCGAAGGGATGAATCGGCCTTTTTTCGCGGTCGGAGAGTATTGGCGCGGCGATCCGGACCGTCTTCGTGAGTATCTGTCGGACGTCAATTATCACCTGACACTTTTTGATGTGCCGCTGCATTTTAACCTTTTCGACGCGTCACGGGCAGGCAGTTCTTATGACCTGCGGACAATCTTTGCGGACGCGCTCGTTTCTTATAATCCGATGAACGTCGTTACCTTCGTCGATAACCACGATTCCCAGCACCGTCAATCGCTCGAGTCCTTCATCGAGGATTGGTTCAAGCAGATCGCCTACGCGTTGATCCTCCTTCGTAAAGACGGGTACCCGTGCCTTTTCTACGGCGACTATTACGGGATCGGCGGCGAGGCGCCGAAAGCTCCTCTGAAGGATCGTCTCGACCCTCTGCTATTGGCGCGAAAATATCTGGCGTACGGCGGGCAGGAGGATCTTTTCGAGCAGAAAAACTGTATCGGGTGGAAGCGCGGGGGAGACCCTGAGCACCCGGGCTCAGGACTGGTCGTCGTGATCAGTAACGAGCGGGAAAATGCCCTCCGTTTCTCGTTCGGCGCGGAGAAAGCCGGATCGACATGGATCGATGTGACGCGGAATCGGGGAGAGGAAATCGTTCTCGACGGGAGCGGCTCGGCCGACTTTCCGGTCGCGGCCGGATCGGTCAGTGTTTGGGCGGATAAACAAGCGGCCGAGGCGGTTTTTCAACACCTCGGCCGGGTATGATTTGTATGTAAATCTTCTTTTCTACTTTGCGACGATATTCGCCAAACGCCCTTTCACGTATATGAATTTAACAATGTTACGCCCGGCCAGAACCTCGGTCAAACGCTCGTCGTCACGGACCAATTTCTCAACCTCATCGGCGGAGAGTTCGCTATTGATATCGAGCTTAAATTTGACCTGCCCGTTGACCTGAACGGCGATCTCGATCGTATCGAGAACGAGCGCGCCCTCGTCGTATTCCGGCCATTTCTGATTAAAGATCGAGTAGGCGTTTCCAAGCTTCTCCCACATCTCCTCGCAGAAGTGCGGCGCAAAAGGAGACAGGAGAAGAAGAAGGGTCTCGCATGTTTTCCGGAGGAGCGCGGGCTTGACCTTCCCGGATTCGCGGTACTTGCCGATCGCGTTCAAAAGCTCCATCAGCCGGGCGATCGAGGTATTAAACTGAAATCTTTCGGTATCGGCGGTAACGGATTTTATTGTGTAATTGAGTGAGTACAAAAGCGTTTTGTCGTCGGCGGAAGGATCGCCGGAGAAGTTGGCACCGGGCTGACTGTCGGAGATGTCCTCAATCAGACGTTCGATACGGCCGACAAATTTGGCGATCGCCTGAAGTCCTCCGTCGCTCCAAGGTCCCCCTTCGGTATACGCGAAGCCGAAGCCGAGGTACGTCCGGAAGACATCGGATCCGTATTTCTTGACGTACTCGTCCGGCGCGACGGTGTTGCCGCGGCTCTTGGACATCCGGTTTCCGTCCGGCCCGAGGATGATTCCCTGGTGTACGAGAGAAGCAAAGGGCTCGTCGAAATCAAGGTAGCCCATGTCGCGAAGGGCCTTTGTAAAAAACCGAGCGTAAAGAAGGTGCATGGCCGCGTGCTCGGGGCCGCCGACGTATTTGTCGACGGGGCACATTGTGTTAATGAGCTTTCGGTCAAAAGGCGCCTTATCGTTCCGGTTGTCCGGGTAGCGGAATTGATACCAGGAGGAGTCGACAAAGGTATCCATCGTATCGGGGTCTCTTTTGGCGGGCGCGCCGCAGCGCGGGCACGGCGTGTTCATAAACGCCTCGTTCTTCGCCAGAGGCGACTCACCGTCCGGACGGAATTCCACATCGTACGGGAGAAGAACAGGCAGGTCCTCATCGGGGACCGGGACGACGCCGCACTTTTCACAGTGGACGACCGGGATCGGTGTGCCCCAGTAGCGCTGACGGGAAATGAGCCAGTCGCGCAAGCGGAAATTAACCTTCAGCTCGCCCATATCATCGGCGGAGAGTTTATGGATGATCGTGTGTACCGAATCGCGAAAAGAGAGTCCGTCGAACTCGCCGGAGTTTACATTAACGCCTTTTTCGATAAAAGGAAGCTCGTCCTCCGCGCCCGGAGCCGAGGCAATGACGCGAATGATCGGAAGACCGAACTTGCCCGCAAACTCAAAGTCGCGCTCGTCATGCGCCGGGACGGCCATGACGATACCGGTTCCGTAGCCTGCGATGACATAGTCCGCCGCCCAGATCGGGACTTTCTTACCGGAGATCGGGTGGATCGCGTACGAGCCGGTAAATACGCCGGTCTTATCGCGCGTCGTCGACATACGGTCGATGTCGCTGGCCTTCTGGGTTTGTTCCCGGTACTTCGCGACATCCGCACGGCACTCACCGGTGGTCAACCGGTCGCAAATTTCGGACTCGGGCGCTACGACGACGTAGGTGACGCCCATCAGCGTGTCCGCGCGCGTCGTGAAGACGTCGAGCTTTAAAGGCTCGTTATTGTCGTCGGTCAGGGGCTTTCCGTCTTTTTCGCAAAAAAAGGAGATCTGCGCGCCCTCGGATCGGCCGATCCAGTTGGTCTGGATCTTCTTGGTCTTCTCCGGCCAGTCGAGCTTCGGCAGGAAATCGAGAAGCTCCTGCGCGTACTTTGTAATGGCGAAAAACCACTGGGTCATATTCTTTCTGACGACTTCAGAGGAACAGCGCTCGCACGCGCCGTCGATCACCTGTTCGTTCGCAAGGACGGTATTGCATTGCGGGCACCAGTTGACCGGCGCGTTCTTTCTGTAAGCCAGGCCCTTTTCGAGTAAACGCAGGAAGATAAACTGGTTCCAGCGGTAATAGTCGGGAAGGCAGGTCGCGAGTTCATAGTCCCAGTCGTAGGTCGCGCCCATTTCCCGAAGTTGCTTCTCCATCGTGCGGATGTTACCGAGCGTTGAATCCTGCGGGTGGATTCCGGTCTTGATCGCGTAGTTTTCCGCGGGAAGACCAAAGGCGTCAAAGCCCATCGGGTGAAAGACATTATAACCCTGCATCCGCTTCATGCGCGCCCAGGAATCGGTGAGCCCGAAGTTGTACCAGTGGCCGACGTGAAGGTTGGCGCCCGACGGGTAGGAGAACATCTCGAGGCAATAGAGTTTATTATCGACGGCGTTCGGGTCGAATTTATAAAGCCCGGTCTCTTCCCAACGCTTCTGCCATTTACTGTCTGTATCGATCGAGTATGCCATAATCATCGCCTCGCTTGTTAAAATTGTTCGCGCGCCGTGAATACGGGCGCGCGGAGGGCGTTTACTTCAAAAGATTATAACAGATAGACAAGGGAATCACCAATACGATATTCTGTTGAAAGCAAGATGAATATGAGGGATTGGGGAGCAAAATGATCCGGCTGATCGCTTCGGACATGGACGGAACACTTTTAGATGAAGACGGAAACCTTCCGGATGCGTTTCCGGCTCTTCTGCGGGAGCTGGATGCTCTGGGCATTCGTTTTGTCGCGGCCAGCGGACGCCAGAACGCAAGTCTTTCCGAAATTTTCCGGCCTTTTCCGGAGCGGGTGATCCGGATGTCCAATAACGGCGCTTATATTTGTGACGGGAGTAATACGATCCTTTGCCGCTCGATGAGCCGGGAACAAAGAGATCTTTTTGAGCAAACCGGAGCGCGGATGACAGACGGGCTTTTCATTGCCTCGTGTCCTCAATGCGCGTACGCGATTCTGCCGTCCGGGCGTTCGGTGACACATTACCTTTCGGAGATGGGCCCGTTTTTCGAAAAGCTCGAAACCGTCGGATCACCGGATGAAATCGACGAACCGGTGCTCAATTACTCAGTATGTGATTTTCGCGGAAGCGAGGAATATTTGTTGCCTGTTTTTGAGCATTTGAGTCCGGACCTGCGCGTGACGATCTCCGGGAAGATCTGGCTCGATGTGTCTCTTCCGGACGTCAACAAGGGCAGAGGCCTTCGGGCGATCGCGGAACACTTGGGGGTGGAGCGGGATCAGATCGTCGCATTCGGTGATTATTTAAATGATATGGAGCTTCTTTTGGAAGCAAAATATGGCTTTGCGATGGAAAACGCGCATCCGGAACTCTTGAAAAAAATAAAATACCGGGCGCCGGCCAACAGCGAAAACGGAGTCGTCCGGATCATCCTGCGGCTTCTTGATTTCCCGGAATCATTTGAGAACCGATGAGCGGATCAACCGCCGAAGATCGCCCGGCGCAACAGGATCAGCACGAGGATATGAATCGGAAAGAAAGCGTAAAAAGCATATTGGACCCATCGGCCGGGACGGCGGTTTTTCTCCGGCAGATAACTGATAAAAACCGTCGCAATCGACACGCCGACCGGATCCAGCTGGCGGGTCATTCGGAACCGGACATACATATATGTTGCCAGAAGCATTGCCATGCACAGGAACGCGGCGACGGCCTTGGGACCGGACACAACCTTGTCAACGGCATAAAAAACGAGGATCAAAAGGACGATGAATACTCCGAGATAAATCGGAACAAATACCGGTAACGCGAGGCAGAAGACCACAATTGAGATTCCGAAAAGTTGGAGCATGGCGATCGGCCAGTTCGGCACCTTCAGCCCCTCCGGCCAATCTTTAAGATCCCGGGGACTGACGCGGATGTCAAAACGGTCGGATTTGGTTTGCGCATTTGCTTCTAACAGGCGCATGGAGGCAATCCGTCCCGGACCGTACGGCACCAGTATCTCAAGACCGTAAACGAGTCCGAATCCGATCAGAATCGCATACATCGGGTTGAGCGCGAATATTCCCGTGTCGCCGTACGGCTGATCGAACAGATACAGAAACAATTGCGCGAGCGAAGCGGATAACGACAGTCTCAGAAAATAATAACCGGAATTTCGGGTCTTCTCAAAACCGGTGACCAGAGACCGGGCAAAAATCGGTATCGACATCAATCCCAGAATCCGAAAACTCAGTTCAGCCTGCCCGTGGAGATGCCCCGCGAAAATCATCGCGATACTCCCGCAAGCGTATAATATACAGCCGAGAAGTTTTTTATACACTCAATCACCCGGTTTACGCAAATGTTCTTATGTAATTGAACAGACTCCTTTTTTATTGTATCATTAACGGAGTCGATTTGTATTTGGCTTTGTATGGCGGAACCTGTCCGCTATTTATAGATAAGGAGTATCACATGGGTTTTGGTATGGACATCGGTATCGATTTGGGTACCAGCAGTGTTTTGATATATGTACGCGGGCGCGGCGTTATTTTGAAAGAACCTTCGGTCGTCGCGGTCAACACCAAGACCGGTAAGGTCCTCGCGGTCGGAGAGAGTGCAAGCCTCATGCTCGGCAGAACACCGGGCGTCGTTGAGGCGATCCGTCCGCTGCGCGACGGCGTCATTTCCGACTTCAAGGTCACCGAGGTCATGCTGAAGGCGTTCATCGGACGCGTTTGTCACGGAATCCGCGCCACTTATTTTAAGCCGACGATCGTCGTTTGTGTTCCCTCCGTCATTACGCCGGTCGAACAGAAGGCGGTCGAGGACGCATGCCGTCACGCCGGAGCCAAGGACGTTTTTTTGATTCGCGAGCCGATCGCGGCTGCGATCGGAGCGGGGATCGATATCACCAAGGCATGCGGATCCATGATTGTCGACATTGGCGGAGGAACGACGGATATTGCCGTCATTTCTCTCTGCGAACCGGTCGTCGACTTTTCGTTGAAAGTTGCCGGAGATAAGTTTGACGACGCGATCGTCAAGCATGTCCGCCGCAAACATAACGTGCTCATCGGAGAAAAAACCGCCGAGGAACTGAAGATCCGGATCGGATGCGCTTATCCCCGTGAAGAGGAAGCGACCATGGATGTACGCGGAAGAAACCTGATCACCGGTCTTCCGGCGACGGTGACCGTCTCCTCTACGGAGATTCTCGAAGCCTTGGAAGAGCCGGTCGCTCAGATTTTCGACGCGGTTCACTCGGTCCTCGAACGTACGCCGCCGGAACTGATGGCAGACATCAGCCAACGCGGGATCGTCATGACCGGAGGCGGAGCTCTTCTGTACGGACTTGAACGTATGCTTGCCACGAAGATCGGAATCGATGTGTTCGTCGCCGAGGATGCGGTCAGTTGCGTGGCCATCGGTACGGGCAAGGCGCTCAACATGATGGACAAATTCGCGGCACTCGGAGACGCGTAATTCTCAACGGAGAGGCGATGACATTCATTGAATTTTCTGGAGTCGGTAAGCGGTACCGGATGGGTGAACTTATCATTCCGGCTCTTGTTGACGTGAACTTTTCGATCGAAAAAGGCGAAACGGCGATCATCTCCGGTCCGAGCGGCGCCGGAAAAACAACGGTACTCAACATACTCGGAGGCATGGACACGTGTGAGCAAGGGCGTGTCGTTCTCGATCAAACCGTCATCAGCGATCTTTCGCCGAAGGAACTGACACGGTTTAGAAGAGAAGAGGTCGGTTTTGTTTTCCAGTTCTATAATCTGATACCGAATCTGACGGCGCTCGAAAATGTCGAGCTTGCGGCGGAGATCTGCAGGAACCCGATGGATCCGAGAAGCGTCCTCGAACAGGTCGGCCTCGCAGAGCGCCTGAACAATTTTCCGTCGCAGCTTTCCGGCGGAGAGCAGCAGAGGGTCGCGATTGCGCGGGCCGTTGCGAGAAATCCGAAGATCCTTCTTTGCGACGAGCCGACCGGCGCGCTCGACGACCGGACCGGAAAAACGATTTTGCGCCTTCTTCGCGATATGAGCCTTCAACGCGGCATGACCGTCGTGATCATCTCTCATAATTCCGCGTATACGCCGATCGCCGATCGGGTGATTCATCTGAAAAACGGCTCCGTCAGCGGAGTCGATCTCAACCCTTCTCCGATAGACGTCGATCAAATTATGGAGTAGCGCGATGAAACGTACGATGAGCAAAGGGATCGTTCGGTCGATTACCGGCAGTATGGGTCGCTTCCTGTCCATTTTTTCGATCGTCGCCATCGGATGTGCCCTTTTTGCGGGAGTCCGTTCGACCGGCGACGAAATGCGCGCGACCGCGGACCGGTATTTTGATTCCGCGCTCCTTGCGGATGCTCAAGTGTTCACGCCGATCGGCTTTTCCGGAGAAGACACGCAGAAATTTTCGACGATCGAGGGCGTCGACCGGTTTATGCCCGGATGTTCCGTAACGGTTCCGAGTATACGTGGGAACGAGACGCGTAACATTCGCGTACAGTCCATCTCGGGCGGGGACGGATACGATTCGATCAACCTGCCCCAACTCGTTTCGGGAAGACTGCCGGAGGGCCCCGGAGAATGTGTCGTCGATTACCGGTCGGTAAGGGACGGAAATTATACCATCGGGGAGACCATCCGGGCGACGGTTGATGAAGGAACCTATGAATCCATGTATCTTAAGGAGAAAAATTTCACGATTGTGGGCGCCGTCGATTCCCCCTTATATCTTTCCTTTTCCTGGTCGGCCATTTCGATCGGCAGTCGGGAGCCGAGATACAATATATTTACGAATATCGATGCGTTTTACCCGGAAAGGTACAATTATTTCTATTTCATCTTCGAGGGAACAAGCGGGGCGTTCAGCTATTCTTCCGACTATGACGCGATGATCGAAGCGGGTGTAAAAGATCTCCGTTTCGAATCTCAGGTCTGGACAAATGCCCGGTACAGAGCGTATTTAAACGGGAATGAGGACGCGTTCCGGGAGATCCCCGAACATCTGATCCGCGAGTTTTTCGAATCCGGAGCCGACCCCTTTTACATATTGACGCGTGACGATGTGCAGGGCTATACGCTTTTCGAAAATGACGCGCGGCGGGTCGATGGCCTGGCGAAAATATTTCCGGTTCTTTTTTATCTGGTCTCCGCGCTGGTCTGCCTGACGACCATGACCCGAATGGTCGATGAGGAGCGGATTCAGATCGGTGTTATGAAGGCGTTGGGGTATTCGGCAGGGGCAATATCCGTGAAGTATGTGACGTATGCCACGCTCGCCGGGATCCTGGGCGGTTTGTTCGGCGTCACCATCGGATTTCAAATATTTCCCCGCGTCATTTACCGGCCGTACCTGATTATGTATCGCCTGCCGCCGATTCAACCGGTGTTCCGCCCGGAACATGCGTGGCCGGCTTTGACCATCGCGGTGCTGGCGATCGTTCTGGCGACGTTTTTTGCCATTCTGAAGATCCTTCGGAGTCGGCCCGCCGAGCTGATGCGACCGAAGTCGCCGTTGATCGGCAAATCGGTCCCGTTGGAAAATATCGGGTTTATGTGGATGCGCCTGAGTTTTTTTCACAAGGTGACCGTACGGAATCTTTTCCGGTACGGCAAGCGATTCATCATGACCGTTCTCGGAATCGCCGGGTGTACCTCGCTGATCCTGACCGGGTTCGGACTTCGAAACGCGGTGAACGATATCCTCGATAAGCAGTTCGCGGAGATTCTGACGCACGAGTATCGCGTCTATGTCAAAAACCCGATAACGGATGCCGTCAAAGACGAATCTGTCCGCCTGTTATCGGGCATGAGCGGCGTGGGGGAAGTTTGCCCTGTTTTCGCGCAGTCGGTGATCGTTCGGGGCGCCGGGCAGGAGAGCCTCGAGGTGTCTCTCGTGATCCCCGAAAATCCGGAGCAATTCGAGAACTTTTATAATCTGCGCGAGCGAAAAGGCGGCCGGCCGATCGAACTTCCTTCGGACGGCGTCGTGCTTTCGGAGAAGGCCAGTAAGCTTCTCGGGTTGAAAACCGGCGATACGGTGACCGTTGAGGCACAGGACATACCTGTTTTCGAGACCAACGTCACGGCCATCGCCGAAAACTATGTCGAACACTACGTGTATATGTCCCCGGAATTCGCCGATCGGACCATTTCGGGATTGCGGACGTACAATGTCATTTTGACCAAGACGGACATCAAGGAGGGCGAGGCGCGCGATGCCCTGGCGTCCGGGATTCTGGAAAAAGACGAGTTCTCGGCTTTGATCAGTTATTCCAAGGTCAAGGATCAAATGCACGGGATATTCAAAAACATGGACGCGCTGATCTATGTACTGATCGGTTCGGCGTTTGTGCTTGCGCTGATCGTCCTTTACAACCTAACGAATATCAACGTCAAAGAGCGGATCCGTGAGATCGCTACCCTTAAGGTCCTCGGATTTTATGATGCCGAGGTATCTGCCTACGTATTTCGCGAAAATGCGGTTCTGACGGTTCTGGGTGCGGGCCCCGGGCTCCTTTTGGGGATGCTCATGCATTCGTCGGTCACGATGTCCGGCGAAGTGGACATGATCATGTTCGGAAGGCAAATCCATCCGGAGAGCTTCGTCGCCGCGTTTCTGATCACGTGCGTTTTCTCGCTCCTGATTCACGGAATTATGCATTTTTACCTGAAACGGGTAAAAATGGTCGAGTCGCTCAAGTCGGTGGAATGAACCCGTCTCTGAAAACATCTCAAGAGTATGTCTGAAATTCCGTTTTTTTCAATTTGATACCGGGATGGCCGTGATCAAAAAAAATATATTATTTATCTATAATAGATATTGATTATAGCAAATCAATGTGTTACGCTCACTCCACAGGTCAAATAAACTTAAGGAGTGTGAACTATGCAACGAGTACTTTCCGGAAAAAGAAAATCAGTTTTCATGGTTTCTCTAATCGTCATTTGTCTTTTCTCTCTACTTATTCCCATGATTCGAGTGTCTGCCGCTATTTACTACCAAACGCTGTATCCTTCAAGAGCAGCACAATCAATGTCTGTTTCGGTTTCATCCGGTTCCGCCGTTATGACGGAATCATCAACATGGATCACTGTTAGTAGATCTTCGCTCTATGTTTTTAAAATCAATGTTACGGAAAACTTAAGTAGTGAGAGATCAGCTGTTGTCAAAGTGGTTGACGGCAGTAAAACTATTTATATTACTGTGAAACAGGCAGTCGGCCGGTATACGTTACAATATCTCAGCAATACAGGATCCGGAGGGTCTGGAACCGTATCGGTGATTCCCGGCAGTACGATTCAAATTTCGAATAATATTCCCTCAAAAATGTATTGTGTTTTTTCCGGATGGGCGACATCTCAACTCAATGCGAATGCGGGTGTTGTGAGCTATCGTCCCGGGAACTATATGAGGGTGAATTCAAATGTCTCTCTTTATGCGGTCTGGAACATTGATTCCAATATTAAAAACACCGCAGTCACCAATGCCGCAGGTAAGAACGTTAATCGACAATTACTGATCGAAGTTATGGAGGCCAGCCGACCCACAACAAATAGATATCTTCAAAAATTCTACGAGACTTTGCCAATATATTATCCGCTTCCGTACGGGCAATATAGTTATCATGTGAAAAGTGACTGCGGAGGACTCGCCAGAGGCATTTATAAGGATGTCCTGGGTTACACCCTAAGCGTTGACGGATACGGCGGAACCCAGACATGGACCAATCCCGATACAGGAGTAACATCAACGGGAAGAACCACCAATAGTATGTTTACTGCAACAAACGGAACAATCGGAACAATCATTTTCAACAGTCCTTTTGTACAAGGCGGTGTTCCCGTTAGCGGTCGGCAAACTCTTAATCTGGCTATCTTGAAGCCGGGTGATGTACTGTTCTACGATTATGGTCCGAATGACAAACCGGAAGGAACCATCGATCACGTAGCGATTTATGTCGGAAAGACCGCAGATGGCAGACATGTTCTGATTGAGACATGCAGTACTAGCAACCCGGTACACTTTGAAGTTCTTGATAATGCTTCAGCGAAATCTATCGTCGGAGTGAAACGGTATTATTCCGGCTTCTAGGGCGGGATAAGGAATTTGGAGCATATCTTATCGTAAAAAAACGACACGAGAAAGAATACCTTCAGCAACAACAAGTATTTATAGTCAAAAGAATAGTATTCAGAACACACAAAAATCGAGGCGGTTACCAGTTAACCGCTTCGATTTTTATTATGTAGCCAGGCAGTGGAGTGATAGTCACGATCATTATAATTGCTGATCACAGATATTTTCGAAACACAGATGACAAAACAGTTATGTATGTGTTTTTGCATTGACTTTTCGGGCAATACCGCTATATAATGGCAACGTTAAATAACCCAGCGTGCCGGTGATTTTTAGTCTGAGCACGCAACGAACCGGATTATATTCATTTCCAGCAGACGTTATCATTATTTCTTCTTGCGCCGGAGCGCATATTGCCAATGCTCGCCTTACGGCGGAGACTTATAAGGCGCATAGCCGTCCTATCCCAATTCATAATACAGAGGTATAACATGAATCCAAACGACAATTTTTCCTCGAAGAAGAAGAAAGATCTTGTCGCAATTGCCACGCATTTCGGTCTTTTGACCGAGTCAAAGGCCAATTCGATGAGCAAACAGAACCTCGTTGATTTTTTTCTTGAACAGGAGCGGCTCAGCGCGGCGAAGGATAAACCGGAGATCCGACCTGCGGACGAGGTCGTATCCGAGCCGGTCAAACCGATTGCGAAAACCCGCAGACGTTCATCATCCAAAGGGAAGTCTGCCGAAGAATCCGTGCCTTCCGAGCCCGAAAGCCCCGTTTCGGAGCCCTTCTTTGTACAAGCCGGCGAGTCTGCTGAATATGATGTTCCTGCGGACGGCGATGCATCCGAACCCTCCGATATGTACAAAGAAACGAATACGGGTGAAGCCGAAAGCCAAGCGGTGACCGAAGCGGAGCCGGTCGTACGGAAACGTTCTTCGAGGAGTAAAAAGAGATCGATCATCATTCAACCGAAGACAACCGGCGAAATGCCGGATTACGGGGCTTTTCCCCCGGATGAAAGCGACTTTTCGGAGGAATCGGAAACCGGCGAAGGAACCGATTCGGAAGAAGAGGGGACACAGAAGGCATCCGCAACAGTCAAGACATTGCGCCACAAGACGCCCGAGCCCGAAATCATCACCGGTATTCTGGAGATTATGCCGGAAGGTTTCGGATTTATACGAAGAGAGAACTATCTCCCGTCTGCGAGTGATATTTTTGTTCACAGTAATTATATTCGCAGATTCGGACTCCGGACCGGCGACTGTGTGACCGGACCCGTACGCCCGAAGAAAGAATCCGATAAATACGCGCCGATCCAGTACATCAAAGAAGTGAATGACCTGCCGCCCGAAAAGATGCAACGGCGGCCGCATTTCGACCGTCTGACACCGATCTATCCGGATGAGCGGTTCGTATTGGAGACCGAAAAAACCGAACTGTCGACCCGGATTATCGACCTGATTGCCCCGATCGGAAAGGGCCAGAGAGGCATGATTGTCTCTCCGCCGAAAGCCGGTAAAACTATTCTTCTTCAGAAGATCGCCAACGCGATATCCACCAACAATCCCGGCGCGAAATTAATTGTCCTTCTGATCGACGAGCGGCCGGAAGAAGTGACCGACATGCAGCGGTCCATTCGCGGCGAGGTCGTCTATTCAACGTTTGATAAGAAGCCGGAGAACCACACGAAGATCGTCGAGCTCGTTCTCGAGCGCGCGATGCGTCTGGTTGAACTCGAAAATGACGTCGTTATCCTTCTGGATTCAATGACGCGTCTTTCAAGAGCCTATAACCTCACCATCAATCCGACCGGCCGGACACTTTCCGGAGGTCTTGATCCGGGCGCTCTCTACGGGCCGAAACGCTTGTTCGGAGCCGCGAGAAATATCGAAAACGGCGGCAGTTTGACCATCATTGCGACCTCATTGATCGAGACCGGCTCCCGTATGGACGAGGTGATTTTCGAGGAGTTCAAGGGAACGGGCAATATGGAGGTTTACCTTGACAGAAAACTCTCCGAAAAGCGTATCTTCCCGGCGATCGACATCAATAAGTCCGGCACGCGCCGTGAAGAGTTGCTTCTCAGTAACACCGAACTCGACGCGGTCTGGACGATCCGCAAGGCGTTCAGTCAGCTCGATACCTCAGCGGTCACCGAGATGATCATTAACCTGTTGATGAAGACGCAGTCGAACGCGCAATTCATACAATCCGTCAACGTCTCTTTCAGCGACAAGGCGGTTTTCGAGGCGATGCGCGGAACCCGGCCTGCCGGGACCAACACGGTCAGTAACGGAAATACGAACGGGAAATAGAGTACTGCGAAAAGCACAGTAAGACGGTATCTTTGACGCGGCTGTTTTTTTTAGAAAACGACGATCCAAAACGAAATGCGGGAACTGAAACACGGCGGGAAAGCCGGGGGGAAAGCGTATGGAATACTCGGATCTTTCGAAAGAACGGTTACTTGAGATCATTTCGGACCTTGAGATGCTGAACGGACAACTTCTCGAGGAAAAAAGCCAGGAGACGTCTCTTAATTTTTCGTGGAGCGGCAATCTCGGTCACTGGTACTGGAGTATAAGGACCAACAAAGTGACGTTTAATCCTCTGAAAGTTCTCTCCCTGGGGTACACAGAGGACGAGATGCCGGAAAACGTCACGTACCAATTCTTCACGGAACTGATTCATCCCGACGATTACCAGCCGACGATGGACGCGATGCTCGCACACCTTTACCGGGGCGCGCCGGTCTACGAGGCGGAATACCGGATTCGCTGCAAGGACGGAAGTTATCGCTGGTATTATGACCGCGGGCGGATTACGCGTCGCGGGGCGGACGGGAAACCGATTTTTCTGGCGGGCATCGTGTTCGACGTGACCGAGCGTAAACAGAGGCAGGTCGAGCTCGAGCAGTTGAATCGGGAACTTTCGGAAAAGACACAGATCGACGAGCTTACGCAGATCAAAAACCAGCGGGCGATCATCGAGCGGCTCAGAAATGAGATGGATCTGACGATTCAAACCGGCAGAAAACTAAGCGTGCTCATGCTGGATATCGACGATTTTAAAAAGGTCAATGACAACTTCGGGCACGTCATCGGCGATACCGTTCTCGCGGACGTCGCCGCGATCATCCGGCGATCGGTCCGGGACAAGGACCTTGCCGGAAGGTACGGCGGAGAAGAGTTTCTCGTGGTGCTTTCCGATGCCGACGCCAAAACGGCGCAGTCGGTCGCCAACCGGATCGTCCGGAGCGTCGAGGCGCATACCTTCCAGGAAAACGTCCGGGTAACGATCAGTTGCGGGATCGGAATTTTCGAAAAAGAGAACATGCCGGAGCTGATCGATAAGGCGGACAAGAATCTTTACGAGGCAAAGCGACAGGGTAAAAACCGGGTCGTCGGATAACGCCCTGTTTTGTTCGATAAATCGTTGACAGGAGCCGGGTTTTTGGTGTAGGATACCTTTTGCGTGAAAGTCCGATCCGGCATACGTGGCGTGCGTCACGGCACAGAAGCTACGCGCCGGGTTTTTGATGAGAGGTGAAAGCATGAAAGAGGGAATCCATCCCAAGAACAACAAGATCACGATCCGCTGCGCTTGCGGCGAGGAGTTTGAGACCACGTCTACGGCAAAGGAATACCGCGTCGACATTTGCTCGAAGTGCCATCCTTTTTATACCGGTAAGCAGAAACTCGTCGATACCGGCGGACGCGTAGACAAATTCAGAAAGAGAATGGAGAATAAATAATCCATTCCGGATGATCTGATGATCGGAGGCGGTTTCGACCGGCGTTTGGCCGGGTGGGATCGTCTCTTTTTCTTTCGCATCGGAAGGCTTTTCTGATAGAATAGCGTTATCGTTTGATTGCAATTAAGGAGCTCACAGATGACCGTAAATCAACAAAGAGAAGATACAAGGGACGATTCGCCACGAATTCCCGACGATTCCTGCGCGAAAACCCGCGGCGGTAAAAGAACGACGATCGGGGGACAGGCACTCATCGAAGGGCTGATCATGTTCGGCCCCCAAAAAGCGGCGCTCGCGGTCCGGAAGGCGGACGGCTCGATTCATGTCGAGGATTTTCGTCGTTCCTTAACCGGTGGGATACAGGATAAGATCCCGGTGGTGCGCGGTTGTGTGCGATTTTTTCGTCAGATCGTCGCCGGTATGGGCGCGTTGATGCGCTCGGCGGATCTTTCCGAGGAAGGCGTAGAGCCGCAAAATAATCCGGTTCCGGACAGTAAGGACTCCGAAGTCCCGGATTCTCCGGACACGGAATCCGCAGGGATGGCCGGCGCGTCCGTCAATACAACAACTATATCGCCGGATTTTTCTGCGCCCCACGAATCGAAGAGTCAAGAAACGAAGCTGGAAGGAACAAAATCCGAAGCATCCAAACCGGAGAAAATGAGCCGCTTCGATGCGTTTCTGGAACGCCATGAAAAGGCCGCGATGACGGTCACTGCCGGTATTTCGGTCTTGTTTTCGGTTGCCCTGTTTATCTTACTGCCCCGGTGGCTCGTCGATCTTGCCCACAACTTTATTCCAAGCGATAACAGTGACACGATCGGTTTTCAGATTCTGGAAAACTTGGCCGAGGGGGTCGTGCGGATCGCGATCTTTATTGCCTATCTGGCGTTGACGTCGCGTATGAAAGAGATTGCGAGAGTTTGGATGTATCACGGAGCCGAGCACAAGACAATCCGTTGCTACGAAGCAAAAGAGCCGCTTACCGTCGAAAACATACGAAAATACAGCACGAGACATCCGCGATGCGGTACGGCGTTTCTGTTTATCGTCATACTGGTCTCGATCATCACATTCAGTATCGTCGGCGCTTTCCTAAGACCGTTGATCGGAGAAAGCAGCTGGTGGCTGAATTCGATTATCCGTCTGGCGTTGGTCCCTCTTGTCGGCGGCGTGTCGTATGAACTGCTCCGCCTGACCGGAAAGATCGATCATACCGCATTCGGCAGGATCCTGACCAAGCCCGGCATGTGGCTCCAGCGCTTCACGACCAAGGAGCCGGACGACAGTATGCTGGAAGTGGCCATCGCCGCGATGAGCGCGGTCATTCCCGAAAACGAGGGGGAGGACAACTGGTGAAGTGGGCGGACTGGAGAGACGAACGGATTGCTCGTCTGCGCGACGCCGGGACGGATGATCCCGCGGCGGAGTTTCGCGAGATCATCGCGCGGGTCACCGGAAAACGTGGCGCGTTCCTGCTTTTTGATAAGAGCGACCAAGTTGAGGAACTGTTGTCACGCGAAGAGATTTTAGGAGTCGGGGACGCCGTGGCGAGGCGCTACGAACGGGAGCCGCTCGACTATATTTTCCGGGAGGCTTTTTTTTACAGGGATTCTTTTACTGTCGGTCCGGGCGTATTGGTGCCGCGGCCCGAGAGCGAGCTTTTGGTCAGTGCCGCGCTGCGTGCGCTCGGAGTCAGCACGGATTTTTTATTCGGCCGGCTCGAATCCGTCCCTGTTCTTTCCCCGACAGATCGAAGCGGGCCGATCCGGATTTTCGATTTGTGTACGGGGACCGGGTGCATCGGGATATCGATCGCCAATGTGCTGAGCGGCTATCTGGTATCATACCGGGCGGCGCTGACCGAACGGCATGATGATGCGGCGGCATATGCAGAGAAAAACATTACTGCGGCGCGCGAACCGGAATTGATCCGGCTTTTCCGCTGTGACCTTTTTCCCGAAAAGAGCGAACTCGAAGCGTGGTGGGGAAATGAGCCGGCCGACCTGGTCGTCGCAAACCCGCCGTATATCGCGGATCGGGAGATCGACAAACTGATGCCGGAAGTCTCGAAATATGAGCCGAGGGAGGCCTTGTCCGGCGGTGTCGACGGACTCTTTGTCTACCGAAAGATACTGGAGCGCATCGGAGCGCACTTGCGGCCGGGCGGGATCGTTCTTTTTGAACACGGGCATGATCAAAGGGAAACACTGTCGGCGCTTCTGTCCGGTCATGGGTTTACCGGGATCGTTTGTGTCCGGGACTACGAAGATCTGGATCGGGTGACTGCGGCGGTGTATCACCCGACGGCGCTTGGGAGAGTATAAGATGGCAAGCGGAAAATTTTTCTTGTATCCTTTTACCAAAGGACAGGTCGTGACTCTTAAGAAAGCGCATCCGTGCGGAAGCAAAAAGTGGGTTTTGATCCGCGTGTCCGGGGATGTGACAATGGAGTGCCTTTCGTGCGGCCGAAAAATGATCATGATGCGAAGCGCGCTCGAAAAGGCTTGTGTCCGCGTTGACGAGCCGCTTAACGACACGGACGGCAATATGTGATACCATTTCTCTGTGAAAAGCGCTTTTGGAGGACTATAAAATGGCAAAAAACGACACTCCCGTCATCCAGAACGTGAAATCCCCCGGAAAATCCCGGGGCATCCCGGCGGAGCGAGCCGAAAGGCTGAAGTTATGGCTTGAGGATATCCCGAATATTGAACTGACCGAGTGGGAGAGGCTTCCGGACTTTGACCTGTACATGGACCAGGTGCTGACGATGATGGACCGCCAACTGGCTATATACGGGCGGAATTCCGACGAGCGCCTGCTGACGCAGGCCATGGTCAACAACTATACCAAGGACGGGCTTCTGCCGAGGGCCAGCGGCAAGAAATACTCGAGAGGCCATCTGGCGCTCCTGTCGGTCCTGTGTTCGCTCAAGCCGGTGTTGTCGATATCGGACCTGTCGGTCCTTTTGGAAAACGCGCGGGAAGGCAACGAGGACCGGGAACTCTATGAGTATTTTCTGAAGGCACAGAAGGAGTCTGTATCCGAAGTCCGCGAAATGTTAATGCCGCGGGTCGCCGAGGCGGCCGGAACGGCTTCCGGAGAGACCTCTGAATGTGTCGCCCGCAGGAAAAGCCTGACGATGACCGCACTGAATCTGGCTGTGGAAGCCCGGGTCCGCGTCATGATGGCGCAAAAAATCATCGACATGCTCGGAAAGGGTGAGTAGCGATGTATACGCATAAGGGATTGGTCCCGCTGGAGACGGAGAGACTCCTGCTCCGGCCGATCACAAGGGACGATGCGGAGGCGATCTTCAACAACTGGGCGAGCGATCCGATCGCGACGCGATTTATGCTTTGGAATTGTCACCGGACGATCGACGATACATATGGCTGGCTTGACGCGCTTGAACAGAGAACCGAACTTGTCGACTGCTATGATCCCTGGGGGATCGTGATCCGCGAAACCGGCGAACTGATCGGGTCCATCGGAGCGTTTTGGCACGAAGAGGATTCGGATACAATGGAGTTCGGTTACATTATTTCCCGAAAATACTGGGGAAACGGTTATGCAACCGAAGCGGCGCGGCAGATGATCCGTTTTCTTCGGGATGAGGTCGGGATCCGTCATTTTTTCGCGTGCCGCGCTGTCGATAATCCGGCATCCGGCCGTGTGCTCCGAAAGCTTGGCATGTGGGAGACGGGAACCGGAACACATCGGAGTTTTGACGGTCAGAGAACATTTCCGTCTGTGGAGTACCGGTTGGATTTGTAGCGACAGAGTCGCCCCGGGTCGATTTTCAATAATTTTGAAAATCGATCTTTCAAGCGGGGCGTTTTGGGCATGGCGAAATCATTGCGGTTGATTAAAAATTCCGAAAGATATGAGGGTGGTTATGACTTTGGCAGATGATCGACAAATCGAATACATTCACCGCTACGAGGAACTTCTGGCCTCTCTTTCCGATCCGACCGTTCTTTCCGATCAGGCCCGGTTCCGGAAACTGAGCATCGAGCTTTCGGAGATTGAACCGATCGCGTCCTGCTATCGGGAGCTTGCCGAAAAAAGGGCGGCGTTTGAAGATGCCGGAAACCTTTTTAACGAAGCCGATGACGCAGAACTCAGGGAGATGGCACGAGAAGAGATGAACGCGTTTTCGGACGTGATCAGAACGCTCGAATATAAATTGACCGAACTGACTGCGCCCAGAGATCCGAACGACGAAAAATCGGTTATCATCGAGATCCGCGCCGGAGCCGGGGGCGAGGAAGCCGCTCTTTTTTGCGGGGTCTTGTACGGCATGTATTCCGCCTACGCGATGAACCGCGGATGGACCGTCGAGGATATCGACAGTAACCAGACGGAGCTCGGGGGATATAAGGAAATCGTTTTTTCGATCGAAGGCCGGGGCGCGTACAGCCGATTTAAGTACGAAAGCGGCGTGCACCGGGTCCAGAGGGTGCCCGTAACGGAATCCTCCGGCCGCATCCATACGTCGACGGTCACCGTCGCCGTCCTGCCCGAAGCGGAGGCTCTGGATATCGATATCAATCCGAATGATCTTCGCATCGACACGTTTCGCGCTTCCGGCGCGGGCGGTCAACATATCAATAAAACGGATTCTGCGATCCGGATCACGCACTTGCCGACCGGCCTTGTCGTTCAATGTCAGGATCAGCGCAGTCAGTATAAGAACAAGGACAAAGCGATGGCGGTCCTGATGAGCAGGCTCAAGGAAATGGCAGCCGGAAAGCAACAGGGCGAAATCGCCTCGGAGCGCAAATCCCAGGTCGGCACGGGGGACCGTTCCGAGCGGATCCGGACCTATAATTACCATCAGGGCCGGGTCTCGGACCACCGGATCGGACTGACTTTGTACCGCCTGGAAGAGATCCTGGCCGGCGATATCGACGAGATCATCAACGCCCTTGCGTCGGCCGATAAGCTCGATCAGATGATGAACGGCGCGGACGATGCAGATGGTTCCGATGATTGATGCGCCGTGACCGGTCTGACGGCTCGATGCAACAAAGACACCCGGAGGAGTAAAGAAATTCCCTGTGAAGACGGAACTGATTGTTTTCGAAAAATATGAAGACCTGGCCCGGCCGGCGGAAATGCTTGCCGGAGGCGATGTGGTCGCCTTTCCGACCGAGACCGTCTATGGGCTCGGAGCCAATGCGCTCGATCCGGAAGCCGTCGCGCGGATTTTCGAGGCGAAGGGACGGCCGTCCGACAATCCGTTGATCGTTCATGTCGCGGACTCGGAGGATATCACGCCCCTGGTTCTTGAGATATCCCCTCTGGGCGCATGCCTGATGAATGCCTTTATGCCCGGTCCGATCACTCTCGTGATGAAAAAATCCAACCTTGTCCCGGACATCGTCAGCGCCGGACTCCCGACCGTCGGGATCCGGATTCCGCGAAACGAGATCGCGCGCGAATTGATCCGGAAAGCCAAAGTCCCGGTCGCCGCCCCGTCCGCGAACCAATCCGGATCGCCTTCTCCGACGCGCGCGAAGCACGTTATGAAGGACATGGACGGTAAGATCGCCTGCGTAATCGACGGAGGATCCAGCGAGGTCGGACTGGAATCGACCGTGGTCGACGTGACCGGAAAAGAACCGGTTATCCTTCGGCCCGGCGCGGTTACCGCGGAGATGATCGCGAAGATTTGCGCGCAAAACGGTTTTGAATGTTCCGAAGTGCGGTCGCATACGGAACGGACCGCGGATCACGAGGTTCCGCGCGCTCCGGGAATGAAATACCGGCATTACGCTCCCCGGGCGTCCGTGCGCATCGTTTTCCCGGAAAACGGCAGTTATGAAAAGGCTTTCATCACGGCCGTGAAGGAGAGCCGATCCGGAGGTGCTGACGGACGGATCGGTCTGTTTTGCGGTGCCCGGACCCAGAAGGCCTTGACGGACGTTCTCTCCGGGGAGGAATCGGAGCGGCTGATCTTTTATATTTATGGAGATGACGATGATGTTACGGCCGCCGCAAACCGTCTTTTTGCGGGATTGCGTTCTCTGGACCGCTCGGGAGTAAGCGATATCCTGGCTTCCGGGTTTTCGGTCGGCGAGATCGGGACGGCGTATATGAACCGGCTCGAAAAGGCTGCCGCTGCGGATGCCCGTCCTTCGACGGGGACGCGTCCGTACGGGGGTTCTGCGGATAACGAGGATCGTACGGTGCTTTTCGTGTGTACGGGAAACACCTGCAGAAGCCCCATGGCGGAGGCAATCTTCAATGTTCTTGTCGAGCGGCACGGCCCTTTCTTTGACGCTTCGGACCCCGACCGAAGAGTAATCCCGAGGGCGCGGTCCGCCGGACTGTATGCGGATTTCGAAAGCCCGGCGTCCACATACGCGGAAGATGCGGTCCGTGAGCTTTTCGGGGCGGATCTGTCCGAACACCTGTCGCGACGGACGACGAAGCAGAACACCGATGAGAGCCGGCTGATCCTGACAGTGACCGCCGATCATGCCGATGCCATGCGACAAATTTTTCCGAATGTGAGCGATCGGGTTTTTGATCTTATCGAATACGCGGCTCAAAGAGGTGTTCCATTGCCGGAAACGAAGGGTTTTTATGGCCGGCACGGGATCTTGGATCCGTACGGGCGGGATATTCAGGCGTATAGGGAGACGGCCTTTGCCTTGATGCGACTCATCGAAAATCTGTTCCCGAGTATAATCAAGGATCTGGGATTGACGTATCCTTCTGCGCGATCAGGGCTCCCCGGATAGCGGGGTCCGGAAATTTTAAGGCCGGACTTGATTTTGACGGGAAGTAATTATGTTTTCCGCGAATCTTTCGGATATATCCTGTGGATTTACCGTTAAGACGGCGTTATTATGGGAGCATATCCCGCATATACCGATGCGGGAAGGCACATACGTCGTAGGATTTTCGGAATTTGACAACACGCGGGACGGTAGTCTCAGGGTTTTATGCGGCCGGGGAAGGTTTTTTCTTGACGCATCGGGCTTCCTATGCTAACCTTGTTCGTGCCGCTAAGGATGCGGTTTATAGTATCAATCCTCGCTCTTACTTCGGGTAAGGGCCGTTTAGTCCGGGAGGAGGTGAATTTCAATGGCAAACAAATATGAAATGATCGTAGTATTAAGCCCGGTCCTCGGAGAAGAAGGCTTTGTTTCCGCTACGGAGTCGATCAAGGCAAAGCTCGAGACCGGCGCGACCATCGAAGTCCAGGAGACTTTGGGAATGAAGCGCTTGGCTTATGAGATCAACGACCAGAAGGAAGGTCTATACCTTCTGTTCAATTTTACTTCAGAACCCGAATTTCCGAAGGAGCTCGACCGTATCCTGAAGATTACCGAGGGCGTGTTGCGACATCTGATCATCCGAACCGACGAGTAATCATGATAAGGGGTAAGAGAGTATGAACAAAGTCATTCTTATCGGCAGACTAACCAGAGATCCGGAAGTGAAGACCACGCAGAACCAACTGGAAGTGTGCAGTTTCACTGTAGCAGTCGATCGCCGCTTCAAATCCGCAAACGGAGAGAAGCAGGCCGACTTTATCAGTTGTGTCGCATGGCGTCAACAGGCGAAGCTTTTAGGTCAGTATTTCCAGAAGGGATCGCGGATCGGAATTATCGGATCCGTTCAGACCCGGAACTACGAGGATAAGGAGACCAAGAAGACGGTCTATGTTACCGAAGTAGTCGTGGAGGAGATCGAATTTGTCGATTCCAAGAGAGATGGTTCAGGCGGATCGAACGCATATGACGAGCCGGCACAACACGCACCGGTGAATCCCCCGTCCGCTCATCAGAATGACAGCGGGTTCAGTCTTACGATGGACGACGAGACCGCACTCCCTTTTGATTTGTAATTACAAGGAAGATCCGGAGTTGATCCGATAACCGTCACGGTCCGGACAAACTCGAATGAATTGATTTGAAAGGAGAACACTTATGTCTGAGAACAGAGGCCCCCGTTCCGGCGGACGCGATTTCGGCGGAATGAGACCGAGACGTATGCGCCGTAAGGTATGCGCTTTTTGCGCCGATAAGGTTGAGCAGATCGATTATAAGGATGTTGTGCGGTTGCGCAGATTTATTTCCGAACGCGGGAAGATCTTGCCGAAGCGTATGACCGGAAACTGCGCGAAGCACCAGCGCGAATTGACTGTCGCGATCAAGAGAGCCAGGCACATCGCTTTGATTCCCTATATCGTGGATTGATTCGACCGGTATCGGAGGATATGTCGATCGCATTTGCGATTCGCGTGCACAAAGTTTATAATTATTGGGCATCCATCGTCTGAAGAAACGGGGATGCCCGATTTTTTTATTTAAGGAGGAGCGCCCGGCAAATGCCGAGCGTAATTTGGATAATGAAGGTTATATTATTGTCGGACGTCGATGGTCTGGGAAAAGCCGATGATATCGTCAATGTTAACGACGGCTACGCCCGGAATTTCCTGATTAAGAGAAAAATGGCGCTGGAAGCGACGGTGTCCAATCTCAATTCAATCCGGCTTAAGAAAGGCTCGCAAGCCGAGAAGGCCAGAAGAGAGAAAGAAGAGGCGCAATCGGTCGCATCCGGGCTGAACGGACAGAAAGTTGTTTTGGCGATGAAGGCGGGAGAGGGCGGTAAGTTGTACGGAGCCGTTACTTCCGCGGATATCGCCGAAGCCTTGAGGGAAATGGGCTTTTCGGCGGACAAGAAAAACATTTCGGTCAAAGGACCGGTTAAAACTGCCGGCGAGTATGAGGCGACAGTGAAACTTCATGCCGACGTTTCCGTAAATATTATTTTGGAAGTCCGGACGATCGTTTGAGACCCGACAGGCGAT
This sequence comes from uncultured Oscillospiraceae bacterium, assembly GCA_964499575.1. GTDB lineage: Bacteria > Bacillota > Clostridia > Saccharofermentanales > Saccharofermentanaceae > JAAYCT01. The sequence goes on along the minus strand of CAZCLK010000003.1, from coordinate 24,029 downwards.
CATTGGAGGAAAACATGGTCAAGGAATCCGCAAACAGCGTTTCCGGAAGAATCCCGCCGCACAGCATTCAAGCCGAACAAGCGGTTCTTTGTGTGTGCCTGGACAGCGAAGAAGGTCGCAACATCGCGATGACGACTTTGCTTCAGCAGGATTTCTACCATCCCGGCCATCGGTTGATTTTTACGGCGATGCTTGAGTTGGCGGAAGAAAGAAGCGCTGTGGATATCATCACGGTGTCCGAGCGTCTGAAGCGCAAGGGAGAACTGGACGCCGTGGGGGGAACCGCATATATCAGCCAACTTTCCGATTTGATGATTATTAGAACCAATATTTCGGAATACGCCTCGATCGTACGTCAGAAATCGCTGCTTCGAAAACTGATCGAGTCTTTGGATGAAGTAGTTCAGCAATCGTACACAGGCGAGCAGGAAGCGAATAATTTGGTCGATATCGCCATGAAGAGGCTGTCCGAGATTCGCGAAAATCCGTCCGGGAAGAGTTTTGAAAGCATTAACGATATCTTGCGGAGAACTCTTAAGGAGATCATGGATATCAGCAAGGGAAAGAAAGACCGCAGAGTCGTTCACACGGGCTTCCCGAAGTTGGACCAGGCTACGGGAGGTCTGAAGCCCGGTAGTCTGATCATCGTAGCCGCCCGGCCGGCAATGGGCAAATCCGCCCTGGTCGTAAACATCGCGACCAATGCGGCGATTTTGTATAACACCAACGTGGCTTTCTTCAGTTTGGAAATGTCCAAAGAAGAAATCGGCAACCGTATTCTGTCGTCTCAAGCGAAAATCAGCACGTTCAGACTGCAAAACGCGAGTGTATCGAATGAGGAGTGGGATGAGATCGCCACGGCGCTGTCGCTGATTTCGCCGGCGCCCTTTCTCATCGATGACCGTTCCGGTATCAATACGATCGAAATGATGGCGAAGTGCCGTCAGTTGAAAAGCGAAAATCGCCTCGATCTCGTCGTGGTCGATTATATGCAATTGATGTCACCAGCCGGCGGCCGGAGCATGGGCAATCGCCAGCAGGAGATATCGGAGATATCACGTTCGTTGAAGATCATGGCAAAAGAGCTGGAAGTACCGATTATCGCGCTCTCACAGTTATCCAGAGGAGCCGAGAACCGCGATGACCATAAGCCGATCCTTTCGGATCTTCGCGATTCCGGCGCAATCGAACAGGACGCGGACGTTGTCATCTTTATCTATCGGTCGAAATACTACAAATCAAGTGCCGAGGACGAAGATTCGGAAGACGCGGAAATCATTATCGCCAAGAACCGGCAAGGCCCCACGAGATCCATTCACCTGAAATGGGTCCCGAAAAGGACGATGTTTATCGAGGAGATGAAGCCGGAGGATCCGGATCCCCGGGGCGTTTTCATTCCGGAAACCCCGCCCGCGCCGCTGGATATGTTTGAAGAGGATGATGGAGCCGTTTTCGGTGATTATGGCCAGTATGTCGAGTGATCGATCGTAAGAATATGAGGATTTCCGATGTCGCTTCCGGATGAGTGTCGTACGTTTATCGCCCAGAATCATCTACTGGACTGCGATGCGGTTGTGGTCGCCGTGTCCGGCGGACCGGATTCGATGTGCCTTCTGGATATTTTTCTTTCTTTGGCTAAAGATGAGTCGGACGGGCAAACCGGCGAAAGCGCGGGCCTGCCGAAGATTGTTGTTGCGCATCTGAATCACGGACTTCGCGGTGAGGAATCCGATGCGGATGAAGAATTGGTGCGGTTGTATTGCGAGCGTCGCGGAGTCCCTTTCTTTTCGCGAAAAAGAGACATCGCCTTGATGGCGAGATCGCAGGGGCTCGGGTTGGAGGAGACCGGACGGAACGAGCGTTACGCATTCTTTGATGAAGTGGCGGAACGCCTCGAAAAAGACGGTCTTTGCGTTCGCGTCGCCGTTGCGCACCGGCGCGAGGACCGCGCGGAAACGATGTTGATTAATCTTTTCCGGGGGACCGGTCCGGACGGGCTCTGCGCCATGAGACCGCTCCGCGGACGGATCATCCGCCCGATCCTTTTTGCGTCGAAGGACCGGATTCTGGAGCACAACCGGGATCACAACGTGCCGTTTCGCATCGACGCAAGCAATTCGGAGACGGATTATACGCGCAACAAATGGCGCAATGTCCTGATTCCGCTGATCCGGGAGACTTCCTCGAAAGACCCGGTCGATGCTCTGCTTTCCGTAGCGGATCTTCTCGGGTCGGATAAAGATTACTTTGACGGGGTGGTCGGCGAACTTTTTGAGGCGAACCGGATCGATGTTGCTCCCGGCGCTACTGGGATACCCGGTAAATTCCTCGAGGCCCTTCACCCTTCGCTATCGTCCCGTCTGGTCCGGCGCCTATTCTCGGAGTGTTTCGGGGATACGACGGACTTTCCTAAAGATCAGGTCGAGAAGGTCATGGCGTTGGCTGCGGACGGACGGAGCAACCGATCGTTATCCCTGTCCTCCGAAAGAATCGCGGGCATGCATGCCGGCGTGTTGTTTTTCGCGGATCGGAACCGGGCCCTGTTCTTCGATCCGAAAGGGGCACCGGCCGACTGCCCGGGGTGCAAATTGTCTGTTGCGCGGTGTCTGGACCGGGAGTTTCTGGTCCTCGGAGAGGAGGAAGATGCCGGGGTCGTCCTTTCGACGGACATGTTGGAACAAACCATCGGTGTCATCTCCGAAAAAAGCGGCAACCGGTTGTTTTCGGTTGAATTGAAAAGCGTTGAGAATCCCGCGCAGGTAGTTTATAATAATCGGACATGGTATTGTCCGGTCCGGGAAATCGACGGCGTGACCTTCCGGAAGCCCCGTCCGCAGGATCATATACGGCCGGCCGGAAGTGCCGGGGGAAAGCTTTTCCGCCGATTTTTAACGGATCGGAAGGTGCCGGCGATCCTTCGACGCGGATTGATAGTAGCGGTCCGGGACCATGCGGTTCTTTGGGTCCCGGGATTCGTCCACACAACGGGATTTACGGATGCGTTATCAAACGCCCGTTTCCTGGACGGACTTGGAATCGGGTCGCTTTTCGACAAAGACGCCCCGCCGATATGCAAAGTTACGATCATACCCGGATAAGCCGGCGTCCCAACCCGACCCGAAAGGAGCATTATGGCGTACAGCCTCGGTAAAATACTTATTGATAAAGACCGGATCAATCAAATGGTCACGCGGATGGCAAGGCAAATATCCGCCGATTACAAAGATGAGGAACTGGTCGTTGTCGGGATCCTCAAAGGCTCGTTTATTTTTATGGCGGATTTGGTTCGCCAATTGAATATGCCCATCATCATTGACTTCATGTCGGTCTCAAGTTATTTCGAAAACACCCGGAGCACGGGGATTGTGAAGATCATTAAGGATCTTGACATCAACATTCACGATAAACATGTCCTGATCGTCGAGGATATCGTTGATTCCGGCCTAACGCTTTCGCATCTGAAGGAACTGCTGATGACCAAGGATCCCAGAAGTCTCAAATTATGCGTGGCATTTGACAAACCGGACCGTAGAAAGACGCAGATCGAAGCAGACTATGTCGGCATGGTCATCCCGGATGAGTTCATCGTCGGCTACGGATTGGACTATGCCGGGAAATACCGGAATTTATCGGATATTTGGATAATGGAATCAGACGGAGGTAACAAATGACAACTGCACACCCCCCCAAAAAGATCAGCGGGGCATTTCTTTATGTCGCTCTTTTGATGATGATTATCATCGTCGCCTGGATGTTTTTCAACGATTCCGGACAGGAACAGATGACCCTGTCCGAGGTTTTCGATTCGATCAATAACGCCGGGAACAAAATCGATACGGTCGTATTGAACGGAACCGTGATCGAGTACAGCTACGACGACGTATCGGGCAAGACGATCAAAGTCAGCAAAGAGATTCCGAGCGAGTCCATTGAGTCTGTCGTACAGTTTTTACAAAAAGCCCAAGCGGACGGGAAAATACAGAAGTTCGACTATATCGAACCGTTGGACATCAGCGTAATCATTAATATTCTTTTGATTGTCGTCCCGGTGATCCTGGTCGGAGTTTTTCTGTGGTTTTATCTTTCCCGTTCTCAGAGCGACGGTAAAAGTGCGATCAGTTTCGGGCGAAGTAAAGCCAAGCTTCACGACCCCAGTAAACATGACGTGACGTTCGCGGATGTCGCCGGTGCGGATGAGGAGAAGGCCGAACTTTCGGAATTCGTCGATTTTTTGAAAAATCCCAAAAAGTACTCGGAGGTCGGAGCCAAAATCCCCAGAGGCATCCTTCTGCACGGAGCTCCCGGTACCGGCAAGACCCTGTTGGCCAGAGCGGTCGCCGGTGAGGCGGGGGTTCCGTTCTTTTCAATCTCCGGCTCGGACTTTGTAGAAATGTTCGTCGGCGTCGGCGCGAGTCGGGTCCGTGATCTTTTCGACAATGCCAAAAAGAACGCTCCGTGCATCATTTTCATCGATGAGATCGACGCGGTCGGCAGACATCGCGGAGCCGGGCTCGGCGGCGGACATGACGAACGCGAGCAGACGCTCAATCAGCTTCTGGTTGAAATGGACGGATTCGGCCCGAATGAAGGGGTCATCATCATCGCGGCGACGAACCGTATCGATATATTGGATCCGGCGCTTCTTCGCCCGGGACGTTTTGACCGGCGTGTTTTTGTCATGCTTCCCGATATCAAAGGACGCGAAGAAATACTCAAAGTACATGCCAAAGGCAAGCCGATCGCTTCCGATGTCGACTTAAGGGACGTTGCGAAAAATACGCCCGGTTTTACCGGAGCGGATCTCGCCAATGTGCTGAACGAGGCCGCTTTGTTGGCGGCGCGGCACAACATGAAGGAAATCGATTATAAAACGATTACCGAGGCAACCTTCAAGGTCATGATCGGCCCTGAGAAGAAGAGCAGAGTCATCAACGATAAGGAAAAGCGGCTGACCGCTTTCCATGAGGCCGGTCACGCGATCGTTCTTCGGGCGATTTCGGAAACGGACAAGGTTGAACGGGTGTCGATTATTCCCGCCGGCGGAGCGGGCGGATACACCGCGCATCGGGCCGATGAGGATATCTACTACACAACCCGCAAGCAGATGATTGACAAAATTATGATTTCCTTGGGCGGCCGGGCCGCGGAGGAACTGACATTCGGCGAGATCAGCACCGGGGCGTCATCGGATCTTCAGCACTGCAACTCCGTTGCGCGCAGTATGATCACAAAGTACGGCATGAGCGATAAATTGAGAAACCTCGTATTCGGAAGCGAGGACGAGATTTTCCTCGGAAGGGACTACGGTCACGTTCAAGGATACAGCGAGGATATTTCTTCGCAGATTGATCAGGAAGTCAAGGTCATCATCGATGAGGCCTATGCTCAAGTGCTCCGGCTTCTTACGGAGAAAAAGGCGCTCCTGAATATCGTCGCCGCCCGTCTTTTGGAGAAGGAAAAAATCGAGAGCGACGAGTTCGAGGCCATTTACGTATCAGAAGGCCGGGAAATCGTGTCCGGGGAAACCTCCGAAGAACTGCCGGTGCAGGAAAACAGCGGGGAACCCGCCGGAGCGGCTGCCGGGGATCCGTCAGTCTAGTTTCAGATCGTTTGAAAGGTCCCGGATGTCCTCCGGGCCGAGAAACAGGACCAGGTCATCTTTGCCGACAAGAGATTCAAGCCTTTCGAGGATGTCTTTCTTGTCGGCATAATATTCGGCGTGTCCGCCTTGCTTGTTGATCGCGTCCGCGAGCATGGACGAGGAGATGGTTCCCGGGTTGATTTCACGGTCCGAAAAGATCTCGGAAAATATAACATGTTCGCAAGCGAGCAGTGAGGATACATAGTCATCGAAAAGTTTCTCGGTCCGATTAAACGTCAACGGCTGGAAAACAAGCCAGGTCTTGTTGTGCGGAAGCTGTGAAGCCGCCTGCAAGGTCGCCCGGGCGGCCGCCGGGTGATGCGCGTAGTCCGTAATCACGGTCGCTCCGCGGAATTTCCCTTTCACGGTAAAACGTCCTTCTGCGCCCGTGAAGCGATTCAGCGCCCGCGAGGCGCCTTCGGGCGTCCCGCCGTTCACCGTCGCGCAGGCGATAGCGGTCAAAGCATTATATATATTGTGTTTTCCGGGGACATGCAGTTCGATATGCGCGTAGAAATCATCGTGATCCCAAACATCAAACTCCGGAAAGCCATCGCGGTAGACGATGTTTTTCGCGAAGACATCCGCGTGTCGGCCGGACGGGGCAAAAACATCCCCCTCGATGCCGGTTGTCAGAATCGCGGGCATCGGTCTTTGTGAAGCGGTCCGCCGATTCCGGATCCGCTCGAAGCACAGAGCCGTATTGGCGTCGAACGCAGGAATGACCAGGAAGCCGGGGTCGTCGATCCGGTCCGAAAACTCAGAAAAGATATCAATCACCTCATCGATATTGTTGAAACAGTCAACGTGATCGTAATCGATATTGGTAATCGCGGCCGTCGTCGATCGAAAACTGAGAAAAGAACGCCGGTATTCGCACGCCTCGGACACGAAAAGAGCGCGATCGCCGCCAAGCCTTACGGTGCCGCCGAAGGCCGAAAATTCGGCTCCGAGGTGAACGGTCGGGTCCAGTCCCGACTCGATAAGAATCAGCGACAACATCGACGTCGTCGTGGTTTTTCCGTGCGTCCCGGATATGTTGATGACGCTCGAAAAGCTCCGGGTCAGGTGACCGAGAAACTCCGCGCGTGTTACAGCCGGAATATGGTGTTCCAGCGCAAACGCCAATTCGGTGTTTCCGGGCAGAATCGCCGCGGTGTGCACCAGAAGATCCGGCTTGAAACTCTTGATATTTTCAGCATCATGACCGATAAAGACCGGGATGCCCTGTTGTTTCAGCAGATCGATCCGATGCGATCCGTGCATATCGGAGCCGCCGACCCGGTACCCGTAGTGCGAAGAAAGCTCGGCGAGCCCGCTCATGCTGATCCCGCCGATACCGACGAAAAAGATCCCCGCGCCCTTTTCCGGACCGGACGAAAGGAACGGATCGCGCCCGGAAGCCTCTGTTATGTCATTTGAATCGGGCTCTCTCTGGTTCGGGTCAAATTCGCTTGTTTGTCGCATACATACCTCGTCGATCCGGATTATCAATATAAGGATAACGGATGAGTGACTTCATCCCCGGTACCGTTTCCATTATCCTTTTTCATACAAAAAACGCAATAGGAGAAGTCATCCTCTTCGAATAATCCGGGTTTTCGGAGGACATAAACCTCCTTTTGTCCGTGGAAACCATAAGAAATATTTACAATTATCTGTTTTTGCTGTAAAATACTAAACTGATTCGAAATATTCATTTTTTGAAATTCCGATACGACGTTTGTTCTTGACGGAGGCATTAAAATGGACATTACCAGTATCATTATTCGGAAACTGACACCGGAAAATAAGATGAAGGCAATCGTATCGATTACCTTTGAGGATGCGTTTGTGGTTCACGACGTTAAGGTGATCGACGGCGCCAACGGTCTTTTCATCGCGATGCCGAGCAGAAGGATCCAGGACGGCGAGTTTAAGGACATCGTTCATCCGATCCACTCCGCATTTCGGGAGGAATTATCGAAGGCGGTCCTGAAGAAGTACTATGAAGCGCTCGAACACTACCGTGAATCGATGCCCGCCGAAGCGCGGGGTGACCGGCTCTCCCCGGTCGACCGCTCCGAAGACAACCGGGACGAACATCCGTCGGAAGCGTTATCTTCCGGTTTGTTCCGAGCCGAAGAATCAATATCATTTTCGTCGTCATTTTCGTAGTCGGGCGGTATCGCTTTATTCGGGCGTTGCCCCGGTGATCAAGATATTATCAAAGGGAACCGCATATCGCGGTTCCTTTTTGAGTGGACATGATATAATGGGTCAAGAAAATCGGAGGATACGATATGATCGAGAAAACGACCGTACGCACGACCGGAGTGGTTCTGTTAATCGTTGCCGATGTGGTTCTTCTATTCTCGATGCTTTTTTCCATGTATACGGGCGGCCGGCCGAACTCGGGCAGTTCGGTGGGCGTCTTGTGTGTGTCTTCAGCGGATGCGCGTTTTCCGGAATCCGAGTATTTGAGTGTTTTTTCGGGGCTTGGACTCGAGTCTTATTTTCTTCGAACGGAAGGATCCGATTCGGATCGTCTGGCGGATAAAGTCCGCTCGTTCGCGCGAAGAGAAAAACTCGAACACGTCATCCTTGTTGCATACGGAGATACCGCGCGGATCGCATTGGACTGCGCGAGCCGCGAGCCGTTGATCAAGCAACTGATTTTGCTGATGCCCAGGGAGCTGATGACCGGGGAGTCAGACGGAGCGGTTCGGCACGAAGCGGATGATTCGATCGCTATTTTCGACGCGGAAAGGACGGATACAATCGCGCTGTTCGAACTCTTGTCCGGAGAGGATGCTGTGCTTACCCGCGAATTGAAATCCCCGGGGCTGTTCTCGTCCGGGGTGCGTATTTCTCCGGATGCGAAAATTTACATGAGCCTCAATAAGTTGACCGGCGACCCGGTTATTGATGAACAGATATATCCCGTACTCCCCGATGTCCAGAGCAATCTCGCGAAATATATTTCGAACTATATGCTCGCCGATAAGGCGGAGATTCCGGATGTCCGGGGCATGATTTTTGTCAATCAGATTCTGAAAATCGCTCCGATGGCCATGCTTGCGGCCGGCCTGTTCTTTTTTCTGTCCACCATTTCAACCATGAGTTCGATCAAGGGCGTCATGCCCAAGGAGCCGGTAAAAGAATCCGCCGCGCCCAAAGAACTGTCGCTCTACAGTAAGATCGAGCGCTCCGAAAAGTACCTCTTCGCACTCCTCGTCCCTGTTTCCGTCGCGTACGGGGTCGTCTTGTCTGTCCTGATGATCGCCGTTCCCCGTTATGCGGCGGTCGCCGCCGCGCTGTGGCCGGTACTGGCATTATGCATCGCCACGCTCTTTTATCTGAAGCATATTCGCAAGATGGCCGCCCCCGACAAGGTCAACCGCTCCCGGTTCCTTCTTTCGCTTCTGGTTTCTTCATTGTTTATCCTCGGGATATTTCTGATGGTTTCACTTCATCTGGTGTCCTTCCGGTATTTCATCGAATTTCCCCGTGTTCTGCTTTTCGCGATTCCGGCCGCCTTGTTGATCCTTTGCCTTGCCGCTTGCCAAAAAATTGATATGTTCTATACCGTGAATGAGAAAACGGCTTCTCACCGCCGTGGATTTCTGTCCGCATGGCGCTTTCGCGGTATCCTTCTCGTGCCCTTCATTGCGATGTGGCTCGCGGCGTTTCTGTCGATGAAGGCGTGGCTGTTTCTGTTGGCGCTTTTCTTCATCCTTCTTCTGATCGGCGCGGATTGGTTCCGTCAACGGGTCCGAAGGATCAGCGGCACGCTTTTTCTCCCCGCGGTTATGGCTTCCGTGCTCTATGTTATACTGGCGTTCATCTGACCCGGTCTCGTGGTGAGGCGACGCGGGCTTGCGTGTTTGATCGGGAAAAGATATTATGTAAAGGCTAGTTCAGCGACAGAATAAGTGTTCGACGGGACAGCACCGGTGTTTCGGACACCGTCGGACAACAAAGGAACGGAGAATTTCTATGCCATCGACCATCAAAGATGTTGCTAAGCGGGCGGGCGTTTCGATCGCCACCGTATCCAAGATGATCAACGGCGGCAATGTCCTTGAAGACAACCGCATCGCGATCGAACAGGCCATCGAGGAACTGAACTACCGGGTCAACGCGGTTGCCCGCGGCATGAAGACTCGCCGGTCGATGACCGTTGGGGTTTTGATCCCCAGCCTTGCCGACTATTACGGGGTATCCGTTCTTTCATCCATCGACAGAGAGCTTTATCAACACGGATACAGCACCATCATTTGCGACTATTCGGAGACGGATCCGGACGGCGCCCGAATGAAGTTGGACTTTCTTATGAACAAGCAGGTGGACGGGATTATTATGCAACCGATCAATGTTCGTAAGAAAGATTTGCTTCGAGTCGAATCGGAGAATACTCCGATCGTCTTTATCGATGTCGGCGTAGAGGATAGCGGCTATGACAGCGTGACGATCGATAACGAAGGGATCTCATTTGAAGTCACGGAGCACCTGATCCAAAACGGTCACAAACGGATCGGCTTGATTGTAGGTGTCCCCGGAGTGCGAACGACCGACGACCGCGTCGCCGGCTATAACCGGGCGCTGAACGAAGCCGGGATAACACCTGATCCGAAGTTGTGCAGTATGATCGATATCGCCGAAGAGAGCGGCTACGTTGGAATGCGCAGTCTGCTTTCCATGAAGAATCCTCCGACGGCTGTTTTTACCGCGGGCCATGACCTGACGCTCGGAGCGCTCCGATATTTAAACGAGTCGGGGAAACGAATTCCCGAGGACATATCTTTCGTCGGATTTGAGACCCAGACGATCGCCCGGATCTATCACCCCAAGTTGACGATCGGCCTTCAGCCGATCATGGAGATCGGGCGTACGGCGGCGGAATTCCTGTTTGAGCGGATGTCGGGCGATTATACAAAGACCGGCAGGGATATTCGTTTGAAGGCGTCCGTTGAGTTGGGCGCATCGGTTCTGAAGATCTAACCCTGCGTTCCCGTACCGGACATTTGCTTTACCGAAAATCCCGATCTTTCGGGATTTTTTTCGTTGACATCCCACCGGTTGCGTGATATCCTTTTCGGGTGACCGCATGCGCCGGGCCCAAATGCCGAATTTTCGGATGCCTGAGTTACGCAGCGAGACTGGATGAACAGGAGGGAAACGCAACATGTATGCAGTGATTTTGACCGGCGGGAAACAGTATAAGGTTTCCGTTGACGATGAGATTTTCATCGAGAAGCTTGAGGGTGAAGACGGGCAGGATATTACGTTCGAGCAGGTCTTGGCCGTATCGGACGATGACGGAATGCGCGCCGGTGAAGCGGTCGCGAAGGCGACGGTATCCGGACAGATCGTCAAGCAGGGAAAGAACAAGAAAATCGATATCATGAAGTATAAGGCGAAGAAGGGGTACCGTCGTAAGAACGGCCACAGACAGCCTTATACAAAGGTTCGTATTACGGCAATCAAAGCCGTATAAGAGTCGGGAACATTGAAATGATTACCGTTACTTTCAGGGTGTCTGATCAAGGGCTGATCGAGAAGATGAGTATCCGGGGACATGCCGGGTATGCGGACAGCGGAAACGACATCGTTTGTGCGTCGGCATCCACCTTGCTTTATACCGCGATCGCTTCCCTTGAAGATCTATGCGGCCTTTCCGGGTTTTATACCCTGCGCGAACCGAAGGGGAAGTATTCAATCCCGGAAGCGCAGATCACGATCCCGCGCGGGGAGTTGGACAAGGGTCCGGACAGTAAGACGCAATGGATCATGGCCTCGATCCGCAAAGGTTTTCTTCTCCTCGAGCAGACGGACGGGGACGATTACGGCGGTAATCATATCAAAATAGCAGAGCAGTAGCGATGACACGTTGGAGGTGTTGATGATGCTTAAGATGAACTTACAGCTTTTCGCGCATAAGAAGGGAATGGGATCGACCAGGAACGGCCGTGATTCCGCGTCCAAGAGATTGGGTGCGAAGAAGGGCGACGGACAACCCGTGGTTGCCGGAAATATCCTGGTTCGTCAGAGAGGAACCAAGATTCATCCCGGAAACAATGTCGGGATCGGGTCGGACGATACCCTCTACACATTGATCGACGGTTTTGTCAAATACGAGCGCAAGGACAGAGACCGCAAGAAGGTCAGCGTCTACCCGGCGGAATAAGATAAGTAACCACATTGATCCGTTAAGAGGCTCGATCCGATGAAATGATTTTGTCGGAACGGCCTCTTTTGATTCCCGACGGCATAAGGAGAGAGAAATGTTTATTGATCGAGCGAAAATATTCGTCAAGGCGGGCGACGGCGGGAACGGCCTGGTGTCTTTCCATACCGAAAAGAACGTGCCGAACGGCGGCCCGGACGGGGGCGACGGCGGTAAAGGCGGTGACGTCATCTTTCATGCGACCGAATCGCAGACCACGCTGAAGAATTTCCGATTCAAGCACAAATTTCACGCCGAAAACGGAGAGGACGGCAAGAACAAGAAAAGGGCGGGCAGGGGCGGAGCGGACCTTTGTATCGAAGTGCCCGTAGGAACAGTAATCAACGATGCCGAAACGCAGTCCGTGATCGCGGATCTGACCGAAAACGGCGCGGAGATCATTATCGCAAAGGGCGGCCGGGGAGGCCACGGGAATATTCATTTTGTTCATTCGGTTCGACAAGCGCCGCGATTCGCCCGGATCGGGATGCCCGGCGAGGAATTTGAATTGCAAATCGAACTGAAACTGATTGCGGATGTCGGACTGGTCGGATTGCCCAATGCCGGCAAGTCGACCCTGTTGTCGGTGATCTCCGCCGCCAAACCGAAAATTGCCGACTATCCGTTCACCACGCTCGAACCCATTCTCGGTGTTGTATATGCGGATGACACGCAATTTGTCGTCGCGGACATCCCCGGTATCATCGAAGGCGCCAGCGGGGGCGCGGGACTGGGGCTGGATTTTCTCCGTCATATCGAGCGGACCCGTCTTTTAATCCATGTCGTCGATATCACCGCCGAAGGAGACCCCATCGCTGATTTTGAACGGATCAGCGAGGAACTGAAACTTTACAAGGCGGATCTCGAGACCCGGCCGCGTATCATTGCGGCGAACAAGATCGACGGTGCCGACGAGGAATCCGTTCTTCGCTTCGTCACCGAAATGCGCGGCAGGGGCTTTAAGGTGTTCCCGATCAGCGCGGCGACGGCCAAGGGCACGCAGGAGTTAATGCGGGAGGTCGCCGTGATGCTTCCCGACATCCCGCAATCCGTCGCAGTACAGAAAACGGGCGGAGAGCGTCGGTATACTTTGGAGGAGACCATGCCGTTTTCAATCAACAAGGACGGGGAAACCTATGTCGTAGAAGGAGAACTCGCTTTGTCCCTGACCGGTTCGACAAATTTTGATGATCCCGAATCCCTGGCTTATTTTCAGAGGATGATCCGCAAAAAAGGCATCGTTGAAGCGTTGAAGGCGGCCGGTGTAAAAGAAGGCGATACTGTCCGAATGTACGATATTGAGTTCGAATATATCGAATAGGCCGAATTGTATTTGATTTGCTTTTATTTTCGTAACAAACCTGTCACGAATTCGGGTTGAGTTCATCATATAATCAAATCAGTACAAATCGGAGGTTTCAAGAAATGCAAAAATACGTGTGTGACCTGTGTGGTTATGAATATGATCCCGAACTGGGTGATCCGGATAGTGGGATAGCTCCCGGAACAGCGTTCGAAGATCTTCCGGACGACTGGACCTGTCCCGTATGCGGTGCGACAAAAGACGCTTTCAGCCCGATGTAGATTTATCGATATCCCTCCTGTATCGGTGACTTTGCTTCGCCAAGAAAGATCAAACGGATCAGGAAAGAGACCGAATCGCAAAGGGATTCGGTCTCTTTTTGCTTGTCGGACGAGTGACTTCCGTCCCGCTTCGAAACGAGCCGGGAGCGTTTCCGGTCAAGGCGAAAGACGTCCGGAAGCATTGCCCTTTCTTTTTTGAATGAGTACAATAAAAACATCATCCGATCGGAGGGAAATATGAGCGTTCAGACCATCCACAACGGTATATTCTGCATCGACATCCAACATCCCCAAAGAAGAATGTTCGACTGTCTGATGCCGACCAAACACGGGACAACCTATAACGCGTATCTGGTGAAGGGAAAGGATAAGACCGCCCTGATTGACACGGCGGATCCCGAGTTTACCGCGTCTTTTCTGGAAATGCTGTCGGGAGCGGACGGGAAAGCCCCCGACTATATTGTGATCCTGCATACCGAACAGGATCATTCCGGATCGCTTCCCGAACTGTTGAAAAAATATCCGGATATTCGGCTGGCGGCTACGGCGGAGGTTGTCAAACTGGTCGTTACACATCTGGGCATTCCCAGGGAGCGTTTCGAGATTTTCGATGAGGGAGACGTCCTGGATTTGGGGGACCATAAACTTCGTTTTATGAAGATTCCGTTTGCGCATTGGCCGGACAACACGATGTTGTTTGATGAACTGTCCGGGGTTCTTTTTTCCAGCGACCTGTTCGGCTCGCACTACTCCTTCGACCGCGTATTCGCGACGAACAGCCATGAGAATAAGGGCGCAGCCCGGGCCTATTTTGCAGAGATCATGATGCCTTTCTCGGCCCAGGTCCGAAAATATACGGAGCGCGTCGCGCAATTGGCTCCCGTTATGATCGCCCCCGCGCACGGGCCTGTTTGGAACGATCCTTCGCTGATCATCGAAAAGTACATGAAATGGACCTCCGACAAGGTCGATAAGACCGTCGTCATTCCGTTCGTGAGTATGCACGGGAGTTGCGGTGTAATTGCGGATCGTCTGTGTATGCGGCTCGCACGTCACGGCATATCGGTTTTAACGCACGATCTCGGGAAAAGGCCGGACAGCCTTTCGATCGAGTCGGGAAATGTGATGTACGATCTGGTAACGGCCGCGGCGATGATTTTTGTAACGCCGACGGTATTGGGCGGACCGCATCCCGCGGTTGCGTACTGTGCGATGCTCGCCAACGCGTTGAGGCCGCAGACCGCCGTCATCGGCCTGTTGGGCTCGTTTGGCTGGGGCACCCGGGTCGCCGAGGTAATGGACACACTGACCTCCGGACTGAAGAAGGCCGAACGATTGGAACCGGTTCTTTTCGAGGGATTGCCCGGTGAGGGCGAACTTGCGCGCATCGACGATTATGCCGACGCCCTTGCGGGAAAGATTAATGCATTGGGTGATCGATTACTCTAGATCCGGCGACAGAGAACGCAATAACCGGGTATAGATGTCGGCGGTGGATTCCTTCCAGCGCCGGCACATTTCTTTGGCACTCTTTTCGCTCGGGACGGTCAGTGTTATTTCGGCGGTTTTTCGGACGCCGTCGGAAAGGACGAGCCGGACGCGAAAGGATCCGTTTGCGTCCGACGAATAATCCGCCTGAACGTTCGAGCGCCTGTGGCTGTCCGAACGCCGGTTCCCGGTCTCGGCGGTCAGATAGGAACGAATCCCGGCCGGCATTTTCGGGAGAAGGAAGGACAGTACGACCTCCCCTTCGGGCGTGATATCCAAACGTTCGATCGGTCTTCTGCCGGCATCCAGAATCGTCTCGCCTTTCCTTGCGGCCTGGTGCAGCAGACGGTCCCGGCGAAGTTCCTCCAGAGCCTGGATATATGTAAAATAATCCATATAAAGCGACGCGACGGAGTGTTCCATCAGCTCCTGCGAAGGAATGCCGGGGAACTCTTTCACAATGTACAAGATGATCAGTTTCGCGTATGTGGTCTCCGGATCGGTCACGTCGTTCCCTTTCTTTCATCGTGTGTTTGTTGTTTATTATATCCGATTTTTCTCGAAAAACCGCGAAAGAATTCATCGGCTTCCAAGGATCGTTTTGTATTCACAGAACATGCCCGAAAATGCTATACTGACTGGAGCGATTCAAAGAAAACAATCGGGAGACGAATATGATCACACTGCAAACCCAAAACCTCATGTCCTTCATCAACGAAGAAGAAATCGGGCGTATGGCCGCACAAGTTGAGTCGGCGCATACCATGCTTCATAAGAAAAACGGGCCCGGCAGCGACTTTCTCGGCTGGCTGGACCTGCCGTCGAACTACGATAAAGAAGAATTCGGACGGATACGCGCCGCCGCGGCCAAAATCCGCAAGGATTCGGACGTGCTTCTGGTTATCGGCATCGGCGGGTCCTATCTGGGCGCCCGCGCGATGATCGAATTACTGTCTCACTCCTTTTCGGGTCCGGTCCATAAGAAGATCCGGAAAGGCCCGATGGTCCTTTTTTGCGGGAACTCCATAAGCGCGACGTATTTCTCCGATCTGATGGACCTTCTTGAAGGCAAACGGGTATCGGTGAACATCATATCCAAGTCGGGTACGACCACCGAACCGGCCATCGCGTTTCGGATCATCCGCGGATACATGGAACAGCGCTACGGGCGGGAGGAAGCAAGAAAAAGGATCTACGCGACCACCGACAGCAGTAAAGGTGCGCTCAAAGGTCTGGCCGACAAGGAAGGCTACGAGCGTTTTGTCGTGCCCGACGATATCGGCGGACGCTACTCGGTTCTGACTGCCGTCGGATTGTTGCCGATCGCGGTCGCCGGCATCGACATCCGCGAAATGATGCGCGGAGCCAAGGACGCGGCCAAGGCATATCGTAACGTGTCGCTTTCCGAAAATGCCTGCTATCGTTATGCGGCGATCCGGAACTGCCTCCTTCGACGCGGCTACACAACCGAGGTCATGGTCAATTACGAGCCGGGCTATCACTTTATGACGGAATGGTGGAAACAACTCTTCGGCGAGTCCGAGGGCAAAGACGGGCGGGGGATTTTCCCGGCGGGCGTCGACAACACGACGGATCTGCACTCGATGGGACAGTATATCCAGGACGGAAGACGGATGCTTTTCGAGACTGTCGTCCATTTCGAAAAGCCGAGGCACTCCTTTTCGATCCCCGCGGACCCGGAAAACCTGGACGGACTCAATTTCCTTTCCGGGATGGACATGAACGAAGTCAATTTCAAAGCGCTTCAGGGGACGGTTCTCGCGCACGTCGACGGCGGTGTGCCGAACATGATTCTCTCGATCCGGGAAATGAACGCGTATTGTATGGGCTATCTGATTTACTTTTTCGAAAAGGCTTGCGCGATCTCCGGATATCTTCTTGCGGTTAATCCCTTTAACCAGCCGGGCGTTGAGGCCTACAAGAAGAACATGTTCGCGCTCCTCGGAAAGCCCGGTTACGAGAAGGAAAAGGCCGAGCTCGAGGCACGTTTACCGGGAAAGGACAACTGATTTTCATGACCCGTATCAAATTGTGCGGACTGAGAAGACCCGTCGATGCCGGGATCGCAAACGAATTTCTCCCGGATTACGTCGGCTTCGTGTTTGCCGTATCCCCGCGGCGTATCAGCCCGTCGGAGGCTTCGAAAATCGCCGCGGCTCTTGATCCTTCGATTCGCCGTGTCGGCGTCTTTGTCGGAACCGCGCCGGAGGAGATCGCCGCGACCGTCGATGCGGTAGGATTGGATGTCGTACAGCTTCATTTTGATACGACACCGGAGTATTTGGAGTCTTTGGCCGGCGCTTTGATTAAGAAATCCGGGCCGCGGACCGAAATATGGCAAAGGATCGCGGTGCCGCAGTGCGCGGCGGATGCCGACGATGTGATTAAACGGATCAATGGTTATCCGGACCTCGCGCTTTTCGACGCGTTACTTCTCGATGTAATTACGGACAAAAGGGACGGCGGTTCGGGCGTTCCGTTTCCTTGGGAAACCGGGGAAAAAGCCGCCCGGATCTTGCGCGTCGATAATCCGAAGATCATTGTCGCCGGAGGGATCGGTGCACACAACGTGAAGCGGGCGATTGAACTGTTTTCTCCGTTCGCGGTCGATGTGTCCGGTTCGGTCGAAACGGACGGCTATAAGGACCGGGATAAGGTGGCGGAATTGATCCGCATGGTCCGCGAGGGGGACGGCGAATATGAATAAATCCGCGAAGGACAATATAACCGCTTCAAACCGTATCGAGCGGGCAGACTTACTGAGCGTCGAAAACCCCGCGCGCTATGTCGGCGGAGAGTGGGGCGCCGTCCGCAAGGAAGAGGTGCTCCTGGACCTCGACAAGGACGGCTGTACCGATTTTTTGCGCTTTGCGTATTGCTTTCCGGATATCTATGAGATCGGGATGAGCAATCTTGCCCTGATCATTCTTTATCACTTGCTGAACGATATACCCTATGTATACTGCGAGCGGGCGTTTTCGCCGTGGAAGGATATGGACCGGATCATGCGGGATCGCGGTATCCCGCTGTGCACGCTGGAAACCCGGACGCCGCTTTCGGAATTCGACGTCGTCGGGTTTTCGCTTCAGTACGAGATGTGTTATACGAACATTCTGCAGATGCTCGATCTCGGAGGCATCCCGTTTCTCGCTTCGGAACGCGGGAAGTTCGATCCGATCGTCATCGCCGGCGGTCCGGTCGTATATAATTCGGAGCCGGTAGCGGACTTTTTTGACATGATCGTAATCGGCGAGGCGGAGGAGGTCCTGGTCGAACTGACCGCGCTCCTGCATGCGTATAAAGAATCCCGAAAATCGCAAGAACCGATGACCCGGAATGATCTTCTTTCCGCTGCGGCCGGAATACCGGGCGTGTACGTTCCGTCACTCTACGACGTGACGTATCGACCGGACAAAACGGTCGAAGCGGTCCGTCCGAAAACCGCATCGGCACCGGAAAAGATCCGTAAACGCGTTATTTCGGATCTGGATCAGGTATTCTTTCCGACCGATCCGATCGTTCCGCATACAAAAATCGTTCACGACCGTTCCTACATGGAGCTTTTCCGGGGTTGCGGGCGCGGGTGCCGCTTCTGTCAAGCCGGGTTTATATACCGACCGGTCCGTGAAAAATCCCCGGACACCTTGATTTCGCAAGCGTTTGAGCTGGAACGGAACACGGGGTATGACGAACTCGGATTGCTGTCGCTTTCGACGGGCGATTATTCACAGCTGAAGCCGTTGGCCGAAGCCCTGGTTACGCCTTTCGCAGAGCGCCACACCAGTCTTTCTCTTCCGTCGATGCGGGTCGATTCTTTTTCGCTCGGTCTGATGGAGCAAGTCTCGGATACGCGAAAAACCGGACTGACTTTCGCGCCGGAGGCCGGCACCCAGCGACTTCGGAACGTCATCAACAAGGGCGTCACGGAGGAGGACATTTTCGGTGCGCTTGAACTGGCGTTCGAAGGAGGTTGGAGCCGCGTGAAACTATATTTCATGCTCGGACTGCCGACGGAGACAATGGAAGATGTACTCGGGATCGCCGACATGGCCAAAAGAATCGAAAAACTCTATTTTGACGTCGTCGCCCGGACCGGACAGCGAAAGCGGCGGCTCGAAATCATCGTTTCGACGTCGATGTTCATTCCGAAGCCGTTTACGCCGTTCCAGTGGGAAAAGCAGGATACCCGCGAAGAACTCGTCCGGAAGCAAAAAGCATTGGCCGAGCGCATGCGCAGCCGGAATATTCAATATTCCTGGCATGACCCGGATACGTCAGTATGGGAAACGGTGATGTCCCGGGGCGACCGGAGATTGGCGCCGGTGCTGTTGGACGGGTACCGAAGCGGACTTTTTTTCGATGCGTGGGATGATTGCTTTCAGTTGGACCGGTGGATGGATATTTTAAGCAATCACGGATTGAACCTCCCTTTTTATTCGCATCGCCTGCGCGGGGAGGACGAGGTATTTCCGTGGGATCACATCGACACCGGTGTTCGTAAAAACTATCTCCTTCTTGAGCGAAAGAGAGCCTTTGACGGTATCGTTACGCCTCCGTGCCATTCCGGTTGCAGGGCTTGCGGTGCGTCCGAGTTCGGGTCGGGGGTGTGTCATGCTTCAAGCTGAACGGGAAAAGTCGATCACGGCACAGAACAAAACGGAAGCGTTCCCGGTCCGCGTTCGATTCGAACGCGAGGGGCCGATTATCTACATCGGTCATCTTGATTTGATGCGCACTTTTGAACGGACACTGCGCCGGGCGAATCTACCGGTGCTCTACACGCAGGGATATAATCCGAGACCGTCTTTGGTTTTCGCTTTGCCGCTCGGCGTAGGGATTGCGACCGCGGACGATAGTGTCGATATTTTCTTTCGGGAAAAGATCGATATTCAAGAGTTTCCGGAGCGCTTCAACACATATTGCCCGCCCGGTCTTCGTGTTTTAGGTGCCCGGGAGATTCCTGACTCCGGGAAAAGCATCATGTCTCTCGTGACGGCCGCGACGTACAGGATTACGGCTCCGGGCATTTGCGCCGCGCTCTTTGAACTTCTGCAGCGCGATGAGATCCCGGTCACCAAACACGCCAAAGGCAAGGAGACCCGCGCGGATCTAAAGCCTCTGATCCTTGAGGTCACCAAATGTTCCCCTGAGGCGCATCCCGCTGAAGAGGATCGTTCTGCGGAGTCGACGGAAGCGGCAGACATTTTCGTTTGTGCCGGATCAAGCCGCAACCTGCGGCCGGATCTTCTGCTCTCCGCGTGCGCCGACACGGGCCGGATGGACAAGCGGGCGGCGGACAATGCCGGGGTCCTTCGGACCGGGCTTTTTACCGGAACAAATCCGGATTTCAAACGGTTGAGCGACATGGGGCAATCGGAATAGCGGAGGACGATATGCAGACACGAACAAACATGAAGAACGGACGGGAACTTTCGGCGCTCGGATTCGGCTGTATGCGTCTGCCGACCAAGGGTGCGGGCTTCGACGAGCCCCTTTGCATTTCGATGATTCGAACCGCGATCGAAAACGGTGTCAATTATTTTGACACAGCCTATGTCTACAACGCGGGACGTAACGAAGTGATGCTCGGTAAGGCGCTTGAGGGCGGATACCGGGAACGCATTAATATCGCGACCAAACTTCCGGTCTATATGCTCCATCAATGCACGACCGCTCAAAAGATGTTTGCGACGGAGCTGGAGCGATTGAAGACCGACTACATCGATTACTATTTATTGCACATGTTGGCGGATGTTGCCATGTTTACCCACATGAAGGATATCGGTGTGATTGACTGGCTGGAAAGCCTCAAGGAGAAAGGTACAATCCGCAACATCGGGTTTTCGTTTCACGGATCCAAGGAGGGCTTTCGGGAACTTCTGGAAGTGTATCCCTGGGATTTTTGTCAGATCCAATACAACTACATGGATGAGAATAATCAAGCGGGCAAGGACGGACTCCTTTTAGCCGCCGGGATGGGCATTCCGGTGATTGTCATGGAGCCTGTGCGCGGCGGTACGCTGTCCGATCAGGTCCCGGCGGATCTTGTCCGTGCTTTTAAAAAAGCCAATCCGAATCGATCCATGGCCGAATGGGCGCTTCGATGGGTTTTTGATCACAAGGAGGTCACCGTTGTTCTTTCCGGCATGAGCACCGAGGAACAGTTGACCGAAAATATCCGGATCGCTTCCGAAGCAAAGCCGGATCACCTGACCGCGGAGGAACGGGCGGTTTTCGAAAACGTGAAGAAGGCATTGGGTTCTATGACAAAAGTTCCGTGCACGGCTTGCGGCTACTGTATGCCATGCCCGTTCGGCGTCAATATTCCGGGTTGTTTTTCGAGTTATAACGAGAAATTTCTGATCAAGACCGGAGGGGCGATGTTTAAGTATTATCAGGCGATGGGCGCTTTTTCGGCGCGCCCGGGCTTTGCTTCGATGTGTACAAAGTGCGGGCGGTGTGAGTCGCACTGTCCGCAGCATATCGCGATCCGGGAAGAACTGCAAAACGTTCAAAAGACCTTCGAGGGTCCCGTTTCCCGAACGGTGATCCGTCTGGCGCGCAAGATCCTTCGTGTTCGAAAAGACACCGGAAAGGATACCTGATAAATCCAAAAAGGTCTCCGATTGTTTTTTTATCGTAAAAAAGATAAGATAATAAGCGTATGTGCCGAAATCGGCAATACAATTATTCGAAGGAGGGACCTTGCGGTGTATTCTGCCGAAACCGATTTTGCCGATGGTCTCCTGAGGATTTTCGACAATGTGTTGCTGACGGAAGAAAAAGCTCTGTCAAAGGGTTACTTTTCCAACCTGTCCATTGCCGAGTTGCACACGTTGGATGCGATCGGTCCGTACGAAGCCCGGGCGATGAGCGAAACGGCCGCCCGGTTGGGGATCACGACCGGAACGCTGACTGTCGCGATCGATCGGTTGGTCCGTAAGGGCTACGTTGAGCGATACCGCGACAGCAAAGACAGACGAGTGGTTCGGGTTTGTCTGACCCGACAGGGGAAACTGGCGTTTCGCATGCACGCGAAGTTCCACACCCTGTTGGTGAAGAGAATCATGGATCCGCTGGAGGTCGGGGACCGGGAGCGGTTGGCGGCGCTGGTTCGGGAAATCGACGAATTCATAACGGAACAATATCAAAAATACAGCCGGGAAGAGCGCGCGCGAAAAGGCGCAAAAATTACGGAGGAGAAATAGTATGACCGAGTTATCCAGTGAATTGCAGAGAGGCGAGCCGGACAGTACGGGCAACCCCCGAGAACGGATCGGGCTCGATGATCCCGTGCTGAGGAGAAAAGAGCGCATCTACGACACCTTGATGAGTATGGTGACCGAGATGAATGATTTTTCCCCGACGGACATCAAGCCCGAAACGGAGATCGTCCACGATCTCGGACTTGATTCGCTTCAGATCTATGAACTTGTCATTGACCTCGAGAGTTCTTTTGACATTCGTATTTCCGACGAAGAACTCGAACGGGTCAACACCATACAGAATGTGGTGGACTTGATCCACGATCTGACCTCGGAGCAGACATAACGTATTAATCCGCACCGGAAAAGACATTGATAAACCGCAAACGAGGTGTTCAATGAATTATGTTTTTCTACTGAACTATTTTGCGGAGAGAAAAAAGGCGACGGAACTCGAAGCCGCGATCCGGGATCTTGAGAAACGGGATGGCGTGAAGGTCGAGATTCATCGAACCGAGTATCCGGGTCACGCCGGAGAACTGGCGGCGGACGCGGCCCGGCGCTATCAAACGGACGCGATTGTTTTCGCGTGCGGCGGCGACGGGACAGTCCATGAGGTCGCGAATGCACTCGCTTTCGGCCAGACGCCGATGTCGGTCCTCCCGATGGGAACCGGAAATGATTTTGCCAGAACGGTCCTGCCCGAACTCTATTACAAAGATCCGGCCAAAGTGCTTGCCTCGGTCGATAAATTCGAAATGAGGCCGGTAGACCTGATTCGTGTGGATTGCTATGACGAACAATCCAATTTTCTCCCGGACAAGAGCCGTTATTCCGTGAACATCACGTCCTTCGGCTTGGATACCATGGTGAACGCTCAGGCCAAGGAGTATATCCAAAAAACCAACCGGAACAGTTTTATACGTAAAAACGCGTACACGATCGCGATTTTAAAGTGCTTTATCAAAGGTTGGGATTTTCGGATGAAATACTCCTTCGAACTCTCGGGCGGTAAGGAGACGGTCCAAGGACAGATGCAGTTCAGTCTCGCCTGTATTTGCAACGGTCGTTATTACGGAGGAGGCTTCAATCCTTCTCCTCAATCGTTAACGGACGACGGCATTCTGGAGGTCTGTCTTGTGGAAGATCTTCCGAGAAGAAAAGCGATCCCGTTGGTCGGAAAATACAAACAGGGAAAACACCTCGGCAATCCTCTTGTTTCCTTCTATCAAGTAACGAGCGGAATCATTGCATCGGCGGACAGAAACGCCCGAATTCACGGAAATTACGACGGTGAGGATTTCTTTGCCCATCAGGTGCGGTTTGAAGTCATCCCGGACGCGTTGCCGTTTGCCTTTTTCTCCATCTGAGTCATCCATTCCTGAAGCGCCGCAGTCATCTTCTTCGGATTATTGTCGTAGTCCGAAGGCATAAGCGGGGTACCGTAATGGACAACGACCTTTTTCCTCCGGTGATGTTCATGATCCCAGGTCTGAGGTCTCTTCATATGGCGGGAGAAGGCTTCGTAGCCGCCTTCGATATATACCGGCAGGATCGGGACTCCGGCTTTGACGGCCATATACGCGGCTCCGTCCTTGAGCTCGGCTACCATACCGTCGTGGGTACGGGTGCCCTCCGGATGGACCAGCATAATGTTGCCTTTCTCTACTTCCTTCTTTGCCTTGATCAGGCCGCGGACCGGACTTCCGAAGCGATCTACCGCAATTCCGCGGCCGACACGCATGATCAGCCGGCCTAAAAGACCGTAATTTGTCTCCAGATCGGATCCGGCCAGACAGCACATCTTTTTGAAGTGCTTACGCGGCAGAAAACGCGCGATCCACATGCCGTCCACGAAAGTCTGGTGGTTGGCCGCGATGAC
>CAZCLK010000002.1:0-127100 GCA_964499575.1 uncultured Oscillospiraceae bacterium | reverse complement strand
TTGCCGGTTCTCAAGGAAGGCGAAAAGCACAGGATCGAGGTCGTGATGGGCTGATGTAACCGGCTTCGGCCGAACGTAACGGGCTGAACTGCAACAAAAGCACCCGGACCGGATCGGTTCGGGTGCTTTTTTGAAATAACAGACGATAGTATTATTTGAAATGGTTGGGCGCTTTTTTGAACTATCCGTTGATTCGTATCACTTCTCCGTCGGGACTCATCCCGTACCAGGCATAGTTTTCGAAATAATCGAAGTAGTAAACCCAGCCGTCGGGACCTTCCAGAATCGGTTCGGTATTGGCTGAGATGTGGTTTAATTTTTCGCGCGTATCAATATCGATCGTAACGATCTCTTCACTGATGAAGAATCCATCTTTCTCAAACGGACGTTCATTCCAGAAAGAGATGACCAGCGAGTCGCCGGCAATATTAATGGACGTTACGCGCATATCAAAGGGAAAGAAAATTTCGTATTTTCGTTCGTCCAAACTTGCGCGAAGGATCTCCTTCGGATTATTCGCGTTATAGTAGTAGACCCATCCGTCATGAAAGAAGTAGGTCTGGATAAATGGTGCCGGCATATCGATATAAGTTTCTGTGCCGTCTTCATTCCGCAGAAGATAGGGAAGATCCTTGCATTCGACGATCACCTCCGGCTCTCCTCCGGTGAGCGGTATGCGTTTCAGCGAGGCGTCCTCACTTTTCTCGGTAAAGTATAAGTAGCCGTCCCGGGCGGTTACAAACATGACCACGGAATCGACCAATTTCTTGCGATCGCTGCCGTCGATATTGACTCCGTAAAGACACCCGTCGTCCCAACTGTGATAGAATGCCCGGTCGCCGACCACGACGACAAACTCCGCGCCCTCGTCGGTAATCGCGCTCATCATCGATCCGTCGGTTCTCATCTTGTAGAGGCGGCTCTCGTCATCCCGATTCTGAAAATAGAGCCAGTCTCCGATAACGTTGAGATTTGTTCCGTGCGTATCGCCGATTCGTTCGAAATTTTCTCCGTTCTCACGCATTTTATAAATGGCGAAATTTTCGCCGGGAAGCGATATGTAGACATAGTCGCCCTGATACGTCATCAGGCCGGAGATCCACCAGCCCCCGAACTCCTCGTACTTAGCGGCGTTAGTGATGTTTCCGGGTGTGATCCCCGTGGTGTTGAACCGTTCAGGTGGTACATCGGATGAAAAAGGCATAGTGACTAAATAATTCGGCTGGTTATTATTGACCCATTCCGCGAATTGCTTCGGATCGTCGACATTCTCGACCGCCTGCTCCAACAAACGATTGATTTCATCGAAATTTGAGCCGGACATAGAAACGAGTGCGTCCAGAGCGACCCGGTAGGCATTCGCATCACCGGGCTCAAGTTTCAGAAGTTCCGTCGCCTTCGCGAAAAGCGCCGGGGCGTCTCCGGTCTTTTTCAGTTCCTCGATCTCTGCGCGCAGTTCATCTGCCGTCGGTATCCTCGTGTCGGCAGTAGTTTCCGCGGATACGGAGGTCGTCTGAGGCGCGCTCAACTCGATCGGAGCACCACAGGAAGAAAGCAGAAGAATCAAGATCAGGACAAAAGAAATGAATTGCCTTTTCATCGGATTACCTCTTAACACAAAGGAGTAAGCATTCGCACCAGTCTGAGAAACCTATAAAGCATTCTCTCTATCAATAATTATATTGCTTTTTGAGAGAAATGAGACAAGAGCGTCCAAATAAACGGCATTGGTAGCTTAAACCGGACAAAAAGGGGGTAGAAATCAGATACTGAAATTCAGTAGTATAGACAAGAGGGTTTCATCGCCGGATAAGTCTGCGCGCGGAATAACAGGAGAAATGCCATGAAAGACAAAAAAGAAGACAGATCGGACATCGGACTACGAACGCCACGGATGAAAATCATGAACGATGCGATGCCGCGTTTGGTTTCCGGAAGGCCGGGTAAAGTCCTTGTCGCGATGAGCGGCGGAGTAGACAGCGCGGTTGCCGCGCTTCTCCTGGTCCGCGCCGGATATGAGGTCGCCGGCCTCACCGCTGAACTCACAATGCAAGAACCGAGTGAGTTCAGCGGGGCTGAACTCAAAAAACAGGAGACCGGTGACGTTGACGGAGCCATTTCCGATAACGCCCGGGACGCCGGCCGGATTTGTGCGATGCTCGGAATCCGGCATTTTGTCGTTCATATGGAGAGCCTTTTTCGCGCGGAGGTCATCGAGCCGTTCGTGCGCGCGTACCTGTCCGGAAAGACTCCGAATCCGTGCATTTACTGTAACAGAACGATCAAATTCTCCGCTTTTTTCGATGAGGTCGACAAGTTGGGTTATGATTTTCTGGCGACCGGACATTACGCCCGGATCGAATACTCCGAAGAGGAAAAGGAGTATCAGCTTCTTCGGGCGGGGACCGACAAGGATCAATCCTACGTGCTCTTCGGCATGAACCAACAGCAGCTCGCCCGGACGATTTTTCCGCTCGGAGACCTGTCGAAAACCGATATCCGAAGAATTGCCGCCGAAGCCGGATTCCCCGTTTCCGATAAACCCGACAGCCAGGACATTTGCTTCCTTCCGCGAAACGACTACACGCATTTCATCGAAAACGTGACCGGCATTTCAATCGGGGAGGGCGACTTTGTCGATCGGGACGGACGCGTACTCGGAAAGCATAAGGGCTTTTTTCATTACACCGTCGGCCAGAGGAAGGGCATCGGAATCGCAGCGGAGCAGGCGCTTTTCGTGACGGCGACCGACGCCGAAAATAATCGCGTCGTGCTGGGTCCTTCCGATGAGCTCTTTTCGAGCGGCCTTGTTGCCGATCACCTGAATTTTATCTCCGACCGCCCGGTCTCGTTTCCGTTTTGCACCGAGGCGCGGATCCGGTATGCGGCGCCGGCTGTTCCGGCGATGGTATCCCGGCGGGATGACGAAACGGTAGAAGTGCGTTTCGACGAGCCGGTCCGCGCGGTTACGCCCGGGCAGACCATTGTTTTTTATTCGGGGGAGAAAGTACTCGGCGGAGGAGAGATTGTCCGCGCTTTATAGGTTATAATTAGGCGTAGACTTCAAGTTTTATATTGCTTGATTCCGGAGGTGGAAAATGTTGATCCGTGAGCCGATGATATGTTCCGCGCGGGACGGGCTTTTCCTGAAAGGCGCCTGTTGGCGCGACGATGAGCATGCGCCGCAGCAAGCGCTTCTGATCGTCCACGGGATGCTCGAGCACATCCGTCGCTATGAGAAGACGGCGGCAGATTTGGTTGCCGCCGGGGTCCGTGTTTACGCCTTCGATTTGAGAGGACACGGAGAGACGACGCCGGAGGAGGAAAACCGCGGATACTTCGCGGACCGCGACGGAGTGGAGCTCCTTCTTTCCGATATGGACCGGGTTCTTGAGGCGGTTCGCGCCGATCTTCGCCGTGAGGGAATGACCGGTCTTCCGTTTTGCGTTCTCGGGCACAGTATGGGCTCGTTTATCACATCCTGCTATTTGAAAACACGCGGCACGACAGGATCGGACGGGGTCATTCTTTCGGGGACGACTGCCAAAGCCGGGCCCGTCGGTCTTGCCCGGTCGATTGCGCGGATGCAGTCCGCGATCCTCGGTCCCAGAAGCAGGGGCAAATTTCTGACAAAACTCGCCTTCGGTTCCTATAACGCGCGGATCAGGCCGGCGCGTACCGCGAATGACTGGCTGACCCGGGATGACGGGATCGTCAACGCCTATAATGCGGACCCGGGGTGTACTTTTAAGTTCAAAGCAGCGGGTTTCGCGGATCTCTTTTCGATGATCGGTGCGATCGGTTCGCGCAATTGGACCCGCGCGGTCGCGCCCGACCTCAAGATCCTCCTGATCTCGGGCCGGATGGATCCCGTCGGCGTATACGGCAAAGGCCCGGAGATCCTGGACAAATGGTTTCGGGCGACCGGTCACGACTGTACGCTTCGTCTCTATCCCGAAGGACGCCACGAGATGCTCAATGAGCTCAACCGGGATATGGCAATCGGGGATATCCTCACCTTCCTGCGTTCTCTGACGGAGCGGGCGGGAAGTTCCGAGCCGGCGATGGCAAGCGGCCCCGGATCCGGCGGCGGGGCGACCGAAGTATAATTTCCGAATGTCAAAGAGGAACGCGCGAAAGCCGTTCTGTATAAAAACACTCAATTATCGGAGGATCATCTATGAAATACAGAAACGAGAGAGCCCGTACCCCCATGAAGTCGGCGGAGGAAGTCTTGCGCTCAAGATTTCCGAGAGTGCCCGTACCGGGGAACATGAGCGCGCAATTTGTCGGAACGGTGAATGACCGGATCGTCGCGGGTGTCGCCGGTCTTCCGGTTTATGCCCCGGTCATCGCCTCGCTGCTTCAGGAAGAAGTACTCTACGAATTTTTCGAGCGTGCTTTTACGAAGAAGGAATCCGTGCTCATCATCATCTCCGCCGACAAAGTCCGCGGTTACTATACCGCCGGAAGCGATATTGAACCCGCGGAATTGAGCGCGAATGAACAGAAAGTCGTTCGCGACGTCGCCGCGGCGTCGGCCGATTGGGGCGGCCGGCTGGACGACGAGGGAGTTTTGATCTGTGATCCCGCCGCGCCCGCGCCGGGACCGCATTACTTTACGAACTTATTGATCGGTGACCGGATGAACGAGAAACGCCCGCTTCAGAGCACGCCGAAGAGCGTGGTCGACCGGCTCGGCCGCGGATCCTTCCGCTCGCACGCGGATACGCAAGTGCTCGCGACCCGCTGGGATTACCTCCCGGAGGAGAACGGCTTCCCGGCCAACCGGCAGTTCTATCTGACCGAGAAGGGAAAACAGATATTCTACTCCGGAAGCGCCGTCCAACCGGGACTTCGCTCCGCGGTCTGCCGTCACGCGCAGAACAGAACGACGATCGAATATGAGCTCGAGTGCGGCCTTTTTATTAAGAGAACGATTTTCCTTCTTCCTCAGAAAGCGGGGCTGCCGCTCGCTGCCGAAGCGCAAATGATCGAGATCGAAAATCGCGGAGACAGCGGTCGCAAACTCCGTCTCGTCTGCACCGGCATGTTCGGAACATCCGAGATCCACGCCCTGCGTGAGGATATTATTTTTACGACCGTCGTCGCCCAGTCCGAAGTCTTTTACGGAGACCAGGGCGAGATCCGTGCGATCTCCTTTAACCCGAATCCGAAGTGGACCAAGGGCAATATCCGCTACTCGACGCTGATGATCCGCGAAAAGGACCGCACGGTCTTCCCGGATCGGTTCTGCTCGAGGTTTAGTGAGTTTGTCGGCTCCGGAACGCTCGAGAATCCCGAGCACCTGGAGCACCTGGCCTGCCGTCATTCCCGGAAAGGACCGGGCTTCTTCGCGCTGTCCGCTCCCTTTACCGTTTCCGCCGGCGGCTCGGTTCGAGCCGACCAGTTCGTCTGTCTTTCGACCGACGCGGTCAATCCCGGCTTTACCGAAGACGTGACCGTTCAAAACGAGCTCTCGGCGCTCCTTTGCGCATACGAACGTCCGGAGGCTTTACCGGAGACGCTTCGCGAAGTCGAGGAATTTACGAAGAAATACGCATCCTACTTGCAGGTCCGTTCCGACGACAAGAACTATGAGTCCTATGTCAACCGTAACCTGCCGTTTCAGGTCTTCTATCAGACCTTTGTGTCCCGTTCCTTCGACTGGACGCAGAAGGGTTACCGGGAGATCGGTTTTCGCGAGATCCAGGACATTTTCGCGTCGATGTACTATTTTGCCGGCATCGGGCGGACGGACTTCGTCCGGGATCTCATCTCCGAGTGGGCGGGTAATGTGTACCGCGACGGATACGCGAACCACAATTTTTACTGGAAGGGCAAGGAGCCCGGCTGGTGGTCGGACGACGCGCTGTGGCTTTTCCAGGCGGTCGACCGGTATTTGAAACTTACGGGCGACTATGATTTCCTTGCGAAGGTCCTGCCGGTCGCGGGCGAAGAAGGAGAGGGGCGTCCCCTGTCCGAGACACTGCGCGCGATCATCACGTACTCAAATAAGATCTCTGTCGGCGGACATGGCATTCCACTCAATGACCGTACCGACTGGAACGATTGCCTCCGGGTGGATCCGGACTGTGTCGGAGGACCTGAGAAGATCGGGTTATATACCGCACAGGTAAAGTCCGCCGGTAAAAAATACGGCGAGGTACCTTTTTCGTCCGAATATTCGGAGTCGGTGATGAACGGATTTCTGATGAAAGTCGCGCTCGACGCCGCGATCGGGATGTTCGAAAAACTCGGTGATACCTCTTATGTCGCTGAATTAACAAACGCCTCCGCCAATCTGAAGGCATCACTGGTCAAAAACGCCTGGAAAGGAGACTATTTCGCGCGCATTCTTTTCAACCGGAAGGATAAGCCGAATCTTTCCTATCTCGGCGCCGGCGGTGACGGACTTCAGATTGAAGACGGCGCTTCGGGCACGTATTTTCTTAATTCCTTCAGTTGGTCCGTGCTTGCGGACTGTGCCGACGAGAATCAAATCTCGATCATGTTGGATTCTCTGGACAAGAATCTCAGAACGCCTTTCGGCTTCCGGCTCTGTACCGGCGTCGATTATCCAAAGATCGCACCGAAGATCGACGTTGCCCTTTACTACGCGGGTGACCGCGAGAACGGCGCGGTATTCAAGCACGCGAACATGATGGCCGCCGCCGCGATGTTGCAAGCCGCGGGGCGTGTCGACAGTCGCGAACTCGCCGAACGCCTCGCGAAAACGGCGTACTGGGTCATCGACTGCATCCTGCCGTACCGGACGCTTCAGTCTCCCTTCGAGACCTGCGGCAATCCGAGGTTCTGTACCCAGTACAACAACTCCGAAACGGGCGAGAATATCGGACCGACATTATCGGGCACCTCGACATGGCTTCTGTTGTGCCTTTTCATGGGCCTTGGACTGTCATTCGGAAGCGATTCGATCCGGATCGACCCGATCCTCCGGCCGGAGGACACCGGGTGTGAGTACACGGTCAACACCGGGAACGCCTCGTACCATGTCGCAATTCAGAAACCGGCAGAGTTCCGTCGTTCCGCGGAGGGCGTCATCATCGCCTGCGACGGCGAGGAGATCGACGGGACGAGCATCCCGCTTTTCACCGACGGAAAGACGCACGAGATTATGGTTCGCTTGTGATGTTTCCGGTCGGTTTGCGCGCAATTGTATTACAATAGGACCCAACAGAGCAGAACGGGAGGATCGTTCATGGCGTACAACAGTGTGTTTCTGTCCGAGATTATCAAGTCATTTGATCTTGAGGTGATTTTTTCGCCGGGAAACCTCGACCAGATTCGGATCAGCGTCGCAGACGTAACGCGACCCGGACTTCAACTTGCCGGATATTATGACCATTTCGGCCCGGATCGGATCCAGGTAATCGGAAATATGGAGCATGCGTTTTTGGATAAACTCTCCTCCGAGTCCAGAAGGAAGAGGATCGCGACGCTTTTCGAAAAGAAAATCCCTTGCCTGATCCTGACACGCGGCCACGAGGCACACAAGGAAATGATCATCGCCGCCAAGAAGTCCGGCATCCCTCTTCTTCGGACCGGTCAGGCGACCTCGGAATTCATGAGTTCGCTGGTGAAGCACCTGAACGTCGAACTGGCTCCTCGCATTTCGATGCACGGCGTTTTGGTCGAAGTCAACGGTGAAGGCATCCTGATCCTCGGCGAGAGCGGCGTCGGCAAATCCGAGACTGCCCTTGAAATTGTAAAGCGCGGGCATCGGTTGATCGCCGACGATCAGGTCGAAATACGACGGGTTTCCGAAACAACTCTTCTGGGCCGGGCTCCGGACATCATCCGGCATCTGATCGAGATCCGCGGCATCGGAATTCTGGACGTAAAAGAACTGTACGGCGTTTCTTCGGTGAAGCCGCAGGAGAATATTGACTTCGTCATCAATCTGGAACTTTGGGACGAAAGAAAGACCTACGACCGGTTGGGTATCGTCGATGAGACCACCGAGATCCTCGGCCTTCAAGTCCCTTCCATAACGATCCCCGTCGGACCCGGACGCAACCTCGCGATCATTGTCGAGGCGGCCGCAATCAATTACCGCGTCAAGAAAATGGGGTACAATGCGGCCAGGGATCTGGTCACGCGCGTATTCCCGGGACCGGCGTAGAAGGTGCATATGAGTGTGATTTCGGATTCGGATATCGGGAGGCTTCGGGCGATTCTTCGACCGGGGCCGGATACGCAAAGGGACGCGGTCATCGGGACGGAAGATGCAAAGGAATCTTGGGGGGAACTGCGTGTCGATGAGAGTCTTCAACGCTTTTCAACGATGCGCGTCGGCGGGCCGGCCAGGATACTGGCGGAGCCCGGAAGCGAAGAAGAGACGATTGCGCTGATCCGGGCGGCCGAATCTGTTGGCATTCCCTATATCACGATCGGTAACGGCTCGAACATCGTCGTCTCCGACCGGGGCGTTGACGCCTTGGTTATCCGTTTTGCCGAGCGTTTTTCCGACGTTTCGGAGGTGACCCCGGAGGATTTACCGGGCATTCCCCCGGACCAGGACGGCAATCCGATCCCGGACTTGTCCGGACTGCTCTTTTTTCGCGCGGAGGCGGGAGCGCTGTTATCTTCGGTCGCCGTGCGGGCGGCGAAGGCGGCCGGCGCCGGTATGGAGTTTGCCGGGGGGATTCCGGGAAGTATCGGCGGAGCGGTCCGCATGAATGCCGGCGCTTACTGTTCGGAAATGGCGGACATCCTGATTTTTGCGCGGGTGATCGATCCCGACGGGGAGGTCCGTGACTACCGCGTCGATCAGATGGAACTGGGTTACCGGGAGAGCCGTTTTTCGAAAAAAGGCGGCATCGTGCTCTCCGTATGGATTGCGCTGAAGCGCGGCGATCCGCGGGAGATCCTTATGCGTATGAGTGAACTGAACGCAAAAAGAGCCGCCTCCCAGCCCTTGAATCTGCCCAGTTGCGGCAGTGCGTTCAAACGTCCTCCCGGGCATTTTGCCGGAGCGTTGATCGAGCAGGCCGGCTTGAAGGGCTTTTCAATCGGCGGTGCGCAAGTCTCCGTAAAGCATGCCGGATTTATCGTGAACAAGGGCGGAGCGACGGCACAGGATATCTATGATCTGAGCAAATATATCATCCGAACGGTTCGTGAGCAAAGCAAAGTGACACTGGATCCGGAAATATGTTTTCTCGGGTTCAAACATGAATAAACGGACAGCGGACGCATAAGGGGGACAAAATGGATCTGATTATTTTAACCGGAATGTCGGGGGCGGGCAAAAGCTTGGCGGTCAACTATCTGGAGGACCAGGGGTATTTTTGTATCGACAATTTGCCGCCGATGATTCTTCCGGAACTGGTGCGGACATTTATCAAGGGAAAAGGCGGAGAGGGCTATGGCATCGATAAACTCGCCTTCGTTGTCGATATCCGCAGTAACGAACTTCTGAAAGGCCTCGACGCCGCAATGGAAGAGATTGAACAAATGGCCTGCCCGTACCGGATCATTTTTCTTGAGGCGGCGGATCCGGTCCTTGTTAACCGGTACCGCGAAACAAGAAGAAGACACCCCCTGGCGACGGGCATCGGGCTGTCCGAGGCGATCTCGCGCGAACGCGTGATGCTCCAGGAACTTCGGGAGCGCGCGACGCATGTCATCGATACTTCGATGATGGCGATCCCCGCCTTGCGGGAGGAAATCCAGCGGATTATCTCCAGAGGAACACAGTCGCAGAGTATCTCCGTGCTGATTGAGTCCTTCGGATTCAAGTACGGAATCCCCGTCGACTGCGACAATATTTACGATGTCCGGTTCCTTCCCAATCCGTTCTACGAGACCCGTCTTCGGATGAACTCAGGTCATGACCAGGAGATCAAGGACTATCTTCTGAACTATCCGGAAACAAAAGAATTCATCGATCGTCAGGCGGATTTGCTCAAATATCTGATGCCTTTTTATATCCGCGAGGGAAAGGTGCGTCTGATGATCGGTGTCGGCTGTACCGGCGGCCGCCATCGCTCCGTCTATATCGCCGAAGAACTCGGTGCACGGTTGAACGCGCTGGGCATCCATGCGGCAGTCCGCCACCGTGATATCGGAAAGGATCCCCGGTTTGCGGCTGTGAATCCGGATCCGGAGAAGACCCGGGAGGAGTAAGCGTGATTCCGGGGGAAATTGAGGGCAAACCGACAGTTATTTCTGTCCGTTTTTCCGAAAACATTCGAAAAGACTTGGGCAAGATTCCGCTCCGCACTCAGGAAGAGATCCGCGCGGAACTCGCGTCGATGATTCTCTGCGCTTATTCCGGTCGCAGAGAGTCCGGTGACTTGATTCGCGTACTTTCAACCGCTTCGAATCCATGCGCGGACCGGTTGATCCGCATTCTTCGCGAGCGGCGGATCCACGCCGGAATACAGCCTGTCGGCAAAGCCGGAGCAGATCTGGCTGTGGTCACGGATCTGTCCGGACATCGGGAACTTTTGGCCTTATCCGACGATTTTCGGTCGGAGGCAAGCGGAGACGATGTGACTTCCTCGACAAAAATCCGTCGCGCCGCCCTGCGCGGGGCATTCATGGCCTGCGGTACTGCATCGGACCCTCGACGGGCGTATCAGATCGAGCTCCACGTCAAAGATCCGGTTTTTGCGCACGCTCTGATGCTCATCCTTCACGCCGAAGACATCGAACCGGGCTTACTTCATCGAAACGGACGCAATATTCTCTATTTCAAAGAAGGCGCGCAGATAGCCGATTTCCTGGCGATGATCGGCGCGCATACCTCTCTTCTGAATTTCGAAAATGTCCGCACCGACAAAGAGATCCGAAATCAAGTCAACCGAATGGTCAATTGCGATACCGCCAACGCGCTTCGCCAGGCCGAGGCCGGCGCCCGCCGCGGCGAACGCCTCAAGGCCCTCCTTTCCGGAACGGAAGCCGCTTCTCTTCCGCAGGAACTCAAAGACGCCGCCGGCGTTCTCATCAACAATCCGGGTCTTTCCATCAAGGAACTCGGTGAAATGATGGATCCTCCGATCACCAAATCCGGCATGCATCACCGCCTCCGTAAACTCGAAAAATTCGCGGAGGAGACGGAGAATCAGACATAGACTCAAAGGCATCAACAGTTCTGTGTAATCATCTTGAGCGGCCGGGATTTTGTTCCCCTTAAATCATTGCGGTCGCGTTTATCCGGATCATTCCTGGCAATTTATTCGAATACGGTCAACATAAAAAGCGAGCAAACGATTGAACACTTACAGAATAAGACCACTCGCGATCCGTAAAACCGAACCGGGAGTATTATGCAGATGAAACCGGCTTTCCGGTTTTTTTACTGCTCCCGTTTGATGAGACGCACACACATAAAACAAGTATAATATGAGGTATGAATCGACCCGAAAAGAGAAGAGTGATATGAAATTATTGATAATCCATGCCCGGGACGAACGGGAGAAAACCGGCCAAGGGCGATTTTCGAGTCTTCCTTCCTATCCCTCGCTGATGTTGAGGACGGAGAATTGAGGATCTGTTTCATTCACCTGAATATGTTTGATCGTCGTGGCTCGGACGCGATGAAACCGATGCTTTTCGGGATCATCCGGAGCCTGACTCCCGACGGATTCGAAATTGATTTTATCGACGAGCGCATTGAGAAACTGCCGGAAAAAATCGACGCGGATATCATCGCGTTTTCCGTCGAGACCTATACGGCGAAGCGCGCGTACATTCTCGCGAAAAAATACAAGACCCCGGAGAAAACGATCGTCATGGGCGGATTTCATCCGACGGTCATGCCGGACGAGGTTCTAAAGTACGCGGATACCGTGATCATCGGGGACGCGGAGGATACATGGGGAGTTTTTCTTAAAGACTGCCTCGCCGGAACCCCAAAGTCGAAATATGTTTCGGATGATTGCCGGTCGCTTCACCCGGTCATCGACGACGGCTCTGTCTATAAACATAAATATCACGGAGTCGCCGTGGTTCAGACCTCCAGAGGCTGCAAATTCGATTGCGATTTCTGCTCCGTCAAGACCATGTACCGCGGCGTCCGCAGAAAAACGCCCGCAGAGGTCGCCGAAGAATTGAAGCGGATAAAAAAGAAGATTATTTTTTTCGCGGATGACAATCTGCTTTATGATGAAAAATCGGCGACGGAGCTCTTTCGCGCGATCGCGCCGCTTAAGAAAAAATGGGCCTGCCAGATCAGCATGGACGTCGCACGAAGCGACGACCTGTTGCGTGAAATGAAAAAAGCGGGGTGCTTTCTGGTCCTTCTGGGGTTCGAGACCTTAAACGCCCAAAGCCTTCGGATCATGAATAAAAAGGCCAATCAATCCTTCCCGGATTATGACGGGGTCGTCCGGAGGATCTATAAATACGGACTTCTGATTTACGGGACTTTTGTTTTCGGGTACGACCGGGACACCCCGGAAATTTTCGAAAAGACTCTCGAATTTTCCGTAAGAAACCGCCTCGCGGTGACGAACTTCAATCCGCTGATACCGATGCCGGGAACCGGGGTCTATCGGCGCCTGGAGGCGGAAAACAGGTTGATCTATAAGAAATGGTGGCTGTCGGACCGCTATCGGTACGGCGAAACTGCCTTCATTCCGGCGAACATGACGCCCGCGGAACTTCGGGACGGGTGCCTTCGGATACGAACCGGTTTTTATTCGATCGGATGTATAATCAAGAGGCTCTTTTCAAATCCCGCGCATCTCATTCCGTGGAATTTTTTCGTGTTTATAATGGCCAATCTGATTTCGCGAAAAGAGATCCGCGCCAAACAGGGACAACTGCTCGGAGGGCTACTTAATGAAACTGACGTTGATTAAGCCGAACATCGGGCGGCGCGAGCACAGCCTCTATGTCGACGAAGGAAGAATGGAACCGCTTCAATTGGGGATACTGGCGGCGCTGACTCCTCCGGATGTCGAAGTCGTCATGTACGACGACCGGATGGAAAAGATTCCTTACGATGAGCCGACCGATCTGGTCGCGATCACGGTCGAGACCTTTACCGCGCGGCGCGCCTATGAGATCAGCGCCGAATACGGTAAAAGAGGCGTGAAGGTCATTATGGGCGGGATGCACGTCATGCTCATCCCGGATGAAGTCGCGGAACATTGCGACAGCATCATCGTCGGCGACGCGGAGCCGGTTTGGGCGGAGATGATCGGGGACTGCCGAAAAGGAGCGCTTCAGAAGAGGTATCTGGCGGTTCAGCCGGAATGCCCGCAGACCGGCGTGATCACGCGGCGGGATATTTTTGAAAACAAGGGATATCTTCCGATCACGCTGATGCAGTTTTCGAGAGGCTGCAGTCACCACTGCAGTTTTTGCGCCTCGTCGGTCTACTTCAAGGCGCGTCATTATTGCAGACCCGTCGCGGACGTTGTCGCCGAGATCCGGGCGCAGAAGAGAAAACTGATCTTTTTTGTCGACGATAACATCACATGTAACCATCAGAAAGCGAAGGAACTTTTCCGCGCTCTGATCCCGCTTCGGATCCGTTGGGTGAGCCAGGGCAGTCTCGACATGCTGAACGACCCGGAGCTGATGCGCCTTTTAGTTCAGAGCGGCTGCCTCGGCATGGTGATCGGATTTGAGTCGATATCGCCGGAATGTATTGACGAAATTGAAAAAAACACGAACCGGTCCGGTGCGAAACAGATGTATTCCTCCGAGATCAAACAACTCAGAAAATGGGGCCTTCAGACGTGGGCCGCCTTCACGCTCGGACATGACGGGGACACTCCCGAATCGATCCGGGCGACCTGTGATTTTGCGATCCGCAATAAATTCACCTTTGCCGCCTTCAATATCCTCATGCCGTACCCGAATACGCCGCTCTACGCAAAAATGGAAGAGGAAGGGCGTATGCTTTACGATAAGAAATGGTGGCTTCACAAAAACTACCGGTTCAACTATTCGAGCTTCGTCCCGAAAAGTATGAGCGCGGACGAACTGACGGAGCTCGCGTTCGAATGCAGGCGCCGCTTCAACAGCTTATGGTCCGTTTTTAAAAGGGTTTGGGAACCGAGGACGAATTTGCGCACTCCGTATCGTTTTTTCACCTATCTTGTCTATAATCCCCTTTTTCGAAAAGAAGTATTCAAAAAGCAGGGAATGCAATTCGGACTGCAAAGCGGAGAAAACACCTTGTAACCGGGTTTTGAAAGAATGGAAACGCATGAAAAACACATGATTGAACCGTCTTCCGACTGACCTTGTCAATTCAATCTGGAGATTATCGGTCTCATGTGATAGTATAAACGCGGTATGTTTACTTCGCCGGAGGATTGACTATGAGAAGAGCCCCGTATGTCCGGTATGACAATCAGTTTCATCGCACACGCAAGAGAAAGCCGGATTATGCGCTTCGATTCATGATCGGACTGACCGCGGTCCTTCTTGTCGCCGTCGCGGTATTGGTCATATCCACACTGATTACAAAGAATCCGAAAGAGACAGGGTTGCAAACGTCACGGCCCGGATCCGACACTTCAGAAAGCGAAACGACTATATCGGGCGGCATCAGCATCGCGACGCCGACCCCTCCGCCGGTAGCGGAGAAGATGCCGTATCACAACCCGGTCCTGTATCCGGCTACTGCGCAAATGAAAGCGGTCATCGGTCAACCGTCGTCGGAACTGATTCCTTCTTCTAAAATCAACACCCAGATCGTGTTTTCCGGCGATTCCGAGATCTCGCAATATGTAAGGGATCCGTCGGTCCGTTTTACCGATCCTTTGAATTATCAGACCGTCCCCGGTATTCTGACATTCCGCGGCAATAATTTTCGAAACTGTGCCTCCTGGGGAACGGTGACCGTCGAAGAGGGCACGCTGGAACAGGTATGGGAGTACAACAGACTCGGCGCCATGAGCGGGTGGGGCGGTACCGCATGGACCGGCCAACCCCTTGCCGTGCAGTGGGATTACGAACTGCAACAAAAGATGAACATGTATCCCGATAAGCGCCTGAAACAGGGATTGACGGAGGTAATTCAAGCCGCTCTCGACGGGAAGATCCACTTTTTCGACATCGACGACGGGATGCCGACACGCGATCCGATCGTCATCGGAGCGTCGGTCAAGGGCACTCCGTCAATCGATCCGCGCGGCTATCCGTTGATTTATGTCGGACAGGGGCTGGACAACGAAGCGGAGAAGAAGATGGGCTTCCGTATCTACAGCCTGATCGACGGGACGCTACTGCATTTCCAGACCTGCAAGGATTCGCGTGCCCCGCGCAACTGGTACGGCAGCGATTCTTCTCCGATTATCAACGCCGAAACGGATACGCTCATCTACCCGAGCGAAAACGGTTTAATCTATTCATTGAAGTTGAATTCCTTTTTCGAAAAGGAATCCGGAAGGATCACCGTCGCCCCGGAAACCGTCGTTTACCGTTACCTCGCGAACAATCTGTCGGGCGTCTCCTACGGCATCGAGAGCTCGCTTGCCGTTTACGACCATTACGGTTATTTTTCGGATAATTCCGGAAACCTCTGTTGTTTGGATCTGAATACGTTCCTGATGGTTTGGGTCAAGAACCTGAGGGACGATTCGGACGTTACTTCGGTGCTCGAAGAGGATAACGGAAGAGTGTACCTTTATATCGGCACGGAGGTCGACTGGCAGAAGAGCGAACTCGACTATATGGGCGCCTCTTACACGTACAAAATTGACGCAATGACCGGTGAAGAGGTGTGGCAGACATCCCAATCCTGCTGGACCCACAATGAGAGCGATCCTAACGGCGATATCAACGGCGGGATGCTCGGAACACCGATTATCGGCAAGAAGAATATTTCCGATCTGGTCATTTTTTCGTATTGTCAGACGAAGGGCCTCGGAAGCGGAAACCGTCTGGTCGCGTACAACAAATTGACCGGTGAGCAGGTCTGGGCGTATGAGATGAATATGTACTCGTGGAGTTCGCCGGTCGACTGTTACGATGCGGACGGAAATGCGTACATCGTAATGTGTGACAGCTTGGGACAGGTGCATCTGGTCAACGGACAGAACGGCGAACGTATCACTTACTTGCAAACGATCATCAACAAGGGCTCCGCGAATGAGATTACAACCGGTTCGAACATGGAGTCCTCTCCGATCGTATTCGGCAATATGATTATTATCGGATCCAGATCGAGCTCGATCTTCGGGATTCGCATCCAATAAACGTTAACGGAAGAGTTGTCAGGAGATCATAAGCCGGAGGGCGTCGGGCAGAATGAGAGACTATTCGGATATTATTCGGATTGAAGCGGAGATTTTCGGTTATCGAAAAGCCTGCCTTCGCGCGACCGTTTATCTGGATCGGAAACTGATTGCGTGGAATGACAGCCTCCAATGGAATAATAATTTTCTTCGGTCCCTGACGCCCGAATGTGTCGCGAAAATGTACGACCAGATTGAACAAACAGGGATTTTATCCTGGAATGCGAATTACCCCGAGCCCGTCCTGGCCGGATCCGCGGCGCCGGAACAGTGGACGGTCAGCGTGACGTTCAATGACGGGACGATTTTCCGGAGCACCGGATCGAAGAGCTATCCGTCGCAGTGGCGCGAATTCCGCGATTTGATCGAGTGCGCGGCACGGGTTCCTTTTCGTTTGAGATGAAGTGTTTCATGAAAAGCGGGATCGCAGGTCCCGAGTTTTAAGTCTCATTCATTTCTGTTACAATTATGGATAATTTCTGGTTGGGAGGATGGATGAGTGGATTATCTGGAAGGCCTGTTTTTAGGAGTTCAGTGGAGCGACACTGATTTTGGAAACAGACGCCATATCGGTTCCCTGATATTATACGGTATATTCATCAATGCCATTATACTTCTCAATTACGTAACGGGTCAGTTTTCAGCTCTGATCACCGGGAGTTTCACGACCAAACTTGTTTTTTTTATGATCCTCTTCGTCGCGTGCCCCTTTATTTGTTTTCGCTATTACAGATTTCCGATATGGGCGAAAATTCCGATCCTTCTCGTTCAGGCGCTCAAGCAGGCTCTTTTAATGCTGATCATGATTTCCTGGGTGCGGCCGAAGTTGACGCTGGCTCCCGGAGAACTCAAAGATACGCTGATCGACTATCTGAACAGCACGCTTGAAGCGCATACGCTTCGTTACGCGGAGGCCGCAGGCACTTTTGCCACAGTACTCGGGGTAATCAGCGGAGGGGTATATATCGTTTTTATTTTCCTGGCAGCAGTCGTCCTGGCGCTTGTTATCCCGGGGTTGATCTTCTTCATCGTCCGTATGCTTCAACTCGGTTATGATAAAATCATCGCCAAGTTCATTCTGGCCGACCATATCGACCGGTAAGGAGGACGCCCGTGGCTGAACTTTCCTCAAGACTCATTTTATCAACGCAGGATCTGGAGATGCAAATGGGAGTCAATAAGCTCCCTTTATTTATCCGTGAAGCGGAAGAAAACTTTGTGACGATGACCGAAAACATCGTCAACCACATCGCGGAGCACCCGCGCACGCGTGCGGTATTCATTTCCGGGCCGACTTCATCGGGGAAAACGACGTTTACCGAGCGCTTGGCATCCGGTCTGAGAGGACTGGGCCGGAACGCTTGCCGTCTTTCTCTGGACAACTATTATGATGTCATCCGCCCTGTTTTCGACGAGGACGGTCGTCCGGATTACGAGTCGATCTACACACTCGATACCGTGATGGCGGGCGAAAATATTCGCGATTTGCTCCAAAACCGGCCGGCACTGATCCCGCACTTCAATTTTAAGACGCGACAAAGGGAGATGGGATCGCCCGAATCCGCGTTTTCCCTAGGACGGGACGGTATCGTACTCGTCGAGGGGCTGCACGGGCTGGCGGAGGATATCGCCGGAATTCTGCCGCGCGAAGAATGGATCGGCGTGTTTCTGATGCCGCACGGAGCGATCGTTTCGGACAAGACGATTTTCCGAAGCGACGATTTTCGTTTATTGCGAAGAGTGGTCCGGGACCGGCGTCACCGGGGCGCGCACGCGCTCGCGACCATTGACTACTGGCCGATGATCTCGGGCTCCGAAAAGCTTTATTTTGACGAATACTTGCGCAAGGCGGATTTTTATATAAACACGATTCTCGCGTACGAGGCGCTCGTCATCGCGCCCGTTGCGGCGGCGGACATCCTGGACGCTTTGAATCAGTACAGGGAAGGGACGATCGCTCCGTCGGTCTTTATGGAGCGCACCGTCCCGAGGAAAGCATTT
Source organism: uncultured Oscillospiraceae bacterium (assembly GCA_964499575.1). GTDB lineage: Bacteria > Bacillota > Clostridia > Saccharofermentanales > Saccharofermentanaceae > JAAYCT01. The sequence continues at coordinate 108,873 of CAZCLK010000002.1, read as the reverse complement.
GCCGACCTTAAAAGGGCGATCGACCGAGCCGAGGAATTAATCCGGAATCTGGGAATGATCCCGGAGGTGGATCCGGGGATCGTTCCGGATCACTCGATTCTTCAGGAATTTATCGGAGAACTGTAAACGGCCGCTTTTCTCCCGCCGTGCCGGGACAGGGGGATGCGCATCATTCGGACCCGCTTCTCCGGTTCGTTCAAATAATACCCGGCTTCTTGACATCTTTGCGCAGACTCGCATAATCAGATTGAGAAAGGGGTGTCGTACCAATATGCCGATACGTATACAGAATAATCTTCCGGCCACCGAAGTGCTCGAGCGCGAGCATATATTCGTGATGCCCGAGGATCGGGCGTTTCGTCAGGATATCCGGCCGATCCGCATCTTGATCCTCAATCTCATGCCCAATAAAATCGCGACCGAAACACAGCTTCTTCGGGCTCTGTCGAACTCTCCGCTTCAGATCGACGTCGATCTGATGTATACGTCTTCCTATATGCCGAAAAATACCGCCGTCGAGCATTTGCTGAAATTCTACGAGACCTTTGACGCGATCCGGGACCGCTTCTACGACGGGATGATCATCACGGGAGCGCCGGTCGAACACATGCCGTTTGAAGAGGTCGCTTACTGGCCGGAACTGGTCGGGATCATGGAGTGGAGCAAGTCCCACGTCTATTCCACCTTGCACATTTGCTGGGGCGCTCAAGCCGGGTTGTATTACCATTTCGGTGTTCCGAAGTATGATATTCCCAAGAAGGTGTTCGGCATTTTCCCGCACTGTATGACCTATACACGACCGGTCAAACTTTTCAGGGGCTTTGACGATGTTTTCTACATTCCTCATTCGAGACATACCGAAATCCGGCGGGAGGATCTCATCTCGCATAAAGATCTCCGGATCTTGTCGGAGTCTCAGGAATGCGGTGTATACGCGGTATCGGACTTGCACGGACGACAAATATTTATTACGGGACATTCCGAGTATGACATCGGGACGCTGAGAGATGAATATTTGAGAGATTTGAGTAAAGGTCTTCCGATCGATATGCCGAAGAATTATTTTCCGGACGACGATCCGACCCGGGATCCCGTGATGCGGTGGAGATCCAGCGCGACCCTGCTTTTTACGAATTGGCTGAATTATTATGTTTATCAGGAGACTCCTTTTGACCTGTCCACTTTACCGAATACTATTTCCGACCTGAAATCGGGGAGGCAGGAAAATGAACAGTGAATTGCCGATGAAACCCGGACAAGGTGCTCCCAGGAGCATAAATTCCGCTCTCGTGTCGGGGCTTGCTCCTTTTCGACCGGCGGACGGACATAAGGGAACGTTCGGAACCCTCTTGATTTGCGCCGGATCCCCCGGAATGGGCGGTGCGGCCGTTATGTGCTGTAAAGCGGGTCTCCGAAGCGGAACCGGTCTGGTTCGAGTTTACTCCGAAAGAGATCTTTTGGAGCCGATGCTGAACGCTTGTCCTCAGGCGGTTTTTTCCGTTCGCCCGGAGACAGCCGGGGACGCAGTCACCCGATTGAAAAGCATCGCCGCTGAGGCGGATGCCGTCGTCTTCGGCCCGGGGCTGGATCCGGACACGGAAGATGTGACCCCCGAACTTATGGCGTTGATCGAAAATACACCGCGTCTCTTGCTGGATGCCGGTGCGATCAGCATGATGCAAAAACACCGCGAGCCGGTTATGAGCGCCCTTCTGAATCGAAAAGTTTCGGGTTTGCCGGCACCTGTTCTGACTCCGCACCCCGGAGAGTTTTCGAGGATTATGCCCGAGTGGGACAAATCGGACCGGGTCCGGATACCCGGATGGTTTGCCTCCGAGTACGGCGTCATTCTCGTGCTCAAAGGGCATCAAACCGCCATTTTTACACCGGATGGTCTGTGGTATATTAATACGGTCGGAAACGACGGACTCGCCAAGGGCGGATCCGGCGATGTGCTGGCCGGCCTGATCGGCGGATTCATGGCGCAGAGGATTGATCCGGAAACCGCCGCCGTTGCGGGCGTGTACTTCCACGGATTGAGCGGGGACATTACCGCCGAACGTCTGGGCCGACGGTATATGCAGCCGACGGACCTGCTCGACGGGTTGTCCGGGGCATTCCGCGACTGCGGTTGGTATTAGTCTTTAAACAAGGAGCAACTATGCTGAATTTCCCGAGCCGCTCTTGGGCGGAAATCGATATGGACGCGCTTGCGCACAATATGCGCGAAATCAGAAGAATCACCGCCCCCGGTTGCGAGATCGCGGCGGTTGTCAAGGCCGATGCTTACGGGCACGGCGCTATTCAGGTTGCTGAACTGCTTCTCGAAAACGGTGCGAGCCGCCTTGCGGTCTCCATGGTTGACGAAGCGGCGGAACTTCGCCGAAGCGGAATCACCGCGCCGATCCTGACACTCGGTCAGACCGACATCCGGAGGATCCCGGAGATCGTTGAGGAGGGCTTGGAGCAAACCGTTTTTTCCCTGGATTTTGCGCGCGCCCTCTCGGAGCGGGCGACTGCGGAAGGAAAGACCGTACCAATCCACATTAAGATCGACACCGGTATGAACCGGGTCGGATTTTTGCCGTCCGAAGAGTCCTTTGAACAGATCATGGCGATATCCCGGCTTCCGGGAATCTCGGTTGCGGGAATATTTTCGCATTTCGCCGTTGCGGACACGCCCGACGACGAATACACAAAAAGGCAGTTTTCGGCCTTTACGGAGGCGCTGGATATCCTCCGGACGCGCGGATTCTGCGTGCCGACCCGACATATCTGTAACAGCGCCGGGATTTTGCGCTTTCCGGAAATGCACCTCGACATGGTCCGGGCAGGTTTGATCATTTACGGAATGATCCCGCCGGGCTGTCCGGATCCTTATACTCCGATCGATCTGCGCCCCGCGATGAGTCTGAAGTCTTCGGTCGTTCTGGTGAAGTCCGTCGAAGAAGGCCAAACAATCAGCTACGGACGACGATTTTGCGCCGGACGGCGGAGCGTGATCGCGACGATCCCGATCGGCTATGCGGACGGATACGCCAGAAGACTTTCCAATCGCGCGTCCGCGCTTCTTCACGGACAAAGGGTGCCGGTCGTCGGGACCGTTTGTATGGATATGTCCATGCTGGACGTGACGGATATCGGTGACCCGGTAAAGGTCGGCGATGAGACGGTTCTTTTCGGAAAGCAAAGAATAAACGGTAAAGATTTCTGTCTTCCCGTTGATGAAATTGCCGATTTGTTGGATACTGTCAATTACGAGATCACCTGCCTGGTCGGTAAACGGGTGCCGCGGGCGTATGTGAGTCAGGGAGAGATCATCCGTATGCACAGCTGTATATGGTGATATACATCGTTTCGAAAGGGGACTACTGATGGATAAGACTTTAGAAAAGAAACTGAGGCTTTTCGCAGCGAATGTGCGGAAACTGGCTATTGAGGCCGTGTTTTCAGCCCAATCCGGGCATCCCGGCGGCTCGCTTTCCTCGGCGGATATTTTCTCGTATCTCTACGGGGAAAAGCTTCGCATAGACCCGGGAAATCCGGAGGATCCGAATCGTGACCGCTTTGTCCTTTCCAAGGGGCATTGCGCTCCCGGACTATACGCGGCGCTCTCGCATCGCGGATTTTTCGACACCTGCAAGATTAAGGAGTTCCGTCAGTGCGGCTCAATGCTTCAAGGTCATCCCTGCCGCGCTTGCGTGCCCGGTGTCGATATGTCGACCGGGTCGCTGGGACAGGGCATCTCCGCCGCCGTCGGAATGGCGATGATGGGCAAACTGGATCAGGCGCCCTACCGTGTTTACGCGTTAATGGGTGACGGCGAGCTCCAGGAAGGTCAGGTTTGGGAGGCTCAGATGGCCGCTGCCCACTATAAACTGGACAATCTGACGGCTTTTATCGATTTCAACGGACTTCAGATTGACGGCAGGACCGACGATGTCATGAGCCTCGGATCCATCGAAGCGAAGACCAAGGCGTTCGGGTGGCACACGATCATGATCGACGGCCATAACTTTTCGGAGATTGAGACTGCGGTCGCCGAAGCCGAGAGAACCCGGGGCGTGCCGACGATGATCATCGCAAGGACCCATAAAGGGAAGGGCGTCTCCTTCATGGAGGACGATGCCGGATGGCACGGCAAGGCCCCGAATCAAGAGCAATATGATATGGCGATGGCCGAGCTCGACGCGACAATCGCTGCTTTGGAGGTGGAAGTATGACGAAGATGGCAACCCGCGAGGCGTACGGAAAAGCCCTGGTAGAATTCGGAGCCGATCCGGATATCGTTGTTCTGGACGCGGACCTGTCCAAATCGACCTTTACGGTGCTTTTTAAGAAGGAATACCCCGAACGTCATTTCAACATGGGGATCGCCGAGGGGAACATGATGTCGGTCGCCGCCGGCATGTCGACATGCGGTAAGACCGTTTTCGCGTCGACATTCGCGATCTTCGCATCCGAGCGCGCCCTGGAGCAGGTCAGAAACTCCATCTGCTATCCGAACCTGAACGTTAAGGTCTGTGCGACGCATGCCGGAATCTCGGTCGGCGAGGACGGAGCGTCTCATCAGTGCGTCGAGGATTTGGCAATTATGCGGTCAATCCCGAACATGCGTGTGATCTCGCCCTGCGACGCGGCTTCAACGCGGCTCACGATTCGCGAAATTATCAATACCCCCGGCCCGTTCTACGTCCGCCTCGGCCGACTTTCGGTCGAAGGAGTGTACGGCGAATACGGCGACGAAGCGGATTTTAAGATCGGCAAGGCCAACACGATCCGTGAAGGAAACGATATCACCGTTATCGCGACCGGCTTAATGGTTCAACAGAGCCTCAAGGCCGCCGAAATTCTTAAAGAAAAGGGCATCAACGCCCGCGTACTGGATATGCACACCATTAAGCCGATCGATACGGCGGCGATCGAAAAAGCCTCGCGTGAAACCGGGGCGATCGTTACGGTCGAGGAACACAACATCCTGGGCGGATTGGGCGGAGCCGTCGCGGAGGCGTTGACCGACACCGCACCGTGCCTTTTGAAGCGGATCGGTATGAAAGATGTATTCGGGAAATCCGGAAAACCCGAGGGCCTTCTCAAGATGTACGGACTCTTGCCGGAGGATATCGCCGCCGAAGTCGAAAAGGCATACGCGCGCAAGATGAGCACGGCGCAGTAAGCAAACCTTCAAGCGCGCGGGCGTTCGTACGAGCGCCGGGCGACGCGAAAAACAAACGCAAAAGCAAAAAAAGCGCCCCCTTCTTTCATCAGAAACGGGGTGCTTTTTGCGTATCCGGCTCATGCTTAAGGGGGGGTTATCGGACCTTTCCGCGCAGTCCGACGACACGGCCGATGATCCGGGTAATTCCCCGGTCGAGTTCGCTTCGCGGCACGAAGATCGGCTCGTACGACGGATTATAGGAAAGCAGGGAGACCCCGTTCTTGTGTTTCATCAATCGGAAAAGACGTGCGGGGCTGTCTTCGGTGCAGACCGCGCAAATTCGGGAATCGCGCTCCTCGTTGTCCTTCAGGACCAACGCGAGGTCGTTTTCGCAGAAACGGGGTTCCATCGCGTTGTCGGCAACCCTCATCACGATGAAGGCATCCGTGATCTCCCGGTCGCTGACCATTCGGGAACCGGGGTCCGCGTCTTTTAAGTAGTACGCAATCTCCCGATAATTGGTGTCGAACGTCTCGTCAGATCGGAGCACGGACCTGTCGGGAGGTCCCGGCCGGTATTCGTCGTAAACGGGGAAACGGAGCGTCGAAAAGGAAAGCGGGTTGCGATAGATCCGGTCGAGCGAGACTCGAAACCGTTCCGAGATTTTCAATCCCTGATTCAGATCCGGCAGACTGAGATCGCGTTCCCATTTGGAGACGGTCGTTTGATCAACATGAAAAAGCTCTCCGAAAGCTTTCTGACTCAATCCGGTTTCTGTTCGAATGTCCCGCAAAACGCTCATAACCACCTCAGGATCCGAAGAGGTCGGTATCGCTTACGCGAGCCGGCCGTTTTCTTCTAAATTATGACTGAGCGGAATGAGAAACAAGCAAGCCGGGCGGGAAATGAGTAGCGTATGAACAGAAGTCGTAGAATGAATTGATCCGCGGAGTAATAAATGAAAGCAAATCATATACAATGCTTTGAGTGCATGTAAAGCGATCGTGTCCCGTTTGTTTTCGCGCGAAAAGACCTTTGTTCAGGACAGCCGTTTTATAAAAAGCGCTCTCGGGTAGCCGCGGGACAGATCAACCGAGTCAATCGAAAAGCCTCTGCGCTGATAAAACCCTGCCACGGTCTCATTTGAAAGTGCCGTATGCAGAAGAATATAGCGAACGCCCTCCGATCGGGCAATACGTTCCGCTTCGGAGATCAGAAGACTGCCGATTCCGTTTCCGCGGCTTGTTTGAAGCACCGCAAATCGCGTCAGGTACATGACGGCAGTGTCGGACGGATGATCGTCCTTATAGCCGATCGCCGCCTCCGGATAGTGTTCTGCGCTCCGGAAACAAAGGCGAACCGTTCCGACAACCGTTGAGGAGTCGTCGACGGCGACCAGTACGACGGACGTCCGCATGGCTTCCAATACTTCCGGAACCCCCTCGCGCAGAGCGTCGAGATGGTCTTCCCGAATCCCCGCGATCGAGATGTAGGTCATCATCGAATCGTGAATCAACCGGTTGATCGCGGGCGCTTCCCAATGCATTGCGCGCCGGACGGCGACCGATGAGCCGAAGGAATCCGGAGTGCCGGCCATCGGGCTTGACTCCGGCGACCCGACCCCGGGAACTGGATTTATCGCGTTCATGGTCACCTCAGAAGACAGTGAACGAGGATTGCTTTGTGCGCGTGCAAGCGGTTCTCCGCCTCGTCGAAAACAACCGAGCGCGGTGAGTCGATGATATCGGCAGTGACCTCGTATCCGCGGTAGGCGGGGAGACAGTGCATGAAGATCGCGTCCTTTTTCGCGTGGCTCATCAAATCCGCATTGACCTGATACGGAGCGAAAATCGCCGCGCGCTTCTGCTTCTCGTCTTCCTGTCCCATACTCGTCCAGGTGTCGGTATATACGACATCCGCGCCGCTTACGGCCTCGAACGGATCGGCGGTCATCTTGATCTCCGATCCGGTGATTGCGGCGTCGGAAAGCGCCTGACGGACGAAGAAATCCGGACAGGTGTAGCCCTGCGGCGACGCGACGGAGATATCCATTCCGGCCTTTGCGCAGGCTTGAAGAAGCGAATTGGCGACATTGTTTCCGTCGCCGACATAAGCCAGTTTCAGACCCTTCAGCGCTCCCTTGTGCTCCAGGATGGTCAGAAGGTCGGCGAGTGCCTGAGTCGGGTGCTGGTCGTCGCTCAGCCCGTTGATGATGGGGATCGATCCGTAACGCGCGAGATCGACGATGTCCTGATGATCGAACGTCCGGATCATGATCCCGTCAAGCATCCGCGACAGGACTTGCGCGGTGTCGGCAATCGTCTCGCCGCGACCGAGCTGGATATCGTCCGAACTCAGAAACAGCGGCTGACCGCCCAACTGATACATCCCGACCTCGAAAGAGACCCGCGTGCGCGTCGAGGACTTGCTGAAAATCATGCCCAGGGATTTTCCGGCCAGAAGCGGCTCGAAAGCGCCGGCCTTTGTCTTTGCTTTCAAGTCGACCGCCGTGTTGAGAAGGGCCTTCAGTTCGTCAATCGATACGTCTTCGTGAAAATCGATGAAATGCTTCATAAAAAACTCCTCCGTATCCGGCTCAGACGGCCGGCGTCATTGCGGCTTCGATTTCGGTCAGCGCCGCGTCAAAAGCGGATATAAAAGACATCACGTTGGATCGGCTCAGTATGAGCGGCGGAGCCAGGCGGATGGTCTGATCCCCGACGGATCCGACGAGGACGCCCTTTTCAAAACATACCTTTTTCAGTGCGGGAGCGACCGGCTTTTTCAGCCCGACCCCGATCAGGAGGCCGGCTCCGCGGATTTCGTCGATCAGGTCATGCTTCGCGGCGAGCTGGCGCAGTTTTTTGGAAAGAAAAGCACCGACGGACTTCGCCTTGCCGACCAGATTCCTGCGGTCGATCTCGTCCAGTACGGCGAGTGCCGCCGCGCAGGCGAGCGGATTTCCCCCGAACGTCGATCCGTGGTCGCCGGGCTGAAAACCGTTCGAAGCGTCTTGGCTCGCAAGCACCGCCCCGATCGGTACACCGCCGGCCAGACCCTTGGCCAGCGTTAAGATGTCGGGCTTGATCCCGTACTGCTCATACGCGAAAAACGTTCCGGTGCGTCCGACACCGGACTGGACCTCGTCGATGATCAACAGCGCCCCGACCTTGTCGCAAACCTTGCGAATTTCCTGAACATAAGCCATGTCTGCGGGAAAAACACCCGCTTCGCCCTGAACCATTTCGATGATGACCGCACAGGTTGTATTGTCGACTTCTTTACTAAGCGCCGTAATATCATTATATGGAACATGAATGACACCCGGCATCAGCGGCGTGAACGGCGTTTGCATTTTCTCCTGCCCGGTCGCGGCAATGGTGGTCATCGTCCGCCCGTGAAACGAGCGGATCGCGGCGACGATTTTCGGACGCGGCGCGCCCTTCCCGTAGAAATAGCCGCGCGCGAGCTTGATCGCGCCTTCGTTGGCTTCGGCTCCGGAGTTGCAGAGGAACACGCGATCCGCGAAACTGAGTTCACACAGCCTCCGCGCGAGCTCGGATTGCTTCTCGATATAGTAATAATTCGAGCAGTGAATAAACTTCTTCGCCTGCGACGAGATCGCGCGAACGAGCCGCGGATTGGCGTGACCGAGTGAATTTACGGCAATCCCGCCGATCATATCGAGGTATTTCCCGTCCTCGCTCGAAAAAAGATACACGCCTTTTCCGTGCGTGAAAACGACCGGGACACGCTTGCCGAAAACATTCATATAATATTTGTCGTCCAAATGCATGGTCCATTCCAATTGCTTTTCCATTTTTACGATCCTCTTTTCCGCTGTATATTGACCGTGTCAGATTTTTTCTCCGTCGAAGTAGGGTTTCTTTTCCCGGGTAATCATCGTGCCGATGCCTTTTCCGGTAAAGATCTCCAAAAGTATGCTGTGCGGTATTCTGCCATCAATTATGTGGGCTCTTCCGACGCCTCTTCTGACTGTTTGAAGACAACCGAGCACCTTCGGGATCATTCCGCCGGAGATCTCGTCTTTGCTGATGAGATCGGTAATTTCCTGCTCGGTCAGGACCGGTACGACTTTCATGGAACCGTCCGGCAGCCGGGTCATCACGCCCTCGACATCGGTAAGGGTCATCAGTTTTTCCGCGCCCAAGGCCGCCGCGATCTCGCCCGCGACCGTGTCGGCGTTGATATTATAACTTTCGCCGTCCGGCCCGACTCCGATCGGCGCGACGACGGGAATGAACTCGTCACCGGCCAGCATCGACAGGACCTTGGTGTTGATTTTGGTGATATTACCGACGTAGCCGTAATCGACGGATTGCCCCGACGCGTCGCGCGACAGCTTTTCGCATTCGATCAGGTGCCCGTCGATGCCGCAGATACCGACGGCTTTGGCGCCCTTCTGCCCGAGTTTCGACACGATTTCCTTGTTGGTTTTGCCGATCAGGACCATCTGAGCGACTTCCATTGTCTTTTTATCTGTGACACGGAGGCCCTTTTCGAATCGGGAGGGGATACCCATGACCTGAAGCATCTGGCTGATGTCCGGCCCGCCTCCGTGAACGAGTACGGGGTTGATTCCGACGTACTTGAGCAACGTGATATCGTCCATAACCGAGGACTTGAGCTCCTCGTTGATCATGGCATTCCCGCCGTATTTGATTACGATCGTCTTGCCCGACAGACTTTGAATATAAGGAAGCGCTTCGATCAGGATCTCCGCCTTGCCGATGAGCTCTTTCATACCGAGCGTGTCGATCGCTTCGTTTAGTGTTTTCAATTCATTTTCCTCCGTATATCTCCGGTATCCCGCGATGCCGTCCTTTTCGAAAAAACGGCACGTGATCTTCCGGTTTGAATATTTCTATAATCCCGATGTCATATTCTGAAGTCCGGTTGTCTCCGAAAGCCCGAACATCGCGTTCATCGCTTGGATTGCCTGCAGTGCGGCGCCTTTTCCGAGATTGTCCAGGGCACTCAGGATCTTAATGCGCCCGGTTCTCGAATCGTAATCGACCGCGATGTCGATGAAGTTCGTCCCGGTGACGGCACCGGTACCCGGAAGCGCAGAACCCTTCTTGACCCGCACGAACGGTTCGTTCGCGTAATCGTTCTCGAGAGCCTCGCGCAAAGCATTCGCGCCGCATGATCCGTCGGAAGCGGAAGGCTCGGCGTAGATCGTCGCCAACATGCCGCGTTTGACCGGGATTAAGTGCGGGGTAAACGTAACCTTCAGGTCCTTCCCGGCGATCATGGAGCACTCCTGCTCGATTTCCGTTGTGTGACGGTGATTGAGAATCGAATAGGGTTTGAAACTCTCGTCGAGCTCGCAGAATGAAAACGGCAGGTCCGCCTTGCGTCCGGCGCCCGAAACCGCCGAAAGCGCGTCGATGATGATCCCGTCGGTCTTGATCAGACCGTGCCGCAGAAACGGAGCGAGTGCCAAAACCGAGCAGGTCGGGTAACATCCGGGATTTGCCGTCAGCCTCGCTTCGGTTAATCGGTCGCGGTAAAGTTCCGGGATGCCGTAGACCGCCTCTGCCAGAAGTTCGGGGCACGGGTGTTCGAGCCCGTACGATTCGGTGTACGGCGCCAGTGTCCGATAACGAAAGTCTCCGCTGTGGTCGATGACGCGGACCCCGGCCTTTAAAAGTTTCGGGACCGTCACGGAGGAAACACCGTGGGGAAGCGCGGTGATCACCAGATCACATTTCTCCGCTGTTTGCTCAGGATCAGGATCCGTCAACTCCAGATCGCAAATGCTCCCGAAGGCAGGATAAACATCCGAAAATTTCTTTCCGGCAAAACTTCGGGATGTGAGCACAGCAATCTGCGCCTGCGGATGAACGGCCAGTCCGCGAACCAATTCCGCTCCGACATACCCTGTCGCTCCGATAATTCCGACCTTTATTTTGCTCATTACTTCCACTCCTTGAACGTTTTACCGATATTTTGATTTTACACCAAGAATGAAAAGATTAGACATCCATCGTGATGATCGCGGATTGAATAGGATTTCATGCAGTCCGGATAATATTTATACACAATAGTGCATAAATTTGCAGAATTCAATAGTCAATTTCGTATTCTTTTCGCGAATAGACATTCTGCACAAAAAATCAAACATTAATATAGCCAATTTGACGTATTTCCATGACAGTGTTTCCAAATCGAAGACGGAACATTTGGCTATTTTGGCATATGGAAAGGATATAGCCCGGGTGCTATATTATTTGTATATCAAATCATCACGCTGCCCGCCGGGCGGCGAATTATCGGAGGTATTCATCATGGCCAGTTTATCCCTTCAACATGTATATAAGAAGTTCGAGGGCGGAGTTGTCGCAGTCAGTGATTTCAATCTGGAAATCGCGGACAAGGAATTCGTCATTCTCGTCGGACCTTCCGGATGCGGAAAATCAACAACCCTGAGAATGATCGCGGGACTCGAGGATGTCACCGAGGGTGAAGTCTACATCGAGAACAAATTGGTGAACGACGTTCTGCCGAAGGACCGTGACATCGCGATGGTTTTCCAGAACTACGCGCTCTATCCGCACATGACTGTTTTCGACAACATGGCGTTCGGCCTTAAGATCCGTAAGGTTCCGAAGGACGAGATCAAGAGGCGCGTTAACGAAGCCGCCAAGATCCTTGAGATCGAGCACCTGCTGAATCGTAAGCCGAAGGCGCTCTCCGGCGGACAGAGACAGCGTGTCGCGCTCGGCCGTGCCATCGTTCGTGACCCGAAGGTCTTCCTGATGGACGAGCCGCTTTCCAACCTCGACGCGAAACTTCGTGTTCAGATGCGTGTTGAGATCACCAAGCTCCACCAGAGACTGCAGACGACCATAATCTACGTTACCCACGACCAGACCGAGGCCATGACGATGGGTACCCGTATAGTCGTTATGAAGGACGGCTTCATCCAGCAGGTCGACTCCCCGAGCGAACTCTATCAGAACCCCGTCAACACCTTCGTCGCCGGATTTATCGGAATGCCTCCGATGAACTTCATCAACGCGATCGTTCAGGTTGAGGGCAACGATGTGTACATCTCCTTCGAGAACTTCTCGATCAAGCTTCCCGAGCGCTATTCCGTTCCCGAAGTCATCGAGCAGGACGGCAAGGAAGTCATCTTCGGCGTACGCCCCGAGGCGATCACGGATGAGACCACCTACGTCGGCAATCACCCGGATACCTCCTTCACCGCGGACGTCGACGTTGTCGAGATGCTCGGAGCCGAGACCTATCTGTATGTTACCGTCAGCGGATCGCTCCCGCTTACCGCGAGAGTTGACCCGACGACCTCCGTGTCCCGTGTCGGCGAAGTCGTTGATCTGGCGATCGACGCGAACCGTGTCCACATCTTCGACAAGGATACCGAGCAGAGCATCATTTCCTGACATTAACCATACGACTCTGACCAACGACCGGTCCCCGTTTTCGGGGGCCGGTTTTTTTCTGCGAAAGAGCGATACCCCGCAAAACCGTTCTCATTCGAAGATCTTCCGGATCGCCGCCGGACGGTCGCTCTTGCAAGTTCAATCCCGAACGTATAAGATTAATTGGATACGGACATCTGTGTCATATGTTCGTGTTGTTTGTCGAAATCTCTTATCGGGAAGGTTTCCGGGTGGTAATTATGGAAGAGATCAAGAGATGTATGCGCGAGGTGAAAAGAATCCTGAATCGAACGGTCGGTATACTGGATACTGCCGGTGCGATCATTGCCTGTACGGAGCCGGATCTTGAAGGTTCCGAGGATTCGGCGGTGCGGGCGATCATGAAATCCGACGACATGTTTGTCGCAACTTCGGAAAAGACGTATTACCGGATGTTGAACGGGGATGTCACCCAATACATCGCATTCATTGTCGGAACGGATCCCGGTGACCGGGTCCACCTTGAACTGGTGGCGCAGTGGGTCCGGACGGCTCTAAAGGACCGGAACACGGATACGGAGCGGTCCGTCTTCATCAAGAATATTCTTTTGGAAAATGAATTGCCCGGGGATATCCCGCTGAAGGCCAGAGAATTCAAGATCCCTTATACCATGAACCGCATCGTGTTTATCATTCGCATCCCCCGGACGGACGGCCCGGAATGTCTGGATATCCTTCAGAATCTTTATCCGGACTCGAAAACAACGCACACGTTCGCGATGGATGAGGAGACCATCGTGTTGGTCATGGAGATCGAGGGGGAGTTCGACGAGTTTGTCCAGGAACTCAGCCATACCATTCGCGATAATTTGAACGCCGAATCCATGTCCCGCGTCAACATCGGGATCGGTATGCCGGCCCCGGATCTGAAGGATGTCGCAAAATCATACCGGGAAGCGGTTTTGGCTTTGCGTGTCGGAAGTATTTTTGAGAGCGAGAAGTGCGTGATGCGCTACGATAAACTCGGATTGGGGCGGCTGATTTACCAACTGCCGCCGACGCTGTGCAACATGTTTCTGGATGAGGTATTCGCGCAAGGCGCCTATGAGTCTTTGGATTCCGAGACGCTGCTGACGATCGCGAAGTTTTTCGAAAACAACCTCAACGGCAGCGAGACATCCCGAAAATTATTCGTTCACCGGAATACCTTGGTATACCGGCTCGATAAAGTTCAGAAGATCACGGGGCTGGATTTGCGCAGTTTTGACGATGCCGTTTTGTTCAAACTCGCGGCGATGGTCCGGACCTATCTCGAAAAACAGGAGAAGAACGCCCGACCGACGAAGAATATCTGGTAACGGGGTTCAGGTAATCGATACGTGATACGGTTTGAAAACGTACATAAGACCTACAAATCCGGTTCAGACGCCCTTCGGGGCGTCAGTTTCAAGATCGACGACGGGGAATTTGTCTTTGTTATCGGCAAGAGCGGCTCCGGCAAATCGACGTTGATCAAGCTCATCACCCGCGAGGAGAAACCTTCGCGCGGGTATGTTCTGATCGATCGATTTCCGATTTCCAAGATGCAGGCCGCACTCGTCCCGGTCTTGCGCAGGCAGATCGGCATGATTTTTCAGGATTTTCGCCTGATCGAGAGCAAGACCGTTTTCGAAAATGTTGCGTTTGCCGGAGAAATCGTCGGTATGCCGCCCAAACAGCTCGCGCAAATGGTTGAGATTGTCTTGGGTGTAGTCGACTTGCGCCATAAAGCGCAAGCGATGCCGCAGGAATTATCCGGAGGCGAGCAACAACGAGTCGCGATCGCACGGGCGATGGTCAACGACCCCAAGCTGATCGTGGCCGACGAGCCGACCGGGAACCTTGACCCTCAGACAAGCGAGTCGATCATGGCTTTGTTGGAGGAGATCAATCATAACGGTACGACCGTCATCATCTGTACGCACGACAGCAACCTGGTGGATCGAATGAAGAAGAGAGTCATCGAGATCGACGACGGTTTGATCGTTCGCGACGAACTGGACAGCGGCTACTGCGCGCGTAAAAATCCCGTTGATGCCGCACCGGCCGGAGGTCGTAAATGAGCGGAAGAGCATTTTTGAACTCAATCCGTGAAGGCCTTAAGGGGATCGTCCGGCATCCGTTAGTCACAATCGCCTCAATTACGACAATCCTGTTAATGCTCCTTCTGATGGCGGCTTTTTTCATTTTCTCGGCGAATGCCCGGTCGATCATGAAAAAGGTGAGCCAACAGCCTCCGATCGAGGTGTATATGACCCTTGCCTCGACCGAGGAGCACCGGACAAACGTGAGAAATTATCTGGATACCACCCCTGATTTTATCCTTGCCTATCAGCAGATGACGCCGGAGGAGAACTACAATCATTTTCGCGAAAATCTCGGCGACAGCGCAAGCGTTCTCGACGAGTTCGACTACAAGACTTATCTGCCCTACACATACCGCATACAGTTGACAAATCCGGTCCACGCCGACGAGGTCGTAACGAGGATCGCCGCTTTTCCCGGAGTCAAGAAAGTCGTTCAGGAGAGCAAGGTTATGCATTTTCTGGCGGCGGCGACCAAGTGGGTGAACATTTCGACACTGGTCGCGTTTGCGGTCCTTTTCATCATATCTCTGTTCATCATTTCGAATATGGTGCGCATCTCCGTTTACGCCCGATCGACGGAGATTTTTATCATGAAATTCGTCGGGGCGAATTCCGGATATATTCGACTCCCGTATATCGTCGAGGGCGCGCTCGTCGGACTGGTCAGTGCGCTGTGCGCATGGGGCCTTTCACATTTGGCGTATACGAAACTTTTTGATATGATGATGAAGGGCGTATCCGGGACCAGCTATTACTCACTGGTTCCGGTGAACAACCTTACTTTCTGGGTCGCGTTGATCTGCATTTTGCTGGGCGTGATCATCGGCGCTTCGGGCAGCGGCATTGCGGTTCGCAAGTACATTAAGGTCTGACGGAGAGAAATATGCATCGAATAGGCCGTAACCGGTCGGGGTTTATCGGAAAAAGTTTCGGAACCGGTCGTCTGATCGCTTTCGTTTTGCTTTTTGCTCTGATTACCGGAATCCCGCTGTGGATCCCGGACAAGGCGTTTGCCGCCTCAAGACCTCCTGCTTTTTACACTTCGAGTTCCGATATCCAGGAAGCAAAAGAAGAAAAGGAAGAGACCGAAGAAGCTCTGGCTCAGGCGAACGATAAGATCGACGCGCTTTCCGGAGACCTCAGTGAGATCAGTGCCGAATTGGAAAAACTCAAAGGCTTAAGTGAAGAGCAACACGCACAGTATCTGGAGATTGCCGAGCAATTGGCAGCCGCCCTGATCGCCAAGAAAAATGCTTTGAATACTTATCTTGAGACGCAGGATACGCTTGCGGTCAAAAAGGCGGAGTTTTCCGAGCGGATCAGCGTCATGTTTGAATTCCAGAACAAATCCACTTTGGAAATTCTGCTCGAATCCGACAGCTTGGCCGGATTTTTTACGAATATGGAGATCATTGAATTGATCGGCGACTCGGATCAGCAAATCATGGAGGAGATGCAGGCGGCTGTTGACGATGCTCAACTGAAGAGTGATTACGCGCTTCAGGAAGCTGAGGAGATGCAAACGGTCGCCGATGAAAAACAAGCGGAACTCGAAGAACTCGAGGCGATGATCGGTAAAACCGAGGAAACGCTCCGGACGAAACAGGCGGAATTGGACGAATGGAAGAAGAAAGAGGATGCTCTCGAGGCTGAATCCGAACGGATCGACGCGGAGATCGCCAGCCTTCAGGCGGCTTTGTATAGCAATAATACGGTTACAACATCTCCGTACAGCGGCGCGATGACCTGGCCGTATCCCGGGGATTATACGATCTATTCCGCCTACGGCTGGCGGTATCATCCGATATGGAGAGTCAATCGCTTTCATTACGGTGTGGATCTCGGCGGTACGCTCGGAAATGCGATTGTGGCGGCGGATAACGGGACGGTCATCCTGGTATCGGCACCCTGGTCCGGCCAGAACAGCGGCGGGAGCGGGTACGGAAACTATGTCGTTATTGATCACGGCGGCGGAGTATCGACGCTGTACGCACACTGCAAATCCATTGCTGTTTCCGTCGGCGATTCTGTGGTTGCGGGGCAGACTGTCGCGTATTGCGGCAGTACCGGGGATTCGACCGGAGCGCACGTGCATTTTGAAGTGCGCGTTAACGGCAGTAAGGTAAATCCGGCGAATTACATCACCTGACGGAGGATGCCCGGATGCCGAGCAGCGCATATGACGCTCTTTCCCCATTATACGATTCCTATCAGCACGAATCGGATACGGCCGTGATCGCGGACCGTGTCGCAACATTGATTTCGCGATACGGGCCTTCGGGCGGTGACGGAGACCGGGGAGGATTGATCCTTTGCGACCTGGGTTGCGGGACAGGAAGCACGATGCTCGAGCTGTCGCGAAAAGGCTGCGACGTGATCGGGGTCGATCTTTCCGAGGGAATGCTGTCGGTCGCCCGGGAACGCTTTATTCGGGAGAAACGAGAGGCCTTGTTCATCCGTCAGGACATATCGCGATTGGATTTGTTCGGTACCGTCGATGTTTTCGTCAGCCTCACGGACACCGTCAACCACCTGACCGATATTCGGGCGTTCCGGCGATTATTTTCGAGCATGCGGAATTTCCTGAATCCCGGCGGGTTGTTGATTTTCGATCTGTTGACGTTTCATTTTTTAAGCGAGGTTCGCGGAAATCAGCAATACCGGGATATCTCGGAGGATCATGCGCTGTTCTGGGAAAACCGCTTTGACAAGAGAACGGCGGTAAGCCGGTCGGACATGACTTTGTTTTCGATGAATGAGAACGGCACGTATGACCGAAGAGACTTGATCGTTTCGGAGCGCTTCTATTCCGGGGAGCAGGTCCGGGAAGTCCTGAAACTCGGGAATCTCGAACTGCTGGGGATTTTCGGCGGGTATCGTGACCAAGCAGCGCGAAAACGGGATGTTCGGCACCTGTACGTCGCGAGAAGAATTTCGTAAGGAAGGTTGAGACCATGAACAGGATAAAAAGGGACTTCTACCACGCGCCCGGGGCTCCGGAGGACTTGGATGCGGATTATAAGGTCACGGCGACGGCCTTGGACGGAAAAGTTCGGGCGTTGGCTGTCCGCACTACCCGCCTATGCGGTAAAGCGATGGAAATACACGGGACGTCCCCGTCCGCTACGGTGGCCTTGGGGCGGTTCATGACCGGGACCCTGTTGCTTGCCGCGAATCTGAAGGGAGAAAACGATTCGATCACAACCAATATCCGAAGCGACGGACCGATCCGGGGCATGACGGCGGTTTGCGATTCCTTAGGGAACGTCAAGGCGTACTGTATCGAGCCCGTCGTCGAGACATTTCATCGTGAGCCCGGGAAACTCGATATCGCGGCGGTCGTCGGGAAGGGAATATTGACGGTGGTTCGCGATTTGGGTCTTAAAGAGCCCTATGTCGGCTCAACCGAACTGATTTCCGGAGAAATCGGGGAGGATTTCGCTCACTTTCTCGGAGTATCGGAGCAGACGCGTTCGGTGGTTTCCCTCGGCGTGCTGGTCGATTCCGGGGGCGTTCGTCACGCCGGGGGTTTCATGATCCAATTAATGCCGGATGCTGGGCAAGAAGTCGCCGAGTATCTGGAGCGACGCGCTACGGGCGGGTTTCCGGGCGTTACGTTTCTTTTGTCCGAGGGAATGAACCCCGAAAAAATCCTGGACATGTTTCTGGGTGACCCCGAAATTCGTTATCTCACGGGGCGTCCGGTTCAATATGCGTGTTCCTGCAGTCGGGAGCGGATGGAGCGTTCATTGACGGCACTCGGCAACAAGGATTTGAGCGAGTTGGCTTCGGATCCGGCGGGAATAAACCTGGAATGTCACTTTTGCGGATCCGGGTATCATTTTGATCGGGCGGAAATCGAGGAGATCAGATCAAACGCGATGTAGGCACGGATTCGGCATACGGACGCGGATTACATCAATATACCGATTCACACATGCACGGTGGAAGCGGATGAGCAAACAAATCGAAAACGACGGGAGACTCTATTTCTGGGATAACGCCAAAGGTATCCTGATTTTTCTTGTCGTATTCGGGCATATGTTGTATGCGTATCAGGATATTTCCGTGATTCGTTCGATGGTCTTCGTGATCTACTCCTTTCATATGCCTGCGTTTGCCTTTTCTTCCGGCTATCTGAGCGCGAAAAGCACTTCGAAAACAAGCCGGTCCATCATATTTCTTGTCGCTGCTTACGCGGTTTTCAATACGATTGCGATTCTCTATTTCTATTTTACGGAGGGGGTTTCGGTCTCCCTTTTCAGTCCTTATGTTTCTTTCTGGTACTTGCCGGCGTTGATCGCCTGGCGCTGTTTCTCCCAAGTTGTTCCCAAAAAACCCGGCATCCCGGTATTTCTTATTGCCGTCGCACTGGCTGTGGGCTTTTCGGGGCAGATCGGCAGTCACATGACGATAACGAGGATCATTTGTTTTTTCCCGTTCTTCATGGCCGGTGCGATTCTTCCCGGGGAACGGATCTCGTCTTTTCTGAAAAACGCCGGTGCGAAAGCCAGACTGTCGGGCGTTCTTTTTCTGACACTCGGTTTGGGCGGCATCGTCGTATTAATTTCGCGATCGCCCCTCATCGGTGAGTTCCTCATGGGCACCTATACGTCCCCCGCCGGCCTTCTGAACCGCCTCCTGATTTTTTTGATTTCCGGAGCCGTTGTAACGGCCGGATTATTGCTGATCCCCCGGCGACGGGTTCCGATGCTCTCATCTTGGGGCAAAAATTCGCTTGCTGTTTATCTGATCCACCGATTTATCACCCTGATCGCCGCCCGCGTACTTCCGATTGCCGGAAACTCCTTTTGGATCCTGACGGCGGCCGTAGCCGGGACGCTCTGCATATTGTTTATATTCGGGAACGATACGTCGGGACGGATGATTCGCGGATTGATCGACGGAACCGTTCAAAGGCTGAGTTATTCGAAGGATCCAGTTCAGGAGCGTCGAAACCTGCTCTATCGGATCCTCGCCGTCGTCACGGCCGGCACGATCGTCTTTCTGTCGGTTCTCGCCGAGCCGAAGCTTCCGAAATCCGGTCCCCTGCCAAGTCCGGAGGTGCCTATTGTTCATACGGTCCTTAACGAATCGGATCAAAAACGAATCGACGACGCGGTCTGTCTCTCTTTCGTCGGAGATATGATTCTTCTTAAGGGACAGGTGATTGCCGCATACGATGCCGCATCCCGAAATTATGATTTCGCCGGAATTTTTGACTATGCCGCACCGTACATGGATGCCGATTTATCGGTTGGGATCTTTGAAGGGCCGATGGCCGGTCCAAAGGCCGGTTATTCTTCCTCGGATTTCGACGATGGCTTACCGCTTCAGTTGAATTTTCCCGACTCGTTTGCCGGATCCGTCAAAGAGGCCGGTGTTGATCTGGTCTCTCTGGCCAACAACCACATTTTGGATAAAGGCGTTTCCGGCGCTTATCGTACGCTGGACATTCTTGACGGTCTCGGCCTGACGCATACCGGTTCCTATCGTAACGCAGAGGAAAGGGACAACGTTCTTATACTCGAAGCGGACGGGTTGCGGATTGCTTTTCTCTCCTACACGTTCGGATCCAACGGATATGAGGAGGAGTATTTCATGCGCGAGAATCCGACGCTTACGCGGTTGATCGTTGCGCCGGACAGCCTGTTTTTCGAGGAATGCCGAAAGCAGGTGAGTGCGGATTTCGAACGCGCAAGAGCACTTGCGCCGGACATCATCGTCGCGATCCCCCATATGGGTTCTCAGTTTACGCACGAAACCGATTCTTTTCAGCAGACCTGGAACGGGATATTTGTGCGGGAGGGAGCGGACATTATCCTGGGCGACCATTCTCACGCCGTGCAGCCGATCGAGTTCACCCGCAGTCAAGATCCGGACGGGACCGTGCGCGAAGCCCTCGTTGTGAACTGCCCGGGCAATTTCGCGAATTCTTATGTCCGTTATAACGGAGACGCGACGGCTGTCGTGAAAGTGTACGTCGATCCATCCGACGCGAAAATCGTCTGCGCGTCGATCGTACCGATGTGGACGCACGGAACGCCGGACGGATATTTCCGGGCATTGCCGATTTACGAGATCGTCGAAAACGATGCTCTGCGAAGTCAATTGAGCAGTAACGATTTGGAACGGGTAAGGGAGGTACAGGAACTTGTTACGACCGTTATGCTCGGTGTAAGCGTACCGATCGAGCAGGCTCAGGATGAGTATTTCATGTTCCCGGACGGATACCGTCGTCAAAAGGTGCGGGGTATCGATCCGGAAGTAACGGAAGCGGGAAACGGGCAAATCGCTGCGCTGAAGGCTGCGGACGCCGTCTGCTTTATCGGGGACAGTCTGACAGCCGGATCCAATAACGGCGGGTATCCCTGGTATGAGCCCATTGCCAATGCTTTTATCGACAAGGAGTATTATTCCGTTTCTGCCGGCGGGTTGACCTCACTACAGTTATTGTCGGCATATCATGAAGCGCTCCTGAAGGCGAGGGCGGATTTGTTTATTATTGCGGTCGGCGCGAACGACATTCGATATCGTGACGAGTCCGTCTGCGCGATGACTCCGGAGGCCTACGCGCAGGCTCTGCTCGAGTCGGTTGATCTTTTGCGGACCGGTAACCCCGACGCGAAGTTTATCTTTGTCGCGCCGTGGCCGGCGTTGGACAATGATCGATACACCCGTTTACTTCCGGAAGACAAGAGTATATTATACTCGGAGTATACGACCGCGCTCAGGGACGTTTGCGAAACAAATGGGTTTCTTTTCGTCGATCCGACCGATCGGATCTTGGAACAATTCGGTACGGAGCCTGTTTCCCGGTACATGTCGGATCATATTCATCCGAACGCCGGTGACGGCATCCTTCTATACAGCCAAGCCTTTTTGCTTGCGGGAGACTCCTCCGGATCCGGGTTCGAATAAGACATCTCCCGCGATTTCGGTTTAGCCGTGCGAAAAGATCTTGGTTTCCCGTGAAAAAGCGCTTGCGTTCGAGAAAATATTGAGGTATACTTCTTCGTGCGCGACTTTTCGCGTATGGCGATGAAGTCGGAGATTGCCGTTGGTGACGCGGGCTGCGCGTTCCGGCGGGTAACTTCGGCGGAGAAGTCCGGACTCGGATCCGGGCGCAACCATGTTGGCAGCGTGTGTTTTGTAACGAACACATGCCCAGGCCCAAAGTGCCGGCGATTCGCACGGTAACTGGTCTCCTGGGTTTTCTGACGGGTACAGAAGAAACGCCCGGCACGGTTGTTAAAGCGGCAAGGTAACGGAGGTATTACTATGGCAACCAGACAAAAAGTCAGGATCAAATTGAAAGCGTATGATCACGAGCTCCTGGATCAGAGTGCGGCAAGGATCGTAGAGACTGTGACCCGCACCGGCGCGAGTTTTTCGGGCCCGATTCCGCTTCCGACGGAGAAAGAGATCACCACGATTCTTCGTTCTCCCCATAAGTACAAGGACTCGAGAGAACAGTTTGAACTGCGTACACATAAGCGCCTGATCGACATTTTCGCGCCGAACCAGAAGACGGTTGACGCGCTGATGAAGTTGGACATGCCTGCCGGAGTGAGCATTGAACTCAAGGTATAGCAGGCTTAACCGGCCGCCGGAGTTGACTTAGGGCGGCCGTGGTCATGTTCCCGGGAATTCCGGGGAACCAATAACCATAAGGAGGATAGAAAGAGATGACCAAATTCATGCTCGGCAGAAAAGCCGGAATGACACAACTGTTTGACGACAACGGCATCGCGATTCCGGCTACCGTGATCGCTTGTGATCCGATGTTCGTGATTCAGAACAAGACCGAGGATCAGGACGGATACAAGGCGGTCAAGGTCGCTGCCGGAGATATCCGCGAGAAACTCGTCAACAAGCCCGTCAAGGGTCAGTTTGCGAAGGCTTCGGTCCCGGTGAAGCGCGTAATCCGCGAATACAGGACGGATTCGGATTATGCTCTGGGGCAGGAGATCAAGGTCTCCGATATGTTTACGGTCGGCGACCGCGTCGACGTGAGCGGTGTGTCCAAGGGAAAAGGCTTTGCCGGAAACATCAAGAGGCACGGCCAGAGCGGCGGTCCGAGCGGGCACGGATCGATGTATCACAGACGTGTCGGCTCCATGGGTCCCGGCTCGGATCCGGGTCGCGTCGTTAAGGGAAAGAAACTGCCCGGCCATATGGGCGCGGTCAATTGTACGGTACAGAACTTAGGCGTCGTCCTCGTGGACGGCGAACGGGGGATCCTCGTTCTCAAAGGTGCGATCCCGGGCCCGAAGGGCGGCTTGATTTCCATCGAGTCGTCCGTGAAGGCGTAATAATCCGGCAGAAGGAGGATCATAAAATGGCTAAAATCGATGTATATAACATGGACGGGAATGTAACCGGACAGATCGACTTGTCCGACGACATTTTCGGTATTGAGCCCAACGAGTCCGCAATGCATACGGTAGTCGTGAATCAACTGGCGAACCGTCGTCAGGGCACGCATTCGGCAAAGACGCGCAACGAGGTCAGCGGCGGAGGCAGAAAGCCCTATCGCCAGAAGGGCACGGGTCGCGCCCGCCAGGGTTCGAGTCGTTCGGCCCAGCATGTCGGCGGCGGAATCATTTTCGGGCCGAAACCCAGAGATTACAGTTATACGGTTCCCAAGAAGATCAGAAGACTGGCGATGAAATCCGCGCTTTCGACCAAGTTCAGCGCGCAGAGCATTATCGTCCTGGATACTTTGTCCTTCGATGAGATGAAAACAGCAAAAATGGCGGGTGTTCTCAAGGCGCTGAAGGTCGACGGTCCGGCTTTGGTCGTTCTCGCGGAGAAGAATCCGAACGTCGAGAAATCGGCGAGAAATATCCCGGCGGTCAAGACGGCACTCGTCAATACGATCAATGTTTTCGACATTCTGAAGTATGACCGGTTCGTCATCACCAAGGAAGCCGCCATGAAGGTACAGGAGGTATACGTATGAACCTGACACCGCATGACATCATTATCAAGCCGATCCTCACCGAGAAAAGCTCGGATAATATCGCTTCCGGAAAGTATGCTTTTGAAGTCGATAAGAACGCGACGAAGACGCAGATCAAGGATGCGGTCGAAAAGCTTTTCGACGTGAAGGTAATATCCGTTAATACCGCGAATTTCGAAGGGAAAATGAAACGGCAGCGCTACTCCTACGGCAGAATGCCGTCCTGGAAAAAAGCCGTTGTCACGATCGCGACCGAAGCGAAGGACTCGTCCTTTATGGGTAAGGGCGGCAAGGTAACAAAACTTCCCGCGAAGTATAAGACATCCATTGAAGAGTTCGGGTTCGGCCAGTAAGCCCGCTGAGTGAAGGAGTGAAGAACGATGCCAGTAAAAGAATATAATCCCACATCTCCCGCAAGACGACAGATGTCGGTGACCGACTTTTCCGTCCTGAGCGATAAGAAGCCGGAAAAAGCCCTTTTGGTTTCGGCGAAAAAGACCGGCGGGCGCAACTCATACGGACGCATTACCGTTCGGCATATCGGCGGAGGAAGCAGAAGGAAGATCCGCGTCATCGATTGGAAAAGAAACAAGGATCTGGTCCCCGCGACCGTTCAGTCGATCGAATACGATCCCAATCGCACGGCGTTTATCGCTTTGCTGAAGTACGCCGACGGCGCCAAGTCCTATATCCTCGCACCGCACGGGCTTTCGATCGGAGATTCGGTTGTTAGCGGCAACACGGCGGACATCGTCGTCGGTAACGCTTTGCCGATCGAAAACATCCCCGTAGGCACATTGATTCACAACGTTGAACTGAAGCCCGGCAAGGGTGCCCAAATGGTCCGCACGGCGGGCGCGGGCGCTCAGTTAATGGCCAAAGAGGGCAAATACGCCCAGATCCGTCTCCCTTCGGGTGAGGTTCGGATGGTTTCCGTTCTCTGCCGTGCGACGATCGGCAAAATCGGAAATGTCGAGCATGAGAACGTTTCACTCGGAAAGGCCGGAAGAAAGCGCAATATGGGCGTTCGTCCGACGGTTCGCGGTGTTGTGATGAACCCCAACGATCACCCGCACGGCGGCGGTGAGGGTAAAGCCCCCATCGGTATGCCCGGCCCGGTTACTCCTTGGGGTGTACCGACACTGGGTAAGAAGACCAGAAACAAGCGCAAGTTGTCCGGCAAATACATTGTCAAGGGCAGAAAGTAATCGAAGGGAGGAAGGACATTAAATGAGCAGATCAACGAAGAAGGGCTATTTTGTTCAGGACGCTCTTTTAAAGAGAGTGAAGGCGATGAATTCCGCCAATGAAAAAAAGGTACTGAAGACGTGGTCCCGTGCCTCAACCATCTTCCCCGAAATGGTCGGACATACCATTGCGGTCCACGACGGGAAAAAGCATGTACCGGTATATATCACGGAGGAAATGGTCGGACATAAGCTCGGAGAGTTCGCTCCCACGAGACTGTTCAGAGGCCATGCCGGCGAGAAAACGACCAAAGCCCGCTGATTGCGGTACGACGAAGGGAGGAACGTTTAAGTGGAAAAGAAAGTCATGAGCAAGGAATTTATGGAGCAGAACCGCGCCGAGATACTCGCGAAGTATGCCTTCCCTGCGAAGCAGAATCAGAAACCCCAGCTCCTGAGCAAGAAGGAACGCAAGGTCCTCGGGGTCGGAAAAGACCAGGGCAAGTCCATTGCGAAATATATAAGGATCAGTCCTCAGAAGATGAAGGTGGTCATCGACCTGATCAAGGGCAAGAATTTGGACGAGGCGTATGCGATTCTTCTGTATACCCCGAAGGCCGCTTCGCCGGTCCTGACGAAGGCGCTGAAATCCGCCGAGGCAAATGCCGTAATGAACAACAGCTTGAGCCGTGATGCGCTTTATGTTGCGGATGCATACGCGAACCAGGGTCCTATTCTGAAGCGTTTTATCCCGAGAGCGAGGGGTTCCGCCTCCCGCATCAACAAGAGAACGAGTCATATAACGGTCGTTCTTAAGGAAAGAGAATAAGGAGGGTTTCGAGAATGGGCCAGAAGGTTAATCCCCATGGTTTGCGGGTCGGAGTCATTAAAGGTTGGGACACACGTTGGTACGCCGACAAGAACACGTTCAGCGAGTACCTCGTAGAGGATAAGAAGATCCGCAACTTTGTCAAGAAGGAATGCTTCAACGCGGGCGTCACCAATATTGAGATCGAGCGCAAGGGCAGCGATAAGACGATGATCATCATCAACGCCGCCAAGCCGGGTATTCTCATCGGACGTCAGGGAGCCGGTATCGAAGATTTCAAGAAGAAGCTTTTCGATAAGTTCAAGAAGAATTATTTCGTCGATATCCGTGAGATCAAGACTCCGGATACCTCCGCCCAACTGGTTGCCGAGAGCATCGCGTCACAACTTGAGAAGCGTATTTCTTTCCGCCGCGCGATGAAGCAAGCGATGATGAGAACGATGAAGGCCGGAGCCAAGGGGATCAAGACCCAGGTCGCCGGACGTTTGGGCGGCGCGGAAATCGCGCGTACCGAGCATTATCACGAAGGAACGATTCCGCTGCAGACACTGCGCGCGGATATTGATTACGGATTTGCCGAAGCGAACACCACATACGGCCGGATCGGCGTAAAGGTGTGGGTGTTCAAAGGCGAGATCCTCACCGCCAAGAAGAAGGCGGTCATTATCGAGGAAGGGGGCGAAGACTGATGCTTCTTCCCAAGAGAGTCAAACACAGAAAACAAATGAGAGGCCGGATGACCGGAAAGGCAACGCGCGGTAACTTCCTGGCATACGGGGAATACGGACTGTATTCGACGGAGCCGTGCTGGATCACTTCCAATCAAATCGAAGCCGCGCGTATCGCGATCAACCGCTACGTCAAAAGAGGCGGTCAGGTTTGGATCAAGATTTTCCCGGATAAGCCGGTAACCGCAAAGCCCGCCGAGACCCGAATGGGTTCCGGTAAAGGATCTCCGGATCATTGGGTCGCCGTTGTAAAGCCCGGCCGGGTACTTTTTGAAATCGCCGGCGTGACCGAGGACATCGCTCGGGAAGCCATGCGCCTTGCGGGACATAAACTCCCGTGCAAGACGAAGTTTATTGCGAAGGAACAGGAGAGTGAAGCAAATGAAGGCTGATGAAATTCGTAAAAAGTCCGGCGAAGAGCTGACGAAGGAACTGCTCGCTCTTAAGGAAGAACTCTTCAAACTTCGGTTCCAGCATGCGACCAATCAACTGGAAAACCCGCTGCGCTTGAACACCGTTCGGCGCGATATCGCCAGAGTGAAGACGATCATGCGCGAGCAAGAGCTTAAGGCTAAGAAGTGAAAGGGGAAAAGCAGATGAGCGATCGTAACCTCAGAAAAACACGCATCGGTGTCGTTTCGAGCGACAAGATGGACAAGACCATCGTCGTGTCGGTCACCGAGCATGTTAAGCATCCGCTGTATAACAAGATCATCAAGAGAACATACAAATTGAAGGCGCACGACGAAGAGAACGCCTGCGGAATCGGTGACCGGGTCAAGGTCATGGAGACGCGGCCTCTGTCCCGCGAAAAGCGCTGGAGACTGGTTAGTATTATCGAGAAGGCCAAGTAATACCGCCTTTTACGGTAGCGGCTGAAGGAGGAAGTGGAGCATGATTCAGGTTGAATCCAGACTAAGATCCGCGGATAACACCGGTGCTAAAGAACTTATGTGCATCAAGGTGCTTGGCGGAGCCAAGAGAAGATATGCGTATATCGGCGATGTTATCGTTTGCTCGGTCAAGACGGCCGCCCCCGGCGGAGTCGTCAAGAAGGGCGACGTGGTGAAGGCGGTCATCGTTCGATCCAAGACAGGCGTGCGCAGAGTTGACGGATCGTATATCAAGTTCGACGAGAATGCGGCCGTCATCATCAAAGAAGACAAGAATCCGCGCGGGACCCGCATTTTTGGGCCGATCGCCAGAGAGCTCAGGGAAAAGGATTATATGAAGATTCTTTCCCTTGCTCCCGAAGTTCTGTAAGGAGGATGACCCATGGCTAACAAAATACACGTCAAAACAGACGATAACGTCGTCGTTACCACCGGTAAGGATCGCGGCAAGAAGGGAAAGATCCTCAAGGCATTCCCGTCCGAAGGCAAGGTGATCGTTGCCGAGGTCAACATGGTCAAGAAGCATCAGAAGGCCAAAGGACAGAATCAGCCGGCAGGAATCATCGAGCGCGAAGCCGCGATCGACGCATCCAATGTCATGCTGATCTGCCCCAAATGCAATGAGCCGACCCGTGTGTCCAAGGATTTCACCAAGGACGGTACGAAAGTTCGTAAATGCAAGAAGTGCGGCGCTCAGATCGATAAAACGAAAAAGACTTCAGGCAAGGGGGAGTAAAGAATGTCCAGACTTAAAGAAAGATACACATCTGAAATTGCACCCGCTTTGCGCGAAGCCTTCGGGTACAAGTCCGTGATGCAGATCCCCCGCCTGGAAAAAATCGTCTTGAATATGGGCGTCGGCGAGGCAAGAGACAACGCTAAAATCCTCGAGAACGCCATGCGCGATATGGCGACCATCTCCGGACAGAAGCCCGTGGTCACGATCGCTACCAAATCCGTATCCGCGTTCAAGCTCCGTGAGGGCATGAAGATCGGATGCAAGGTAACGCTTCGCGGAGAGAAAATGTACGATTTCCTCGACAAGCTGATTAGTGTTTCTCTTCCACGCGTTCGCGATTTTCGCGGAATCAGTGCGAACTCCTTTGACGGTCACGGCAACTACGCCATGGGTATCAAAGAGCAGTTGACATTTCCCGAGATCGATTATGACTCGGTGGATAAGATCCGCGGCATGGATATCATTATCGTCACGACGGCACAAACGGATGAAGAGGCCCGACAGCTTCTGACCCTTATGGGCATGCCGTTTCGCAAATAAGCAGGAGGAGAGAAAAGAATGGCTAAAAAGTCGATGATCCTGAAGGCCAAGAAGGCGCCGAAGTTTTCGACGCAGCAACACAATCGTTGCAAGCTCTGCGGCAGACCCCACGCCTATATCCGCAAGTACGGCATTTGCCGTCTCTGCTTCCGCGATTTGGCATACAAGGGACAGATCCCAGGCGTCCGTAAGGCCAGCTGGTAAACGATAGCGAGGAGGAACATTTATGCAGATCACAGACGCAATTGCAGATATGCTGACAAGAATTCGCAATGCCGGCACGGCAGGTCACGCAACGGTGATTGTACCGTCGTCCAATATCAAGAAGGCGATCGCTCAAATTCTTCTGGATGAGGGATATATCAGCCGGTTTGAGTGCACCGAGGACAGCAAACAGGGCACAATCAAGATTACGCTGAAGTATGCGGCCCGTAAAAGTGTCATCAAAGGCATTAAGCGGATTTCCAAGCCCGGACTTCGCGTTTATGCCGACAAGGAAAACATGCCCAATGTCCTGGGCGGTTTAGGTGTAGCGATCGTTTCGACATCCAAAGGGATTATGACGGACAAGAATGCCCGTACTTTAGGTGTCGGCGGAGAAGTCATCGCTTACGTTTGGTAAGCGTCCGAAAGTTACTCTGAAAGGACGGGGGGGATGACCCCGCCGCCGCAATTTAAAGAGCAGGAGGAGAGAAAGATGTCCAGAATAGGCAAGATGCCGATCAAGATCCCGGACGGGATCGAAGTGAAGAAAGAAGGACAACTCATTACTGTCAAAGGTAAGGGTGAGCAGTTGTCCATGAACGTACATCCGGATATGACGGTCAAGATTGAAGGAGACACCATTACCGTCGAACGTTCGTCGGATGAGAAAGATCAAAGGGCGCTCCATGGCCTGACCCGTTCCTTGGTGAACAACATGGTTGTCGGATTGTCCGCCGGTTTTTCGAAAATGCTCGAGGTGAACGGTGTCGGTTATAAAGCGGCAAAGCAAGGTAACGTTTTGGTGCTTAACCTCGGATATTCGCATCCGATCGAATTTGCCGAGCCGGCAGGGATTACGATTGAAGTGCCCGCCCCGAACAAAATCATCGTGAAGGGCGCAGATAAACAATTGGTCGGCGAAACCGCCGCCAAGATCAGAATGTTCAGAACACCGGACGCCTACAAGGGCAAGGGAATCAAGTACAATTACGAAGTCCTGAGAATCAAAGAAGGCAAGACCGGGGCTAAAAAGTAAGACAAGGGGGACAGATGCATGATTAATAAACCGGACAAGAATGAGATCCGCAGGAGAAAGCATGTACGCGTTCGTAAAAAGATCGCCGGCACCCCTGCTCGCCCGAGGCTTTGCGTTTTCAGAAGCAATTTGCATATGTACGCGCAGGTCATTGATGACACGACCGGACAAACTCTGGCCGCGGCGTCTACACTCGACAAGGAAATTAAGTCGGACAAATCCGGAGCGGCCAACAAAGAAGGCGCACGCGCAGTCGGTGAACTGGTTGCGAAACGCGCGATCGATAAGGGCGTCAAAGAGGTCGTTTTCGACAGGAGCGGTTACATCTACCATGGTCGCGTGGCGGCCTTAGCCGAGGCGGCACGCGAAGCCGGCTTGACATTCTAAGCAGGAGGGACAATGAATATGGCTTATGATCCGAATACCACGGAGCTCAAAGAAAAGGTCATCCATATCGGTCGTGTATCAAAGACCGTTAAGGGCGGTAGAAATTTCCGGTTTGCGGCGCTGGTCATCGTAGGCGATGAGGACGGGCATGTCGGTAAGGGTCTCGGTAAAGCGGCGGAAATTCCGGACGCAATCCGCAAGGGGATCGAGGATGCCAAGAAGAACATGATCACGGTTCCGATCAGCAAGTCTACCATTCCTCACGCGACTTTCGGTGTTTTCGGTGCCGGAAAGGTCGTCATGAAGCCCGCCAGAGAAGGTACCGGTGTTATCGCCGGAGGTCCCGTTCGTGCGGTCTGCGAGCTCGCGGGAATCAAGGATATCCGTACCAAGTCATTGGGAACCAATAACGCAAATAACGTCGTCAACGCCGCGATCGAAGGCCTTAAGGCGTTGCGCTCCGTTGAGCAGGTTGCCAGGCTTCGCGGGAAATCCGTCGAGAGCATGAAGAAGTAGGAGGTTCTCACAATGGCTGAACTCAAAGTAACGCTGGTGAAAAGTACCAACAGTGCCAGCAAGAATCATTGTGCCACCGTTAAGGCCCTCGGCCTTCGTAAAATCGGCCAGAGCGTGGTCCATACGGATAACGAAGCTCTGCGCGGAATGCTGCACAGTGTTGCCCATCTTATCACGTTCGAAGAAGTCTGATGGAGGTATAACGCAACATGAAACTCAACGATATGACTTCAAGCGGAAACGCAAAACCTGTACGCAAGGGCAGAGGAGTGGGTTCCGGCTTCGGAAAGACCGCCGGTCGCGGTCATAAAGGCCAGAATTCAAGATCCGGCGGCGGTGTCCGTCCCGGTTTTGAAGGCGGTCAGATGCCTCTGTACAGACGCTTGCCGAAACGCGGATTCAACAATGCGCGATTCGCGAAGGATTACCTGGAAATCAATGTGGGTGATCTGGAGAATTTTTCCGACGGAACCGTTGTCGATGCCGAGCTTCTCGGCAACACCGGACTTCTGACCATCCCGAAGGTCAACGACGGAATCAAGGTGCTCGGTGACGGCGAACTGACCAAAAAACTGACCGTTAAAGCCGCTGCATTCTCGGGTCCGGCCAAAGAGAAGATCGAGAAGGCTGGTGGAACGGCTCTGGAGGTATGATGATGAAGGGTTTGTTCGATACCTTGCTCAATGCTTTTAAAGTTCCGGACTTAAGAAAAAAGCTCTTATTTACGGCACTCATCATGGCAATTTACATGGTTGGCGGACTGATTCCTTCTCCGGGAATCAACCGTGAAGCGTTTACTTTGTTGGTTCGGGACTGGGGACAAATCGGCGGACTTATGGATATCATTTCGGGCGGCGGCCTTTATGCCGCGACGATATTTGCCATGGGTATCACTCCGTACATCAACTCCTCGATCATCATGCAACTTCTGACCGTTGCAATCCCGGCTTTGGAGCGCATGCAAAAAGAGGGCGAGACCGGCAGAAAGAAGATCCAGAGAATCGTTCGTTTCGTGACGATCGGTCTGGCGCTTCTTCAGGCATCCGTTTTCTGCTACGCGACGCGCACCGCAATGACGGACTATCTTCCCAAACCGCTCAATGCCGCTTTGATTATTCTGACGTTTACGGCCGGTACCGCCTTTATCATGTGGCTCGGTGAGCGTATCAACGAGAAAGGGATCGGCAACGGCATATCTTTGATTATCTTTGCCGGTATCGTTACCCGTATTCCCGATATGGCCAGACAACTGTTCATATACGCCCAGAAAGTTTACGGAGATATCAACGCGTACACACTCGATGCTGCGGAGAAAATCCGCAACCGGGTGCTCGGGTTTTTGGCCGGCGGCGGATTGTTTATCGTTGTTTCGTTGATCTCGATCGCGATTATCGTTTTTGTTATTTATGTGCAGAACGCCGAGCGCAGAGTGCCGGTGCAGTACTCCAAAAGAGTCATCGGCCGCAAAATCTACGGCGGACAGAATACCTACATACCGCTCAAGGTCAATCAGTCCGGCGTTATGCCCGTCATCTTCACCATGTCGATGATCGCATTGCCGTCCACGATTGTGACGATGTTCTTTTCGAGCAGCAATAACGCTTTTGTGAACGCTTTGAAAGACCCGTCCGAACACTGGTGGTATTATATTGCGAATTTCCTGATGATCATCGGCTTCACCTTTTTCTACTCGGCCATTCAGTTCAACCCGATTGAGATTTCGAACAATCTTCAGAAAAACGGCGGGTATATCCCCGGTGTACGCCCCGGACGTCCGACTTCGGACTTTATCGCCCGTACAGCGGGACGTCTGAACTGGGCGGATGCATTATTCTTGTCCATCGTTGTATTGGTACCGACATTGATCGGTAAGTTTACAGGGCTTCCGAACGTTTGGTTTGCCGGAACATCGGTTTTGATCATGACCGGCGTAGCCAACGACTTGGTGAAGCAGATCGAGTCGCAGATGGTGACACACCATTATAAAGGATTCCTTGACTGATGCG
Organism: uncultured Oscillospiraceae bacterium; assembly: GCA_964499575.1. Lineage (GTDB taxonomy): Bacteria > Bacillota > Clostridia > Saccharofermentanales > Saccharofermentanaceae > JAAYCT01. The sequence continues at coordinate 76,153 of CAZCLK010000002.1, read as the reverse complement.
TTTGCATCGGAACAGGGGGGTGCAGAACATGCACGTTGTGTCGGCACAATCTTTCATCACGAATCCAATGACCGCGTGCGGTACGCTTCCGGCAACCGCACGGGGTCATTTGCATTGTTTTCCGATTCATCCGATTTTCGATTTGCGAGCGAATTCGCAAGAAAGGACCCGGCTATGCGTTTGATTTTATTGGGTGCCCCGGGATCGGGGAAGGGAACCGTCGCGACCGCTTTGCGCGAAAAGTATGGCATTGCGCACATATCGACCGGCGATATTTTTCGGGAGAACATCAAGAACGATACACCGCTCGGCCGCTCTGCGCGCATGTTTATCGAAAAGGGCGAGCTTGTTCCGGATAAAGTAACAATTTCCATGTTGGAGGATCGGCTGTCTCAGGCGGATTGCGCGGAGCACTTCATGCTCGACGGTTTTCCGAGGACCATCGCTCAAGCCGTTGAGCTGGACCGCTACCTTGAGCAAACGGGGCGCCGGATCGATGCGGTAATCAGCCTGTCGGTACCGGACGCGCTCATCATGAAGCGCATTTCCGAACGGCGTATCTGCACGTCTTGCGGAGCCGGCTTTAATCTGACCTTTAATCCGACTCAAAAAGAAGGCGTGTGTGATTATTGCGGCGGAGAAGTCGTTCAACGCAAGGACGATAAGCCCGAAACGGTCCTCATCCGTCTGCAGACCTACTACGCGCAGACCGCTCCGCTCGAGTCATACTATCGGGATCTCGGTTTGATCGTGGAAATCGACAACTCGACCGGTATTGATCCGGCCATGAACGCACTGGACGAAAAAATGAAGGCGCGCGGTATTCTTTTCGAGGCGGAAGAATAATGGTAAGACTGAAAAACCAGATCGAGATCGATAAGATGAAAGCGGCCGGACGCGTCGTAGCCCTGGCTTTGGCCGCCGTCGAAAAGGCCGTTAAACCCGGCGTGAGCACATGGGAACTCGATCAGATCGCAGAGCAGGTGATCCGATCCTGCAAAGCGACGCCCTCTTTTCTGAATTACGGATCGCCGCCGTTTCCGGCATCGATTTGCGCGTCGATCAACGATGAGGTCGTACATGGTATACCGAGCAAAACGAGAGTGCTGAAGCAAGGGGACATCATCAGTATCGATGTCGGCGCTTGTCTCGACGGTTTTCACGGAGACGCGGCCAGGACCTTCGCGGTGGGGGAAATCTCCGCCGGGAACAGGGAATTGATCCGGGTGACGGAAGAGTGTTTTTGGAAAGGCATGGAGCAAGCCATAGCCGGCAACAGGATCGGTGACATTTCCGCCGCTATTCAACGGCACGCCGAAGCCCACGGCATGGGTGTAGTCCGGCAATTGGTCGGTCACGGAATCGGCGAGCATCTGCATGAAGATCCGGATGTTCCGAATTTCGGACGGGAAGGCCACGGCCCGCGGATCTTTGAGGGCCTGGTTCTGGCCGTCGAGCCGATGATTAACGCGGGAAGCGCGGCAGTGCGAATGCTTGCGGACCGGTGGACCATCGCAACGGCGGACGGAAAAAATTCCGCCCATTATGAGAATACGTTCGCGATCACGGCAAACGGACCGGAGATCACGACGATGATCGGTGAGATCGGTGCGGATCAATGACCACGGAGAAACCGGGCGCAATTCCCGTTGTTTTATCCGTTTCGGGGAGAGACAAAGGACGAAAGTATGTTATTGTGTTTAAGGACGAATTCTTTGTGTATGTCAGCGACGGGAAATACAGGTTGCTGGATCATGCTAAGAAGAAAAACATGAAGCATGTGCGAACCGTCGGGACCATAACCCGCGATCAAGCGGTTTGGTTGGCGGATCAGCCCGTTCGTCCGATCGAAGTCCGAAACTCCGAGCTTCGCAAGGCGCTTGCCGGATTCGATAGTATAAAACCTGAGAAAGGAGATAAAAATGGCTAAAGAAGACGTAATCGAGGTGGAAGGGATTGTTGAAGACGCCCTCCCGAATGCGATCTTTCGGGTTAAACTCGAAAACGGTCACATCGTCACGGCACACATTTCGGGCAGACTTCGCCAGAACTACATCAAAATTTTAACCGGCGACCGGGTCACACTGGAACTCTCTCCGTATGACTTATCCCGCGGTCGGATCACTTGGCGCGCGAAGTAGTGAATCTGTCCGTGAAAAGGACATTTTAACATCTCTTTTTGCGGAAAAACCCTTGCAAAGCTTTGCATTTCTGGTATTATATTATAGCGTGCGCCGGAGTGGTGTTCGTTGTCCTGCAGGTATGCGGGAGTGAATTTTAGGAGGAACGAGAGATGAAAGTTAGACCTTCGGTCAAGCCGATGTGTGAAAAATGCAAGGTGATTCGCCGTCACGGAAACGTCATGGTGATTTGCTCTGACCCCACACATAAGCAAAAACAAGGCTGATCCTCGTCTGTCTGCCGGGCCGTTTTCGATGACCGGCGGGCTTTGGTCGTCAAGGACAAAGAATATTACATGCATATGTGAAGGCGGCTGCCTCCGCTGATCGGCGGAGGAATCTTCGCACCGCGTGTTGTATATATCTCAGAAGAACAAGCAAATTTTTCACGGAGGTGCAACAGATGGCACGTATTGCCGGAGTGGATTTACCGAACGAGAAGCGGGTTGAGATCGCGCTTACGTATATTTACGGTATTGGCAAAACAACTTCTGCACAAATTCTCAGCGAGACTTCCATTAACCCCGATACTCGGATGAAGGATCTTTCTGACGATGATCTGGCGAAGATCCGCGAAAGGATCGAGTCCAGATTGACCGTTGAGGGAGATCTTCGAAGAGAAGTTTCGATGAACATCAAGAGACTGACAGAAATCGGCTGCTATCGCGGTCGCCGTCACAGAATGGGACTTCCCGTACACGGCCAGCGCACGAAGACAAACGCACGTACCCGTAAGGGTCCGAAGCGTAAAGCGGCTGCCGGCAAGAAGAAGTAAGGAGGAGCACCATGGCTAAGGTTACCAAAAAGACAGTCAGCAGACCGAAGAAAAGAGAGCGTAAGAATATTGATCGCGGAAACGCGCATATTCATTCGACGTTCAATAATACAATCGTAACGATAACAGACCCGTTGGGCAATGCGATATCTTGGGCATCGGCCGGTGAAATGGGCATGAAGGGATCCCGTAAAGGAACGCCTTTCGCGGCTCAGATGGCTGCCGAGGATGCGGCGCGCAAGGCTGTCGACCACGGCATGCGCACCGTCGAAGTTTTCGTTAAGGGACCCGGAGCCGGACGCGAGTCGGCCATTCGTGCGTTGCAGACCGCCGGTTTGGATGTCACGATGATTAAGGATGTTACCCCGGTTCCGCATAACGGTTGCAGACCGCCCAAGAGAAGAAGAGTCTGATTACGGAGGAGTAAATCATGGCCAGATATACAGATGCATCATGCCGTTTGTGCCGCAGAGAAGGCGACAAGCTTTTTCTTAAGGGACAGCGTTGCTATTCCACCAAATGTGCGATCGCCCGCAGGAGCTTTGTTCCCGGACAGCACGGACAGGGCAGAAAGAAGATTTCCGAGTATGGACTTCAGCTCCGTGAGAAGCAGAAGACCAAGCGTTTTTACGGTGTTTTGGAGAAGCAGTTCCGTTTGACTTTTGACAGTGCCGTCCGCATGAAGGGCAAGACAGGTGAGAATCTTCTCCGCCTTCTCGAGCTTCGTTTGGATAATGTAGTCTATCGCATGGGATTTGCGTCCTCCAGATCACAAGCCCGTCAACTGGTAACACACGGTCATTTCCTGCTGAACGGCAAGAAAGCCGACATCCCTTCCATGACGTTGAAGGCCGGTGACGTTGTATCGGTCTGCCAGAGTTCTCGAAAATCTCCCGCCTTTGAAAACCTTTCGGGCGCCCGCTCCGTTCCGGCCTGGTTGTCCTTTGACGAAGAAGCGCTTGCCGGAAAGATCGTTCAGATTCCTTCTCGTGAAGAAGTGGACCTTGAGGTCAAGGAGACACTGATCGTCGAGTTGTACTCGAAGTAATCGCCTGTGACCCGCAGCGGAAGTTGCACAAGGAGGAAAATATGATTGATATTATGAAGCCTATCATCGAATGTGCGGAAGTGGCAGATGATCACGCGTACGGTAAATTTGTCATTGCTCCTTTGGAGCGCGGCTACGGAACGACTCTCGGGAATTCTTTGCGCAGAGTATTACTTTCGTCCCTGACCGGAGCCGCAGTAACGGCGATCCGTGTCGAAGGCGTTTATCATGAATTTTCCACGATCCCCGGTGTCATCGAGGATATGACGGAAATCATTTTGAACGTTAAGGGGATCCGTGCGAAATTGCATTCGGAAACCTCAAAGACGGTCTATATCAGCACGGATGAGGGTCGTGACGGGATGATCACCGCCGGTGACATCGTTCATGACGAAGAAGTTGAGATCATGAACCCGAACCATGTTATCGCCACGCTCAACGGATCCGGCAGGCTTTTTATGGAGCTGACGATCGGTAAGGGCCGCGGGTACGCGACGGCGGAGCAGAATAAGCCGACGACCCAAACGATCGGCGTCATCTCTGTCGATTCGATCTTCACCCCGGTCCGAAAGGCAAACTACACGGTCGAAAATACCCGTGTCGGAGAGCGTACGGACTTTGACAGCCTGACCCTTGAGGTATGGACGGACGCTACGATTGAGGTCAACGAAGCGCTGTCTTCGGCCGCGTCAATCCTTTGCGAACATCTGGGGTTGTTTATCGCGCTGACCGGCAAGGAGAGTTCTTTAAGTTTCCGCGATGCGGACGAGTCTGCGAACAAAAACACCAAGCATGATATTGTAATCGAGGAAATGGAATTCTCAGTCCGGACATACAACTGCCTCAAGAGAGCCGGTATCAATACGATCGGTGATCTGGTGGCGCGTACGGAGGACGAGATGATGAAAGTGAGAAACCTCGGAAAGAAATCCCTTGAGGAGGTCATTCTCAAACTCAACGAGATGGATCTGACACTGGCCTCTAACGACGATTGACTCGTTTTGGCCGCAGATAGACAAATAGGAGGATAAACCCATGCCAGGATACAGAAAATTGGGTCGCGCAGGCGATCAGCGTATGGCGATACTTAAGAACTTGACAACGGCGCTGATCATTAACGGTAAGGTGGTCACCACCGTTGCGCGCGCCAAGGAAGTCAGCAAGATTACGGAAAGCCTGATCACGGCGGCAATCCGCGAGAAGGATAATTTTAAGTCCAAGGAAGTTTCGTTTTCGAAGGCGAAGTTGGATTCGAAGGGCAAAAAAATGCTCGTATCCAAGACCTCCAGAAACGGAGCCAAGTACGAAGTGGTCGACCGTGAGGTTAAGACCAAAGTCGTTCAGGTCGATTCGCCTTCCCGTCTGGCCGCCCGCAGAAATATGGCGATTTGGCTGATGAAGAGCCACGATGCGGACCGGAATTCCGTGAATCCGATCAACATTCTCTTCAGCGATGTTGCTCCGAAGTACACCAACAGAGCCGGCGGATACACCCGGATCGTCAAGCTTGGGACCAGAAGAGGCGACGCATCCGAAATGGCCCAGATCGAACTGGTGTAATCGAGACGAATTTTCATACGCGTTAAACGGGTGCAGGTGTGCGTGAGCGTGCCGCACCCTTTGCTTTTCAGGAGAGCCGATGAATCAGCAAACCGAGAAACCAACCTGTATATCAAAGAACGGCGATGCGGTTCGCGGCGAGGACATCCGCTTCTCGTACGCCCGTCCGGATACAACGCCGGTTCAGGCGCTTACCGGCGTATCTCTGACGGTTCGAAAAAGTGAGTATGTTGTCCTGATCGGAAGAAACGGCTCGGGCAAATCGACGCTCGCCAAGCTGATCAATGTACTTGAGGTTCCTGACGAAGGGACGCTTGAGGTTTTGGGCATGGATACGATGTCCGAGGAAAATTTCTGGGATATTCGCAGTCATTGCGGTATGGTGTTCCAGAATCCGGACAATCAGATCGTCGGAACTTCCGTCGAAGAGGACGTCGCGTTCGGCCCCGAGAATCTCGGGATACCGACACCGGAAATCCGCCGCCGTGTTGATGATGCGTTGGATTATGTGGGGCTTTCGGATTTGGCGGATCGGGCGCCGAGCAGTCTTTCGGGCGGACAGAAGCAAAAGCTTGCGATTGCCGGCGTTCTTGCAATGATGCCGCAAGTACTGATCCTGGATGAATCCACCGCCATGCTGGATCCGGTCAGCCGCAACGAATTTCTGGATCTCGTGGAGCGCCTTCGCCTCGAAAAGCACATCACGGTCATCCATATCACGCATGATATGTCGGAGGCCTATCGCGCCGATCATGTGTTTGTTCTGGAAAAGGGGAGTATTGTCCTAAAGGGCTCCCCGAGCGACGTCTTTATCCAAAAAGAGCGTATGGCCGGGTTGGGACTTGATGTTCCGGTATTTGCCGGGATTGTTCTTTCGGTCTGCCGTCGTATGGGTATCACGCCCCGAAAAGAATATTTGGAATCGAGAGACGCCGCACTGGCTTCTGTCCGCTTTCTTCTCGGATCGGTCAGAGCGAACGGGACGTCTCGTGTCATTCAGGCGTTGCCGACCGGGAAGAGCCCTTCAGTCCCGCCGCTTGCGGAGTCGACGCAGTCGAATGACAGCGGCTCTTTATTCGACGCCCGGGAAACCGTGCTTCAAGTCAAAAATCTCTCTTATTCCTATGAAGAACGAGGCCCGAAGACACTTCAGGACATTTCTTTTTCGGTTAAAAGGGGAGAGGTCTATTCGATCATCGGTCACAGCGGATCCGGTAAGACGACATTGATCTCACACCTGAACGGCCTGATACGACCGCAACAAGGGGATGTAGAACTGTGGGACACCTCGGGCCAAACGGTATGGAACAGCAGAAAAAATTCGGATGTCAAGGAAATGCGCAAAAGGGTCGGATTGTTGTTCCAGTATCCGGAGTATCAGCTTTTCGAGGAAACGGTCCGGAAGGATATTCTGTTCGGACCGTTGAAGATGGGAATGGACAAGGCATCAGCGGAGCAAAGCCTCGCGAACGCCATCCGCCTCGTCGGACTCGATGAAAGTATTCTGGATCGGTCACCCTTTGAACTGTCCGGCGGACAGAAACGCCGTGTCGCGTTTGCCGGTATCATCGCGATGGATCCGGAGATTTTGGTTCTCGACGAGCCTGCCGCGGGCTTGGATCCGGTGGGCCGGAGGGACATCTTTCTTTATATCCGGGAACTGAAAAATCTCGGCAAGACAATTATACTCGTTTCACACAGCATGGACGAGGCATCCCGCATATCGGACCGTATACTCGTTTTGTCCGAAGGCCGGGCAATTTGCGAGGCTTCTCCCGGGGAGTTGTTTTCGAGTCGGGAAAGAGTCACAAAGATCGGACTGGACTTGCCTGAATCCGTTATGTTTCTTCAGGAATTATCCCCGGATTTTCCGGGATTGAAGGTGTCTGTCTTCGATGTTGAAGACGCGGCAGACGAGTTGGTTCGTGCGGCCGGCGCCGTCGTTTACGACCCGGATGCGCCGATCGCCGGCGATGCGGACGCAGAGTCATCGCTCCGGGAGGTCAGGGATGATTAAGGACATCTCCATCGGCAGATATTATCGCGGCGACTCGACCCTGCACCGACTGGATCCGAGGGTGAAGGTCATCTTGTTCACCGTGTACATGGTTGCTGTTTTTATGTTGACGAAGCCCGTAGGAATGCTTATTTCGTTTGTTGTTGTGGCCGCGCTCGCTTTTTTGTCGCAAATACCTCTGCGCGAGATTATAAAATCTGTCCGGCCGATTATTTTTCTGATGATTTTTATCTTTGTGATTAATGTGCTTACAATCCGTGAAGGTCAGATGATTTTCAAATTCAGCATCATCGAGATTACGGACGCCGGGGTTTTACGGGCTGTGCTGATGACACTGCGCCTGTTTTTGCTGATTGTCAGCACCAGCATTCTTCTGACACTCACAACGACGCCGCTTAAGATGGCGGACGCCCTGGAATCGCTTTTCGGGCCGCTTAAGAAGATCCGCGTTCCGGTTCACGAGATGGCGATGATGATGTCCATCGCACTGCGCTTCATCCCGACTTTGGTGGAGGAGACCGACAAAATCATGAAAGCGCAAGCCTCTCGAGGCGCTGAGTACGATACGGGCAATGTTCTGGTTCGTGCCAGAGGGTATGTCTCGATTCTGGTGCCGTTATTTGTCAGTTCGTTCAAACGCGCGGAGGATTTGGCCGTGGCGATGGACGCGCGCTGTTACAGAGGCGGTGAGGGAAGAACGAAACTTCACCCTTTGAAAATGAGACCCTCCGACTTGGTGTGGTTTTTGATTTTGCTGGTTTTGGCCTTTCTGCCGCTTTTGGCTGAATGGATTTTTGCGCCGAAATAGGATAGAATCATCTTGTTGCAAACGAAACGTTACGGTGTGTGAAATCATCAGTGCGGCGAACAACGAAAAGAGGACAACCATGGGCTACTTTATCGGAGTCGATCTCGGCGGTACCAACATCAAAGCGGGAGTGGTCAATCCCGAGGGAAAGACCGTCGAGAAATTGAGCATCAAAACCAATGCGGAACGTCCCATGGAGGACATTATTACGGATATGGGGCAGATCGCCCTGGACGTGACGGCGGCGTGTAATCTTGATATTTCCGATATCTCCGCGATCGGCGTCGGTTCGCCCGGTACGCCGGATAACCGGAGCGGAATTTTGATATATGCCACAAATCTTCCTTTTCGCATGGCTCCGATCCGTTCCGTGATCGGAAAAATGACCGGGCTTCCGGTGTACATTGACAACGATGCGAATTGTGCGGCGATGGCCGAGAGTGTGGTCGGTGCTGCTCAGGGCGTTGCGGATTCCGTTACGATCACCCTGGGAACCGGCATCGGCGCGGGCATTATCATCAACCACCGGATCTATTCCGGCTTCAATCAGGCCGGATCGGAATTCGGGCACACGGTCCTCGTTGCGGGCGGCGTTCTTTGCTCCTGCGGAAGACGGGGGTGTTTTGAATCGTACGGATCCGCGACGGGATTGATACGCATGACCGCCGAAGCGGCAGAAAAGGACCCCGCATCCGTGCTCAACCGCCTCATCAGCGAAAAGAACGGAAAAGTCAGCGCAAAGACTGCTTTTGAAGCGATGCGCGCCGGCGATGAAACAGCATCGGGAGTGGTTGACCGTTATCTGGAGTACCTGGCTGAAGGTCTGGCGAATGTGATCAATGCGTTCATGCCCGAAATCCTGGTGATCGGCGGCGGCGTTTGCAATGAGGGGGACGCTTTGCTTGTTCCTCTGCAGGCCAAGATGGAAGGAAAGACCTTCTTCGGGCCCGGCGTCCGTAGAACAGAAATGCGTCTGGCCCAACTCGGGAACGGGGCGGGCATCGTCGGAGCCGCTATGATGGCGAAGGCCTGTCTCGAGGATGGTTTGCCGGGATGACGGATATCATCGAGGAAGAAAGTGTGATTTCCCCGAACCCGTCGACCGTCACGCGGGATGAAGCGGATTCACCCGTGAATGCCGCACTGCGAATCGCCTTACGGGTCGAATATGACGGGACAGACTTCGCGGGATTCCAATTGCAAAAACAAGACCGGTCGGTCCAACAGGTCCTCGAAGAAGCGATTTTTCAAGTATACGGCAGTAGAAAACGTGTCTGCGGTTGCAGTAGGACCGATGCGGGCGTTCATGCCCGCGGGCATATCAGTCACGTGGATGTCCCCTTTTTTATACCGTACGACAGAATCCCGCTCGCGCTGAACGCTCATCTTCCCGAAGACGTGGCCGTTACCGGTGCGCGCGAGGTCTCGCCGCTGTTTCACGCACGTTTCGACGCGGTCGGCAAGCGTTATACGTACCGGATATTTAACGCGAGAATCCGGCCTTGTCTGGATCGCCGCAACACGGCGCACGTCCCCGGAAAACTGAATATCGACGCGATGCGTCAGGCTGCTTCACAGATGACGGGAACCAGGGATTTCTCGGCATTCGGCGCTCAGGTCGATGACGGGCGGAAGGTTTGTCCCATCCGGACAATCCGCGTTGTCGATGTGATACAGGTTCCGGAGTCCGGGATCATAGAGATCAACGTCGAGGGCGAATCTTTTCTCTATAATATGGTTCGAATCATTGCGGGCACGCTGGTATATGTCGGTCAGGGCAAGATTTCGCCGATGCAAATCGGGGAGCTTTTCGAAAAGAAAGACAGAAGGCGTACCGGAAAGACGATGCCCGCGTCCGGATTAACGCTCGAAAAAGTCTTCTACGACCCGCCGGTTTTTTGAACTTCCCATGCCGGAAGTCTGTCGGTCTGACCTCTCGACGGGGCGGATTTATCTTGCAATGAACACCGAAAGGTTATACTATCTTGATATGGCGCGATGATTGACGGGATATGATCTTCGTCCGAAGGTTCGCCCTAAGGGAGGCATGTATGTTATTCGGAATTGATTCATGGATCATCTGGACGATACTGATTATTGTATTTTTAATTGTCGAGGCATTGACAATCAACATGACCACAACCTGGTTTGCAATCGGCGCTTTGGTGGCCCTGATCTTCAGGCTCCTCGGTTTACCGGTCTGGCTTCAGGGCGTTGCGTTTGGCGTCGTGTCGGTCGCCCTGTTGCTGGTGTTCATCTTTTTGATCAAGCCGAAAATCGGCTCGCTTATGAAGAAATCGGAAGCGACCAACGCCGACAGAGTGATCGGACTTCGCGGCATTGTGACGACTGAGATCGATCCGATGAACGCGACAGGTCTTGTCAAGGTGAAGGGTCAGGTATGGAGCGCGTCCAGTGCGGACGGCAGTAAGATTCCCGAGGGAAGCACCGTCATCGTCAAGGAGATTCACGGCGTCCGTGTCATCGTCGAGGTTATAAGTGCGGATCAGGATTAGTCATGCCCGCGCCCGGTATTTGTCAGCATCCAGCTCAATAAGAAACGAACGATTCATTTTCGGAGGTGTATTATGAAAGAATTTCTCGGTATCCCGGTTGCATTGGAAGTGGACGGCGGTCTTGTCGCATTCATTGTCATCGTTGCCGTTCTGCTCATCGTTCTGATCCGGAACATTCGGATTGTACCGCAGGCAACGGACTTTATCATCGAGCGTTTCGGCGGATATCAGGCGACATGGACCACCGGGATACACATGAAGATCCCGTTTGTGGACCGCGTTGCGAAGGTCGTATCGCTCAAGGAGAAGGTCGCGGATTTCATGCCGCAGGCCGTGATCACCAAGGACAACGTCACGATGCAGATCGACACGGTGTTGTTTTACCAGGTGGTCGACCCGAAGCTTTTCACGTACGGCATCGAGAATCCGATTGTCGCCATCGAAAATCTTTCTGCGACCACGCTGCGTAACATCATCGGCGACCTGGAGTTGGACGAGACGCTCACATCCAGAGACCTGATCAATACCAAGATGCGCGTTATTTTGGACGAGGCGACCGACCCGTGGGGAATCAAAGTCAATCGTGTCGAACTCAAGAACATCCTTCCGCCGCGTGAGATCCAAAACGCCATGGAGAAGCAGATGAAGGCCGAGCGTGAGAAGCGTGAGAGCATCCTTCGCGCCGAGGGTGAGAAGGAAGCCGCGATTCGTGTCGCGGAAGGTCAGAAGACCGCCGCGATTCTTCGCGCGGAAGCGAAGAAAGAAGCCCAGATCCGTGAGGCCGAGGGTGAGGCTCAGGCGATTATGAAGGTTCAGGAAGCCACGGCACAAGGACTTCGCATGATCAAGGATGTTCAGGCGGATCAGGGTCTTATCTCCATCAAGAGCCTGGAAACGCTCGCGAAACTCGCGGACGGCAGAGCGACAAAGATCATCATCCCGTCCGAGATTCAGGGGCTGGCCGGATTGGCGACATCGCTCAAAGAAATGGTCAAGGACGATAAGTTTGAAGATCAACCGCAGGCGCCTCAGACACCGGTTGAATAACCGGTGGAATATGCGGAGCGCAAAAGGCTGATGGACAGAAGTCGATGGACAGATAAGACCAATTTGAGCATGCTCACGGATTTCTACGAATTTACGATGAGCAAGGGCTATTCGGACGGCGGAAACGCCGACCGGATCGCGTATTTTGACTTGTTCTTCCGGGCGGTTCCCGAGAACGGCGGTTATGCCATAGCCGCCGGCTTGGAACAGATGATCGATTATCTTCAGAATATTCGGTTCGGCCCGGAAGACATAGACTATCTGGATTCTCTTGAGGTTTTCGACACAAAGTTTCTGGATTATCTGCGAAATTTTCGTCTGGTCTGTGATATCTGGGCCATCCCCGAAGGAACTCCGGTTTTCCCCGGAGAGCCGCTGGTGAAGGTCCGGGGACCGATCGCACAGGCTCAACTGATTGAGACGATGCTTCTTGCCACAATCAATCATCAGAGTTTGATCGCGACGAAGGCTTCAAGAATCGCGCGGGCCGCTTCGGGTCGACCGGTTTTTGAGTTCGGCGCCCGCAGAGCTCAGGGGTATGACGCGGCCGTGCTCGGAGCGCGCGCCGCATATATCGGCGGAGTCGCCGCCACCTCATGCACGATCGCCGGTCAGCAGTTCGGCATACCGGTCTTCGGGACGATGGCGCACAGTTGGGTCCAGCTTTTCGAGACGGAATACGACGCGTTTGCTTCGTACGCCCGGTCGTTTCCGTCGGAGACCTATTTACTTGTTGATACCTATGACACATTGCATTCCGGCATACCGAACGCCATAAGGGTCGCCCGGGAAATTATTGAGCCCGACGGGAATCGTCTGAAGGGCATCCGGATCGACAGCGGGGATTTGACCTATCTGACACGAAACGCCAGAGAGATGCTCGATGCTGCCGGCCTTTCGGATTGCAGGATCACCGTCAGTAACGCCTTGGATGAGTATATCATCCGGGACTTATTGATTCAGGGGGCGTGCATCGACAGTTTCGGGGTAGGAGAACGGTTGATCACTTCACGCGCGGAACCGGTTTTCGGAGGGGTATATAAACTCAGCGCGGTCGAGTCCGACGGAAAAGTCATTCCGAAGATGAAAATCTCGGAAAATGTCGGCAAGGTAACAACGCCGTGCAACAAGGAGATTTACCGGTTCTACGATCGGGATACCGGCAAGGCACTGGCGGACGTGATCACCGTTGCCGGAGAAGAGATCAACGAAGACGCTCCGTACGAGATCTTCGATCCGGTCCAGACCTGGAAGAGAAAAACGCTCCTGAACTTCACGACAAGACGCATCCTGGAGCCTGTCTTTATCAACGGAAAATGCGTATACTCGCGCCCGGATATCCAAACGATCCGGAAAACCTGCGCGGAGCAGCTCAACACTCTTTGGGATTCGATCCTGCGTTTTGAGAATCCTCAGAACTACTATGTGGATCTTTCAAAGGAACTCTGGGATATTCGCAATGATATACTTCATCGGAACCGAAAGAATCAAATAACACAATAGAGGAGGAAGCGGTTGCCGTTCGGGAACGGTCGGCGGCAACACGCGAGACAAAAAATGAATCATCCGATTATCACCATCACCATGGAGAACGGCGGCGTAATCAAGGCCGAGCTCTATCCGGAGATTGCTCCGGTCAGTACGGACAACTTTGTCTCCCTGGTACGGAAAGGCTTCTATGACGGCCTGATTTTCCACCGCGTCATTCCCGGGTTTATGATTCAGGGCGGATGCCCGGACGGGACCGGTATGGGCGGCCCCGGCCATCATATCAAAGGTGAGTTCTCCGCAAACGGAGTGAAGAATGATTTAAAACATACGCGCGGCGTTCTTTCGATGGCCAGAGCGATGTCTCCGGATTCGGCGGGCAGTCAGTTTTTCATCATGCATCAGGACGCTCCGCATCTCGACGGTCAGTATGCCGCGTTCGGTAAGGTCATCGGGGGCATGGATCAGGTCGATGCGATCGCCGCGCAACCGACGGACCGGGCGGACCGGCCGAAGATCCCGCAGATCATCCGGACCGTGACCGTCACCGTCTGAAGAACGGTCGGCGTGCTTGGAAGCGGCCCCGGGTAGCCGGTGACTCCGGGACGATGCTTTTCGACTGATAATATTCAAGGGGGATTCAGGAACGCTTCTTCGTCTTCTCCCGGGCATCCGGCGTACTTCTTTCGCGTACGACATACAGAGGACGGTTTTTGACCTCCATATACGTTCTGGCCATATACTCCCCGAGAATCCCGAGCGCGATCAGGATCATGCCGCCCAGGAACAAAATGATGACCAGTGTTGACGCGTAACCCGGTTCGCTCGACCAGACCTGTGTAATGATCGCTTTGATGAAGTAATAGAGCATGTACATGAATGCGGTCGCCGAAACGACGAATCCGGTTATCGTCGCCAGACGCAGAGGCACGGTGGTAAACGCGATGATTCCCTCGATCGCGTATTTGAAAAGCTTCCAGAAGGACCATTTCGTCTCTCCGGCGGCGCGCTCGACATTTTGATATTCGAGCCAATGAGTCTTAAACCCGACCCAGCCGAAAATGCCCTTCGAAAAGCGCTGGCGTTCCGATATAGCAAGCACCGCGTCCACCACAGGGCGTCGCATCAGTCTGAAATCGCGCGCGCCGTCGACAATCTCAACGTCGCTCAGTTTGTTAATCAGCCGATAAAACGCGCGGGCGAAGAAACTTCGGATCTTCGGCTCGCCTTTGCGGTCGACGCGGCGGGTCGCTACGACATCATAACCGCCTTCCTCTATGAGCCGAAGCATTTCCGGGATCAGGGACGGCGGATCCTGCATGTCCGCATCCAATAACGCGACCAGGTCTCCCTTGGCCTCGCTCAGTCCGGCGAATATCGCGGCTTCCTTGCCGAAGTTTCTCGAAAACGACAGGTATCGCGCGTCGGAATCGGAGTCGCAGATTCTATTGAGCGACAATAGCGTTCCGTCCTTACTTCCGTCGTCAACGAAAACCAGCTCAAAGCGGTATTCCGACAGCGTCTTACGGACATCGGCCAACGCCTCGTAAAGGAACGGCAGAGAGGACTCCTCGTTATAGCACGGAACAATCAGACTGATTAACATGATCCAACCTCCGGATCGGGCTGTGAGCGGCCCTTAGGGGGCGCTATCAAACGGCGGTCAAGCCCGCGCAGTATCAGTATACAACAGCGTCGGGGTTTTGTGGTATCATTCACTTGAGTATGCGTATATATCGATCGTGATAACAAACAGGAGTAAGTATGATTGAGAAGAATACCCTGAAGAAAGACACGCGACTGTCCGGATTCAACAGCGCGCCGCTGATCGCTTTTTTGTCGACCATGGCGATGCTGAGTTTGTTTTTTCTTTTTTCACGGACATCTCCTTTTGGTCCGGGCACCGTCCTTATTTCCGATCTCGGTGTTCAGTACGCTCCTTTCTTGATCGGTTTTAAAGAACATCTGTTATCGGGACAGATGCTTTCGTACTCATTCATTTTGGGCATGGGCAAGAATACCCTGGGACTTTTCGCTTATTATCTTTCGAGTCCGTTCAATGTTCTGACGTTCCTTTTCCCAAAGGGCATGATCAGTCAGGCTGTGGTCCTTTTAATCATGCTGAAACTGTCGCTTGCCTCGGTATTCGCGACTTTGTTTTTGCAGAAGCGCTCCGGACGCAAGGACAAAATTTCCGCTTTATTCGGCATTTCTTATGCCATGTCGTCGTATGCCATTGTATATATGATCAACATCATGTGGCTGGACGGATTTATGCTTCTTCCGTTATTGCTTGTTTTTGTTGAGAATTATCTCGAAAATCCGCGAAAATGGGGGCGCCTGGTCGCTCTTCTTTTTGTTTTGTTTGTTTCGAATTTTTACATCGCGTATATGGTCGGTATCTTTTCCTTTTTTTATTTGCTGATCCGATTGATCGAAGAAAACAAGTTCCGTGCCGCCGGTGACATCATCATAAAGATCATTCTGAAGTTCATCGGATGCGCTGTTCTTGCGGCGGGCTTATCGGCGGTCATCCTTCTGCCCGCAGGGTTGGACACGCTCGGGAACCCGGACTACCGGAGTGCAGAGTTAACGTTATCCGGTCGTTTTGTTCTCACGGATATTCTGAACCAACTTTTCTCGGGCACATTTGATTCCTTGAGTTCCAATAAACCGTTTATATACGCCGGACTGGGAGTCACTTTTCTGATTCTCCTGTATTTCCTGAATTCGGGCATCGCACGACGCTCAAAGATCATTCTCGGAGCAATTCTTTTAGGCTTTCTCCTGAGTTTTCATGTTAATCTGCTGGACTATGTATGGCACCTTTTTGATCTGCCGAACTGGTTTCAATACCGCAATGCTTTTCTGTTGGTATTGTTGCTGGTCCTGTACGCATATTTTTCTTATCTCAAGAGAGGTTCTCTGACTCCGAAAAATTGTCTGCATGCGGGGCTAATCCTTTTATCATTAATGATTTTTGTTCACGTTCTGGGCGATATGCGGACCGAAAGTCTTCGATTTTACGCAAATGTGCTTTTCGGGCTCCTGTATTTTCTGATCTTTCTCGGAATGACTGTGCCGAAATGGCCGGAGGCCATCTCGAACTTACAGCGCTTAGCCGTTCCCGCATTGGTCGTACTGGTGTGCGTGGACATTGCGATCGCCAATCCGCTGATGCTCCGTTACCGGTCATTGGGAATACAGAAATTCGCGGCAACTCAACTGTCGGAGGATATTGCGAACGCGGAAACACTCGTGAATCAGGCTCAGGACGAACAGGCGGACCGCGAGTTTTTCGGCAGGATCGAGATTGACAACGTCATCAACAGCATCGAGGGGACAAGCGGAGGCCCGATTTTGGGAACAAGAACCGTCTCGAATTTCCAATCCGGCTCCAACAAGCCGTTGCATCGGTTTTTGAAGCAATTGGGCTTTGCGACGAATTACAATTATTTCTCCGCAAGACACAGTTATTCATCCGTCGTTACCGATTCTTTCCTGGGGATCTCCCATTTGCTTTCCGAAAAGAACGATTGCTCCGGACTGGAACCGATAGCCTCTTCCGGCGAGACCGTTTATCAGACGCCCGAAGGCGGCGCGGACAATACCCCGGTTGAATCGGACGCAAAGAACGTGAAGCTCAGTTCCGAGATATTCCTTTTCGAAAATCCTTCCGCGTTACCGTTGATGTTCACCCTTCGGGCGGATGCGCCGTCGTTTGACTTTTTTTACCTCGAAAAAGACACGAAGGATAAGGATTATTTCGACTTCCAAAATCAATGGCTCGCATCCATGTTTGAAGCCTTCGAACCGGACGATCGCATCTATTACCCGGCAGGCGACCCGGAAGTGTCCGTTTTCAACGCAATTCAGTCGAAAGAATGGGAGCCGGAACTGGAAGAAGAGCAACGCACGGATTTAGATACACTCGGCGATGAACCGGTCGGAGCCCTCGGGGATGGAGTTACGCATTATTTCCAGGTGAATCCCGATGCGAAAATGTCTCTCGAATATCAGCTTGTCATAGAGTCCGAGGATCCGCTTTATGTTTGCGTTCCGTATATCGCCGGCGGCTTTGAGGGAGAGGTCCGCCTGAACCGGGAGCCGGTATGGTATATGAATCGTTCACACTATACGATGATTATGTTCCTCGGCTGTTTCTCGCCGGGTGAAACGATCCATGTCAGCGTCGTTTTCGACAAAGAGGTAAGCGTTGCGTCCTTACTGGATACTCAATTCTATTATTGCGACACCAATAAATTCGCCGGGCTTCTGGCCGAACAGGACCCTTCCGCGGGCATATCCGGTCTGAAGGCCGAGGATGGTTATGTTTCGGCTACCGTTACGCTTCGGGAGGACCGGTTCCTGTTGACGACCATTCCGTATGAGCGCGGCTGGAGGCTTCGGGTGGACGGGGTGGAGACGCCTGTCGTACCGTATCAGGATGCACTGATCGGCGTCCCGTTGAGCGCCGGGGAGCATTCGGTCGAACTGGTTTTTCGTGCGCCGGGTCTCACAGCGGGTATCGTTATTTCCTCGGTATCGCTGTGTGTATTTGTCCTGCTTTTAATTGTCGGGCGGATAGGGTTCAAAAGGAAGAAAACGTGAGCGCTTGGAAAGAGGACATGATCCATGCTTTGCGGGCGGCCGGGGAAGGCTATCTGAACGGATCGGAGCTCGCCGGTCGTTTGGGGTGCACGCGCTCGGCGATATGGAAAAAGATGCGCGTTTTGCGCGACGAGGGCTATCCGGTCGAAGCAATCCCGAATCGGGGGTACCGTCTCGGGTCCAAAGCGGAGCATTTTCGCGCGAAGGTGTCGGAATGCCTTTCCTCGGATCCGTCTCTCTCGGGGATTTTCACGGTTCATGTTACCGATGTTACCGAATCGACGAACCGAAGCGCGCGGGAGGCGGCCGAAGCGGCCGCGCCCGAAAACAGCGTCTTCGTCGGATTGTATCAGCAAAACGGCAGAGGCCGCAGGGGCCGCTCATGGGTTTCCGCTCCGGGCGAGGGATTGTGTTTTTCGATTCTCATCCGTCCACGTATATCCGCGCAGAGTTCCGGATTACTTCCGCTCATGTTCGGCTTGTGCGTATTCAAGGCGATTACTGCGCTCTTTCCCGTTCCGCTCGGGATCAAGTGGCCGAACGACATCGTTTCGCTCGTGAACGGCAGGAAACTCTGTGGTATATTATCAGAGTCGAGCTTTGAAGAGGATCGGCTGTCCTATGCCGTAATCGGCTGCGGAATCAATGTATTGCAAAGGAATTTCCCCGAGCCGCTGAGCGGGATCGCGACCTCATTGCTCCTCGAGGGCGTCCCGGACCCGTCCGCGCCGATTGTTCTTGCCGGCGTGCTGAAGGAGTTTTCGCGATCGTATCCGGCGTTTGTATCCGACCCGGCCGGTTTTCTCGGGGAGTACCGGAGAAATTGTGCGACCTTGGGAAGAGAAGTCGTGATTGTCGGCGAAAACGGGCGTATCGCGACGGCAAAAGACATTAGCGATCGGGGCGAATTGATGGTTCGCTTCTCCGACGGGACGGAGGCGCTTGTCCATGCGGGCGATGTCAGTGTTCGGGGAATGGAAGGATATTCGTAATATCTTTGATCACGGAGGAAGATAATATGGAACAATATTTGAGACATTATGAACTCTGGTCCCAAGACCCCTATTTTGATGAATTGACCCGGGCGGAACTTCTGGCAATCCGGTCGGATCCCGATGAGATCGAGGAGCGTTTCTATCGCGAACTGGAATTCGGGACCGGCGGATTGCGCGGCATCATCGGCGCGGGGACCAATCGCATGAATCGGTATACCGTCGCAAAAGCAACGGCGGCGCTTGCCCGATATATCCGGAGCGCCGGAACAGAGGCGATGCAGCGCGGAGTGGTTATTTCGTACGATTCCCGGCACCGTTCGACAGAATTCGCGGAGGTCGCTGCGGGGACACTCACCTCGGAGGGTGTCCGCGTTTACTTATCCGACCGATTGCGTCCGGTCCCTCTCCTTTCGTTTGCGGTCCGCCATTACGGAGCATACGCCGGGATCATGATCACGGCCAGCCATAACCCGCCGAAGTACAACGGATATAAAGTGTACGGTGAAGACGGCGGTCAAATGACGCCGGAAGCCGCAGATCTGATCGTCGGCCAAATGAACCGTATCTCCGATATCCGCACGATCCGGCCTCATTTTGTGGATGAAGCGAGGGATGCGGGAATGCTTCAATACATCGGGTCGGATCTCGATGAAGCATATACCGAAATGCTGACCGAACTGGTCATCGATCGGCCGTCGATCGAAAAGCACCGGAGTATGTCCATCGTGTATACGCCGATCCACGGTTCCGGCAACTTGCCGGTCAGAGGGATTCTGTCGCGGGTCGGGTTTTCAAACGTCCATATCGTTCCGGAGCAGGAACAGCCGGACGGCAGTTTTCCCACGGTCAAGGTGCCCAATCCGGAGGACCCCGAAGCGCTCGGGATGGCCGTTAAACTGGCGGCACAAGTTGCGGCGGAGCTCGTCATCGGGACCGATCCGGACTGCGACCGGGTCGGCGTTTCCGTGCTCGATAAAAGTGCAGGCGCCTACAAGAGCCTCACCGGAAACCAGATCGGGCTGATGCTCCTGGATTATATCCTCGGGTATAAGAAGGAATCGGGAACCTTGCCCGCACGGTCCTTTGCGGTGACCTCGATTGTTTCGAGCCGGCTCGCCGGACCGATCTGCGCCCATTACGGCGTTGAACTTCAGGAAACGCTTACGGGCTTCAAGTTTATCGGCGAGCGCATCCGGATCGACGACGAAGAGGGCGACAAGCATTTTCAGTTCGGATTTGAGGAGAGCTACGGATATTTGTCCGGGTTGAATGTTCGCGATAAAGACGCGGTGGTCGCGGCGATGTTGATCGCGGGAATGGCCGCTCAATCCGCGGAACGGGGACAGACGCTCATCGAACGGCTGGAGGATCTGTTCGAGCGTTTCGGGTACGGAACGGAAGAAGCGGTTTCTTATACCCTGGAGGGAAAAGAAGGAACGGAAAAAATCAAGGCGGCGATGGATTCGCTTCGGGATGAAGCCCGCCTGTTGAGCGCGGATACCGCCGGAAGTCTTTTCGGAGAGTACGGTGTACGCGCAATCCGGGACTACATGTGTTCAAGCAGATATGCGTATACGACGGGCGCCCCGGTCATCACGGATATCGAATTGCCGAAGTCCGATGTGCTGTACTACGAGCTGGGCGGGAAGAAGGGCTTGGATTGGGTGTGCGTCCGGCCTTCCGGAACGGAACCGAAACTGAAAGTGTATTTCGGGGTGTATTCGGATACCGGTGTCGACGCAGCGGATACACTGATGAAGATCAAGCGGGCGGTGACGCGGCGGGTCGGATCGCTTCTCGGCGTTGAGGGATAACCAATCCCCTCGGGAGAAACTGCGGATCATCCGATCAGAAAGCACGGCGCAGTAAAGAAATGCGATCCGGAATCACGCGCAGAAAAACATCCGATCAGGAATCACGGCATAGAAAAAGCGACGGATCGCGATGTGCGTATCCGTCGCTTTTTGATTCGCGTTAAACTGCTTATTAAGCGTTCTGGAGAGCCAGCGTGTAGATGAGACTGGTGCAACAGGCGATCGCTGTGCGGATATCCGTCAGAAAAACCTCGACGCGATCGTCGGAAACACTTCTGGAGTAGAGAAAGTCGCTGATGTGACGGCACTGCTTTTCGGCGTATGAATCGTGCCAGCGACGAAACTCCTCGAGAAGCATATCGGTGCTCGCGGTTTTCACGGTCGGAGAAATGTGATCGGGGACAAAGCGACAGAGCGCTTCGATCTCGTTGCGGTTCTCATAGAAAAAATCACGCATCTCATGTTCGTAGTCGAGATGGTGTCGCGCGCCGTTGATTCCTTCTCCCTGATGCGCAACGCAAAAGAAATCGCAGAGGTAATGACAAACGATACCGAGCCTCAGCGAAAAAATCGGTGAAATAATCAGCGCGTCGGAATTCTGGCGGGAATGTTTACGGACCGTCGTTTCCAGCATTCCGCTCATGTACGGCTGGGAACGCACGGCAAAATGCGGGTGCGTTAACGGTAGCCAACTGATGTCGGGAAGCATATTCCCGACACTGTACCAAAAAGGGGAGATGCGGATTGCTTTCTTGTTGGGGAGGGATGAAAGAACGTTCTCTCGGATCAGCGCGCCCATGTGGCGGTGAAGTTTTGTTACCATGAATACATCGTCCTCATAATTACTGATGTCCGTCCTATGCTGTCAGCCCAGTGTCATTATACTCCTCAAAACAAGAATGTATATAGGAAAAAGAACGAAAAACCCCTAAAACTTTCATGGCATTTTGATCGTCTGATCATGTAAAAAAATATAAAATAATTCGCAGGCACTTGAAAGATTTACCAGGGTATAGTACCTTCTTAAGTGGTACTGATTTCGGATTACTACAAATTGTTTAACGAGATATCTCGTTAAACATAAGAATAGGT
Organism: uncultured Oscillospiraceae bacterium; assembly: GCA_964499575.1. GTDB lineage: Bacteria > Bacillota > Clostridia > Saccharofermentanales > Saccharofermentanaceae > JAAYCT01. Next base: position 54,202 of record CAZCLK010000002.1, on the reverse strand, counting down.
GATGACAGATTATGAAGAAGAAAGCCCAGTATAAGAAGAAGCCTACAAAAGCCATTTTAATCGGAGGGATCGCGCTTGCGGCTCTGGTTGCGATCGGATCCGCGACGTTCTATTTTTCGAACGGCGGTAAGCTTCCGGGCCCGACTCCGAGCGACAAAGCCGCCGAATCCCTGGACAAGATGAAGGCCGTCCTGAGCGTCAGTACGATTTACAGCGGTATTTATATCGACGATCAGTATGTCTCCGGAAAAACGAAGCAGGAAGCCCTATCCATGTTCGAAGGCGGTTCGCTGACCAACAGCCCCCAATTGAATATCGTCCTTTCCGTTAATGGTACAGATTATCCGCTGAATACCGCGGGTCTCGTGCTGGAATCCAACATCGGGGAAATTGTTGAAGAGGCCTATCAATACGGGCGCACTGCCGAGGGCGCCACAGAAGATGCGATCATAAAGGCGCGTTATGAACAGGTCATGGCGCTGGAGACGGCCCCCAAGCACTATAAGACCACGTATACACTCAGTCAGGAGAAAGTCAGCGAACTCGTTCACGAGGTGTTGGATCCGTTGAATACCGAGGTGGTCGAGCCGGTCATCGAAGGTTTTGATGTCGAGAAATTGGCGTTCATTATCGGAGAATCCCGGGATGGTTTGTCCCTGAGTATCGAAGAGGCGGTCCGCAGAGTCAAGGAAGCCGTAGACAACGGAGAGTATACAAAGACCATTTCTGTAGGCGTCAGTGTTGTCAAACCTTCGGTCACCAAGGAGTTTCTGGAAGGCTATCTGGGTCTTGTTTCTTCGAAGACGACCAGCACCAAGGCCGACAAGAACCGGGACACGAATATCCGCCTGGTGTGTGAGAAGATCGACGGTATGGTGCTTCTGCCCGGGGAGTATTTTGACTATAACGAATATATCGGGGAGAGGACCGCGGATAAAGGCTTTAAGGAAGCAATCGGCATTTTCGGCGATAAGACCCGTATGGAATTGGGCGGCGGTATCTGTCAGGTTTCAGGCACGATGTATCACAGCGTGATCGAAGCGGATCTTCAGGTCGACGAACGGTCTCCGCACACCTGGCCGAGCGATTATGTGCCTACCGGCACGGACGCGACGGTGACATGGGGTGATCCGAATTTCAAGTTTACCAATAACTCTGAATATCCGATCGCCATCCACGCGAAATATGAGCCGAAAGACAACGGGGTCGGCGGTTGGTGTACGGTCGAGATTTACGGGCGTCCGATTCCCGACGGAATGACCATCGATTTGGTCGGCGTGGTGTATTCCAGCACTGCTCCCACAGAGAAGGAATATGCGGCCAACCCGACGATGCCCGTCGGAACGACCGATTCGGTACGCGGATCCCACAGCGCGATCAGCGCAGGCGCTTATCAGGTGTTTTACAAAGACGACGTGGAGGTCAAGCGTATCAAGGTGTCCTCCAGTTATTATCCGATGATCAAAGAGAAGATCGAGGTAGGCGTTTTGGACCCGGACGGCGTGACGATTCATACGATTGATCCGCTGACCGGAGCCGTGATTATGAATCCGACCCCGACGCCTTCGGACACGAATCCTTCGGATCCGACCCCGCCGACGGAATCGACAGCGGCACCGACTACGGCGGCTCCGGCTGAAACAACACCGGCAGCGTAATCTATTTTGATCAACTCTGCCCGCCGGAATTATTGATGCACAGCAAACGATCAACGCCCCCGTCGATTACGGCGGGGGCGTTTTGTTGTTTGTTCACCGGATAAGTACGAATACGGTAGTTGCCCTTTGCGGATCGCCGTTATGTCGGTCTCAGACCTTTTCGATCATCGACTCGTTCCAGCAATCCAAAGGCTCAACGCCCAGTAATGTACTGAGCGTCGCCGCGATATTCGCAAGACCGAAGTCTTGATTCTCCTTAACCGTGTACAGATCCTTGTTCGGGGTGTTGTCATAGAAGATACACGGCACCGGATTCAGGCTGTGACTCGTCTTGGCTTTGATCCTGCCGGTCTTATCCGTCGCGGGTTGGCCGTCCTTCGTCAGTTCAAACATTTCTTCCGCGTTACCGTGGTCGGCCGTGATGATCGCCATACCGCCGATTCTATCGATCGCGGGCAGAATTCGCTTGAGCGCGAGGTCGACGGATTCGACACCGATAATCGTAGACTCCATGATTCCGGTATGTCCGACCATGTCGCCGTTCGGAAAGTTGACGCGGACAAAAGGATATTGGTTGGAAAGGATCTTTTCAACAATAACATCGGTGATATCCGCGGATTTCATCCAGGGCCTCTGTTCAAAAGGAACGATGTCCGAAGGGATCTCGATGTATTCTTCGGTCTCGTCATTGAATTTGGAGGATCGGTTTCCGTTGAAGAAGTACGTCACATGGCCGAACTTCTGGGTCTCCGAAATCGCCAATTGAGCGATGCCTTTACCGGCTAGAAGTTCGCCGAGCGTGTGGCGTATAAGGGGAGGGGTCACGAGAAACTTCTTCGGGATATGCAGGTCTCCGTCATACTCGAGCATGCCCGCGTAGCGGACTTTCGGGACACGGACGCGATCGAATGCGGAGAAGGATGCGTCGGACTCGAAAGCGAGCGTCAACTCCTGTGCGCGGTCACCCCTGAAGTTGAAGAGAATGACACTGTCGCCATCCTCGATCGTACCGATCGCTTGACCGTCCTGACCGATGACAAAAGCCGGGAGGTCCTGATCAATGACTCCGGGAATCTCATTCCGATAGGTCTCGATCGCCTCGGTCGCGCTCGAAAAGAGCCGTCCTTGCCCGAGTACATGGGTCTTCCAGCCCAGCTCGACGATCGACCAGTTCGCAAAATAGCGATCCATCGTAACCTTCATTCTTCCCCCGCCGGACGCAATCCGGAAATCGGTCGTTCCGTCATTCAATTCGGAAAGCTTCTTTTCGAGCTGGTCGATATAAAGCAAAGCGCTGGTCTCGCCAACATCGCGGCCGTCGAGAAGCGGGTGGATGCGAACCTTTCTGACGCCCTCGGCCTTGACTTGCTCCAACATGATCAGCAGATGGTCGATGTGCGAGTGCACATTTCCGTCGGACAAAAGCCCGATGAAATGAAGTGTGCCGCCCTTAAGCGCGCCGTCGACCAATTCTTTCCAGACGATATTTTCGAACATCGCCTTGGTCGCCAGGGACTCGGTAACGAGTTTTGCGCCCTGGCTGTAGACCTGTCCCGCGCCGATCGCATTGTGGCCGACTTCGGAGTTGCCCATATCCCCGTCGGACGGAAGACCGACCGCGGTGCCGTGCGCCTTGAGCTTGAGCATGGGATATTGTGCCATGCACTTATCGAGTGTCGGTGTGTTTGCCGCGCGAAAAGCGTTGCCGGCCTGCGCGTCCGACAGACCGATGCCGTCCATAATAATTAAAACTACGGGTCCCTGATACGATATGCTCATTTCTGTTCTCCTTCGACCTTTGGTGTACGGAAAATATCATACCACAGATTGCCGGTAAGACCGCTGTAAATGTTTTGGAAATTGTCCGAATTTTGTCGCTTCCGTGCTCGAAAACGTCAGACGAACCGTCGACCTGTGTGCTATAATATATGCGGCTCGTCAGTACACGGACAGCCGCATGAGTATTTCAATCTATTTTTCACATAAAGGAGAACAATGTCATGGCAAAAGAACTCAAGAAAATGACTATGGACGGAAATACCGCCGCAGCGTATACCTCGTATGCGTTTACCGAAGTCGCGGGTATTTTTCCGATCACACCGTCTTCACCGATGGCGGACTACACGGATCAATGGGCCCAGCAGGGCAAGAAGAATATTTTCGGGCAAACCGTAAATGTCGTGGAGATGCAATCGGAAGGCGGAGCCTCCGGTACCGTTCACGGTTCTCTGGCAACCGGCGCGCTGACGACCACCTATACCGCATCCCAGGGACTTCTTTTGATGATCCCGAACATGTATAAGATCTCCGGAGAGCTTTTGCCGGCTGTCTTTCATGTAACCGCCCGTTCGCTTGCCGCTCAGGCGTTGAGCATTTTCGGCGACCACGCCGACGTTATGGCGTGCCGTCAGACCGGATTTGCCCTTCTGGCCGCAAACAGTGTTCAGGAAGTCGCCGACCTGGCAGCGGTCGCTCATCTTTCGGCGATCAAAGGCCGCGTTCCTTTTCTTCATTTCTTTGACGGCTTCAGAACCTCTCACGAGATCCAGAAGATCGATGTGATCGATTACGATGATTTTGCGGGAATGGTTGATTATGACGCGCTCAAGGAATTCAGAAGGCGCAGTCTTTCACCGAACTGCCCGGTTCTCCACGGAACGGCTCAGAATCCGGACATTTATTTCCAGGCCCGTGAGGCGGCAAATCCCTTCTATCTGGCTTTGCCGGCGATTGTTCAGAAATACATGGACAAGATCAATGCCGTCCGCGGCACCGATTACAAGTTGTTCAACTATTACGGCGCGCCGGATGCCGAGCGTGTCATTATCGCGATGGGTTCCGCCGTCGAGACTGCCGAAGAGACGGTCGATTATCTGAACGCAAAAGGAGAGAAAGTCGGTCTTCTTAAGGTTCGCCTCTATCGTCCGTTCTCGGTCGAGCACTTCCTTGCCGCTCTCCCGTCCACCGTTAAATCGGTTGCGGTCCTCGACCGTACGAAGGAACCCGGCGCGCACGGCGAGCCGCTTTTCCTGGATGTATGCGCCGCTTTCGCCGGAGACTCCAAAGCTCCGCGAATCATCGGCGGGCGTTACGGACTGGGCTCGAAGGATACCACTCCGGACCAGATCCTGGCGGTGTACAAAGAACTCTCAAAGAGCGATCCGAAGCGTCAATTCACGATCGGTATCGTCGATGATGTGACAAATCTGTCGCTTGCGCTGGACGAGACAATCGACGTCGCCGGCGAGGGAACCTTCGCGGCTCGTTTCTGGGGCCTGGGCGCGGACGGTACGGTTGGCGCTAACAAGAACTCCATTAAGATCATCGGTGATAACACCGACATGTACGCACAGGCATATTTCTCTTATGACTCCAAGAAATCCGGCGGTGTCACCATTTCCGATCTGCGTTTCGGTAAGACCCCGATCCGCTCGACCTATCTGGTCAACAAGGCGGACTTTATCGCTTGCCACAACCAGTCCTACGTCGATAAGTACGATATGCTGACGCCGCTTAAGAAGGGCGGTACTTTCCTCCTGAACACGCAGTGGAAGGGTGAGGAACTTAATGAGAACCTGCCGGGATCGGTGAAGCGTTTTCTTGCGAAAAACAACATCAAGTTCTACACGATCGACGCTGTCGAGAAAGCGAGAGAAATCGGATTGGGCGGACGCATCAACACGATTTGCCAATCGGCGTTTTTCAAACTCGCGAACATCATTCCCGTTGAAAAAGCAGTCGAACTGATGAAGAAGGCCGCGCTCAAATCCTACGGCGCGAAGGGCGACGATATCGTCAATATGAACTATGCGGCCATTGACGCGGGAGTCGACGCGGTTGTCGAAGTGAAGATTCCGGATTCCTGGGCAAATGCCGAGGACACGCCGGTCGCCAAGAAGGCAGTTCCCGCCTTCATCAGCAACGTTGTGGAAGTGATGAATGCTCAGGAAGGCGATAAACTTCCCGTCTCGGCATTCTCCGGACGTGAGGACGGCACCTTCCCGCAAGGGACCGCCAAGTATGAGAAACGCGGAATCGCGGTCGATATTCCGATCTGGGATCCGAGTAAGTGCATCCAGTGCAATCAGTGCTCCCTGGTGTGCCCGCACGCAGCCATCCGTCCGTTCCTCCTGAACGAAGAAGAGGCCAAGAAGGCAACATTCGCGACCAAGGTCGGGATGAAGGGCTACGAGAACTATCAGTACCGTATGCAGGTCTCCGCGCTGGACTGCACGGGCTGCGGCACCTGCGCAGCAACCTGTCCCGCAAAGGAGAAGGCTTTGACCATGGCTCCTCTGAAAGATCACATGGACGAAGCGGACAATTGGGATTTCGCGATGACGATTACCGTTAAGGAGAACCCCGCCAACAAGAAGACGATCAAGGGCAGTCAGTTCGAAACCCCGCTTCTTGAATTCTCGGGCGCTTGCGCGGGATGCGGCGAGACCGCGTACGCGAAACTTCTGACCCAGTTGTTCGGAGATCGCATGCAGATCTCGAACGCGACCGGATGCTCCTCGATCTGGGGCGGATCGGCTCCTTCCATGCCGTATACCACCAATTCGAAGGGATGCGGACCGGCATGGGCGAACTCGCTTTTCGAGGATAATGCGGAGCATGGTCTGGGTATGCACCTGGGAGCAAAGCAGCTCAGGAATCGAGTGGCCGATCAACTGAAGTCATTGCTCGTAAAGGTCGATGACGAGGCAATTAAGGAAGCCGGTAACGCATGGCTCGAGAAATTCGACGACAACGATGCGGCTCGCGATACTGCGGCGGCTTTGAGCGCCGCTCTGAAGGCGTACAAGGGCACGGATTCGGCGGTCAAGACGGACATCGATAATATCCTTCAATATGAGGATTACTTCATGAAGCGCTCCACCTGGATCATCGGCGGTGACGGATGGGCATACGATATCGGATACGGCGGACTCGACCATGTCCTGGCAACCGGCGAGAATGTCAACGTTCTGGTTCTCGACACAGAGGTTTATTCCAATACCGGCGGTCAGGCATCCAAATCGACCCCGACCGGAGCGATCGCTCAGTTTGCCGCCGGCGGCAAACCGATCAAAAAGAAGGATCTCGGCATGATGGCAATGGCTTATGGTTACGTCTATGTCGCGCAAGTCGCGATGGGCGCAAACCAAAACCAGCTGATCAAGGCGATGACCGAGGCGGAAGCCTATAACGGCCCGTCGATCATCATCTGCTACGCGCCGTGTATCAATCACGGCATCAAGAGCGGTATGGGCTCCACACAACAGCACGAGAAGGATGCGGTCGAGTGCGGGTACTGGCAATTGTACCGCTTCAATCCGATGCTGAAGGACGAAGGAAAGAATCCGTTTACGTTGGACTCCAAAGAGCCCAGCGGAGATTTCATGGCTTTCCTGAACAGTGAAGTTCGCTACAATTCACTCTTTAAGAAATATCCGGCAGAGAAAGTCCAGACCATGTTTGAGAAGAACAAACAGGATGCGATGGATCGCTATGACTCCTACAAGAAAAAGGCAGAGCAGGGTTGATCCCGCATTGACCGTTCAAAAAAAGCGTTGAATTCGGACCCGGGCGGTCGCCCGGGTCCGAAACATTTTTATCTTTTCTTCGAGTTGGAAAAGGCGGATGGGTGATGCTATAATTAGGATTGATTTACGCTCGCGGAGGTTATTATTCAGTGAGATCCGATGACCGGAAAAAGCTCCTGCTCTCGGATACGGCGGTGCCGGATCTGTTTATTTCCGATTTCATGCCCGGCTTGTCCGGGGTGTCGGTGCAGATATACCTTTACCTTCTGATGGCGTCCGGGAAAGGCTACACAATCGGTGAGAAGGACATTGCCTCAAGACTTTCCGCCGCACTCCAGGATGTTAAGAGCGCATTGACGGAGCTTTCGCTCGCGGGTCTGATCGATCGTGATGAGAAGGGCAAACTGAGGATCAGCGACCTCAAGGCCGCCGAAGTGGAGCGTTATATCCAGCGCGCGAAACGCGAAGAGGGCACGGAGAATGAACCGATATCCCCGCTCAACGAAGCGCGCGAGAAGTTGGCCGGTTCGATCGAAAGCACTTTTTTTCACGGTTCGATGGCTTATCCGTGGTACCGTGAAATCGACACATTGCTTTTTGAGTTTGGCTTTGATCCGGATGTCATTTATGCCTTGTTCCAACAGCTTTATAAGAATAATCAGCTGAATTCGGTATCCAAGGTCAAGTACACGGCTGTCCAATGGCACGGAAAAGGTATCAGTACCGCCAAGGATCTGGATGAATATCTGAAGCGCGAAGAAGAGGTAGCGGTTACGCTCAGAAAACTCGGCAAACGCTTGAGGAAGAATATGACCGGATTCGACGAGGACACCGTGCGTGTATGGATCGAGAAACTCGCATACCCCTATGATGTCATGGAATACGCGATCCGGAAGGTATGCGAATTCAGTACCGTTCCCTCGATGAAGCGCGCCAATGATCTTCTGATGACATGGTATGCCGCGGGCGTCAAGACGCTTGCTGACGCGAAAGCCTTTGATGAAGATCAAGCCCGACTCAACAGCGCCCGCTACAGAAATGAAAGAGCCGCAGGCGCTCAGGCGGGAGCCGGTTCGGCACGACAAAATTTTGCCGGTGTTTCGTATTCGGAAGAAGAACTTCAGCGATTCGAGGACGACCCGAACGAACTTTTGGAGCGTTACGCGAGCGGACCGGCGGAAGCGGGTCCGCGCTAGGAGGACATCATGGGTCAAATTCCCCCGGGGATAACAAGTATACTATCGGACAGAAGGGTCGAAAGCGAGGTGCTCTGCGCGCGACGGGTTCTTGACATCTATGAAAAGTACCCGGAACTGCGGGAAATGGATCAACAACTTCGTTTTATGACGGCGGAACGGATGCTCGCTCTTCTCGAAAACCGCGATGTGTCCGGGTATGCCGCCGAATCGGACCGCCTTTCGAAAGAACGTGCCGCTCTTCTGGCACGACTCGGCGTCCCGGAGGATTTTGAACGCCCGATACCGTATTGTCCGCTCTGTAAAGACGAAGGTTTACTTAACGGGCTTCCCTGCAAATGTATCAAGACGCTTCTGGGTCCGGTCTATTTTGAAATGTCCGGTCTTCAACGGTACCCGGATATCTCCTTTTCCGAATTCTCGGATACCCTGTACTCCGAGCCGGAGAAGATCCGTCCGATTGTTGATTTCTGTCGCGTGTACATCGATTTGGAGCCGAAGGACCGACCCAACCTGCTTTTTTGGGGAAATCCCGGCACCGGAAAGACGTTCATGGCGGTCAGTATCGCGCGCGCGGTGCTGGAGCGTGCGGAACCCGTGCTGGTGATCCGTTCCGCAGAAATGATCGAGACTATGGATGAATACCGGACACTGATCCGCTCGTTTAATCCCGATCCGAAAAGAGACGCGGAAATCGGTGCAAAACGCAACTTGATCCTGAATGTTGATTTTCTCGTCATCGACGAATTGGGCGTCGAGGCAAAGGGCCCATATAATGCCGCCGATCTTTTGTTCATCATCGGGGAGCGGCAACAGAACGGACGCGCGACGGTAATCACGACCAATCTTTCTCTGGCGGAGCTCGGCAAGCATTATGACAACCGGCTTCATTCCCGCCTGATCGGCGATTTCAAGGTCTTCCGTTTTGAGGGCGATGATATCCGAACAAAAGACGCATATCGAAAAACCAAAGGAGGCAAAGTCCGTCGGCAGAATCGGACTCAACCGTAACATGGCGATCGCTTGCGGCGTGGATGTGATCCGAATTTCAAGGATCCGGGACCTTTTTAACAGGAAGGGTGATCTTTTTCTAAATCGGGTATTTACGAAGTCCGAGGCAGCCGCATGTTTCGACAGTCAGGGAGGCCTGCGGATGGAATCTTTGGCGGCTCGCTTTTCGGCAAAGGAGGCGGTCTCCAAAGCATTGGGGACGGGAATCTGGAGACAGGGCATCGGGTTCACCGACATTGAAATTTCTGTAGATGAGAACGGACGACCGGAACTGAAGCTTCACGGAGCCGCACAATGCGTATTTGACGGATTGGGCGGGGTCTCGTCGTCCGTCAGTATTTCCCATGACGGTGACACGGCGATTGCCATGTGCGTCATGGAATTTTCGGAAAAAAACCACACGGGAGACAACGGATGAAACATATCCGGAAATTTTTTCGATCGATCGGCCGGTCGATCAAACCGGCGAAAATCAGAGTTCCGGAATCGAAAGATATTCCCGAATCCGACAAGATCGCGGGCTTGGAAGGTAAATTCGGAACGGCCCAGGACCTCAAAGAGGTCTGGTTGCTGGAAGACGAGGATACCAACATTAAGAGAACAGCAAAACGTGGCCCCTCGCAGTTTATCCTGCCGGCCGTGATTTTTGTATGCATACTGGCGCTTCTGTTCTGGATTCTTCCGGTCTGGCTTCCCAAGCTCATCAAGTCGCCGGAGATCGCCATGTATATTGCTCCTCAGGAAGTCAAAATATACACGTCCGAATCGGATCGCATGGTGATCCGTTATGTCACAAGCCTGATGCAGGAACCGGATGTTCGAAGTGAACGGATCACTCAATTGCTTTTCAACGAACCGGTCCAATTGTTATCTCAGTCACCTACGGACGGATACGTATTGATTCGGACGCTTGACGGGCTGGAGGGATTCGTACCGGAAAAGGACCTGTCCGCAGTCATGGATTCGATCGAGCCGGACAAGCATCTGTATAAACTCGTTGTCTCCGACGTGTCAAAGAACATCATGTCTCATGCCAGTAACGGGACCCTCGAAATAGAGGTCATGATGAACACGGTCCTTTTTTCGGACCGGAAGGGGGACGGTGTTTATCACATCGCGCTTCCCGACGGAAAGGACGGCTGGGTCAGCAGCAGCGGCGTTATTGAACTCGGTGTCTATGCCCCGGTCGAAAAGGTCGGCGTCCGATATTTCGTCAGTTCGGTTTTGAGCTTTGTCAATGTGACGCATCTTAGCGGCGGCATCACCAAACGCGGCCTGTCGGTGCCGGGACTCGCGTATGTCTCGGCGTCGGTGAACGGCGTGGCTCTGCCGCGAGTAATGGCGGATCAGATGACGGCCGGCGAAGCGGTTACGTTGAAATATGATGAGATCACCGGCGAACTGTTGGTCGACAGCATTATGCCGGGGGATCTGGTTTTCTTCCGCCATCCTTTGGAGGAAGGAACGGGCGTTCCGTACGAGATGGGAATCTGTACCGAGACCGGTACTCTGATCATGATATCAAAGAGCAAGACGACGCTTCGGCTTACGTCCTTTTCGGATAATCTCAAGTTGCAGGATCGAATCATCGCAGTACGGAGAATTTTCGAGTAAGGATCGATCCGCGGCCGGATCGGGACGCGTGCAGTGTATTTCAAATAATCCGGCCAACAAAAAGCAGCCCCGGAAGGGCTGCTTAAATCGTCTCAGAAGCAATAAATCAAGCTCTCTCGACCGCACCGGAACGAAGACAGCGTGTGCACACATGCATCGTCTTGGGTGTGTTGTTGACCATAACCCGAACGGTGCGCACATTTGCGTTCTGCTGTGTCAGTGCACGGCGGGAAATCTGCGAACGGGTGATTCTGATCTTTCTGCCGAAAAACATATTCTTCTGGCAGATTTCGCACTTTGCCATGGTAATACCTCCTCAATTCCGGATAACGCGCAGAGAGAATAATAACACAATTATACTCGGTACGCAAGGATAATCCGGACAAAATCAGTGATTTATTGCAGCTCGGCAATGGCCTTGGTCGGGCAGACGGCGACGCACGCGCCGCAGTGGGTACAGAGCGACTGATCGATCACAGCCAGAGAACCTTTCATCGAGATGGCTTCGACCGGACACTCCTTGACACAGCGCTTGCAACCGATACAGCCGATATTGCAGATCTTTCGGGTTTGAGCGCCCGGCCATTCATTGCTGCAGCGCACGGCGACCGTGGCGTCCGCAGGAAGAAGCTTCAGGAGCTTTTTGGGGCAGGCCTTAACGCATTGGCCGCAGGCGGTGCACTTTTCCCGGTCGACGTGAACGATGCCGTCCTTGATCATTAAGGCGTCAAATGCGCAGACCGCGACGCAGTCACCCAACCCCATGCAACTGTAGGTGCACGAGCCCGGTCCGCCCAGGAGATTATGGGCCAGATGGCAGGACTGGGTCCCGAGGTATTCATAGCGCGGTGCGGTGTGCTCCGAGGTCCCCTGACAGTGAAGAACGACGATCTTCTTTTCCGGTTCCTTGACTTCCGTACCCAAAATTTCCGCGATCTCCCGCGCACATTCCGCGCCGCCGACGGCACACAGACTCGTGTCCGCGCCGGGCTTCAGAAGATAGTCGGCATAGCCCTCACAGCCGGCAAAACCGCATCCGCCGCAGTTCGCGCCCGGGAGTGCGTCCACAAGCGCTTCCTTTTTCTCGTTACGGGGAAGAGTGAAAATATTGGCAACGATAACGATCAGAACGCCTAAAAGAAGAGCGGTGCCCAGCATGATCAGGCTGGGAATCAATATGTTCTCCAGGGCGAAAAGTCGGAACGGTATTGCGTACATAGTATATCTCCTTGAATGACGGACGGATTATCCGAAAATGTTTTCGATCAGGCCTTTGAACGCGAAGAAGGAAACGGACACCAGTGAGGCGGCGACCAGCGTGATCGGGAGGCCGCGGAGGGTTTTGGGGATATCGGCCTTCTCGATGCGCATCCGAACGCCCGAAAAGAGAAACAGGGCGAGCGCGAAGCCCAGTCCGCCGCCGAGTGTGTTGATCATCGCTTCGCCGAAGTTATAGGCCCTATCGATATTCAGGATGGTAACACCCAAAACCGCGCAGTTCGTGGTGATCAGGGGAAGGTAAATGCCCAAAGCCCGGTATAGCGGAGGCATCGACTTCTTCATCATCGTCTCGACCATTTGAACCAACGCGGCGATGACCAGAATAAAGACCAGGGTCTGAAGGAAACCGATATTCATCGGATCGAGAAGGAAGATCTGGATCGGCCAGGTGATCGCGGTCGCAAGGAGCATGATTACGACAACCGCCGCGCTCATGCCCATGGCCGTCTTCAGGTTTTTCGACACTCCGAGGAACGGGCAGATGCCCAAAAATTTCGAAAGGACGAAGTTATCGACCAGAATGGCTGAAAATAAGATGATCAGCATTTTTTCCATATCACTTCACCTCGCTTCCGCCGCACGCGGAGCACGCGCCGCAGGACTCACAGGCGGACCCGGAGGTCGCCTTCTCGGGCAGAAGGGCTTTGTTTTTCCGGGCGGCACGTTTATTGATACCGTTGATGATAAACTGCATGATGACGATGCAAATGCCGAACACGAAAAATCCGCCCGGCGGGAGCGCGAAGAACATGATCGGTTCGATCACGGTTCCGAATAGCGGCAACGGAATATCAAAGAAAGTACCGGATCCGAGGATCTCACGGATACTGCTCATCAGAAGCATGGCGAGCATATACCCGGCTCCCATGCTCAGACCGTCCAGAGTCGCAAAGACGGGGCCTTTCTTACTGGCGAAACTTTCCGCCCGCGCCAGGACGATGCAGTTGACGACGATGAGCGGGATATAGATCCCCAGAGAGTCATTGAGCGCCGGTAAAAACGCGGAAATAATCAGTTGGACGATGGTCACGAAACCGGCAATGACTGTAATAAAGGCCGGTATGCGGACCTGATCCGGAATGATTTTCCGCAGAAGAGAAATAATCACTTCCGAGCCGGTAAGCACGAATATGACCGCGAGGCCCATGAAAAAGCTCGCCTTGGCGGAAATGGTGATGGCCAGCATCGGACACATGCCGAGAATCAGGCGCAGGGACGGATTTTCGAAAAGCAATCCGTTCAGAACCACGCGCATCGGAGACTCGGACTTCTTTTTTTCTTCGAGTCGTTGATCGGGTGATTTGTAGGTCTTATCGGACATATGCTCGCTCATGATCCGATCACCCCTTTCTCCGAAAGCATATAGAAGGCATCAACAGCCTTATTGAAAGCACTGCAGGCGGCCTTGGAGGATATTGTCGCGCCGGAAATCATTTGCACCTTGCCGGAATCCCCGCCGGCGTGTTCCCCGGCTGTGAGTTCGCTGAACGGATCCGTAAAGGAACGGTTTTCAACTTCTTTTCCGAGCTTGGGGGTCTCGTCCGGAGCGGTCGCGATCACTTGAATGACCGAACCGTCCGGCGCGAATCCGGAGGTCACGATAACATTTCCGGCGTACCCGAAGCTTCGGGTCACAAAAACGTACCCCAGTACATTCCCGTTTGCATCCAGTGCTTCGTGGATTTCGTCGCATTCGCACCCGGCTTCCGTCATGGATTCCTTCAGGTACTCGTCGATTTCAACGGGGTTGAATGTTTGACCTTCCGGGAAAATACCGGACATCCGTTCGAACGCCGCCGCTGCTTCCTGCTCGGCGATCGGACCCCGGGTGAATTCATAGGTCAATGCCAGAAGAAAAGCGCACACCAGACATATCGCCGTCAGGGTGATGGCGGGAAGGAAACGCTTATACTGTTGCATTCTTCTTCACACTCCTTTCGCCGAAGGGCTTACTCATGGTAAGCCGGTCAATGTGCGGAGTCAGGATGTTCATAATAATGATCGAAAAAGACACCCCCTCGGCCATGTTTCCGTAGTAGCGGATCAGGAATGTCAGAATACCGCATCCGAGGCCGAACAGGAGACGTCCCGTCGTGGTGACCGGAGAAGTGACATAATCCGTCGCCATGAAGAAGGCTCCGATGATCAGCCCGCCCGAAAGAAGCATGAACGCCGGTTCGTACAACGCGCTTGCCCAGACATCCGCCGACAAAGGATCATAGCGAGCCGCCTCGAAAAGCGGTGTGTGCCCGAAGATCATCACCAGTAGGGTAAAGGATCCGATGTACGCCAAAGGAATCCACGGTACGATGACCTTTCGTGCGAAAAGATATGCGGCGCCGATCAGGAGTGCCAGGATACAGACCTCGCCGATACATCCGGCCTTCTGTCCGAGGAATAGAGACAACAGAGAGGGAAGTGTGGCGGTCTCCTGAATCGGTGTCGCGGAGGAGACGGCGGAAGTCGCTACTGCTCCGCGCATCTGAGCCAGCGGCGTCGCGGAAGACACCATGTCGTTTCCCAGGAACGAATCGAAGAAGGAAAAAGCCCCTTCGCGGACCGTCCAGAACGTCATCTGCTTGGGGAAAGCGATCACAAGAAAGATACGCGCCGCCAAAGCGGGATTTACGAAGTTATTTCCGAGTCCGCCGAACATCTGCTTGACGACGACGATCGCGAAAACTGCCCCGAGGACGACCATATACATCGGCAAGGTCGGCGGAAGGTTCAAAGCCAGCAGTATGCCGGTGACGACCGCCGAGAAATCAAGGATCGTGTTTTCGCGCTTCATGACTTTACGGGAGATATACTCGGAGACCACACAGCTCAACACGGAGACCAGGATGACGACCACAGCGCGAATTCCGAATATGAATCCCGACGCTACGCACGCCGGCAGAAGGGCGATGACCACGTCCCTCATGATGGATGCGGTTGTCGCCTTATCACGGATGTGGGGCGAATTGGATACCTGCAATTTCATTTTATCTGTGCAGGCAAGACAAGCCTATCCGATCGGGGATAGCGGATTGTCCTGCGCCTCCTTTCCCGAAGATGCCTTTTGTGAAGCGGCCAGAAGTCTTTGTTCCTGAGCGTAGCGTTCCTTCTCGGCGCGAATCTGCTTCTTGCCGCTGCTGATGCTTTGATTCAGGAATCGCTTTGCCGGACAGGAATAGGTACAACATCCGCATTCGATACAATCCATCACGCGGAAATAATTCAATTGCTCCAGGTCTTTCCTTCTTGCCGCCTGATCAATGCCGTTCGGAAGAAGGGACATCGGACAGGACATGACGCAACGGGCACAGCGAATACACGCGGATTCCGGCGGGACGCGGGTTTCTTTACTGCCGAAAACCAATATCGCGTTATTCGCCTTGATGATACCGCAGTCAATGCGATCCAAAGCGATGCCCATCATCGGTCCGCCCATCAGGATCTTGGTCGGCTCCTCGCGAAGGCCTCCGGCCGCTTCGATAATGTCCTGAATCCGCGCTCCGACCGGAACGTTGAAATTACCGTGGATATTGAGGGCGCTCCCGTCCAATGTAATACGCCTTCTCGTAAGGGGCATGCCGGTCTTCAGGTACAGCCCGATCCACCGGACGGTCGATACGTTCATGCACAGAACACCGACATCATGCGGGAGCTTGCCCGGAGGAACCTTACGGCCGGTCAGTGCATAGATGAACATTTTCTCCGCGCCCTGAGGATAAACGGTCTTCATTTTCAGGATGTGGATATCATGCTTCTCGCCGGTTTTAAACGCCCTTTTACCGAGCTCGTGATCGAAGATCCGGTTGACGAGGGGCTTATTGTCCTCGTAACCGATGATGGCGGTCGGAATATCGATCCATTTCATCACGGCAAGGATGCCGTCGATGATCTGATCGGGGTTCTCACAGATCATCCGGTAGTCGGAGGTGATATAGGGTTCGCACTCCGCCGCGTTGATAAGAAGAACATCCGGTTTCTTGCCCGCGGGCGGGTTGAGCTTAACATGTGTCGGGAAAGCCGCTCCGCCCAAGCCGACCAGACCGGATGCGCGGACGGCTGCGATGAAGTCTTCCCTGGACTCGATGACCGGGGGAGCGAGGCCCGGATCGTCAATATACTTACCGTCCGATTCGATCCGGATCGATTCGATCGGCTCGCCGACCGGTGATACGACGTGGTGGATCTCCTTGACGGTTCCCGATACACTCGAATGAATCGGCACGGCCATCGGATGATCCGAACGGGCGATGACCTGCCCGACATAAACATAGTCGCCGGGAGCGACTACGCTTGTACAGGGAGGCCCGATTTGCTGATGAAGGGAAATGTCTACTTCGGGGAAATCAGTGAGTCGAATGGAAGGGAGCACATCCGTGTTCTTGTTATGTTTGGGATGGACTCCTCCGCGAAAAGTGAAAACACCGGCCAAAAAATCGCCTCCCATGTGTGTGTGGAATTTAATGTCATAATACTCGAACAGGATCGAATCTCAAAACATTATAAGCAATAAACACATATAAGTGAATGATATTTTAGCGTTTTTTGTTAAAATCGCAAAAAAGACGAGCGGATGCGCGGTAATCGGAAGTGTGTTTTTCGGGGTGCGTCGCGTGTCGTTATTTTCTATCGGCGCACAATGCGTTATAATACCCCCATCGACCGAAATGGAGGCGATTTTATGCTTGATATCAACCGGATCCGCAATCATCCCGAGGAAATGGCCGCTAAGCTTTTGAAGAAGGGCTGCGTCGTCGACTTTTCCGATTTTTTAAATTCGGATAAGGAAAGAAGGGAGATCATCGGCTCCGTCGAGGCGCTGAAGGCCAGACGCAACAAGGTCAGCGCCGATATTCCCCGTATGAAGAAAGAGGGGCAGGATGTTACGGCTGTTTTCGCCGGGATGAAGGATTTGGCCGAAGAGATCCGCGTCCTGGACGAGAAACTCGGCGAACTCGATCAGCGGCAGAATGATTTTCTAATGGGCCTTCCGAATATTCCCGCGGATGATGTCGTCGCCGGAGGCAAGGAAAAGAATGAGGTTATTTCCGTTGTCGGCGATAAGCCGGAATTCGACTTTGCACCCAAACACCACGTCGATCTGGTCGAGTCGCTCGGAATGATCGACTACGTGCGCGGGACCAAGCTCTCGGGCAACGGTTTCTGGATGTACCGAAAGGACGGCGCCTTGATGGAGTGGGCATTACTGTCCTACTTTATCGAGACGCATCTGAAGGACGGCTACGAGTTCATCCTGCCGCCGCACATGCTGGGTGCCGCTTGCGGATACACAGCGGGTCAGTTTCCGAAGTTCAAGGATGAGGTCTATCAGATCCTCGACCGGGAAGCTCCGGAGGGCTTTACGCACTTCATGCTTCCGACTGCCGAGACCGCGCTTGTCAATCTGCATCGTGACGAAATACTGAACGAAACGGACCTTCCGCTCAAATATTTCGCGTATACGCCTTGTTACCGCAAGGAAGCGGGCTCCTACCGCGCCGAGGAGCGCGGCATGATCCGCGGACATCAGTTCAACAAGATCGAGATGTTTCAGTATACCCGCCCGGAAGATTCCGAGCAGGCGCTTCAGGAGCTTGTCGCGAAAGCCGCCGCGCTTGTGGGCGGCCTGGGGCTCCATTACCGCATCAGTAAACTCGCGGCCGCCGATTGCTCCGCGTCGATGATGAAGACCTACGATATCGAGATCTGGATTCCTTCGATGAACGATTATAAAGAAGTCAGCTCGGCCTCAAATGCCGGCGATTTCCAGGCGCGAAGAGGCAATATGAAGTTCCGTCGCGCCGACGGAAAATCACCGGAATTTTTACACACACTCAACGCCTCGGGGCTTGCGACCAGCCGGATCCTGCCGGCGATCGTCGAGCAGTATCAGCAGGAGGACGGAAGTGTCATCATTCCGGAGGTCTTGCGCAAATGGATGGGCGGACGGGAGCGGATCGCGCCGCTGACTTAACCGGTCACATGGCAGAGGAATCAATAGAGCCTCCCCGCACAACGTGTGGGGAGGCTTATCTTTTTAACAAAACATGGCGGAGAGGCTATCGTATTCCGGAAACGGATTAATTTCCGTGATAAGTGCCTTCAGGATATTCGTTATTGGCATTCCACAGGACAAACTCGCTGTACCCCGCATCCTCCAAGGCTCGAATCTGCGCATTGATCTCTTCGTGACCGTAATTCAGGTATCTTCCGTTTCCCAGCCAGGAAGCGGTGTAGGCCTTGAGATAAGGGCGGATGACGCTGAATCCCTCCGACGGGGCATTCTGCTTTCCGACGGTCAGGGCGTTGTAAATAATATCGTACGGGTAAAGATCCGGCGATTCATAAATCCGGTTATTAAGAATGAAACCTCTGGCGTAAAGGTCGTGATAGATCATGGGACAGACCGAATCGATGCCGGTCAACCCGATCGTCGGCCAGTCCTGACCGATGATCTCGCGGTCGACGGCGTTCGTCAATACGATCGCGAAAACATCCGCGGATACCGGCACTCCGTAAGTGTCCTGAATGCGGATTCGCGCCGTTTGCAGGAAACGGTTGATCGCCTCGGATTTCTTGGGCGTAGTTTCTGCGGGGCCGAAATACGGAACGTTTCCGGACTGCGTGTCGCCGGTCGGGAAGCGTACATAATCGAACTGGATTTCATCGACACCCATCTCGATCGCTTCGATCGCCAGATCAATATAGTAATCCCAAACTTCGGGGTTATAGGGATTGGCAAACTTCAGACCGCCTTCCAGCGTAAAGCGCAATGCATTGCCCTCCTCGTCCTGTATGCTGAATTCCGGATATGCCGATGCCAGACCGGGATCCTTGAAACAGACGATACGCCCGATTACCCAGATATCCTTTTCGTGACATTTATCAACGACGGAGGACAGATTATACTCGGGAGCGACATCGCCGATGGAGAGCGCGAGCGCGTTTTGCGTATTAAACGGAATGCCGTAGGATTCTTTCAGGTCAACGACCAGCGCGTTGATTTCGGAGTTCCCGGCAAGCGCGATATTACTGTCCAGTTTATCGACGGTTCCCGCATAAAGAGCGCGTACTTCTCTTCGCTTCAATTCGGTCCGGAATTCCGGTGTCGGCAAAGGACCGAAATACTTCTCGACGATTTCCGAATAGGGAAGAAGCTCTTCAATCTCGGGCAGCGGCGTCGGGACGGGTGTTACCGCGGAGACCGTTGTTCCTTCGGTCGTTGCCGCGGTGGTCTTTTTTGTGAAGTAACTGCTGACGGGCTGGATTCTGTCCTCCAGAAAAAGCTGCCAGAAAAGAACGCAGGAGACCGCGACAATCAACACGGTCATCGCCATGATAAATGTGCGCAAACACCCGGCGACCCTACGGCGTCTCCGTCTGGAACCGCCGGAATAAGGGGACAGCTGAGGGTTGTATTGGTCGTATCTCATGAACGATACCCCGCGATCCGTGAGCAACTGAACACTATCAAATCATTATATCGGATATGAAACGCCGCAACAAGGGAGCACCGGGTGCGGCCCGATCCGGATATCGAACCCTTTGTTGTCCCGCCTCGAAACCTCGTCCGCGCCGTTGATTCTGTTGGATTTATAAAACCCGCGTGATACAATGTATCCACGTGAGCGAAGGCAATGACGGGGAGGAAGAAGATATGCTGGTTCGAAATTGTTCGGGGGGCGTTGTATTCTACGAGGACTCGGTGCTTCTTTTGAAAAACGAGAAGGATGAGTGGTGCTTCCCCAAGGGCGTGATCCGTTCGGTCGAAAAGCCCGACGACGTCGCGCTGGACCGAGTGTCCTACGAAGCCGGAGTCAAGGCACGGATCCTTTCTCCCGCCGGTCGGACCAACTATGAGTTTTACTCCGTCACCCGCCAGAAGCCGGTATGTAATAAAATAGTATGGTACATCATGCAGGCGGAAAGTCCCGAAGTGACACCCAATCCCTCGCAGAACTTTTCGGACGGGAAGTTTTTCCCGGTAAAGGAAGCGCTCGAAAAGGTTACATACAGCCAGGACAAATCTCTTCTGATGATGTCGTACCAGCGCTATAAGGAGCTGGTCTGATTGAGAAGAGAAGGCTGGATATCGCTAACCCGGGATTCCACGGTACGGGCGGAGATCAGAAAGTCCGTATTCATCGCCGAAGCCGGTCCGATCCGGTCCGCGGAGGACGCGCAACATCGGATCGACGCCATTCGCAAACGATACCCGGACGCGACGCACCACGTTTATGCGTGGAGACTCAGCCGCGATGAGATCCTTCAAAAATACAGCGACGACGGGGAGCCGTCGGGGACGGCGGGGATGCCGGTTCTGGACGCTCTGCGAAAAAACGATATCGACGACTCGATCATCGTGGTCACCCGTTATTTCGGCGGAATTCAGCTCGGAACGGGCGGTTTGGCGCGCGCCTACGGAAGCGTTGCGGCGGAGGCCGTAAGCGCCGCAAACCCGTGCGCGTTTGTCGTTGCCCGCTCGTACGAAATCACGGTTGATTTTTCGCTTTTCGAGCGGTTAAAATACGTTCTGGAGAAGGAAGGCTTTTTGGTCGACCGGATCCGGTACGAAGATCTGCCGGTCCTCTCGGTTTCATGCCCGGAGGAGGATGCGATACGCCTGGCTCGCATATGTATGGACATTACTTCGGGCCGGTCGGAGCCTTTGTGTGTCGGCAGCACGGAAATGATCCGGGAGAGGTTGGGTGACCATCCGATTGACTAGAGAAGAGCGCGGTTTCTTTTTTCTGCCTCCGGACAGACCTTCCGATACGGCGATCGTATCAAGAGGGGTAATGGCCATGAACCGAAGGATTGTACTGTACAGCCTGGTAACGGCGGTCTGCGCAATTTTTGCGCTCGTCCTGTTTCGGATTGCATCCGGCCTTCCGGCCCCCCGTGTCGGATTGACGATCGTGACCGTGACGGCGCTGGCGATGTCCGTTACGTCCATGCTCCTTCTGATCCTGACGATCGTCGTTCGGCACAAGGCCGTTCGGCGCGGAGCGATGCAGGATATCGGGGAGGAAGCGGACATCGGTTCCGATATGCCGGATGGCTACGACCTGAAGTCGGAGGAAGAAGATAATGCCGCAATTTTCATGAAAAAAGAAACGCGAAAAATCGTAGAATGATAATATAAAACCACAAAACACAACGGAGGTGTTTTTCATGACATTTTATGAATCCGGCAATCAACTGAACGACCGGCAACCGGAGCCGGAGAATAAGTATCTTAAGAATAAAGGCAAGGCTAATAAGATCGTCATTATTTTATCGATCGTTTGTGCTCTTCTCTTGCTTGTGCCGATCGTATTTGCCGGCGTTTACTTTGGACGCATCCTGACCGATCGTCGTATCGAAAACGAAGCGGGACAGACCACTCCCGAACAAATCGGGCCGGACGCGAGCGACCCGGAGCAGACCCTGCCCGCTGACACAGACGAGAAACACTTTTCGATCGAGGATGCCACAAGGCTTCCGGATATCGGTTCGCGCAAGGCGATGAGCACCGTCGAGATCGCGTCGAAGGTCAGCCCCGCGACCGTTTCGGTGATCGCGGAAGTTCCCTACGGAACGCTGTACGGAGACGACGTAGTCGAGGCGTCCGGGTCCGGTTTCATCATCACCGAGGACGGTTACATCGTCACCAATTACCATGTGATATCGGGCGCTTCCGAGATATCCGTGGTGGTTCCCGGATTCGAGAATCCGTTCCCGGCCGTTTTGATCGGAACCGATAATCGCATGGACATCGCGGTCCTTAAGATCGAATCGGACGACAAACTCCCGCAGATGACACTTGGAGACTCGGATCTCCTTCAGGTCGGCGAACTGGCCGTCGCGATCGGTAATCCGTTCGGTGAACTGGCCGGAACGGTCACAGTCGGTGTGATCAGCGCAGTAAACAGGGAACTCGAAATAGATGGCATCAAATACAGCCTCATACAGACGGACGCTTCGATCAATAACGGAAATTCGGGCGGCCCACTTGTGAACTCGTACGGCGAGGTTGTCGGCGTGACGAACGCGAAAATGAACAGCGCGGAAGGGATCGGCTTTGCCATTCCGATCAATGACGTTAAGAATATCATCGAGGAGCTGATCAACCAGGGATATGTTTCCGGGCGGCCGATTCTCGGGGTCACGGTCGTCAGTGTCGATCAGGCTACCGCGGAGCAATTCGGCTGGCCGATCGGACTTTATGTTCGCGATGTGACCGCCGAAGGTCCGGCAGAAAAGGCCGGTCTTCTGCCCGAAGATATCATTACGCACGTGAACGGTGAGGAGATGATCACCACGACGGAATTGCTGGCTCTGCGGGATACGCTTTCCGTGGGGGATACGATGGAGATGACCGTCTTCAGACACGGCGAGACGATCACGTTGACACTGATTCTGGGGGAGGGAAAACTTTCATGAGTCCGACAAACAGGTCCGGAATGCTCAAAGTTCTTGCTCTGGTGCTTGCTTTTCTCATGGTCTCGACGGTATTGGCAACATTGGTGTTCGCCTTACTGAACGATTTGTAAGCGTTTTCAAGCGTTTTCGAGCGTTAAACATAGCGATCGGCACCGGATCTTATGTTGATATTCCCTTGCGGCCGGTATCAGGCTCCCGGTTCTTGGCATAGCGACATCGATTATATTTCTATATGTCCTTGAGCCCCTCGTCGTTAAACTGATAGGGGTATTCTTCCTGTTTGGCCATCAGGAACTCCTGGTAGTTGTTGATTCGAATGAAACTGTTTACACGGTCGTACCATTCGGGATCTTCGGAGGATTCAATATAAAAGAGAATCGCGATCCCGGCATCGGTGGTGACGGATGTTTTGTCGCCCGGTTTGCGCGCGGCATCAAAGATCCATTTATCAAACTCCGGATCCAGTTTGCCCGGATAGACATCCCCGCTTTGCGATGTCGACATCGATCCCTCGGCAATCTGTTCCGCATATATCGTCTCCAGCGCAAGCATGGACGCCTCATCGGTGATGGATTCAATGATGATCCGGGACTGCGCGGCGATTTCAATCTCCGGAATGCCCGGGACATTATTCTCCGGATCCTCCTTGTTGAGGTAGAAAATGCGAACGCTCCGGAGCGGCTCGCTCAGACGGCCTCTCGCCGAGAAACACAGTAGGATCGGGAATCCGTCCCCGTCCTCGAAAACCGTACAATCTCCGGGCTTTCTCGCCGGATCGAAAAGCCAGACCCGCCATTCCAAATCGTCCAGCTCATTAAAGCGTGTGTTTGATATCAGCGTTGAGTCCGGTTGGAGAAGCCGGTCTTTTTCTTCTCCCGAAAAATACTCCGCCGCTACCGTCTCAAATTTGCTCTGGTCATGCCCGATCTTTTCGACGATTTCCCGCGCGTGCAAGTGAGCCGTCGCGATAAAGCTGGGGTCCTTCTGCTCGAAAACAATCCGCAATAACCGATAGGAGACCTGATCGTACTGGTTCGGGTTGGTCAGATACGCCTCCTCCGCCTGATCCTCGGTGGCGCGAAGTTCCCGCATCTTGGGCCCGTAGGCGTAGTCCTCGGTGAAATATTTCCGTGACAGTACATCCAGAATCAATTCGGCGGAGACATTTTTGCCGAAAATCGCCTGGATCAGGGTATCCGGATCCACCGAAATCCCGACCGCCCGTTGATTCAACCAATCCAGATAGAGTTGGGCGCGGTCTCTGTGGGATTGCTCCACAGTGTATCCGTGCGTAACGGCATCGTCAAACAGGATGTTTATGGTTTGCATCTCCCTGGCCGTCATGTCCAGAAAAAAATCACGATACGTTCCGGTGCCGTTTTCCACGGGATCGCTTAACATCTTGCGCGAGGACTCGGAAAGAACATCCACGCCGTTTTCAAGAAGGACATAATTGTACATGAAACTGAACTCGGCGTTGGATACGGCGATCCCGCGGATGATCAGCGGGCTTGCGCTTCGCTCGTTCCTGTCGCGAACGAGGATAACGAACACGAAAAGCAAAACGACGGCAATCGCGATCAGCGGCAGAATAATGTGGCGGGGTTTCAGCCAGGACAACTTACGGACACGCGGCTCGAAAATCGTCGCGTCGGTGGAAATGCGCACGGCCGATAACCCCTGTAAATCCGGGTCATCATCTTCCGCGGAAGGGAAAATCAAATCGTCAGAATCCCGGAAAAGCACCGGCTCGTCGCCCGAAAAAGAAAGAGAGGGGGCCAACACCGCTGAACCCTCCGCGCCGATCATCTCCTCCGTGGAAATGTCCGTAATCCCTTCCTCATCAGAGGAGTCGTTGACATCCGCCAAACTGCCGTCATCGAATTCACCGGGAATCCGTCCGTCTTCTTCAATCATGTCCGGATCCGATAAAGGGCGGGGTATGTTATCCCCGGCCTCGTCGGCCGTCACTTCTTCGATCGGCTCCCCGGCCTCGTCGGCCGTCACGGCTTCGATATGTTCCCCGGCTTCGTCGGCCGGCGTTTCTTCGATATGTTCCCCGGCTTCGTCGGCCGGCGTTTCTTCGATGTGTTCCCCGGCTTCGTCGGCCGGCGTTTCTTCGACATGTTCCCCGATCTCGTCGGCCGTCACTGCTTCGATCGGCTCCCCGGCCCCGTCGGGCTCGCGCTGATCGGGGCTCGCGTCGACCTTTTCCGAAAACTCCGGAAGTACGACATTACCCGGCCTTCCGACCGGACGAACCGCATCGTTCGTTTCGGGTCGCTCGTATTTCGGATCGGGCTTCCTTTTCTTCATCGATCGGCGAACCTCCTCAAAACACAGATAAGGATACTACTTTTCGGGAAAAGGCACAATGAGCGACACGGCGCCGGGGATGCAGGAGATCGATACCGGGAGCTCGGGGCCTTCCTCTCCGTCCAGATCCAGTCGCACATGACGGTCTTTTTCGGTTGAGATATGAAGAGAGGGTGTCTGGTAATAAAGGACGTTTTCGTGGCGCAGAAGGTCTCCGGTCAGCGCTTTCCCGATCAAAGGGAGGACATCGGCGTTCTTCAGCCGGGAAATGATGAAAACATCCAGCAGGCCGTCGTTCGGCTTGGCCAGCGGAAACAGATTTCTGAAACCGCCGACATTCGTGCTGTTGGAGACGATGAAAAGAAGCGCTTCGCTGTCGAAGCAAACATTGTTGCACGATACGTGGATCGGGACACCCTCGCGGATTTGGGCCGGCAACTCCAACGCGCCTTCGATCCAATACGCCAGTTTCCCGAGCGCGGCCTTGGAATCCGGAGGGACCTTGTATGCGATATCGGTCATCAGACCGCCCGCCAGGACGTTGAGGAAATAACGGTCTCCGGCTTGTCCGATATCAATGTCCGTCGTAAAGCCGTCGATCAACATTTTCGAAAAGGACAGCGGATCGCCGGGCAAGCCCATCGCCGTCGCGTAATCGTTGACGGTACCTCCGCCGTAAATGGAAAGCGGTGTGCGGATACTTCCGCTCATCATTCCGTTGACCACACCGTGCGCGGTCCCGTCGCCGCCGACGGATAAGATGAGATCGTACGTGTCCGGCGGCGTATCCCGGGCGATATCGAATGCATGATGTCCTTCGCCGATATAGAAAATATCCGCGCGCACAAGAACCTGCGCGTCGGAAAGATGCCCCAGGATCTCATGAACGAGCTGAAGATTGGTCTGTCGTCCGGACAGGGGATTCGTAATGACTTTGATCCGAAGTTTGCGGGGCACGGCATTTCCTCCGTTTTTCGGGGTAATACAACAGTAAATATTACTCTAGCACAAAAGAACGCGGTTTAAAACGCCGACACGCACCGCGTCCGGTGTGGTAAAATAGCAATCGGGTGTTGTTTTCGTAAAAACGCCGCCCGACGATTCTGCTATTTCGGAGAGTCCACGATGAAGCATTATCTTCATGCCGGCATACAGGCTTTCAAAAACCGCCGTTCACTTTACACGCTGTTGTCTTTTTTGATTCCGTTTCTGGCGGTTATGACTGCTTTTATCGTCCAACAGGTGCATCCGTTCGGCGACAGGATGATCCTCACGGTCGACCTTTATCATCAGTACGCCCCGTTTGCGGTTGAACTCCGGAACAAGATTCTCTCGGGCGAGAGCCTTCTTTACTCGTGGAACATCGGGCTGGGCTCGAATTTTCTGGCGACGATGGCCAACTACGCGGCAAGTCCGCTCAACGTGCTCCTCCTTCTGTTCCCGACCAAGTATATCGCGGACGGCATCGCATTCATTGTCTGTATTCGCGCGGGGCTTTCCGGACTGTTCATGTCCTTTCTGCTTCGGGATATCGACAAAGGTAGAAAGGACTTGTTTCTGTCCGGAGTCGCATCCTTCTATGCGCTCTGCGGCTGGGTTCTCTCATACTTCTGGAACATCATGTGGATGGATGCGGTCGTTATGCTCCCGTTGATTGTGTTCGGCATGCGCCGGATGTTCCGGGACAATAAACCGATCCTCTACACAATCAGCCTGTTTCTGTGCCTCCTTTCGAATTTTTTCACCGGATATTTCGTGTGTATATTTCTGGTCTTGTATGCGCCGGTATGCTATGTGACCGCCGTCGAAAAAAAGACGCCGCTCAATTTTTTCAAGTCCGCCGGTCAATTTTCGCTGTACTCGCTTCTCGGAGGCGGTCTGGCAGGCATCCTCCTGTACCCGACGTATGTCGCGTTGGGGCACGCATCGGCAACCGGCGATACATTTCCCAAAGATAACTACCTGACGCACGATATGTTCGATTTTTTCAGCCGGTTGTTTCTGAGCGCGAATCCGAATATCCGGGAAGGCATGGCCAACGTTTACAGCGGTGTCCTGATTCTTCTGATGATTCCCTTGTTTTTCATGTGCTCGCGCATCCGGCTGAAGGAGAAGATATCCTACGGCGCCTTGCTCCTGGTGATGTATTTCAGCTTCGCCAGCAGATACCTGGACTTCATCTGGCACGGCTTCCATTTTCCCAACCAGATCCCGCACCGCCAGGCGTTCCTGATGTCCTTTTTGCTGGTCATCGTCGGCTATCGTGTCCTACGCAATCTGAAATCGTTTACGACTTCGGATCTGACGATATCCTCGCTTCTGATCTTTTCCTATCTTGTACTCTACGAAAAGATCGGCGAGGGGTCGGAGGGGTTTCGCGCGATTGCGCTCACGGGCATTTTTCTTCTGATTTACACCGTGGTGCTCCGGGCGATTATCCTCTCGGAGCGGGGCAGAAAGGTCCATCGGTATGTTCTGTTCGGTGTCATTGTGGCCGAACTGATCGTCGCGTCTCAGATGACAGTCGGATTGGTGTCGATGCACGAGGGATTTACGGGCTGGGACTTCTATGGTAAGAAGTCCGCGGAGGTCCGGTCGTTCCTGGATGAGAAGTCAAAAGGATCGGATACCGGTCCGTTTATGCGGGCGGAGATCTATCCGGCATACATCTGCAATCAACCGGCGCTGTATGACATGAAGGGCATGTCGATTTTTTCTTCGACGGCGCGGGAGTCTCAGGTCAAGTTTATGAAATCGTTGGGTTTTCACAACAACGGGATCAATTCGACCCGTAATTTCGGGCTGACGGAGGTAACGGCTTCGCTGTTCGGTATCCGGTATCTGGTGGATCTGGAAACCCAATCGGCCATCCCGTCCACGTTTGATACGCCTGAACAAAACGAATACGGTCTCAGGATCATGCAGAACCCGACGGCGCTTTCACTGGGCTATATGGTGTCATCCGACGTTTTGGACTTTCAGGTTCCCCAGAAGACCGATGTTTTTTCCGCGACGAATGATTTTTTGACGGCGATCGGAGCCGGACCGGTATATGTGGCGGAGGAAATCGTTCCGGGAACCCTTGAGAACGCCGAGTTTTTATCCGGAAACAAGATGTCGGGGTATGCCTTTACGGTGGATAAGGATAAGGATCGCGCTTCGATCGAATTCGCCGTATCCTGCGAGCGGGACGGGCGACAGGTATACGTTTTCGAGAATTCGGGCAAGAACGTCAGCGCGGAGGTGGCCTTCGAAAGCGGCGAAGCCCCGGAAACATCACTTCTGCGCTCCCAGAACCGAAGCAGCCAGATTATCGACCTGGGCCGGGCAACCGGGGCGATGCGTAATGCCAAACTGACATGGAACGACGAAAAGAACGGAAACGTCACCGTATACTGCTACAGCGTGGACCGGACTGCGTTCGAGGAGATGATCGCGGAGCTCGGCGATTCCCAAATGACCGTCACTTCCTTTGCGACCACGCGATTTGAAGGGACGATCGACGCGGATGAAGAAGGGGTGCTTTTATTGACCATGACCTATGACGAGGGGTGGAAAGCCTGGGTCGACGGGGAGCCCGCCGAGATCCGGAATATCGCCGGAGCGATGTGCGGTATAACGTTGGCAGAGGGCAGACATGAGATCACCATGAAATATGAGCCCGACGGTTTTCGGATCGGCGCCGCCTGTTCTTTGGGCGCGCTGGTCCTTCTGGCGGGCACGGTCTTCGTCGAGCGGCGGATGCGTCGTAGAAGGGCAGAGCGGGGCGCTCGATTGTTCGGCGGAGATGAATCCGGTTTCAACCCCGTGATTGCCGAAACAGGCTCAAACATCGGCCTTTTCGAGGGCGAAACAGAATCCCCGGTGCCTGGACCGGCTCCGCAAGAGGACGCACCGAATATGCCGGAGAATTCGGAGCCGCCGGAATGAGCAGATCGTATCCGTCCGAGTCCGAACCCGCGGAGATTCGGGAAGTCCGGACGCTTGTTCCGTTGCCCGGTTCGCTGCGCGCGATGAGTGCCGCGATCAGGAAAAATGCGCTCCTGTCGGCCGCTTTTCTTATCCCCGTCGCTGTGCTGACCGTTATCCTTTATACCAGGAAGATCCATCCGTTCGGAGACTATTCCCCGGTGAGCGCGGAGCAGTTCGGGACCATCCTGCCGCTTCTTGCCGAATTCAGAAGAAAGCTCCTTTCCGCCGACAGCCTTTTTTTCTCGTGGAACATCGGCTATGGAGTCAATTTCTATGCGTATATCGGGATGTTTCTTTCGAGTCCGTTGAATCTTCCGGTCGTCTTTTTTCCCGAATCCGCGATGCCGGACTTGATTACATTGCAGATATTACTGCGTGCCGGTTTATCCGGCCTCGGATTTTCTCTTCTTCTTCGCGAAAAGGATCAACTCCGGAACGCTTTCCTGCCGGCTCTGTCTTCGGCATACGCGCTCGGCGGTTTCATGCTTGCTTATGCCCGGGAAGGATACATCGCGGATGCCGTCATGCTCATGCCGTTTGTTCTTCTCGGGGCATGGCGCGTGATCCGCGGTCGAAGGCCGGTTCTTTATACGGTGACGCTTTTTCTCTTGATCTGGTCATCGTGGCGGGCGGGCATTTTTATCGGACTCTTTCTGATCCTGATGATTCCTCTGCTTTATATGGAGGCCGGCGGAAGACACGCCGAAAAGACTTCCCGGATTCCTCTGGGCGTTCGCTTTGCTCTTTTTTCCATTCTTGCCGTCGCCGGCGCCGCGGTCCTGCTCCTTCCGGCATGGAGCGCTTTTTACGCCGAGGCGGGTCCGTTTGCGTTTCCCGATGATTTGAAAATGTATTTCACCTTCTTCGATCTCGGCGACCGGCTCCTGTTTAGAACCGTCCCCGAGCTTTCGCGGCGGATACCCAATATATATTGCGGAGTAGCCGTTATGTTTCTGGTTCCGCTTTTCGCGTTTTGTGATCGGATCGCGTTTCGCGAGCGCGTGTATAGTCTGGCGCTCGTCGGCTTTCTCTACGTCGCTATGGGCGGGAGCCTCATTGATTACGCGCTGAACGGCTTTCAAATGACAGAGCGGCATCATTTCATGCAGGCCTTCCTCTTGAGTTTTCTGCTCCTTTATATGGCCTCGCGCGCCCTTCGTCACGCCGGGGCATTCTCACGGAGAACCATTTTTATTGCGGTGCTTGGGGTCATGGCTTTTCTTGTGATCGACGACCACTCGGGCGAACAACAGCGGGCGTGGCAGGCGATATACGGGACGGCCGTTTTGATTGTGCTTTTCGCGATGTGCGTCCGCGCACTTAGCGGACCTGTTCTGTGGCATCGCGTCGCACGTTCTTTGTTTCTGCTGCTCATGGTCACCGAATTGACTTTCACCGCAATCTATGCGATGGACGTGCAGATCCGGACGCAAGGCCTCGCGTCCTACGCGCTTCACGGCCGTTATGCCGAGTCGGTGCGGGAGGGGATCGAAGCAGCGACGGGCACGTCCCGACCCGTTTTTCGGGTCAGTGCCGACACGACGTTCACGGACTATGACGGAGCGCTTGGCGGCATCATGCTGCCGGACGCACCCGTATCCGCGCTTTCTGCGGACTTTGTTTCATATGCACAGCAAAACGGGTTCGGGGATACAAACCGGTCACAACTTTACGCGCCGGTCTTGAGTGACGTGAACGGGATGCTCTTGGGGATCTGCGGAAGACTGAATTTCATCGACAAAACGGTTTCTCCGGATTCCGGAGGACCGATCGGCGACTACAACGAAGGCGTGGCGGAGATGCCCATGCCCGGCACCGATCCGGCTTCGCGTCTTGCCGGGAAGACCGTAACGCATCCTGCCGATGCGACCGGAGCCTTCGGGAGCGTCGATTTTACGCTGAATCCGTACGCCTTACCCGTTGCGTACCGTGTCGATTCCGGGGTGCTCCGGCCGTTTGATGCGGCGCTTGCGTCGTCTTTCGATAATTCCGATGCGATGCTGAATTTGATGGGTTTGGAACCGCTCTACGTCGATAAGGCGTATACGACGGAGGATGAGCGAAACATTGTCCCGACCGGGGACGGACGGTTTTCCTTTGTCTCACAGTCAGCGAGCGCGTTCATGCTGGTCCGGGCGATCGATCAGACTGCCGGGGAGCGACTTTTCCTGTCGGTCGATACCGATTCGGAAGTCCGGATCACCGTTCGTATAAGCAAAACCGACGGGAGCGCAGAGGTAAAGACCTATAACGCGCGACGGGATCGGATCATTGACTGCGGCGCGATGACCGGAGAAATCAAGATAATCGAGGCCGGGGTGCTGTTTCCGGCCGGCGGCTCCGAGCCGTTTTCGCTGATTGTTAAAGGAATTTCGCAGCAAGCCTATGAACAGACATTCCGGACGCTCGAAAAGCAATCGCTCCGCGTCGGACGCACGGACGGGTCGGGGATCCGCGGCAGTATCGCAGTGGAGCAGGACGGCGTGTTGTTCTTTTCGGTGCCGTACGATAAGGGCTGGAGCGTTCGCGTCGACAGCAAGGAGATCGCGACGTCGGTCGCGGCCGGAGCCTGGCTGAGCGTGCCGATTCAGTCCGGAGCACACCGTGTCGTCGCGCAGTATACACCGCCGGGATTTACGGTCGGAGGGATTATTTCTCTTCTTTCAACCATGGCGTTTATCATGCTCAACATATGGAATCCGGGCGGGCTCATGGGCTGTTCGAAGAAGAAGAGCCTTCAGCAGACAAGGAGAGACGATGAATGACGTAAGAGGGGACCGCGCGCGGAGGATCGATCATCCGACGGCGACCTATGTGATCATCGATCTGGAATGGAACCAACCGATCCCGTGGATCAAGTCCCGGGTCGACCCGAAGGAACTGCCCGGGGAAATCATCGAGATCGGTGCGGTCAAACTGAGCGTCGACGGGCGCCGGACAGAGCTCAGCAAGCCCTTTCACGTATTGATCAAGCCGGTCTGCTACACCGTCATGAATAAGAACGTGTCCCGGGTCATCAACAAGATCTCCTCCGACCTTCGAAACGGCCTGGGATTCATTGACGCCTACGAGGCGTTTCTTCAGTGGTGCGGAGAGGATTTTATCATCTGCGGCTGGGGCAACTCGGACCTTTCGATTCTTAAGGCCAATTTGCGCTTCCACGACAGGTCGGCATTGCTCGGCCGGCGATTCCTGGACGTACAGACGCTCTTTTCCAAGGTCGCCGAGGATAAAAGCGTTCAGCGAAGCGTCGAGTATGCGGTCGATTTTCTCCGCCTTCCGAAGCAGGAAGACTTCCACGAGGCGCATCGGGACGCCGAATACACCGGTAGGATCCTGAAGGCGCTTTTCGGGATTCTCGAAAACGATGAGCCCGCGATTTTTCAGGTCGAGCAATACTTATTCGATCCGGATCTCAATGTCCAGAGCGAGCGGAGGACGGACTTTTTCGATTCATGGGACGAGTGTTGTTCCCGAACATGCTCCGAGCCCGTATCGTGTCCCGCCTGCGGTTCACCCCTTCGTGAGGAACTTGCGTGGTTTCGGCTCCGCAAGAGCGCTTTTTCGCTTTTCCGTTGCGACACCCACAATCTGGTCGCAGGGCGTATCCGTTTGAAGAAAAACGCGGCCGGCAAGATCTACGCATCCGTTGTCCTCAAGCTGATCCAGCCGGGCGGAGTTCGACCTGTCAAGGAACGTTATGACGAATACCTCGCATACGGACCTTCCGGCAAGCCGCCGGAGGACAATATTCCGGTTGCCGCAGACGAAACGATTCGCCGCAAGACCGACCTTCCGTGATTTCTTAATCTCGCGTTTTTCGGCGTTAAATTTGCTTTAAATATCGAAAAACATGTAGAATCAGCGCCTTTTTTACACAATGGACACACCTAAAGGATTGAAGAATATGTCGTTTTCTATATAATAGTAGTTGGAATAATGTACGCTCGTGCGTGTTATATTTGTTTTCAACCAATTCTGTGCCTCGGAGGGGATAGAAATGAATAAGATCAGACGGTTACCGACCGGACATTCAAACACAAGAAGAACGGGTGCTTCCCGATCCGGAGGAATGCTCATCCTCGTGCTGGTCATCCTGGGTGTCGGAATGATATTGATTACATCCGCCCTGTCGGTCACCATCGCGACCCGGAATCGTTTTTACGACGATGCCCAGAGAAGCCAGGCGAAATTAACGGTGACCTCCGCCGCCAAGAGCATCGTGGATGCAATCACCATCACGCAGGAACTTCGTGACGCCAAAATCGAAGCATGGGCTACCGCAGGGGAGACGATATATATTCGGTCGGCGAAGACCTATAACTTTGATGATACTTCAGTTAATGCTCCCAACGTTGCCCCGGGTATCGCCAACATGACGGAAGCATATACCACTGTTAAATTCGGTAAACTCGGAACTCAAATCACGATGGACTTTGAGACCAAGATCGATGCAGGGATTGACGGCGGCGCGACCGAGAACTTGAGAGTGGTACTGAAGGAGAAGGAAGTAAACTCGAGTAAAGAGAGATTTGCAAACTTAGTGGAAATTGGTGGATCTTCGACAAAGAACAATTTTAACAATACATATCTCGGAGCCGGAGGTGGGGGGAAAGAATCAAATATTGCTATACTTAGAGGCGATTACCTAGCCGGCATGGGTGGAAATGCATCTTATTCGACGGTTGTCTATACGAATATAGTTTCTATCGGTGCGGGTTTCCAGTATTTTTCTGATGTCTTGTTTATGGGAGATAAAGCGGGATTGGATGTTGATGGTATTATTAATGGAGGGTCGGCAATCCAACCGTCGCAAGGATTTTTGCTGTATGTGGGAGATCAGGGGGGCAGTGTTTTCTGGAAAAAATCCGGGTCAATCTATGTTCCTACGACTTTTACGACTGGTTCGCCGTCTGGTCAGCATTATTCTGCAGCAGATGCTAATATTATTTATAACTCGCAATTCAAAGTAACAGCCGGTAGTTGGAACTCATTTGTAAGAATGGCGGAAGCATCCTATTTTGTTGTTAGCGGCGAACCGGCAACAGGTGGCGCAGATAAAAATAGCACCTTCTACTTAGATCCCCCCTACAGCGTTACGTGGGCGAGTGGTCACTTTCGGAATGTAGGTTCGGGAAACAGTGTTACGATTAGTTCGATGACTATTCCCGATAACCCTACGGCTTCGGAATTCACACAAATTTATCCATCGGGTCGCTCCCCGAAACAAGTTTTGGATTATTACAATACAAAAGAACTAATGGATTCAGTTAATTCCACAATTCCCTCCAAAGACGATGCGATCGCTATATTTGGCGGATTTGATCCCGGAACCGGATCCGGTGTAGTCTCGGCAAACAGCTTTCTAAATTCTGATAAAGTTTTTACTGTCGGAAGTTATAAGGTCGACACCAGCGCTAATGCGACACTTACAGGCGAATGGACGCTTGACCTTGCGGGAGGTCCGGTAAAGCTGGTTCTTTATGGTGGTGGTATTTTTAATATTGCCAAAGATGCCAAAATTCGGATTCGAAACGGTTCAGACAATCAGTTTGCGTATATTTTTCTCTATGAAGGGGTTGACATTATTATTGCATTAACCAATGACAGTGGTATGAAATCTGGTATTATTTCTGAGGATCATGATGGTTATACGTGGGGAGGCGTAGGTAAAACGCCGCCTGCCGGGAAGCCATATGTTTATATTGTAGGGTACAATGAAAATACGGTTGATGTCCGTGGACAGAACTCATACCTTGAGGGCTATTACGGGATGTATGGATCAAATGGAAGAATTAACTATCAATATCAAGTGAACATGAAGGGTCGCTATGAGGCTATGTATTTGGAAAACATTGCAACTGGCCCTAAGAGTTATGACCAGGTGAGCATACCGTTTTGCGTTGCGCCATGGGAGTCGGAAGGTTCCGGAGGGAATGTTCCTCTTGCCACCAAGTACGAGGTCGATTATTACGAGTACCACTGATCTAGTCGATCGGTGAGAAAGGACAGATTGATTTTTCAGAACATTATCAGCGGATTCTCCGAAAAGGAGGATCCGCTTTTTGTATTGTTGAGCATGATCAAGTGGGATCGTGTCTCAGATGATCATTCATTTCCGGACGATGACACAATCATATCGAAAAACAAAGAAACCCAATAATACTCGGGATTCTTTCTTTGCCGGAATATTTCATGGATATGCTTGACATGAATCGTGAATAATGATATGATGTGACGAAATAAGCATAAATGGTCAGACAGTTATTGCGAGGTGCGCAATGCCTAAGGCTCTTTCCGAACACGAACGAACATACATCAAGAACCGACTGCTCCGGGAGGCGCGGGATTGTCTGATCCGTTATGGGGTCAAGAAAACGACCGTGGATGAGATTGTGAAGCGTGTCGGGATCCCGAAGGGTACCTTCTACTTGTTCTATGAATCCAAGGAACTCTTGCTGTTCGACGTATTTCGCGCTCTTCATGACGAGTATCAAGAGAAGATCATGAGCGAGATAAAGCAGATTCAAGGCGACATCAATGCTGACAACTTGACCGGCGTTATATTCAACCTGTATAAGCTCATGGACCAATCAGAGATAGCGCAACTCTTAACCGGAGGCGAGATTGAAATGCTTTTCAGAAAGCTTCCGCCGGAAATCAGTAAACAGCATGCGGAAGAAGATGATTTTCGAGTCGAAGAGCTGGTTTCGATGGTCCCGAATATGGACCCGGATCGGATCGAGGTCTTCAGTGCGGCTCTGCGCGGCGTGTTTCTTGCAATTCTCAATAAGCGTGAAGTGGGTGAGGCGGTCTTCGATGATGCGCTTCGTGTCATGATCCGGGGAGTGGTCATTCAAATGTTTAAGGGAGATCAGACATGATTCAAGTGAGCAGCCTGAGCTTCAGCTACAGCAAGAAGCCCTTTATCGAAAACACGAACTTTGAGGTCATGTCTGGTGAGATATTTGGATTTCTGGGTCCTTCCGGTGCCGGCAAAAGCACATTACAGAAGATCCTGACCGGTCTCTTGCCCGGATTTTCGGGGGAGGTCTCGGTCAATGATACAATGATCGGGCGCCATACCGGGACTTTCTACGAGCAGATCGGTGTCGCCTTTGAATTTCCGAGCCTTTATGAGAAATTGACGGCGCTCGAAAATCTCCGCTTCTTCGCGTCACTGTATCCGACGCATCGCGATATCCCTTTTCTTCTCGGGATGGTCGGACTGGAGCGCGACGCAAATAAGAAGGTTTCTGATTTTTCCAAGGGAATGAAGACCCGTATAAATTTCATTAAAGCCCTACTGCATAGCCCGCGAGTCCTTTTTCTGGACGAGCCGACCTCCGGACTGGATCCGTCAAATGCGCGAGTAGTGAAAGACATTGTGTTGGAGGAAAAGGCAAAGGGGACCACGATCATCCTGACGACTCAAAACATGTACGACGCGACGGAACTGTGCGACCGCGTGGCGTTTATCGTGGACGGGAGGATCAAGGCCCTGGACACGCCGCACAATCTGATCATGACCCGGGGGGCGTCGACCGTTCGGTATACGTTTGCCGATAACGGCAGGGAGGAGTCCCGCGAGATCCCGATGGACCGAACTTCGACGGATGAGACGTTCGCGGCCTTGATCCGGAGCGATCGACTACTATCCGTTCATTCGGGCGAGCCGACGCTCAACGATGTCTTTGTCGAAATAACGGGGAGACATCTGGTATGAAACGCGAAAGGGGCATGCGGATGAAGATACGATGCGCGCAGGGCAGGGGTAGGCGATGAGACAGCTGTCGTTGATTCTCGGGGATATACGGTTTCAATTCAAGTACGGCTTCTATTTCATCTATGCCGTTCTCGCGGTGTTCTATATCGCGTTACTTGCGGTTTTTCCGTCATCATGGCGCGAAACAGCGGGGCTCCTGATGATCTATACGGATCCGGCCGCGATGGGCCTTTTTTTCATGGGCTCGATCGTCCTTTTTGAAAAGAGCGAACGGGTCCTGGACAGCCTGGCTGTTTCGCCGGTTCGGCCGTGGGCGTATGTCGCGTCCAAACTCGCTTCGATCGGATTGATTTCCGTCATCGTCGGGCTGTTGATCGGGGCGGCGGCCGGCGTCGTCACGCACCCGGTCCTGTTCGTTCCCGGGGTGTTTCTCCTGTCCTGTATATGCTCGGCGATCGGGTTGGTCGTCGCGTCGAAAATCGCTACGCTCAACCAGTTCATTTTGGCGACGGTTCCCGCGGAGATTCTGATCAATGTTCCGGCGGTGATCCGGCTTTTCGCGTACGATGAGCCATGGATGCTCATCCACCCCGGAGTCAGTATGATCGAGCTGTTTACCGGCGGAAGAGAATGGCTTCCGGCACTGTTCAGTCTTGTCCTATGGACGATTCTGACGGGATGGCTCGCGTGCGCCGGCGTCCGGAAAATGATGCGTTCCTTGGGAGGGATTACACTGTGAGGCCGATAGTACGATGCTTTCAAATCTTCGCGAAGCAAATCCTCAAGGACAGCATGCTGTACATGATTCTGGCAGCGCCTCTTCTGGCCGGATGTTTTTTTCGCTTCGGAATTCCTGTGCTGGAAAAACTCTTGTGCGATTACCTGGGGCGCAACTCGATTCTGTCCGATTATTACCTGTTGTTTGACCTCCTGCTCGTGACGCTGGCTCCCTTTATGTTCTGCTTCGCGTCGGCGATGGTGATGCTGACTGAACTTGATGAAAATATCACCCAATATATCGCCGTGACACCGATCGGAAAGCGGGGGTATATCCTCGCCCGACTGGTCCTTCCCGCCGTGATCTCCATGGCCGCCTCCGCGCTTATACTGATTGCGTTTCGATTGACGGAGGGCAATATCGCTGCGCTACTTATAACCTGCTTAATAACCGCTCTGATGAGCGTGGGGATGTGCCTGATGATCGTATCCTTATCGCATAACCGGGTCGAAGGCATGGCAATCGGAAAGCTGACCGGGTTGATTATGATGGGGTTGCCCGTCCCGTTCTTTATACACTCGAATATTCAATACGCCTTCAGTGCATTACCGTCCTTCTGGGTCGCGAAACTGTCGCTTGAAAACAATCTGTTGTTCGCTGTGCCCGGAATTGTTTTGAGTATCCTGGGGATCGGCTGGATGTTTTTTCGATTCAAAAAAAAGGTACTATAAGCGAAAAATGCGGGGTACCCCCGGTCTCGCTCCGTAAAAAAAAGCATCGATACCGGGAAAGCATCGATGCTCATAGCTTATGGAAGGGACACACTCAGGCAGGGTTTGAAAAATTAAGAACTTTGCCCGCACCGGTCTCGAGCTTTTCCGAGTCACTTCGGTTGCCGTTGGGAAGAAATACGGATGATTCGAGCGTGTAGGCGATATCCGCGGTGGCATTATCGATTACGTCGATCCTGTACATAACAGTCTTCGACGCCGAGTCGACGGTAAATGTGATTACCAACTTCCATTTCTGTGCGCCTGAGGGCGCATTGTATTGCGGATAATCAAAAGCCTTGACTGCGGCCCCCGTGCCTTTCTTAATATACAAATTCCCATCGGTTGTATCAGCGTAAATCGCTGCTGCATAAGGGCCTGCTACCGAATCCGCGGCGTCTGCCGAGCTTGCGTTGGTGATCACATTATCAATCGCCATGGCCGATAAGGATGCGTAATCCCTGGCGTCATTCACGAGTATAACGCGCGTATGAGAGATATACACCAAATAGAAAGTTCCGTAAATAATCGGCATCATAATCAAGAGGATTGCGATTACAAGAACAAGTTCAAGCAGAGTAAACGCCCGCTTGGATGATTTTGCCTTAGTTCTCTTAAACATAGTCAGAATTCTCCCCATTCGCTGTTTTTGCAAAAAGGCATCTAATATCAACTGACATTCGAATCATATACCTTATCACATTTGTCACATCTTGCAACTACCGTGGTACCTACCTGATAAAAACGAATGGTCCCGCCGCAAGCTGCTACCGTGCACGGACGAACAACATAATGAAAAGCGAAACGGTTGGTCGCTCTGGTTTGAGATCCCTCATAATAGGCAGGATTTCCTGAGGGCAGGGAAGGGGTCAATTTGACGTCGTAGGTGTTGACGCGAATGACCTGATTGTATGTCCCCGATGCATCGGCCAAATACAATCCCTCATCGGTAGTCCCCCCCGGTATATTTCCCGCCCCGAATGCGAGGTTCGCATCTTCGTCCGCCTGCTGTGCGGTCTTCTCAAACATAGCCGTATTACCGGAGTACTGCATGGAGGACATAAAACCCTTGTATACGATGATGCTGATAATCAGCATCAGAGCGACCGCAATCATCGTCTCAAGAAGCGTAAACCCGTTTCGGGAAGAACCCTGCTTGTGCGAACGGAACAAATTTCGTCTAAAATAGAACCCCATCGGTCAACCGCTCCCTCCGAAAATTAGTACCCCAGATTTGCAAAAGTAGCATTCATTGTGTTCTTGGCATAGGAAAAGGACGATTCTATGGACTCTACCGTAACCTTGCCCTTGTTCGCGCCGGCAAGGTATTGCGTCGCAGATATAAACACCACCGCAGCCAGTACCATAATGACGGCAATGACAATAACCATTTCTATGAGGGTAAAACCTTTACCGGACTTCAGAATTCTTCGCATGGAATCCTCCGAATCAAATACACGCATACATCACCAAGTGAATTATAACACAAATAAAGCCGCAATACCACCGGGAATGCAACCAAACCGTAAAAAAATCGTTGCCGATCCTTTACGGATCGGCAACGATCTTGACTCGCAAATAATGACTGATCCCTTCAAAGGATCGGATCAATTATCAGGTGAGCAGACCTGAGATCGCGGCGTATACGGATGTGATCTCAGAATTGTGCTGCGAGATGGACGTTGCGGACTTCTGAGCGGCGGTAATGTACTGCTGGATCGCAAAGAATACAACGGATGCCAGAATGACGATGATTGCGATAACAATGATCATCTCAATCAAGGTAAAGCCTTTTCTGTTCTTCATAATCTTCTTCATGTAAATGTCCTCCTTAGTGGTGTGAGTAATTGTTTATGGTCTCATTATAGCATTGATGTGAATAAATGCAATACGAAATTTGAAGAATTTTCACATTTCTGTGTCAAAAAAGAAAACAACAGCTGCAATTGTGTACAAGCAAAATCAGAAATGACTAGGGTGTCTCCGTTTCGGTTTCTACAGGCGCTACCGGGAATAAAGCGAACGGACGGAAGAATGCGTCCTGTCGCATGGACAGAGGTATCGCTTCATATGGTATACCGATCAAACCGTCCTTGGGGATACTGCTGACCGGAACACCGGTCCATGTAATGTAATCCCCGTCCATAACAGGCTCGGAAACGCGGTCGGGCAGGTCATAAGAGTAGACAACAACGGAAAGATCATAAAGCATGAATCCCTGCCCGGAATCCGTCATGGAAATGGACTTGATTTTTACTGTTTCGGGTAAATCGTCTTCGATGTCTTTCACGGCAGCAATAAACTCGTTATACCCGACGAGCTTGTAGATGATGGGATTTTCCAAATCCTCGGCTG
Source organism: uncultured Oscillospiraceae bacterium (assembly GCA_964499575.1). Taxonomy (GTDB): domain Bacteria; phylum Bacillota; class Clostridia; order Saccharofermentanales; family Saccharofermentanaceae; genus JAAYCT01. The sequence goes on along the minus strand of CAZCLK010000002.1, from coordinate 13,638 downwards.
TGCCTTCGGTAGGAGCCGGAATTTCAATTTCTTCAATCGGCGTATCCCCAATGTCCAGGATCGACATCGTCCGTCCGTCCGTGCCGGACACCTGAAATTTGAAGAGAACCGAACGCATCAGGTTGAGACTGATCGTTGTTTCATCCGATTCGAGGACACGGTCTTCTGTAGGCGCCTCTGTCTGGATCAGGGTGATAAAAGGGATCCCGTGTTTGATAAAGGCATCCTGAATCTTTTGAGCAATGACCTGGGTCTCAATGACCGGAAGAAGTTTTTGCTCGATTTCCGTGATCTGAGTTTTATACGACTCAATTTCCGTTTTCAGACCCTGACCGGCCAAAATTGTCTGGTCGATCTCCTTTTTACGTGCTTCAATTTGGGTTAACTCGTATTTCTTCGCATCGATTTTTTTCGACTCGGGATTTTGGATGAAAAGGATATATGCCATAAGGATCAACGCGATGATCAGTAGGAATAAGAGTGTGGACTGTTTGCCTGCCAATTTCATTGTGAATCACCTGCTTTCACGACGGTCTGAGCAATGTAGAAGAGCTTGATCTCTGTTTTTGTCGTGGCGCGACCCGTCAGTTCATTTGCGGCTGTAAAGCGTTGCCAGTCCCCGTCGCTCAGTTTGTTTCCGTTGATGAGGATCCGGGACAGCGTATATTCTTGGCCGTTCGAAGTGAACGTATTGATACCCGGGATCGAAAACACCTCGCCGGCCGCGAGACTCTGTACGGACGGAGTGTCCAACGGAGCTTGTGTCGTATCATCCACAAACCGTGAAATGCTCAATGTGTAGAAGGGCTCGAGAGCACCGGTGATCGTGAAGGAATATCGTTTCAAAAGAGCGATTTCTTCAGCGGTCAAATTTTGAACATCGTTTTGATTAAATGCTTCGATACTATCGATGGCGACGAAATAAAACGTATTCATCTCCTGAAGCATTTGCAGCATCTCCAAGGCGTCCGTCTGTTTCACTGCGTTTCCGGTGATTGAAACCTGCCCGTCGGTGTAAGTCATCGCAGTGATGGTGATGTCCGTCGGGATATTGGCCTGAATTCGATCCATCATTGCAGTGTCGGCGTGAAGGTACTCGCCCTTACGCATTTCCAGCCGCTTCAGCACGTAGAGGTAAGATCGGTATTCTTCCGATGAAACCTTCAACTGTTTATAAAGATCCAAGCTGGCTTGGGTCTTCGGATCGTTGATCTCGGCGTTTATCGCATCGATCTTCTTCTGGACGTTGTCTCTCTGAACCTTCATAAAAAGGAATGAACCCATTATGAAAACAAGGAGAAGGGCGAGCGCTAACAATACGATCGCGAACGAGGATACGAGCTGACTTCCCGAGGTGGTAAATTCGGAAAAAAAGTTCATATCCTTTTTGTTGAAATCTGTTTTCTGAGTTGCAGCCATTATGATTATCCCCCCTCTCAGTTTTCTCTAATCAGAGCACCGCACGCATTGACATAGTCCGAGAGATCGAAATCCTTCGGAGACGCGACGGTACTGAGTGATTCCAGCTTCTCGACTTGTGTTCCGAGCTGGCGCGACAGTTCTTTATCGATTTTACGGTATTTTGCGCCGCTTCCGTAAAGAAAACAGGTGCTGATACTGTTGAGACGGTATTTGGATATTGAAAACTGTGCGGTCCGGGATACGGCGTCCGTCAAACTCTTGAAATAAGCGGATACCGCGCTTGCAAGGGACGGTTCATCCTTAACGGATTCGTTCCATACATCGATGTCCGACACATCCAGTTGCTTGACGCCTTCGCCCTTTACGATCTGAAGTCGGCGCGTAAGGATCGATGTCTTATCCGCCGCATTGGATTGAATCTTCTTGACCGTTTCCGCGACCTGCCGGATGTTCGAGTGTCCGAACTGCAGACGGCGGGTCAGAACCGGGAAGCCGTTATCCAAAACGGTGATGTTCGTTGTCTTGCTCGCCAGTTCGATCAATAAGAGAGTATTGGCTTCCAAATTGGTCTTCCCGTTGATCACACCGGTTCGGAAAAGTTTACGGATGGCATTCGGATTGACATCGAGAACTTCCGGAGTCATCGAGCAGGTCTTCAGCAAATCCCGGAAATCCGTAACGACCTCTTTGGGAACTGCCGTTGCGCGAACCTTATACTTTGTCTGCTTGGATTCCTCATCAAGAGTCTTTCCGAAAACCATGTATTCGACGATCATATCGCGATTCGAACTCTGACCGAGAATCTCGTACCGAACCATGTCGCGCAGTTGCTCGGGACGAACTGCGGGAAACTCAAGATCCCGGGTATGGAGATAACTCCCTTCGACCGTGACGAAGGTGCGCTTCGATGCGACATCCAGTTTCGCCAAAGTGTTCTTGAGTGCCATAACGACTCCGAACTGATCCGAGATTACTCCGTCGGCAATCGTTTCCGGTTCAAGGGGGATTGTCGCGAATTTATCGATTTCCACGATCCCCGATTTGCGGTTATAACCTCCGACAACCAACCGCAAGTTGGAACTGGAAGCATCAATCGATACAATCGAACCTCCCAATCTGCTTAATGGACTTCCCATAACTACTCTCCTTTCGGGTGGACATAATGTATCTTATAGTATGCTACCGCTCATATTCAAAATAGGCGAACCGACGGCGCCGATCACAAAGAAAACCACGACGGCCATGATGATGATCATGATCGGCTCCAGCGTCGCCGTCAATTTGGCTGTCGCGGCATCCGCCTCTTCCTCGAAAAAGTCCGCGGCTTTGTCCAGTATGGAGTCCAATGTTCCGGATTCTTCTCCGATGGCGGTCATGGCGTATATCATCGGGGGGAACTCGGAAATACCGCGAATGGATCGGGAAATGGATGATCCTTTTCGAATGTCGTTGCGCGATTCGTAGAGCTTCTTTTCGAGGAAGCGATTGCCCAGTGTCCTGCTGGTGATCTCCATCGATTCCAATACGTTGATACCGCTTCTCAGAAGAGTGGACATCGTGCGGGTAAAACGTGCGGATGCCGTCGCCTTTGTCGCTTTTCCGAGAACGGGAACTTTGAGTTTGAATCGATCCCAGAGAATTCCGCCCTTTTCGGATTTCCTGAAGGAACGGAACAGCAAAACGACTGCGGTAATCAAGATGGCAAAAACATACCAATAGGAAATAAGCGTATTACTTATCGCCATGACCGCTTTGGTGAGCGGCGGCAGCTCTGAACCCATCCCTTTCAGCGTTTCTCCCAATTTGGGAACCACGAATACCATCAGTCCGATCGTGATACCAAACGTTACGATTGCCAGAATGACCGGATATACCATCGCGGCACCGACCTTATTCTTGAGTTTGGCTTCTTTCTCGAAATGAACCGCGAGTCGTGCCATAACATCATCCAAACGACCGGATTCTTCTCCGGCGGCGACCATGCTGATCATGATATCCGGGAGGGCCTTTTTCTGGTCGCGAAAAGCCTCGGACAGCGTCTTGCCGGATTGAATACTTTCATAAATCGCTCCGATAACGTCCTTTCCTTTCCGACTGGTCATCTGCTGATACAGCATGTCCAGGGCGCGGATGATTGTGATACCGGCTCCGAGCAGGGAGGAGAGTTGACGGCAGATCATAAGCAGATCCGTGGTCTTTAACTTCGGGCTGCCGAAATTGCGATTCAAGATGCTCGCTCCCGTGTCCTGTTTCATCGATGCGACAAATTTACCGTCCGCACGCAACATCTTGGTCGCATCCGCTACGGAGGCCGCCTCGATAATCCCCTTGGTGATACTGCCCTTTGCGTCTATGACTTCATACTTGTAATTTGGCATGGATCATGACCTCCTGACCATTATGATGCTTAATACTCCAGTGAGTCGAAAAGACCTTTTCCGGTACCGCTCTGAGCGCTGCCCGTATTGGAGAGGAAGCGCCGGAAGTCTTCCGGATTCCGGCAGCGACTCAACGCCACTTCGCGCGTGACCAGTGATTTCTTGACCAGTTCGGCAAGATAATAGTCCATCGAGCACATTCCGGATTTGAGGTTGGTGGAGATGGTGTTGTCAATTTGATAGGTCTTACCTTCGCGGATCAGGTTGCGTACGGCATCGTTTGCCAGCAAAATCTCGAAGGCTGCGATACGTCCCGTTCCGTCGGCACGCGGAAGAAGAGTCTGAGAGATGACGGCGACCAGAACGGTTCCCAGCTGAACGCGGATCTGATCCTGCTGGTGAGGGGGGAAGACGTCGATGATGCGGTTGATCGTATCCGCGGCGCCGCTGGTGTGGAGCGTAGACATGACCAGGTGACCCGTTTCGGATGCCGTGATCGCTGTCGCGATTGTATCGAGGTCGCGCATTTCACCGACCATGATGACATCCGGATCTTCACGCAGAGCGGCCCGGAGCGCATTGGCAAAGGAAAGAGTGTCCTCGTGAATCTCGCGCTGATTGATCATGGACTCCGAGTGACGATGCAGATATTCGATCGGCTCTTCCAACGTGAGCACATGACAACGGCGGCTCTGGTTGATGTGGCCGACCATGGCGGCCAGCGTGGTGGATTTTCCGGAACCGGTAGGCCCGGTGACGAGGATCAGCCCTCTCGGGCGAAGTGACAACTCCTTGAAAAGCTCCGGAAGGCCCAGACGCTCGCACGTCGGTATCTCGGTCGTAATCGTTCTGGCTGCCAGAGTATAACTTCCGCGTTGCTTAAAGATGTTGCATCTGAACCGGCTGTAATCCTTGACGACATACGAAAAGTCGATCTCACCGCGCTCGTTCAGATACTGAAGTCGCGATTTGTCCAACATGGATTTGCACAGAAACTCGGCGTCGCTCTGCGTGAGGATGTTCGAGTTCATGGGCATCAGGTCCCCGTTGACCCGGATCATCGCCGGCAGTCCGACCGTGATGTGCGTGTCGGATGCCTGTCTGCGTACCGCCTCGGTTAGAATTGCGTCCATGGATAATGAAAATGCTTCCATTGATTTCCTCCTTGTCAGTCAACCGAGTAGGTGACTTTGTTCATCTCGCGAACTGTCGTGATTCCTTCAAGTACAAGCTGCGCGGCGGATTCGGCAAGCATCTGCGTGCCTTCCTTGACCGCCAGCTGTCGCATTTCCTCTTCGGTTGCGCGTCTGTCGATAAGCGACTTCATGGCCTTGGTCATGATCACGATCTCGTGAATCGCGATACGTCCCTTATAGCCGGAACCGGAACAATCCTGACAGCCTTCACCCTGATAGAGCTTCTGTCCGGGCTTGAGTCGGAGCAGATCTTTTTCCCAGGGTTCCGGTTCATATTCGACACGGCAGTTGGTGCAAATCCGGCGGACCAGACGTTGAGACACGACCCCGATGAGCGCAGAGGAGACCATGAAGGGTTCCAGACCCATATCGATCAAGCGGTTGATTGAGGATACCGCGTCGTTCGTGTGAATCGTGCTGAAAACCAAGTGACCGGTAATGGCAGCGCGCATCGCGATTTCCGCAGTCTCGGCGTCGCGGATTTCTCCGACGAGGATGATGTCCGGGTCCTGACGGAGGATGGAACGAAGCCCGCCCGCGAAGGTCATACCCGCCTTGACGTTGACTTGTACCTGGTTAATTCCGGCTATCTGGATCTCGACCGGGTCCTCGACGGTGACGATGTTGGTCTCGGGCTCGTTCTTCTCGGAAAGGAGCGTGTACAGGGTGGTCGTTTTACCGGAACCGGTAGGCCCCGATATGAGGCAAATGCCTTGGGGGACCTTGACGATGCGGTCGATCATCTCGTTGTTGTGGGCATTGATGCCCAAGTATTTCCGGTTGAGGTTGGCATCATTCTTCGCCAGGATACGAATAACGGTCTTTTCCCCGTGGACGGTGGGAAGAACGGAAACACGCATGTCGACCGCCTGCCCGTTGATAAAGGTCTGGATACGTCCGTCCTGAGGGATTCTCTTCTCGGCGATATTCAGGTTGGCGAGGATCTTGAGACGCGTGATGATCGCGTCCCGGGCGGCGATCGGGTTGCTCATGATCTCGGAGAGGACGCCGTCGATACGGATACGGACCCGGACCCGGTCCGCCATGGGCTCGACGTGGATGTCGGAAGAGCCCGCGCGGATCGCAAACTCAATCATGGAGTTGACCAATTTAACGACAGGCGCCTGGTTGACTTCGTCGGTGATCTGTTCACCGAGCGACTTCATCGCCTCGATATCCAGGTCCTCCGCGAGGTCCGCGGCGGCCTTCTGAGCCACTTCCTTGCCGTAACTCTTCTTGATTGCTTCGATTATGGCGTTCTTGGGGGCAAGCATGGCAACGACTTCGCTGCCGGTACGGAAGCGGAGATCGTCGGTCACGAGTATATTTAACGGATCATAGAGAGCGATGACCAGCTTACCGTCATCAAAACCGATCGGGATAATCAGATTCTCCTCGCAATATCGCTCGGTGACGATCTTCGTCGCTTCGGTGTCGATGTCTACGTTCTGCAGATCAATGATCGGAATATCATATTGACTGGAGATAGCCCGGAGAATGTCCAGTTCGGACAAAAGCCCCATCTCAACGATGATTTCGCCGAGTCTCTTGTCGGTACCTTGTTGAGCGGACAAAGCTTCGGCCAATTCAGCTGCGGTCAGAAAACCGCTGTCAATAAGTATGTCACCCAGTCGCTTCATCGCACCCTCCGAAAACCTTCATTGAGTCTGAATTTCGAAAACGGCGCCTCCGGACGGAAGAACGCCTATCAAGGTTAATTTACACCAAAACACGGGTACTTGTACATAGTCCGGGGGTTTCGGACATGCACAAAAAACGCTTGCGGTGCTCAAACGGGCTCTTAGGATCGCGCTGAATTCATCAAACCCGCATTCAACAACATATTATACGCAAAATAGTTTCTAAATAATACACCAGATTGCCTCAATTTGCAAAAATATTTTAACAATTTGTAAACTGAGAGAAAGCGAATCGTTTTGCGCCGGCTCTGCCTTCGGCGGGGGTTTAAGAAAAGTGTGTTAAGATAAGTTCATATTCACAAACGGAGGCTGACATATGGATGCGACAACGACTTTTATTGCTGTCGAAACAGTATACATCGGAATTTTCGGGCTTTTAATCGGCAGTTTTCTGAATGTTTGCATCTATCGGATCCCGGAGGGCAGGACCGTCGTGAAAGGGCACTCGATGTGCATGAGTTGCGCCCATAAATTATCCGCGCTCGATCTGGTGCCGCTGTTCAGCTGGTTATTTCTGCGCGGGAAGTGCCGCTATTGCGGAGCGCCCATCGCCTCCCGGTACGCGAAAATCGAGGGCTTAACGGCGTTGGTTTTCGCTTTGGTTGCTTTTTTTCGAAGAGAATGGCTTCCGGTTCCCGGATTCGCGATCGGAGATGTGCCGGATTTGATCAAGTTGGTGCTTCTTCTGGTGCTCGCCGCTGTTTTGATCGTTGAAATGATGATCCGCAAGGATCACGGCATCGGCAGACCGGGTGTCGTCATTGTCGTTATGAGTATATTGGCGGTTCGGCTCGTTCTGCTGATTTTCGAGCCGGAACAGGCGCCGGGGACATTGGTGTCATCCGCTTGCGCCGCCGCAGTAAGCATCGTCGCGTTGGCATTTGCGATCTGGTTTTCTCCGGACAAACAATGCTCGCGGCTGTTTCGCGAGTGCGTCTTCCGGTTTGAGGGTTTTCGCGAATATTTCACGTCCGGACAACGTGCGCTTCGCTTGTCCGACGGCGTTCATGCGGCGGTCTGTATGGCACTCGGACTCTATCCGGCGCTGATCGGTGTGGTCGTGTATTCCTTGATCCGCATCTTCGTTCCGTGGGAGAAATCGATCCGTTACCTGGGGATCGTGACGGCCGCGTCGGCGTTTCTGGGCATTATTCTGCCGCTGTCCGGCGTTTTCGGAACGTAGGAAAGGCCGGAGGCGCGGCTTCCGGACTGCCCGGCGGGTTGCGCGGGCGGGTCTGAAAATGCCTCCGCCTCATTTCATCCGTGATATAATGATAATATTCTGTACTGAAACATGGAGGTATTTATGTCGGGTCATTCCAAATGGAGCAATATTAAAAGGAAGAAAGAGGCTTCCGACGCCGTAAAGGGCGTCGCTTTTACCAAGGCGGCCAAAGAAATCGCCGTTGCGGTCAAGCAGGGCGGTCCGGACCCCGAATCGAATTTTCGATTGAAGGATGTGATTGCGAAGGCCAGGAGCGCGAACGTACCGAATGACAGCATCCTGCGCGCGATCAAGAAGGCCGCGGGATCCGAAGAGGGCGACGACTATGAGGAGATCGTCTATGAGGGATACGGTCCGGGCGGCGTCGCGGTCATGGTTCGGACACTGACCAATAATCGCAATCGAACCGCAGGAGACGTTCGCCACCTTTTCGACAAGCATGGCGGTAATATGGGCGTTTCCGGGTCCGTCGCGTTTCTTTTTCAGCAAAAGGGGACGCTTTTGGTGGACGCAGAGGAATTCCGGGACGAGGACGCGGTGATGCTCGACGCGCTCGAGGCGGGTGCGGAAGACTTCATCCCCTCCGGAGAATACTATGAGATTATTACCTCATCCGATGGCTATTACGCGGTGAAAGCGGAACTCGAGAACAGAAAATACACATTCGCGGACTCTTCTTTGGGGCCGGTCCCCGTTACCTGGGTGAAAATCGAGGACGAGGAGACGGCGTCTCAGTTTGAGAAGATGCTCGAAAAAATGGATGAGAACGATGATATTCAGGAAGTCTTCCATAACTGGGAGTCCGAGTAGGTCATCAAAGAGGACGCGGACGATTGGAGAAACCGAAAACACCGAACGGTAAAAATGCCGACAAGGAGCCGATTAAGGATCCCGGCAGAGAAAGCGTACACGAGCCGCCGGAAACATCACGGGCTCCGGCTCAGTTGCGGCGCGGAATTCTGATTCCCGAACTCAAGGCCACTTTGAAGCGTTTCGAAAAAATCGGCGATACGTTCGGACATCAACGCGCCGAGCGTCAGATTGAGGAAGCGGCCGGCAACGAGAAACTGATGCGCGAGATCCTGTCGCAGATCGCCGTGATCGCGTTCATCGGCCCGTCCGGATCGGGGAAGAGCACGCGCGCCATACAGGTCGCGCGAGACAATGCGATTCATTACATTATTGACGACGGCCTTCTGATTAACGGCAGTCGGATTGTTGCCGGAGCCTCGGCCAAGAAGGCGAAGACCAAGCTCGATTCCGTGCGGCAGGCGCTTTTCGCGGACAAGAGCCGCTCGGAGGTGATGCGGCGCGCGCTGGCAGAGCATTTGCCGCCGACCGTGATGATTCTGGGCACCTCTGACGGAATGCTCGAAAAGATATGCACCAACCTCTGGCTGTCGCAACCGTCCATGCTGATCCGCATCGAGGACATCAGCACCGAGGACGAGATGCAGCAGGCGAAGCAGACGAGATTGTCGGAAGGCCTTCATACGATCCCGGTGCCGAGCATGGAGATCAAGCACGAGTTCTCGGGGTATTTTTCGGATCCGCTGAACCGCATCCGGCGCCGGCTCGACCGCGAGCGCGGCGTTCCCACCGTCGCCCCGGAGATCGAACGGACAATGGTGCGACCGACCTTTTCGAGCCTCGGCTCCTATTCGATCTCGGATGACGCGCTTCTGGATCTGGTCCGGATCATTTTGAAAAAGATTCCGGGCATCCGGGATGTGATCCGTTTTCGAACGGAAAAGAGAGTGTACGGGTTTGCCCTGAGCGTCGATCTGGAATTGATTTACGGGTATAACGCACAGGATACTCTTCTTGCGGCGCAGGAGCGGATCGGAAGATACATTGAGGAATATTCCTCCATCAACACGGTCGCCGTGGATGTTCGGGCGCGGCGCCTGGTACATGTCAGCACCGCGGAGGAGCCCGAGGAGGAAGAGAAAGCCCCGCCGAAAAGGACCCGGAGCAGTGCGAAGAAATCGGAGGATCGCGAATGAAAGAGAAGATATACACCATTCCGGTCAACGACGCATACCGTTCGGATTCCGCCTGTCCGCTGTGTAAACTTCGGGCGGATATCGAAAGCAGTACGCTCGATTTTTATCTCGGCGCATCGCTGATGGAGCCGGATACGCGGGTGGCGACGAATAAACTCGGATTCTGCCGCGACCATTTGAGCAAGATGTACGGGCGGGAGATCAACCGGCTCGGGATCGGCCTGATGTTGCACACGCATATGAAACAACTGCGAAGCGATCTGGAGGAGCCAATCCATAAGGCTTGCCCGGACAAGCGGACGCTTCTGCGCGGGCGCGACGGCGATTACGCGAAGCGTCTATCGGAACTCGCTTCGACGCTCGAAAAGCGCGCGTCCGACTGCATCATTTGCGACAAGATCCGATTCACGATGGACCGCTATATCGATGTCCTCCTGTGGATGTATTTTGAAGACGAGGATTTCAGGAAAGTTTTCTCCGGTAAGAAAGGCCATTGCACGGAGCATCTGGCCGCTCTCCTGCGGGGCGCGGGCAAATACCTCAATCAGAACAAATGCTCGGAGTTTGTCGGAGAACTCCTGACGATGCACGGGGAAGCGTTCGACAAACTGATTGACGACGTCGAATGGTTCACGCTCAAGTTTGACTACCGCAATAAAGACAAGCCGTGGGGCGACAGCAAGGACGCGATTCCGCGCGCGATGAATATGCTGACGGGGGAGGTAAGCGGTGGAGATGAAGTGTAGCGGGAGTATTTCCCGATCGGATCCGCTGTACGGCGGAGCCGTGGCGGCCGAATCCCCGGTTCTTTACGAGGCGGACGGGGAAAAGACTCAGACAACGTATGCGTTTGCGGAATCCTATACACGATCCGGCCGCGTGGTCGTGGCGATCTCCTCGGATACTGCCGGGGTGCTTGCGGAGGATTCGGGAGCGCCCGACGCCGGGCACGGCGCGGAGCTTCTTCGGATTTTTCTGGAAAACATTTGCGAACGGAGTAATCTCCCCGATGAGGTTCTTCTTTACGGGCGGGGCGTTTTACTTACAGCGGAAGGGCATCCCGCTCTCCCGTCGATTAGTCTTTTGTGCCATCGGGAGGTTCTGGTCAAGGTCTGCTCCGAGAGTCTTCTTTTCTATAAAAAAGAACCGGCCGAAACAAATGTCCGGCCGGTTCCGATGAGTGAAATAACCAGAAGCATGATGCGTGCGGATCGATTGATTCGACCGTAGTCGTAATGACTCAAAAATACCGATCCGTTCCGCTGAAATAAATCGATTATTTAATGATCTTGATTTTGCCTATCAAAGGAAGCTCTTTCAGCTCGCCCTTGTTCGCGGCGATCGCCCCGAGAATCATTAAAACGATCAGGAAAATCGGGATGGCAATCAAGAGGATCCATCCGAGGACGGGAATCAGCGCCAAAACCCAACTGAGAAGACCGAAGGCCACCCATCCGATGCTGATAATGATTCCCTGGTTGACATGGAATTTGACATCTTCATCCTTGGGCATCTGAATTAAACCGATAATCCAGAGCGAAAAGTAAGACAGGATGCTGTATAACTTCTTGCCGCCGTCACCTTGTTCGTTTGTAGACATAAACATACCTCCTCAAGTACTGCTTAGAATTTATAGGTATATTCTATCACAGCGAACAAAAAAAGTACCATCCAAATAGGATGTTTTTTTAATTAATCAATGTTTTTTTGAAAACAAAAGTCGGTACGAGGTGTATAATAGCCTCCATACTTTCAAGGCGCCGCATCGAAGGGCCGCATCGAAGAACGGAGTGTCACGGGACCATGACCAGCAGTAATCAACCGGAAAAACAAGCTCCGGAGCCGATCGGCGAACAGGCCGCGCATCCGGTCCATCACGAGCGGGAGCGACTCCTGGCGTCCAAGCCGATCATACCGCTGTTACTTTCGTTTGCGATACCGACGATCCTTTCGATGATGGTTCAGGCGCTCTACAACGTCGTAGACCGTATATGGATCGGAAGGATGGCCGAAGGGGACATCGCGATGGCCGGAGTCGGCGTGACGGCGCCGCTCACGACGATCTCGTTCGCGTTCATGGCCCTGGTCGGCATCGGTTCGACCGCATTGATATCCATTAAGCTCGGTCGAAAAGAATATGAAGACGCCAAGATGACCCTCGGGAATTGCCTTTCTTTTTCGCTGATCGTCGGCCTGATTATCGGCGCTGTTTTCTATTTTTTTGCGGATCGTCTTCTTCCTCTGTTCGGCGCGGACGGGGAGTCCATGCCGCACGCGATGGATTATATCCGGATTATAATGATCTTTAACGCCGTCAACTCGGTTCAGTTCGCGATGTCGAGCACGATGCGCGGAGTGGGGCATCCGATGTGGTCGGTCGCGACGCAGGTTGCCGGCGCCGTCGTCAACATGATCCTGGATCCGATCTTTGTCCTCAAACAATTTACATTTAGACTTTTCGACCTCAGTTGGACGATGGATTTCGGTCTCGGTTTGGGCGTCAAGGGCGCCGCGATCGCTACGGGTATCGCCCAGTGCGTTTCGCTTCTGATCGTCATCATTTTTTTCGGCGGCGGTTCGTCGCCGGTGCCGCTACTCCTTCGTGCCTTGCGGCCGAGGTGGAAGATCTTACGAAAGTCCTTCGCGATCGGGATGTCGGCGTTTGCGATGCAGAGCGTCGCGTCGATCGTGCAGATGATCTCGACAAGGCAGTTGGCCACTCTGGGCGGAAACCTGGCGATATCGGCAATGACGGTGATCAATTCCGTCGGGATGTTCGCGTTGATGCCGGTTATCGGCGTCGGTCACGGTGTCCAACCGATCATCGGATATAATTACGGGGCCGGAAACTACCGCCGGGTCCGAAGCGCGTTTTTCGCGGCGGCGGCACTCGCGTCTGTCTTTACGATTGTCGGTGCATTGATCATTCAACTCAGGTCACGCGAGATCGTGGCGCTTTTTGGTGAGAATCATACGGAACTGATCGAACTGACCGCTCCGGCCATGCGGATGGTCATGCTCATGTTGCCGATCCTCGGATTCCAGATCATGGGCGGACACTACTACCAGTACATCGGCCGGTCGATCGTTTCGCTGATTCTGACGCTGATGCGTCAGGCGCTCTTTCTCATCCCGTTGTACTTTATTCTGCCGTATTTCTTCGGCCTTCGGGGAATATTTATTGCGGGAGCGGTCGCCGATTCGCTGACAATGGTCCTTACCATGCTGGTTCTGTTTTATGAAATGAATCGGCTGTCGAAGTTGATCAAGGGAGAAGACATGCCGGCTCCGTCGACGGTGACTGCCGGCGAGTGATTCCGGAGCGCCCTTTCCCTTCCGCCCGCGCGAAAAGTGCTACTAAACCGGCCGGCGAAGAGCTTTTAGTAGGATGTTTTCGCCGGAAGCCCCTTCCGCCGGCGCGAAAAGTGCTACTAAACCGGCCGGCGAAGCGCATTTAGTAGGATGTTTTCGCCGGAAGCTCCTTCCGCCGGCGCGAAAAGTGCTACTAAACCGGCCGGCGAAGAGCTTTTTGTAGGATGTTTTCGCCGGAAGCCCCTTCCGCCGGGGCGAAAAGTGCTACTAAACCGGCCGGCGCGGAGCTTTTAGTAGGATATTTTCGCCGGAAGCCCCTTCCGCCGGGGGCCCGAAAATTCAGTCCGGATTCACACTTTCGCATGCATTCGGCTGCCGCTAAGCGTTGGCCTCAAAAAG
>CAZCLK010000001.1:0-177032 GCA_964499575.1 uncultured Oscillospiraceae bacterium | reverse complement strand
GCCGGATTCAAGTTATGCTATGCACCCTTCATTTAGCCTCTGTCCAAAATCCGGGTGTATATTGTTTTGAGACAGCCCCTTTTTGATTCTCGAAAACAGTTCGCCGCTAAAGGCTCTTTTCCGCGATCCCGGCCAAAAGGCTTCTTTCCACCTGGCGCAGCGTCACGTGACCGGTCACAGCGTGATGATTCATCCGTTCGATCACATAGACGAGACCGTTGGACTTGGAGTCCACGAGGACATTGTCGATTTGGTTGTCGGAAGGATCACCCAGAAAAATGAACTTGGACCGTTCACCCGCTCGGGTCAGCATCAATTTTGCCAGGTGGGGAGTGATCTCCTGAGCCTCGTCAACGATGACGATCGCGTCGGAAATAGTCCGGCCGCGCATATAGGTGAATGTCTTGATCTCAAAGATGCCTCTTTTTCGAAAATCCTCGATAAACTGCTCGATCTGCGAGCCTTCCTCGCCGCGCTTGTTGCGCTTCCCGCCGTAGCTTTCCTTGTCGATGGTCATCAGGTTGTCGATCGCGTCATAAAAACTGCCCATCCACGGGCGAAGCTTGTCTTCCTCGGTGCCCGGCAGGTAGCCGATATCGTTGCCGACCGGAACGGTCGGGCGGACAAAGACGATTTTACGGTACTCCCGCTGTTCGAGAACCTTTTCGAGCGCGACCGCGGTCGCCAGGATGGTCTTGCCGCTTCCCGCGCCGCCGGTGATGCTGACGAACGGGATCGACGGATCCATCAGAAGTTCAAATGCCATCTTTTGTTCAAGGTTCTTGGGAGTAAGGCCCCATGCGGTATGATTGGTGTATTTGAGCGGAACGAGGTGCGTACCGTCATACTTCGCGAGAGCGATGTGTTTATCGTTGTCGCGGGAGTTAATGATCGCGAACTGGTTGGGGAGCATCTCGATAGTCTTGGGCGGCTTCACGCCGCCGTCGAATATTTTCGCGATCGATTTGTCGGACATTGTCAGCTGACAATAACCGGTGTAGAGCTCATCGGTCTTGATCTTGTCGGTTTCGTAATCCTGAGAGGGGATGTCGCACACTTCGGCCTTAATGCGCAGGCAGACGTCCTTGGAGACCAGATAGGTCTCCATGCCGTTCGATTGTTCTTTGATTTTCATCGCGCACGCAAGGATCTCGTTATCGTTCTTTTGCGCCTCGAGAAGCGGCATTGTCCGCATGGATCCCTGACCGTTCGATCTGCCCGATATGCTCCGGACGGAAGAATCCGGGAAAGCAACGTGCAGGATCACTTCGTTATTCAATTCGATCCCGTCGCTGACACATTGCCGTCCGCGTCCGTCGATCCTTCGGTGCAACGTCCGAACCGCCTCGCGAGCCTGATAGCCGACGAGTCCCTCCTTGGATTTCAGGTGATCCAGCTCCTCGAGAACAGTGATCGGTATGTAGACGTGATTCCCCCTGAAATTCAAAAAGCACCCGGGATCGTGAAGGAGAACATTGGTGTCCAAAACGTAATTTTTCTGCCTGCTGTCCGGAACGACACAGTTATTTATCGGAGCGGAACTCTCCTCTTCGGAGTTGAAGAGCGGGCGGGGCGTTGTTCTGATGCTCATCGGCTTTCCTCCGCATAAAACTAGAAATCGCTTCTGTCAGAAGACAGAAACGATACGTAGTAAAGCGACCGACTCAGCGGTCTTTCCGAAATCGATTCTCTTGTATAAGGTGTCTCTTTGCAATACGGGAATACCTCCGTATAGTCCTTACGCCGGATCGAAAAACAGCGTGTGTTGTCACTATCAGAATACCCCTTTTAGGGAAAATCAACAATGTCCGATGGATTCAATGAAAAAAATGTAATATGATGGAAGTTATCAATTTGGAAGTATTTTCGGAGGAATGTCATGCAATCACTCGTTACCCGTCAAATGTCCGAGGACCGGCTCGATGCGCTGCGCCGAAATCTGAATTCATCCTTCGAATTCGACACCGCACTGATTATCGGACGCGTTAATCAGTATTACTATACCGGTACGATGCAGGATGGAATCCTCGTAATAAGAAGAACCGGTGAGATATTTTTCTTTGTTCGGAAAAGTTTCGAGCGGGCGCGGATCGAGTCCCCCTTTGAGTCGATCATTCGAATTTCGACATATAAAGATATGCTCGACTACCTGCCTTCGGATCTGGGGAAGGTTTGTATCGAGACCGAATCGGTCCCGATCGCGATGATTGATCGGATCCGGAAATATTTCAATATGGATGCGATTCTTCCGCTGGACAGGCTGATTGCGATGCAGAGAGCCGTGAAAACAGAAGAGGAACTGGAGTTGATTCGGGAGTCCGGTCGCAGGCATGCCGATGTTATGGAAAACACAGTGCCTTCCCTTCTCCGGGAAGGGATGAGCGAGACTGATTTTGCCGCAGAGATGTACGCGGAAATGATCAAAAAGGGTCACCACGGCGTATCGCGTTTTTCGATGTTTCAAATGGAGATTATCATCGGGCAGTTCGGATTCGGAGAGACTTCCCTGTATCCGACGAATTTTGACGGCCCGGGCGGAATGAAGGGTATGTCACCGGTCGTTCCGATCCTCGGGAACCGGGAGCGATTACTCCGCAAAGGGGATCTGGTCTTTGTCGACGTCGGTTTCGGTTATATGGGCTATCACAGCGATAAAACCCAGGTGTATTCGTTCGGCGCGAACCCCGCAGAGCATGTGATCCGGACCCATCGCGCGTGCATCGGAGTCCTCGAGCGCGTCGTATCCGGTATCCGGCCGGGAGCGGATCCGTCCGTCATTTATCGCGAAGCAACCACCGGTCTTCCGGACGAATTAAGCGAGCATTTCATGGGCTACAACGGTGAAAAGGTCAAATTTTTAGGTCACGGAGTCGGACTATATATTGACGAGCTTCCGATTATTTCCGGCGGCTATAAGGAGCCCCTGCGCGAAAATATGGTCATCGCCGTCGAGCCGAAATGCGGAGTCGAAGGGATCGGTACGGTCGGAGTGGAGGAGACCTACATCGTCCGGCCGGATGGTGCGGAATGTATTACCGGCGGGCCGAAAGATATCGTCACAGTTTGGGCATGATCGGCAGAAGTTCCGGCTTGCTGTAAAAATAACCCTGCTGATGATCGATGCCCAGTTCCTCGCAGATGTCCGCAAACTCTTTATTTTCTACGCCTTCCGCGACGGTAACGATGTTGAAGTTTTTACAGAACGAAACGATGCTTTGTACCAGACCGAAGCCGCGTGGTGTGTCCGCCCGAAGTATCAGGGCGCGGTCGATCTTAATGACATCGATCGGAAAGTCCGAAATGTAACCGTACGAGGAATATCCTGTCCCGAAATCGTCGATGGCGATGATAAAACCGTGCCGGTGCAAGAAATCAAGGTGGGAGTGGATGTTGTTAACGGAGAGGAGAACCCGCTCGGTAATCTCGATATGGATTCGGGCGGGGTTGACCTCGTGTTCCTTGGTCTTTCGGACCAGCGACAGGATTGAACGTTCATTAAAGTCGGACGAAGAAAAGTTGACGCTGATATACTGCCCCTTATATTCCGGGTTTCTCGACAGATGTAACGCACGGTCAAACATATAATCGGTAAGGTCGTGGATGAGTTCGGTTTTCTCCAAAACCGGCACGAACACATCCGGCGTGATCCGGGTGTCGTCGTCGCGAATCCAACGTGCCAGAAGTTCAATTCCGACCGTTTGTCCGGACTTTGAGTCATGTATGGTCTGACTGGCCGCACGGATATTTCCCCGGTCCAGGGCATCCCGGAACCCGTTGGCGATGTTGACACTGCTCTTATAAAGAACCTCCATATTGCTGGTGTAACGGACCAATCTGTGATTGTCCCGGATGGCGCTTCTTAAAGCGACCAGCGAGCGCCGAATGCCGTCCAGAGGGTCTTCCTCGGCAAGAATCGTCGCAACACCGAGACGAAATTCAACATAAACCGGCACGCTCATCACGGAAAACGTGCGCTCATTCAAGGTGCTCAGAGCCGTCATGATACTCTCGGTGTTCGTCTCTTCATCCTCATGCATCACCTTGACTGCGTACTCCATGCCGTAATACCGATAAACCTCTGCCTTAGTAAAAGGATTAAGGACTTCGAGGAGTTCTCTCGAGAATACCCCGACGATCTGCTGAAAAAAATCATATCCGAAAAACCCCAGGTATTCCTGATAGTCGGTTACGGACAGACTGATTATGGTAACCGGATGATCCGAGAGCGACTTTTCGCTCCGGAGCGCCTCGTAGTTCTTAAGGCCGGTGTCGGGGTCGTGTGTGATCAGAAAGGATACTTTCTGCTCCCGCTGATGTGCGATATCCGAAAAAATTCCGATTATGATCGCGATGGCGACATACGTCAGAACGCGAATAATCCAGTTGACCGGGGACTGTGATTTTCCGAGCTCCACATCGAGCGGCATGAAAGGGCCGACCAGAAAACCGCTGATCGCCGCATGCAGAAGACCCCATCGAAACCCGTAGATCGATGAGACAATCGCTATGGGGATGTACATCAGGTTGGTGTACACATTCGTTGTGCCGCCGGTGAAATAGACAATCAGCGCAACTGCCGCGGAAAGAATAAACCCGCCGATCAGAGGATACAAGCGACTGCGTAACGATTTGATGTTCGACAGATCCATATTTTCCTCCGGTAGCCCACCGGTTCCCAACCGATTGAAATGATTCAATCCAAACCGACAGAATGGACACTAGCGCAATTCTATTTTACATCAAAAAGCATGCTTAAGCAGGCTTTTCGTCGAAAAACGCGCCAAACCGCGGATTCATGATGTATAATGTGCAAAAAGGTCAAGCGTTGTGCGAAGCAATGCGGAATTGACCGGCAGGGGGGACGTCAATGAGTAAGAGCAAAGCATTGAATGCGGCGAATATTCTATCCTTATCCCGTTTTGTACTTCTTCCTTTACCGATCATTTTTGTACTCATGGATTTGAGGGTCGCTTTTCTGATTTCTTACATCCTCATCGGCTCGACGGACTTTTTTGACGGGATCGTGGCGCGCAGATTCAATATGACGTCCGAACTCGGCAAAAAACTGGATTCGTTTTCGGATTTGTTCTTTTATCTGGCTTCCGCATGGTTCCTTTATGTCCTGCATCCGGATGTCATCACGTCCATGCCGAACCTGGTCCTGATCATCATTTTCCTTGCGATGTTGGCGCTCTCTTTCGTGGTGTCCGGAATCATATGCAAAAAGCCGATACTCATGCACACGATCATCTTGAAGCTGAACGCCGTTATCTTATATCTGGTCGTTATTTTCGCGGAGTTTTTCGATGTGACGTATATCGTGACCGGCTTGGCGATTCTATATCTGATCGGCATGACCGAGGAATTTGCCATTTTCTTTAAATACGGTGACATCGATCCGGATTCCAAGTCGTTTTTTCATATCCGAAAGGAACGAAAGCAGGCGGCGGAAGCGCAGCGCCCGGTGGACTCCTCCTCTGCTGTCGGGACAAGCAAAACAAAAGAACAGTAAATCACAGTAAAAAACATCCCTTGCGGGATGTTTTTTCTTGCATAGCCCGTTTTTCACTTTCGGAAGTGTTTTGATACCATAACAACTTGCTCACGGCCGGAGAAATAGTGGCATAGACATCTCTATATGCTTAAAAATTTTTTCGGTATTTATTACACCCGTTATCTTCAACAATCCCGGTATCTGCAAATCCGATTTTTTCCCAAAATCCGACCGCTCTATCCGCTGTTAATTGAGTGTACTTTGCGCCGCGCGATTTTTCGAGAACTTCTATCATTTCATAAAAGATTCTCCCGTAGCCGCACCCTCTAAATTGCGGTTCAATACAAAACTCCATAATGAACAATTCTCCGTCAGTTTCTGCATCTGCAAAAGCATAATTCGCATACAATGCAAAACCAAGCAAATCATCGCGGTCAACTAACTTCATTGCGCGAACAAGCGGTTTGCCAATTGCAGGATCCATTAACCTTTCAATTTCACCACGGTACTCATCGGATAAAAAGTATTCTACATCTTCCGCATCAAACCCAAGACAATCTTCTTTGAAATATTTATGTAATTGCGAAAAGAGGTTGTCGTATTCTTCGGAAGTATACTCGACCAACTCCATAATAAACCTCCAATTGTATTACGATGCATCTGTAGGTTCTGATGAAACAATTGTATCACACACCGCAATCCATAGGACGCTCAGCGGATCGCCGATTGCCTTCACAGGGTTCGAATCCCTCCTTCAAATCTAAGCAAAAAACATCCCTTTCGGGATGTTTTTTCTTGGCGGAAGAGGAGGGATTCGAACCCTCGTGCCCTTGCGGACAACCGCATTTCGAGTGCGGCTCGTTGCGACCACTTCGATACTCTTCCTTATCCTGATCGGATCTAAAAGGAACAGCACATCGGATGAATATGAGTTGTGTACTGTTCAAGCATCCGACGCTTCTCGATTATAGGGTGAAGGAGCACTTGCGTCAAGAACGGAAAGTATAAAGAAACGCGTAACGCTTCGTTTTTTTCGACATTCAGGACACAGCCTGATCGGTCGCTTCCGGCGGGGTAAGGTTCGGATGAAGTTTTGTCGCCGATCGTAATCCGCATTTCGTACGCGCGGGGCAGATTTATATTGCTCAATTATTCGAAAAGCGATAAGATTATGTCACATCAGGCAGTTTGTGCTTTATGGGGGGAGAATGAGCGACGAGCTTAAAGACATCATTTACAGTGACCTGTACCGATATACCGGGAATAAGAGAAGACTCTCCAGAGTGTATTTGACGTACCTTCAAGAGTGCATGTCCAGCCCGGAATTCCGGTTTTTAAGCACGTTGCGCAAGACCCAGTACTATTTTTACCAGATCCAGTCGGAGCAGAATCGATTTAAGAAACTGTGGAACCGGTTTTTGTTTTTCTGGTATAACACCAAGTTGGACAGTAAGTCACACCGGTACCATTTTCAAATTCCTTACGAGACCAAGATCGGGAAGGGCCTTTATATCGCTCATTACGGCAGGCTGATCATTCACCCTCAGTCCGTCATCGGCCACAATGTCAACATTTCGACCGGCGTTGTCATCGGAACGCAGTTCAGAGGCCCCAGGAAGGGTGCCCCGACGATCGGAAATTATGTGTGGATCGGCGCAAACGCCTTGATCATCGGGAATATTCGAGTCGGTAATAATGTATTGATCGCGCCGGGCGCGTATGTTAATTTTGATGTTCCGGACAACTCGATCGTCATCGGAAATCCCGGTCTGATCCGGCGTTCTCCCGGGGCGACCCTCGGATATATCAACAACACGATCCTTTTCGACGAATATAATGTCCGGTCGGGAGAGCCGATGAGATGATACCGGATATCCGCGAGTATCAACTTCCCGCTTCTTTTTTTTCGGACAACCGGAGACGTCTGCTCGAAAAACTCCCGGAGCGCTGTTGCGTAGTGCTTTTCGCGGGAGAATCCGTTTGCATGTCGGAAGGCGCCGAGTACCGCTTTCGCCCGGACCGCAATTTTTTCTATCTGGCGGGCGTAGAGCAGGAGGATTCCGTACTGTTGATCCGATCGGACGGAGTGAATACGCGGTCGACTTTGTTTATTCATTCCAACGATCCCCTCAAAGAACGCTGGAGCGGGAAACGCATGACCTCCGCGGAAGCGATCGAACGATCCGGAGTCGATGATATTTGTTTTCTGGAAACACTTGACGATGCACTTACGGCGCTCATCGCCGACACGTCGTACACGATTGCTTCGGACAAGGGTTTTCGACCGGGACCTGCCAGCCGTTTCATTGAACGGACAGAGGGAACGCGCGGCGAGGATTCCGTTCGCTCGGTTACGCGAATTCTGGCTCAATTCCGGATGAAGAAGAGGCCGTGTGAAATTGAGATGATCCGTAAATCAATCGAACTTACGGATATATCCATACGCGAGGCGCTCGTTCTTTTGCGGTCGGGGACCTCTGAACTCGGATTATTCTCCGCGATGAACGGCGCAATGAGCCGATACGGCTGTATCGAGCCGGCGTTCCCGACCATCGTCGCCGCAGGGAAGAACGCTTTTTACCTGCATCATTCGAACCCGTGCGGACTCCCGATCAAAGAGGATGCCATGGTCCAGATCGATGTCGGCGCGTTTGTCGGCGGGCTGTGTGCGGATATTTCGCGCGCTTACCCGGCAGCGGGCCGTTTCACGGTAAGGCAAAGCGATTTGTACGATGCGGTTCTTCGTTGCCTTGAACGGACGATCCGTGCGATCCGTCCCGGAATCATGCTGTCGGATATCAACCTGGCTTTTCGGGAAGCGGCATCCGAAGAACTCCTTCGCCTTGGATTGATCGGAGAAAAGGGCAGTGCCGGGATCGGAAATTATCTGTGGCATAACGCGGCACATCATCTCGGGATGGATGTCCACGATGCCTGCATCCGGGATCTTCCGATCGAAGCCGGAGCAGTCCTTGCGGTTGAACCGGGTATCTATATACCCGAGTGGGAGATCGGTTTTCGGATTGAGGACGACGTATGGGTGACCGATGACGGATGTGAAATTCTTTCTTCTTTTATCCCGCGGGATCGGCTTGAGGTCGAGGAACTGCTCGGAATGTCGGGAGGGATGTAGCCTTGCCGTCGGGAACTGACCTGGTCTGGATGATTGTTCTGATCGTGGTTTCCGCATTGCTCCTGATCGCAGGGGCAGTGCTTCTGGTGTATGTGCTTTCCCTCAAAGCCTACCATCGAATCTTCGATCGGCCTTCTCCGCGGCCGCCCTACGACAAATCCCCCTTGAAAATCGACCAGACAACGATTTTCGGCAAGGGAAAAAACTGGTTTTATACAAATCGCATGGATTTTATTGATCTCCAGATTACTTCCTTTGACCGCATCAAGCTTGCCGGATACTACCGGCCGGCGGACAATAAGAAAAGCCGGACGATGATTGTTCTGATCCACGGTTGGCGCGACCACCCTTCGGACATGGGCGCGTACGCACAAATGCTCCTGAGCAAAACCGACTGCCATATCCTGATCCCCCACCTGCGCGCGCACGGTATGAGCCAAGGCCGCTTTATCGGGTACGGGCTGTATGACAGTCAGGACATTATTACCTGGGTCCGATTCATGGAGCGCCAGCTCGGAACACCCGTAAAAACCATTCTCTACGGACGGTCGATGGGCGCGACGACCGCACTGCTCGCGGCGGCGAGCCGGAAATTATCCGCTTCGGTTTGCGGGATTATCGCGGACAGCCCGTTCAGCAGTCTGGAAGAAGAGTTGATGAACACATTCAAATATAAGTACCATTTCCGCGGACGTCTGCTCGTTAAACTGATCGGACGGATCGCCCGGACCCGGATCGGTTTTCCGATCAAACGGGCTTCGGTTTTACCCGTTGCCGGAAGGATTAAAATACCGGTTTTGATGTTTCACGGCGCCGAAGATACCTTTGTGTTGCCGGAGATGAGTGAGGATATATATGACCGGCTGGCTTGTCCGAAACGTCTGGTGATCGTCGAAAAAGCCAAGCATATCATGGGTTTTGATGCTTCTCCCGTCAAATATTCGGACGAGATCGGGAAATTTCTGAAAGTTTGTAAGATTGTCTGATCCGTGATGACCCGTGCGGTTGATTTTTTTGGATCGACGATATAAAATCAGTGTGCAAGCGGGGAGCTGGCCCGACAAAGCCGGCTGAGAGGACGTATTTAGGGACGTCGACCCGGATAACCTGAACCGGATAATGCCGGCGGAGGGACCATAGCTGAAGCGTTTCAGAGCTTCTCCTTGTTCATCTGTCGGACATAAAGGAGGAGCTTTTTATGTCTGATCACCCGAATTCCATCAACTCCCGCCGCGATAAAATCCTGGCGGTCGCGACCGGTGGTGTATGCCTGGCGGTTGCGTTTGTTCTGTCCAGGATCATTCTGTATCAGATGCCTCAGGGCGGATCGGTTACGCCGGCATCCATGCTCCCGATCTTTTTATTCGCGTTGTGTTTCGGACCCGCATGGGGATTCGGAAGCGCTTTTGTTTTCAGTTTGCTTCAACTGATCGGCGGATATTTTGTGATGCCTGTCCAGGTCCTTCTCGATTATACGGTGGCGTTCACTGTTTTGGGCATTGCCGGTTTCTTCGCCGCTTCAAAGGAAGAAAGATTGAAGGAAAGAAGCATCGCCGGAAAACTGGCATTGGTTTCTCCGGTGAAAACGATTATTGCCGTTGTTCTGGGTATCTCCCTGCGCATGCTCTGTCACTTCCTGTCGGGTGTTTTCTTTTTTGCGGAGAATGCGGGCGATCAGAACCCATTGATCTGGTCAATCACATACAACGGTTCGTACCTTCTGCCCGAATTGATCATCACCCTGTTTTTCCTTACTCCGGTCGTTCTCTCGTTCCGTTACGCGGGATCAAAAAAATAGCTCCGGAAGGTATGCGTACAAAGACCGGCCCGGATTAAAATAGTTTTGTATCTCTTCATCGATTTGTGTTATCATACTAGGAAACCGTCGGGGCATTCGGATTATGGAGGTGTAGTGTATGGCCAAGATTTTCGAAGAAGAGTCACGGACATTCAGTGAGTATTTGTTGATTCCCAATCTGACCACGGCAGAAAACACGCCCGATCAAGTGGACTTGTCCACTTCGATCTGCCGGTACAGAAAGGGAGCCGAAGAACCGAAGCTCAAGATTAATATCCCCGTCGTTTCCGCGATTATGCAGTCCGTTTCCGATTCCGGAATGGCGATTGCTTTGGCAAGAAGCGGCGGAATCTCGTTTATCTTCCAGTCCCAGGCGATCGAGAGCCAGTGCGAAATGGTCCGAAAGGTCAAGAAGTATAAGGCGGGGCTCGTGACATCCGATTCCAATCTGACGCCGGACAACACGCTTGCGGATGTTCTTGAACTCCGCGAGAGAATGGGGCACAGGACTGTTGCCATAACCCACGACGGTACGCCCAACGGGAAACTTCTGGGTCTCGTCACATCCAGAGACTACCGGGTCAGCCGCATGGATCCGTCAACGAAGGTCTCCGATTTTATGACTCCGTTTGAACACCTCGTGTACGCTCCGGAAGGAACCACGCTGAAAGAAGCCAACGATATCATCTGGGAACATAAGATCAACCAATTGCCGATCGTCGATAAAGACAACCATCTGGTCGGACTTGTTTTTCGCAAGGACTATGAGTCACATAAGGAGAATCCGATCGAACTTCTCGACGACCAGAAAAGACTTCTGGTCGGCGCCGGGATCAATACCAGAGACTATAAAGAACGTGTGCCGGCTCTGGTCCATGCCGGTGCGGATGTCCTATGCATCGATTCCTCGGACGGGTTTTCGCAATGGCAGGAAGAGACGCTTCGCTGGGTGAAACAGAACTTTCCGGAGGTCCCGGTCGGGGCGGGAAATGTTGTTGACGCCGAGGGATTCAGGTTTCTTGCGGATGCCGGCGCGGATTTTATTAAGGTCGGTATCGGCGGAGGATCCATTTGCATTACCCGCGAGCAGAAGGGAATCGGCTGCGGTCAGGCCTCGGCAGTACTGGCCGTATCGGCGGAGAGAAAGAAATATTTCGACGAAACCGGAATTTATGTCCCGATCTGCTCGGACGGAGGAATCGTGCATGATTACCACATGACGTTGGCGCTTGCGATGGGCGCGGACTTTATGATGCTCGGCCGTTACTTTGCCCGCTTTGACGAGAGCCCGACCCGGAAAATGCTCGTCGCGGGCAACTACGTTAAGGAATACTGGGGTGAGGGCTCGAACCGGGCGAGAAACTGGCAGCGATACGACGACGGAGGAACCGGCGGGAAAATGTCCTTCGAGGAGGGCGTTGATTCTTATGTTCCGTATGCGGGTACGCTGAAGGACAATCTGGATACATCCCTTGCAAAAATAAAATCGACGATGAACTCCTGCGGGGCTTCCTCCATCGAAGAATTTCAGCGAAAAGCCCGTTTGGTGGTCGTTTCTTCCACGTCCATTGTGGAGGGCGGCGCGCACGATGTTATCCAGAAGGATAACGATCGGCCGAGATAGCGGTTTGGATTGACAAATTCGCAAAAAAGAATAAATTGATATATCATGAAATCACAAAGAGTGATGAAGGAGACAACATGTCAGAGAATGAATTGAATGCCTTTACCGTCGAAGGCCTTAAGCGCCTTCAGGATGAACTGGCTGAAAGAAAAACCGTTAAAGCCGCCGAGATTTCCGAGCGTCTGAAGGATGCAAGGGGTCAGGGAGATCTGACCGAGAACTCCGAATATGATGACGCCAAGGAAGCCCAAGCCAAAAATGAGGCGCGCATTATGGAACTGGAAGAGATTCTTAAGAATGCACGCGTGATTGATGAAGAGGAAATCAGCAAAACCAAAGTCTCACTCGGCTCGTTAGTTACTCTTCGGGACGAGCAGACCAAGGAAGAAGCGCAGTACAGCCTCGTTAATCCCAACGAGGGGGATATTTTCATGAACAGAATTTCTTCGGATTCCCCGGTCGGCCAAGCGATTCTCGGGAAGAAGAAGGGATCGATCGTGGATGTTCAGACAACCTCGGGCACCTTCAAATACAAAATTGTGAAGATCGGAAAGCCCGACTGACAGGACGTATCCCTTTTAGGAAAGGATTCATCAAACCATGCAAGACCCAACGGACTCCAATTCCCGCTCAGAGGATTTAGTCCTCGATACGCAGGAACAGATACGCATACGTCTCGAAAAGCTCCGTGACATGATTTCCGAGGGCACAGACCCGTTTACCGAGCTCGTTTATCCGGTCACGCATCACTCCGTTGACATCACCGATCATTTCGAAGACGTCGAGGGAACCGAGGTATCGGTGGCGGGGCGAATCCTCTCCAGAAGAGGAATGGGGAAGGTCAGTTTTTGTGATCTCTATGACCGTCGCGGCAGAATCCAAATCTTCACGAAGATCGACGCTGTCGGGGAAGACGCATACGAACGTTGGCAAAAACTCGATATCGGCGATATCGTCGGAGTGCGCGGCGAGGTATTCCGCACGCGTATGGGCGAGATTTCCGTCCGCACGAAAGAGTACACACTGCTGACGAAGGCCTTGCGTCCTTTACCGGACAAGTATCACGGCCTCAAAGATACCGAGACCCGTTATCGCCAGCGTTACGTGGATCTGATCGTTAATCCGGAGGTCCGCGACACGTTTGAGAAGCGATCCCGGATCATTCGCGGGATTCGCGGTTACCTGGACCGTTTGGATTTTATCGAGGTCGAGACACCGATCCTGAATTCGATCCCGGGCGGCGCGACGGCGCGGCCGTTTGTCACGCACCATAACACCCTTGACATCGATATGTATCTGCGGATCGCGCCCGAGCTTTACCTGAAACGGCTGATTGTCGGCGGATTTGAACGTGTTTACGAGATCGGCCGGCTGTTTCGCAACGAAGGAATGTCCGTGAAGCACAATCCCGAGTTCACCGCGGTCGAACTGTATCAGGCATATACCGATCTTCGCGGAATGATGTCGCTGTGCGAGGAGCTCATAAGCGAGGTCGCCATTCAAGTGAACGGATCGACCGAGATTACATACCAGGGAACGCCAATCTGTTTGAAGCCTCCCTTTGAACGCATTTCCATGACGGACGCCGTACTGAAGTATGCGGGGATCGATTTTTCCGCGATCGAATCGGACGCCGAAGCGATCGAGGCCGCCAAAAGCAAAGGGATCGAACCGGCGCCTTCGGCGCGCAAGGGAGATGTGCTCAACTTGCTTTTCGAGGCATTCTGCGAGGACAAACTCGTTCAACCGACCTTTGTTCATGATTATCCGATCGAAGTATCGCCCCTTGCGAAAAAAATCAAAGATAAGCCGGGCCTTGTCGACCGGTTTGAACTCTTCATCGGTTGCCGCGAATTCGCAAACGCATATTCGGAGCTCAACGACCCGATCGATCAGCGCGAACGCTTCGCCGATCAGATCAGAAAACGTGCGGCCGGCGACGATGAGGCGAATCTTCACGACGAGGATTTCTGCGTGTCGCTCGAGTACGGTATGCCCCCGACGGGCGGACTGGGTATCGGCATCGACCGGTTGGTTATGTTGCTTACGGACAATGCCTCGATCCGGGATGTGTTGCTTTTCCCGACGATGAAACCTTTGGAGTAACAAGGAGAAGATTCTCTCATGGACGAACGGGAAGCAAATGCCTTGACGCACGATGTTTTGGATCCGGATATTCCGGAGAACCCCGAGAAACCGATGGATCGGGCCGAAGCCATGCGGTTTTTCGGACTGGAAGAATCCGCGACCGAGTATGTTCTGGATCAGAAGTACTGGCAAATGATCAAGCAATATCGCGGCGACATCAAGGCGAATCGCGAAAAACTGGACGAGATTAACGAAGTGTACGAGATCGCTTCCGGAAAGAGACAGGAAGCGGTCCGGGATGGGATTGCTCGCGAAAAAGCGCATAAATTCTTCGGTAAGACCGCGAAAGAATGGCGCAACCACTTTTATTATTCGTGGTGGCGATATGTGTTGATCGCTTGTTTGCTGATTGTTGTTTTTATGATGGCCCGAAGCTTTTTTTTCACCGCAACGATCGATATGCGCATCGTCGCCGTCGGCCATTTCGAAAAATTCAACGATCAGATCGTAGAGGTTACAAAGTCTGAAGGGTGGTCATTGAATCCGGCGGTGTACAGCGCAAACCTCGTCGTGGACAATTCGGAACCTGCGGATGATGATTCAATGAACGGCGAAATAGCCGCAACCGCTTTTCTTTCGGTGAAAAACGATATCATCCTTACGGATGCAAGATCATTTCCCTTCTTTTTTGCGAATTTCCTGCCGATCGATGATTTGTACAACGACCTGAAGAGCGATTTAACCGAAGAACAGATGGAGGGTGTCGAGCCGATTTACTTTTCGAACGACGAACATTATGCCGTGCTGGATAAGAATGGATTCGGAGACCCTGATCGGGTAGAATCGGATAGCGATTCCGAGCGCCATATCTACGGGCTGATGATCGATGATCCGGAGTTGATCTCCGCGATGGGATTTGAGAATCGTTGGAAATCCGATCCGCCGTCGCTCGTCTTCTGTCTGTCGGCGTCGACGGAGAACAAAGAGAAAGCGGAGAAGTATCTCGCTACGATCGTCGCCGAGCGCCGCGCCTTCACCGAAAAGGATGGATAACCGCGGTTATTCCGCCATCTGACAGGCTCGTTTCAAATACGATACTTCATCCCGGGTCAGTTCACGGATATCGCCCGGTTTCTGTCCCGGATCCGCGCGGATACCGGCAAACTCATGGCGGTGCAGGTCGGTCACGTTCCGACCGACAGCGGCCAACATCCGCTTCACCTGATGTGTTTTTCCCTCGAAAAGAGTCAGCGCACAATGCGTTTCGTCGATCAACGTGAGTTGTGCCGGAGCGAGCGGCTCCGGCTTGCCCGGCCTGTCTTTCAGAACAAAACCGTCCGCGAAGAGGCGTGCTTCTTCAGAACGCATCGGCGGTCCGGAATATGTGACGGTATATGCTTTTGACAAATGCCATTTGGGCGAGGTCAGCCGGTGATTCATTTCACCGTCGTTTGTAAGAAGAAGGACTCCGGTCGTGTGATAATCCAAACGCCCGACGGGCGAAAGACCTTTTCCGCGGAGATTTTCCGGGATGAATTGCTCAATCGTCTCCAATCGCGAATCTTTTCGCGCGGTCAAACAGCGGTCGGGTTTATTGAGGCAGAGATAAATGTGACTTGAGACGTTGAGCGGCCCGCCGGAAATCTCTATTTTTGAAAACAGATCCGCGGCAATATCGGCGGACGGGTCGCAAACGACATGATCTCCGACAATAACCGAGCCGGAGCGAATCAGTTTTTTAATTTGGGAGCGGGTTCCGTATCCCGAGTTGGCCAGAATTCGATCAAGTCTCATGCTCGGATTATAGCAAAAAAAGGGAGCCGTTTTCACAACAGGTATGATGTGTGTTATAATTTACTTGTGAATATGTGGGACGGTCGACCCGGTCAGGGGTTGATCAGATGGATTGTTTTTATTCTGCCGGTTTCATTTTATCACTGAGAGTTTGCCGCCCGATATATTCGGGATATGGTTGGAATTGCTGAATCGAGGGAATTTATTGGCTGCGAGTATCATTAACATCGAGGAAGGAATGCCACAGGTAGAGGCGGCGATGAAGAAGCTCCGCTTCGAAATCAACACTATGCGTCGGATCGGAATCCGGCAGGTGAAGGTCATTCACGGCTATGGTTCTTCCGGACAGGGCGGCGTGCTGAAGGTTGCAACGCATGATTGTCTTCGTACGATGCTCGATGAGGGACGCATTAAGGCCTACTGTCCCGGAGAATTCTTCGGCCCGTTTGAACGGTCCGGGCGTTCGCTGATCGAGATGTGTCCCGCGTTTCGCACCGATCCGGATTGGTCGCGGGCCAATGACGGAGTCACGATCGTGATCCTCAAGTGAGCATATCACGACAAGAGTAAGATGAAAATCAAGTTAACACAGGCGCTTTTGTAAAGGAGCGTCTTTTTTATTTTACGCAGATTTTACAATGAATGATCTTAAGCTAATCCTCCCATGATGCACGGTTGTTATTCTGACATCATGAAAATGAGGAGGGCAGAAGAATGAAATCATCTTTTCGAAAAATAGTAATGACTGTTATTCTATTTTCCTTGATCCTAACGTCGGCTTGTACGGAGATCAGCGCGACTCAGACGAAGGGCAGCGCACAGAGCGACTTGAGCGGAGAATTGACGCTCACCGGGTCAACGTCGATGGCCGATGTCAGTAACGCCCTTGCCGAAGCATTCATGAATATTAATCCGAACGTCAAGATCTCGGTCGGCGGTAACGGATCCGGTGAAGGTCCTGCCGCGGTGAATGACGGAACGGCAAATATCGGTTTGTTATCGAGAGGACTTAAAGATTCCGAAAATCCCGCCGGCTTTGAGCAGTATATCATCGGCTTTGACGGAGTCGCGGTGATCGTTCATCCGCAATCCCCCGTAAAAGAGCTGACTCTTTCAAAATTGGCGGATGTTTTCTCGGGAAAAATCACAAACTGGAGTGAACTCGGAGGGGCAGACGCACCGATCCAGTGTATCGGAAGAGAAGCGGCTTCCGGGACCCGGGGAGCTTTTGAGGAAATCGTCGGGATCAAAGATGCCGCCGTGTATGCCGAAGAACAGAACTCCACAGGAAATGTGAAGCAGGCGGTTTCCGGTAACCCGAACGCGATCGGTTACGTTTCCCTGTCATCGCTTGATGAAAGCGTGATTGCTCTTAATATCGACGGAGTCGCCGCCACGGAGGAAAATGTCGCTTCCGGAGCCTATAAATTGCAACGGCCTTTTCTGATGATCACGAAAAATGGCTCTACGGATGCTCTGACAAAGGCGTTTCTCGACTTTGTTTACTCGGATGATGGCATGAAGATTATTGCGGATGACGGTGTTGTCCCGAATAAAAAATAAAAGTCGGGTTCGTCTCTCAATATATGACAAGAGGTACTCTTTTGGAAAAGAAAATCGACATCGTTTCCCCCGAAGCAAGAAAGGAAGTCCGTCGCAGTAAACTGCGTCTGGCTTCCTTCGCGTTTGCGATCCTCGCGGTGACCGCTCCGGCTCTGCCGTTTATTCATCTGATTTTCGATGATTTTTCGCTTCGCGTGGGCGGCTATCCGGTCATTTTTTCGAGCATACGGGTCAGCGAAGCGGAGTTGGTCGGATTTCCTTTGGGAATGAGGATCTCAATGATATCCGCCTTGCTACTTGTTGCAGCCGGAATGATCCTGATCCTCATGAAAAGGCACAGCATGGCGTCCGGATCCTTCTTCGCATCGTTTATTATGGGTGTCGTCTTAACGTTATTCGTGACATCCCTCAGAACAAGCCTTCTTCGTGCCGGTTTTTCTTCTTCCGGCGTCAGTATGCAATTCGGCTGGTCATTATTTCTCCTTTTTTCCATGGCGGCCGCCGTTATGGCACTGGCAGTCTCGGGGATCGAAAAATCTGCCGAGACCGTGTTCAAAATTACCGCTTTTATATCGGTCGGTGCTGTCGCGATCATCACAATATATATGTTCGCCTCCGGGTTGCCCGCGATTTATGAAATCGGTTTCGCGGATTTCATTTTCGGTACAAAGTGGGCACCGGTTGCGGAAGAACCAAGCTTCGGAATTTTTAACATGATCCTCACATCGATTATCGGATGTGTGGGGGCGATCCTGATCGGTGTTCCGATCGGTTTGTTGACGGCTGTTTTTCTCTCCGAGATCGCACCAATAAGGATATCCAGGGTTATCCGTCCGGCCGTCGAACTTCTCGCCGGTATTCCGTCGGTTATTTACGGGTTTTGGGGAATGAAAGTCCTGGTACCGTTTATCCGGAAATTTTTCACCGGACTCGGGTACAACTCAACCGGTTCGGGGCTGACGGCGGTGATCGTAATTCTTTCGATTATGATTCTTCCGACGATCATCCGGGTTGCCGAAACCTCGTTAAAAAGTGTCCCGATCGCATATACCGAAGCGGCGCTGGCGTTGGGTAACACGAAAATATCAACCATTTTTTCCGTGCAGATCCCCGCGGCGAGATCCGGTATTCTCGCGGGAGTAATCCTGGGAGTAGGCCGGGCGATCGGAGAGACCATGGCCGTCATTATGGTCGCGGGAAATATCGTGCAGTTTCCGACTTTGTTTTCTTCGGTTCGACCGATGACTGCGGGAATCGCCTTTGAGATGGGATACGCGGAGGCAGGCCTTCATCGTCAGGCCTTGTTTGCGATCGGGCTCGTCTTGTTTATTATGATCATGCTCGTCAATATCACCTTTTCATACATATCCGGAAAAGGAGGTAAGGGGAAGTGAACAGCAAAAAACGGAAGGATACTCTCCTTCTTTCACTGATCTGGTTCAGCGCGGGGGTCACGGTCCTTATTCTTTTTGGAATCATCGGATACATCCTTTATAAAGGACTTCCGCATTTGAGTCTTCGCTTTCTGATAACGGAATATTCCGCAGCGAAAAACGGCAGTAAGGGCATCCTTCCGATGATCATTAACACCCTTTATGTAGTTGTTCTGTCGCTTTTATTTGCTGTTCCGATCTGCATCGGGGGAGCTGTTTATATGACACAGTACGCGCGGCAAGGCAGGATGATTCGAATAATCCGTTTTGCTACGGAGGTTCTGTCCGGTATTCCGTCGGTTATATTCGGACTTTTCGGATATGCGATCTTCGTCGTCTTATTTCAATTAAAACTGTCGATTCTTTCGGGAAGCCTGACGATGATGATCTGTATTCTTCCGATCATCGTAAGGACGACGGAGGAGTCGCTTCTTTCCGTACCGGATGCGTATCGGGAGGGCGGTCTGGCGCTCGGAGCCGGAAAATTGCGCGTGACGATGGGAATCGTTCTACCCTGCGCGCTTCCGGGGATCAGGACCGGCGTCGTCCTTGCGATCGGGAGAATTGTCGGGGAGACCGCCGCCCTTCTTTTCACGGTCGGCGTTTCCGGATACTACATGCCGAAAGGGGACAACATTTTCACCGCGTTGTTCGGGCATGTTTTCGATCAGGGAAACACGCTGGCTCTTCATCTTTACAATTCGGCGATGAACGGGAAGGATCCGCCCGCAGTTCCTTTCGCAACGGCGGCGGCACTTCTAATTCTGGTTTTTATTATCAACCGGGTCGCGGTATGGGCTTCAAGAGACATAAAAAGAGCACGTGTCGGTAAATAACGATGAACGGTGTATTTTAATAGGACAACAGTAAGAGAGGTAAGACCATCATGACGGACATCAAGATTGAGATCGAAGGGCTGAACGTTTATTACGGGGAGATGCAGGCGCTGAAGAACGTCAATCTGTTGATCCGGAAAAATGAGATCACATCCTTTATCGGTCCCTCCGGGTGCGGGAAATCGACATGTATAAAAACGGTGAACCGCATGAACGACCTGATCCACAACTTCCGACGCGAAGGAAGCGTACGGATCGACGGCGAAGATATTTACGACAAGAACACGGATGTGACGTTTCTTCGAAAGAGAGCCGGTATGGTTTTCCAAAAACCAAATCCTTTTCCGATGAGTATTTACGATAATGTCGCTTACGGACCGAGGGTTCACGGCATTAAAAAGAAAAGCGACCTCGACGAAATAGTCGAGAATTCCCTCAGGAACGCGGCGGTCTGGGATGAGCTTAAAGATCGCCTGAAGGCATCCGCACTCGGGATATCGGGCGGTCAGCAACAGCGGCTGTGTATCGCCAGGGCACTGGCGGTCGAACCGGATATTCTCCTCATGGACGAGCCGACATCGGCGCTTGATCCGATATCCACTATTAAAATCGAAGACCTGATGTATGAACTCAAGAAAAAATACACGGTCGTCATCGTGACACACAACATGCAACAAGCTGTTCGAATATCCGACCGGACTGCGTTTTTTCTCTTGGGGGAGATTATCGAGGACGGACCGACCATGCAAATATTTAATGATCCGAAAAATAAAAAAACAGAAGAATACGTGACCGGCCGTTTCGGCTGATCGAAAAGGAGGAAAATATGTCTGTTGTAAGAGAAGAGTTCCGAAATGAATTGATCCATATTCATGAACAAATCATCCGTATGGGGGCCATGACGCTCTCCGCAATCACCGATGCCGTGGACGCCCTGGTTGAAATCGATGCGGAAAAGGCTCAAAGGGTCATGGATAACGATGACCTGATTGATGAAATGGAGCGCGAGATCGATCGGGCGTGCGTCGAGATGATCATTCGACAGCAGCCTGTCGCCGCGGATCTTCGCGACGCGATATCGACGCTCAAGCTGATCACGGATCTGGAACGGATCGCCGATCACGCCGGCGACATCTGTGAAAAGGTTTTGATCCTATCATCCTTTCATACCGACATCGTGATTCCGGCGGACGTCATCCGCATGTCGGACTACTCGAAAATGATGATCAAATCCGCACTGGAAGCCTATGTGTCCAAGAATGAAGAAATCGCTTCGGCAGTCGTTCATATGGACGACAAGGTGGATGCCTTGTATGTTAAAATCAAAGAGTATCTGGTCAAAAGAATGCGTCAGGATCCGGACTCGATCGAGATTCTGACCGAGCTTCTTTTAATCTGTAAGTACTTTGAACGGATCTCCGATCACGCGCAAAATGTCGCGGAATGGGTGATTTTCTTCATCAAGGGCAGGAGGCCCGAGACATTATGACGGTAAACCGCAAGGTGGTCGTGGTTGAAGACGAATCGTCGATCGCCGAGTTGATCGAATATAATCTTGTCGGCGAAGGCTACAGCGTCAGCACTTTTCATAACGGTAGAGAATTCATCGAACATCTGCCCGAGGTGGGGAATATCTGCCTTTTCATATTGGACATCATGCTTCCGGGTATGGACGGATTTGAAATCTGCTCGCGAATTCGTGAAAAAAAAGAGTACGCCGTTACTCCGGTCATCATGCTGACCGCGAGAGCGAGCGAGTCGGATAAGGTCCGCGGACTCGGGGTCGGTGCCGACGACTACATCACCAAACCCTTCGGTATCCGGGAGTTTCTTGCCAGAGTTGCCGCTCAGATCCGTCGGTATGAGGCCACTTGTGGTGTTATTTCGGAGGAGGAGAAAAGAATCGGCGGGTCAGACGGGTCGTCCCGTGACGGAGAGTCCCGTTCTTCTTTTAACTGCGGTGCGTTCGGGGAGAGTGTTGCGCCGGAGAGAATCGTTTCCGATGAGAACGCCGGACTTTCCATGTTGGAGGCCGGTTCGATCCGAATGGACGATACGCGTCATCGAGTGTTCTTGGACGGTACGGAGGTCGATATGACCCATCGCGAGTATGAGCTTCTGAAACATCTGATGCTTAACAGAGGCGTCGCCTTCTCCCGGGACGATCTTCTGAATCGTGTCTGGGGGTACGAGTACATCGGGGAGACCAGAACGGTCGATGTACACATCCGCCAGTTAAGAAAGAAAATCGAGAAGGACGATGCGCACCCGGAATATATCGAGACAGTGCGCGGCAGGGGATATCGGTTTCGTGAGTAGGGCGATTCATTAAGGGAATACGGACGGTGCTCGCATGATCAGAAAATTTCAGACTTTTATCTTTTTTGTTGTGTTGCTCTCCATCTTGATTACCGGCGCATTCGGTGTCTATTTCCTTTCGGAATATGCCGAAAACACAAATCGCCAGTTACTCGTCTCTGCCGGCCTTTTTTTCGAAAAAGAAGTCGCGCGCGGAGCGACGTTCGAAAACGCCGGGAGAGATTGTATCGACATTTTTTCTAGGACCTCCGGGGACCTGAGGATCACCGCAATCGACCGGAGCGGGACGGTTCTTTTTGACAGTACGGAGGATGCCGATACCATGGATAATCATCTGGATCGCGCGGAGGTTATATCTGCCTTCTCGTCGGGGGGAATTGCTTACAAGAAGCGGTACAGCCGAACGGTCGGAGCAGACATGCTGTACATGGCCGACTACGACGAGTCCTCCGATATGGTTATTCGGATCGCGATGCCACTCGTCGAATATGAGCGGGGAGTCCGACGCATGCAGTGGGCGTTTCTCGCTGTGGCAGCAACGACGGTTTTGGCAATCTCGGTATTTGGATATTTCTATTCAAGAAGACTTATAAAACCTCTGTGCGAACTGAAAAAAGCGGCGGAATCGCTGTCGACTTCGGATTGCTCGGCCCGAATCATTACGGGTGGGCCGGATGAGATCGGGGCACTGTCCAAGTCATTTAATGAAATGGCGGATCGCCTCGAGCGCGACATGCGTGAACTCGAGGAAAAGAACAGCCGCTTGGCCGCGCTTCAGGACATGAAGGCGGAATTTGCCGCGAATGTCAGCCACGAACTGAAGACGCCGTTGACATCCATTCGAGGCTTTATCGACACACTTCGCGGTTCTGATGATATTGATCCGGCTGTCCGTAAACGTTTTCTGGATATTATCGATATTGAAGCCCAGCGGCTTCACCGGTTGATCAGCGACGTGCTTCAAATTTCGGAAATCGAACGGATTGAGCAGGATTCGGAAAGTGAGTCTTTTGATATCAATCCGTTGATCGAAGAAACTGTGAATATGTTGCGGGATAAGGCAGCGGAGCGGAAAATCGCATTGATCCGCAGTGAAGGAGAGCCTTTGCCGGTCCGGGCATCGAGCATGCGTATAAAGCAAGTACTCATCAATCTTTTGGACAACGCGATCAACTATAACCGTGAGGGAGGGGAAGTTAGGATTAAAGCGGTTCGGGAGCCGGACCGCATCATTGCCGTCACGGTGCGCGATACCGGAGAAGGGATTTCGCAAGAGCATTTGCCGCGCATTTTCGAGAGGTTCTATCGTGTAGATAAAAGTCGCTCCAGAGAACTTGGCGGTACCGGACTCGGACTTTCCATTGTGAAGCACATTGCCCAATTATACGCAGGGAGCGTTTCGGTGGAAAGCGAGGTCGGTAAGGGTTCGGTATTCACCGTTCGGATGCGCATTGCCGATGATTTGGTATAATGGGTTGGAGGGTATGGTCCTTATGAAAATGGATTCAAACCTATTGCCCTCTTGAAAAGGCGGTGATCCTTTTGTCCTATACCTGGTCGGATTTTCTCGATGAATGTAAACGCTGTACGGCTTGCTCCCTTTCCGGGACAAGAAAAAATGTCGTGATCAGCAGAGGCGCGATCCGCGCTCCGCTGATGTTGGTCGGAGAAGGACCGGGAGCGAACGAGGATCAACAGGGTATTCCTTTTGTCGGCCAGGCCGGGCGTCTTCTGGATCTTCTTTTGAAGGCATATGGATTTTCGGAGGACGATTTTCACATCTGTAATATCGTCAAATGCCGCCCCCCCGAGAATCGGGTCCCGACTGCCGAAGAAGCGAAAGCTTGTATGCCGCATCTGGCCAAGCAAATTCGGTTTGCCAAACCCAAGATTATCGTTCTTCTCGGGAAGACCGCCTTTAAGTATTTCATGAATAACGACGAGCCGATCGGACAGGTTCGCGGTCGTTTCATCGAAAAGAACGATTATCTGATCTTTCCGACCTTTCACCCGGCCTATATTCTCAGAAACAATAACGAAAGGATCACGCTTTGGCGGGATATCGGCCTTGTTCGCGCGAAAATGGAAGAACTGGATCTGATTTCTTCGCTCACCGACATTCCGAAAATGCCCGATGGGCGCGGATAGATTCAACCGGGACTTCCGGAAGAATCGAATATTGATCGGCGTTCCCTGGAACGAATATCAGCGAGGGCAGAACGAAAGCCAGCAAAGACCGCTTGCCGCCCCGGCCGCGGCGTTTATGTAGGCTTGTATCGCGAAAAAAATCACGGCCGCGAAATTGCATACCACTACGATCAAAAACACGGAATTGATCAATAAACTAATGGTCGCAAGCCCTCCGGTCGCGCCCTTCCGGCGGGCGATGATAATCAGAATCAAACCGATCGCCGATAATCCGAAGATGCCCAGAAGCAGAGAAATCAATACCATGTTGTCGAGTTGTTTATTTGCTACGGATCGGGTATCTGACTCTGATAATTCCCTTGATTGTTAATGTTTAGGTCAGACATATATGTCACCCCCCGGAAATGAATGCCCGATAATAACGATTTATTCTAATATATATGTTCCCGAATTAAAACGCAACGATTCAGAGAATCCGGGAATGAATAGGTTATCGCGTATTTCATACTTGCGGTACAAGAAGCGATTTGATATACTCTCATTCGTCGGCGGACTTTCCTGCCGACGGAAGAGCTTTTTTCTTCGATGCCGAATTGTGTAAGGGTAGCACGACTGCCTCTGGAGCAGTTTGTCTGGGTTCAAATCCTAGTTCGGCAGCCACAATCAAACACCCCGGTCGTATTCGACCGGGGTGTTTTTATATTACGGGAGATTGCTGTTCCGGATTTTCCGTTCTTCCGGGTTTTTGAAAATAATCAGACCCGGTCCATCGCGTCCCGCAGAAGACGCTGTTTGAATTTCTTGGGCGTCATCTGGCGATGCTTCTTGAATTGCGTAATGAAATAACTGGCGTTCGTAAAGCCCGTTTCCATAGCAATCTGGCTGACATTCTGATTGGATGTGATCAAGAGTTTCTCCGCCTCGGTAACTCGAACATACGTCAAATATTCCGAGAAGGATCTGCCGATGGATGCCTTGAAGAATCTGGAGAAATAACTGTAACTCATATTGCATAAACGAGCCATTTTTTCTGCGCTGACGGTCCTCATATAATTCTGATCGATGTAGCCGAGAACGTTTTCCAGACGCGCGATGTCCTCGTTTCTTACAGAAGACGTAACCCCCATATGAACGCCCTGCTTGCGCCATTTGCGCAGAAACCACAGAAAGATTCTGCATATGCTCGCCCGAACCGCCAATTCGTAGCCATAGTCCTTTTCATTGTATTCGCGGTTGACTTCCTCGACCAGTGCCGGGATTCCGGTCTGTATCAGCTCCGAAGCAGGGATGACTCGTTGGGGAGAGGAACATGCCATGATAAACGGCATGATGAAACGCGCCTCAAAGGTCGAGCGAACCGTTGAGAAAAGGAGAAAAGGATCGAATTGAAGACAAATAAACTTGCACTCGGCATGGCGATGAAAGGAATGCGGTTCGTTCGCATTCACCAGCAGCAGATCCCCGTCGCTCAATGTGTAATCCCGCCCGCTGACCGTAGCGGTGAAGGTGCCTTCCAGCACATAGATCATCTCAATATATTCATGATAATGTGCCGGAATATCGCTCGGATGGCCGGAACGCTCATGGTAATGAGAACAAAACGAAACGGCCTCCGTATTGAATGACTTACGAATGTCTTCGTATTGGGCATTCTTCAGATCCGTTGAATTAATGATCAGTCGCGTCATGGATAACCTCCGATGCCGGTTGAAAATTTTGCAATGCGGCATCTCGATTATAGCGATAAATGGACACGAAAAAAAGTATGCGGACAAAAAAGTTATATAAATGCCTTCACTCGGGAAATTCAAGGGAGCTGAAGGAATCGAGCAAAACCCGAATGAGTTCATCGGGGCGGATCCCGAGACCCAGGCAAATGCATATGAATTTTCGCAGGGTCAGATTGACCTCGCCGTTTTCGATCAGGCTGTAGTAGGATGTATTGATATCGACCTGATCCGAGAGTTGGTGTTGGGAAATCCGCTGATTGTGACGCGCCTCTCGAAGGAGGTTGCCGAGTCTCTTTGCGATTTCATCGGCAAGTCCGTCGTTCATGATCGTTACCTGTGAAGTTTTGGCCATCTTGTCCCCCCTCTAGGACTTAAAGTCCTTAAAACGACAATTTCCCCCGTTTATCAATAACTTTTTACAAATACTAAACGATTTGCTCAGACCAGTCAATATAATATATGCAGAATATCGTCTGGATTTAATGCAAATATTTAACGATTATGAACCATTTTTACTCGAATTATCTAAAAAATGCCTTTTTGGAGCATCGCGGTGTTCCGGAATTTATGTTTTACCGGCAGGGGCTTTGTAGCGTATAATATACGGATAGAGTACGACGATCACTAAGGAGAATGCGAGATCATGAATGAGTTCCGGCTTCCGGCTTGGCTGTCCGAAGGGATGGTTTTTCAGCAAAAGGTCCCGGTCAAGCTTTTCGGGATCTCAACACCCTATAACACGGTAACCCTCGAAGTAGTGAAGGATCCTACGGACGGGCGTCGGGTCTCGAAGCTCGATACGGATTACGGTGTGATCCTGAGTTTGGAAACTCAGTCGGACGCAGAAGGAAATTTTCGATTCGAACTTCCGGCCTATCGAGCATCTACGGATGCATATACGTTTATTTTCACGTCGGGGTTGAATTCGATTTCCATTAAAGACGTCCGTTGCGGGGATGTTTGGATCATGATCGGGTCACGGCCGCTTCATGTTCCGATCGCACAAACCGCCGCGCCGCGAACTCCTCTTAAGAAAAACACGCTCCGGCTGATCCGTTTTTTTTCGCCGGAACGGACGGGGCTCAGGGAGAACACGCAGTATTCATATTCCGGCGACTCGAGAGTGGACGGGACCCGTTGGGTCCATGTACGCGACTCGGCGCAACTGACCCGGATCTCATCGGTCGCTTTTTCGATGGCCTATCGCCTCGCCGATCAGATTCACTATCCGATCGGAATGATGGATCTTGCCCTGGACGGTTCGTCGATATTGAGTTGGCTTTCGCGCGAAACCGTTGAGGGAGACAAAGAATTTCTCGGACTTCTTAAGGAGAAGAAATTGTACCTGTCCGAAGCGGACTGGTACTACATGCTCTCCCGGGATGAGAAGGACGGTCGCGGCATCATTGCGGACGATAAAACCAAAATCGCGGGTTCCCATGAAGAAACCGCAGTCGACGACGCCGACGGACAATCTCCGGTCGCGGGCGCCGAAAAATCCGCGGGATCCGAATCGACAGAAAATACTTCGGACGTAACGACCTCGACCCTGCAACCCGTACAGGTCGCCGGAAACGTTAAGGCGATTTCTCCCGCGGAGATCGGTGAAGCTCTGAAGAGGAACGATTTTCGAGGCGATCTCAAGCCCGAATCCATGATGACGGTTATGTTCAATCATAAGTTGCTTGCACTCAAGGATGTGAACATCCGGGGGATCGTATTCGCGCCGGACCGG
The DNA here is from genome assembly GCA_964499575.1 of uncultured Oscillospiraceae bacterium. GTDB lineage: Bacteria > Bacillota > Clostridia > Saccharofermentanales > Saccharofermentanaceae > JAAYCT01. The sequence goes on along the minus strand of CAZCLK010000001.1, from coordinate 149,337 downwards.
TTTGACAGCGAATTGGCGGGGATCTATCCCAAATTAGTCCGGAAGCTTCTTCTGAGTCTGGCATCGATTTTCGGACCGGTTGAAGTGGAGGACAGACAAGTAGTGCCGTCTCTGATTTTTCTGCAGATTTCACCCGACGAACTCGACCCGGACCACCCTTTACGGTATCTCGAACTCAATGAGACGTTGGTTTCGATTCGAAGAAAATTGCCGATGCAAGTAGGTATTTTAGGTCAGCATGATCTTCTTCTTCCGAAAAAAACAAAAGCGTTCACGATCGGACAACGTCTGGCCGCGATTGCCCTGGGTATTCACTTCACACCCAAAATGCCCTCCTCATCGCCGGAATGTATCGGCGTCGAGATCGTGTCCAACAAGGTAATGATGACATTTGACAATACGGTGGACGGTCTGCGGCTCTCGGAGGGCGAATCGGTCCTGCGCGGCTTTTCGATTTGCGGTGAGGATCGTGTATATGTTCCGGCTAACGCCAGAATTCTTCACGGGATCCGGGTTATGGTGTGGCATGACGATATTGCCGAACCCGCCGGGGTGACTTACGGATTCAGCCCGGTGCCGCACGGCGCGACGTTTCGAAACCGTGCCGATCTGCCGGTTCTGCCTTTCCGATTCGACAGAGAAGAGTCGGTTTACGCACCGGACCTGACCTTTGCCTCGTGCGATCAGCTGGACATGATCGGCAAAGTATCCTGGAATAAACCGTTCGAGATCCTGCCTGTTTTTAAGACCGTCAAGGGCTCCTGTACCATCGAACAGGAATTGTTGAACAAGACCCGGGGGTCCGGTTCGCTGCATTTGCGGTATTCAACGGAGAACAGTCTCCTGGTATTCGGTCCCGTTCTGAGTTATGCGTCGTTGTTTGCTCCGATGGATTTGCGCGCCTTCCGGAGAATTGCCGTCGATATTTTCAATCCGGATGTCAACGAGAAAAAACTATCGATCGAAGGGTATCTCGGAGAGGCAATCATACAGTCTGTTTTACGGTGGCAGACATTGATTCTCGAAGTCGAGGGAGAAAAAGGTCCGATGTTGAACCGCCTGAACGTGCAGATTTTCGATACGAGCAAGAGCGGAGAGTTATTTATCGATAATATACGGTTTCTGTCCTGAGTCGGGCAAACGTGACATTTTCGGAGAAAAGGAGTAAGCGCGATGTTTGAAGAACTTCTTCCCGCGATCGAAAAAAGCATACTGGAATCGGCCGGATCGATCCCCGTGGTTTTTGAAGGGATTGAGCATTGTTTTGAGCACAGCACACCCGTGCCCGAATCAAGCCGGCATACTTCTCATGAACTCCTTTATTTGCGATCGGGCAAGGCCGAATTGACCATTGAAGGCAAAACGGTCCCGCTCGACCACGGTACGACGCTGGTGATCCGGCCGAATGTCAACCATACGATACGCGTAATCAGCGGACAGGCTGAAATGGTTGTCCTCTATTTCGGTTTTTCGCAGGATATCAAAGAAGCGCAGGCCGCGCTGAAACTCAGGTCTCCGAGCGCGCTTCTGGATCCCAAAGACCGGAAAACGGGTCCGACTGCCGCGCTTCCGACCTATGAGGTTTTTTCCAAGCCGCTGGAACGGTTTCTTGATTTCGCGAGCGGACAGGACGGAGAGGATAAGCAGAATGCTTATTTCCTGACCGTTTCCGGCAGAAGCCGGGAGGACATCGGGGATCTGGTGGAGCGGATACTCCGGGAAAGCGTCAGCGAAGCGTACGGCAAAGAACTGATGATGCAGTTCTTGACCATGGAACTTCTTGTGGCGCTATCGCGGGCGCTTCGGGAGGAGTGGGAGGAATCCCTTCGGGTTCGGCACGGAAAGGCCCGTGAGTTGGTCCTGATCGCGCGGGATTATTTGAAACAGAACTTCAATCGGGGCGCTTCGGTGGCGGATGCGGCCTCCTATGTCTTTCTGAGCCAAGGCTATTTTACGCGGGCATTCCGGGACGAATTCGGGATCAGCCCGATGAATTATTTGATGAAGGAACGCGTCAATGCGGCCTGTAAACTTCTGGAACAGCGGGAGATCAAGGTCAGCGGGATCGCTACACAGGTCGGCTTTTCGAGCCCGCAAAGATTCAATGTGGCGTTCCGCAAGCAGACGGGGATGACTCCGGTGCAATACCGGAACAAAATGCTTAAGGAATTGTAGAGCGGCAGAAAAAACATGAAGAAACAGATAGCGAGGTGTACATCATGAGCCAGAATCAATCCGACGCCGATAAGAAACCGTCGGGAATCGATACCGATCGGATCCGGAAAGCGGTGAAGGAAATCCTGATCGCAATCGGGGAGGATCCGGACCGCGCCGGACTGATCGAGACCCCGGACCGGGTCGCCAAGATGTACGGGGAGATTTTTGCCGGGATGAACCGGGATATCCGCGACGATATCAAGACCTTCATCGAGGAAGACAACGACGAGATGATCCTGATCGGAGACATCCCGTTCTATTCGATGTGCGAGCATCATCTGCTTCCTTTTCTCGGAAAAGCGCATGTGGCTTACGTCCCCAAAAAAGGAAAGATTCTCGGCTTATCCAAGGTTGCGCGGATCGTGGATACGCTTTCAAGAAAACCCCAACTTCAGGAGAGACTGACCTCGGAGATCGCCGATACGATCCAAAAAGCCGTGGATGCGGATGCCGTGTGCGTCGTTATCGAAGCGGAACATCTCTGTATGACCATGCGCGGTATTCGAAAGCCGGGTTCCAAAACGGTCACCTCTGCCATGCGGGGTCGTTGCCGTTCGGATGCCCGTACCCGGGCGGAGGCTCTCGCGCTGATCAATCGTCCCCGATCGTGAGGTCTTTTCTATGAGCAGTGAATGCCGAAGAGAGTTTTGTGCAGGAACGTACCGGTTCCCATTGGGCGTGAAGACCTATGTGATGGGCATTATTAACGTTACGCCCGATTCCTTTTCCGACGGAGGCAAATACTTCGGACTTCAGGGCGCGGAAGAACGCGCGTCCGAATTGGCGGCGACCGGCACGGATATTCTGGATATCGGCGGGGAGTCGACGCGTCCGGGACACGCCCCGGTGGAAGCGGATGAGGAAATCAACAGAGTCATCCCGGTCATCCAAAAGATCGCCGGCGGATTGGGTTTGCCGGTTTCCGTAGACACATCAAAGTCGATTGTCGCCCGGAAAGCGGTCGAAGCGGGGGCATCGATCATTAATGATGTCTGGGGGCTCAAAAGAGATCCCGACATTGCCCGGGTGGCTTCCGAGAGCCGGTCCGGTCTGATTCTGATGTTCAACGCGACCGATTCATCGCTCGTCGAAAAAACAGACGACATCGTTACGGACGCGATCACGTACCTTTCCGGAAGCGTCGACACCGCGCTGCGTGCAGGCGTTAGAGAAGATCAAATCGTGCTGGATCCGGGGATCGGTTTCGGGATGGACCATCGGGAATCGTTCGAACTGATCCGGGAGATCGGCAGACTGAAAGAACTGGGCTTTCCGGTTTTGGTCGGACCTTCACGGAAGCGCTTTATCGGCGCGGCGCTCGGCAATGTGCCGGTCGACCAAAGGGACAACGGGACCGCGGCGGTCTCGTGTATCTCCGCATTTTTGGGGGCGGACTTCGTGCGTGTACACGATGTGAAGGGTGTCATACAAGCAATCACCATCTCGGATATTCTTTCCGGGAAACGAAAATTTGAGGAGGTCTGAAATGGCGAAATCAGCGGGAAAATACCGGAATCGTATCATTCTTCAAGGTATGCGTTTCATGGGAACGACGGGGCTTTTCGAGTTCGAACGCAATAAACCGCAACCGTTCGTTGTCCATTTGACACTCTGTTTGAAGGAGATGACGGCCGGAAGGACCGACCGGCTCTCCGATACGGTGGATTACGGACAGGTTTTCGCGGCGGTCCGCGAAATCGTCGAAGGGACGCGCTATGATCTGCTCGAGGCTCTGGCGGAGGCCATCGCCTCCGAGGTGTTAATCCGCTTTCCTTCCGTAGACGCGCTGGATGTATGTGTCCAGAAGCCGGAAGCTCCCGTTGAGGGAGAATTCGAATACATGGGCGTCCGCATTTTTCGGGAGCGGATTATCAAGAAAAGCGACGATAAGAAATGAGTCTGGCGTATCTTTCTATGGGCAGTAATGTCGGCGATCGACTCGAGTATCTTCGGGCGGCGCTTGACCGGCTGAGCGAGCTCGACAACGTCCGCCTTGAGGCCGTATCGCCGGTTTACGAGACCGAGCCGGTCGGTTTTCGGGATCAACCGGATTTTTTGAATTTGGCGGTCCGGATTGATACTTCGCTTTCTCCCGAGGATCTCTTATCCGGGCTTCAGCGCATCGAAAAGGATCTCGGCAGGATCAGAACACGGCGATTCGGCCCGAGGACGATCGACATCGACATTCTGCTTTTCGAAAATCAGGAACGCGAGGATGAACGATTGATTCTTCCGCATCCGCGCATGAATCAGAGAGCTTTTGTTCTCATTCCGCTCCGGGATATTATGCCGGACATCATCACAGTCATTCCGCAGGATTCAAGAGTGCGTTATTTCTGTACATTGGACCTTCCGCGTCCGGAACGGGATCCGGGTGTTGATATAAAATCATCGACCGACGGGCGAAAAGTTGAAGACGATCAAAAAACGGATATAATGGGAACGTGTGATACCCCTGAAGGAGGATTTAAATGAGCGAAGAATTCCAGAACACGGGAAATCCGGGTGCCCCGAGAGATAACAACCCGGACCCGAACATGCGAACGGACAGAGATCCCGGACGGGACGGGTACAGATATAATCGAAGAAGCGGTCCGCAATCTTCGGATAAGCCGGACAGATCCGCATCCGCCGCCAGACAACCCGGTGGTCAGGATAGAAGTAATCAAAAGGCCGCCGCGAATCCGCAAGACCGGGATGGTCAAAGAAGAGATCGGGGATATGACAATCGGCGCAGAGGACCGCGACCCGGATCGGAAAACACGCAACCCAGGAATCCCCAGAGCAACCGCGCGCCGTCCGGTAACAAGCATATCACGCGGGAGATCCGACCCGAGGATGCCGCCGTTACTAATACTTCGGGCAACCGGGATAATCGGGACAACCGGGAGAACAGGGATAATCGGGATAACCGGAACAGAGCCGGAAATCCGAATTATGATAAACGCGGGAACCGCGGCGATCAAAGGCAGGATAAACACCCGGGCGAGCCTAAGAATTGGAGCCGCAATATACGTACGGAAGAGACGAGCGAAGATATTCGCAAGGATAACGAGCGGATCGAGAAGGAAATTTGGCTTGAAATCGCGGGCATCCACACGATGAAACTCGATTGACGGACGGAGGTTTTTTGTGAAGGAGACTTCTCGGGGTGACCGGCGACAGTCGGGTGTATACTTCTCACAGTCCGCTTCATCGAAAGAAAAAGAGATCGGATTTCATATGCCGGGCCACGTCGGGGCCCGGTTTTTCGATGATTTGGATTGCCGGCGGTTGATTGACGAGGATACCACCGAACTCTCTTCGACGGACGACCTGCACGACCCGAGAGGTCCGGTCGCGGATTCGCTCCGATTTGCCGCAGACGTTTTCGGAAGCGGGTATTCATATTTCCTCTGTTCGGGGACGACTACGGGACTGAGGATCATGCTGGCATCGGTATTGAACCGTTCTTCCGTCCTTCTGCTCTGCCGGCCGGTTCATATGTCCGTCGTATGGACGTTGAGCATCATCGGGTGCAGATATGTTTTTTTGCCGCAGGATGCTGTTTTTTCGGATCTGTCGTCTCCTTTCTGCGCGATGAACGCAAAATCCCTCGAGGAATTCCTCCTTGCGCATCCCGAGGTCACGGATGTATTGATCACATCTCCGGATTATTACGGACGGTGCTCGGATATTCGCGGAATTGAAAAGGTCGCTCATCGTTTCGGATGCCGCTTGTTGGCGGATGAGGCACACGGCGCGCATTTCGCGTTCGGAGGGGAGTGTTTTCCCGAAACGGCGATGGAGGCCGGTGCGGATATATCCGTTCAGAGCCTTCATAAAACCCTTCCGGCTTTAACGCCCGCCTCAATCCTGCATGTGGCCGGCGAAGCCGATGACAGCGGTCGCGTTTCACGCGCCCGAATCGCGGAGAGCCTGAGAATTTTTGAAACGTCCAGTCCGTCGTTTACGATCTCCGCATCTTCCGATCTGGCGATCCGGAGAATGAAGCAAGCGGGACCGGAAACTTTTGACCGCGCCGCGAAGCGGGTTCGATCTCTGGTATCGGAGCTTCGAAAAATCCCGGGTCTGTTGCTCGATGGCGATGACGACACCCGTGACCGTGATCCGTTAAGGTTGACCGTAAATACCGAAAGAACGGGAATATTCGCGCCGGACATCCAAACAGCCCTCGAAAGAAGGGGCATTTTCGTTGAATTTTCGGACCCCGTTCGCCTGGTCGCGATATTTTCGGTCTTGCATGAAGATCGTGAATTCGAGTTGTTTTCGAGCGCAATGAGAGAGATTCTCCTGGATCCCGAAAAGGAGCGTCTCCGCAGTCCGGAAAATTTGTCGGAGCTTTCCCGCTCGATGACCCGTGCGTACACGCTTTGTCCGGAGCGGGTAATCGCCTTGCGCGAAGCGGTATTTGATCGAGCCGGCACTTCGCTGATTCGACTTCCGGACATATCGGGCAGGGTCTCGGCAAGCGCGGTCGGGTTTTATCCGCCGGGTATTCCTGTCATCTGGCCGGGTGAAAAAGTCCCCGGAGAACTTTCCGATCTCCTGCTCCGTGCGCAGGACCTCGGGCTCGGTCTGAGCGGTTTGACCGACGGGCTTTTCGAGGCGTCGGATCTGTAAAGGGGAAATACTCCCGCCGCGACGCTTTTGAATTTGTACGGATGGTTTTGGTGCTTTACAAATCATGATTGTTTTGAGATATAATAGATTTGGGAAGGGGTAAAAAATGTCACAGAAAAAAGGACTTTTTATTACCTTTGAAGGAGTGGACGGAAGCGGTAAAACTACACAAATCCGGAAACTTCGGGATTTTCTCGAGACAAACGGTATCGCCGTCGATCTGATACGGGAACCCGGCGGCACGTCGATCGGCGAGAAAATTCGATCCTTGCTCCTTGACAAATCGAACGGAGAGATGTCGTCCGAGACAGAACTGCTGCTTTATGAAGCGGCGCGTTCACAGATCGTCCGCGAGCGCATATTGCCTTCTCTGCAAGCCGGCCGGGTTGTGATTTGTGATCGGTTTTTCGACTCGACGACCGCATATCAGGGATATGGGCGAGGACTTAATCTCGCCGATATCGACAGACTCAATCGCTGGGCGACCGGCGGATTGGAACCGGATCTGACGTTCTTCCTGGATCTGCCGATCCGGGACGCGATACAAAGAATGGAGGGCAGACTTGTCGATTCGGACCGACTCGAGGGGGAGGGCTCCGAATTTTTGAGAAAAGTCCGGGACGGATATCTGGAAATTCTGGCGCACAGTAAGAGGATGATCCTTCTGGACGCCACAGCTCCGATCGATTCGATTTTTAATCAAATCCAAAGTAAGGTTTGGGAGGTAATGGACACATGAAACTGATTTTCGCAATCGTACACGACGAGGATAGCCCCAGATTAATGGCTGAATTGAATAAATCGGGATTTCGCGTCACCAAGTTGAATTCTTCGGGCGGCTTTCTCCGGTCCGGCAATACGACGCTGATGATCGTCGTCGAAGAGGAGAAACTGGATGAGGTCATCGAATTAATCCGCAAGTATTCGTCCAGCCGGCAATCCGCGATCAATACCAACGTGACTCCCTCTGCCATGGGGGGCGCCTATATTCCTTACCCGGTTGAGGTAATGGTGGGCGGCGCGACGGTGTTTGTGGTCAATGTCGAAAGATTTGAGAAGATGTGATGCGTTCATTTTCGGGGTTCATCGGGCAACGGGCTGCCAAGAATAAGGTCCGCCCGCTGCTTTTGGGGCGGCCGGAACAAGTCTACCTCATCACCGGGCCCGAGGGGATCGGCAAGAGGACGTTTGCGAAGCATATGGCAATGGCATTGCTTTGCGACCGGCAAAACGAGGACGGAGGATGCGGGCTGTGCGCGTCGTGCCGGTATTTTGACGGATCGGTACACCCGGATTTTATAGCGCTTTCTCCGCAACCGGGCGATAAGAACATACGCGTCGCGCAGGTGCGCGAAAAAGTTGTTTCCGATGTCTTTCTGTACCCGCAGATCTCATCCAGGAAGGTGTACCTGATCGAAGCGGACTACCTGAACGAAGAAGGACAGAACGCGCTTTTAAAAACGCTGGAGGAACCTCCCCGGTCGGTTGTCTTTATTCTTACCGTATCGGACACCGATAAACTTCTGGATACGATCCTGTCCCGCACGGTGACGGTACCGTTGGTGCCCAACACGGATGTCGAGATCCGTGAAATCCTTTCGACGGGCACCGAACTTGCCGACCGGGAGATCGAACTGATTTCCGCCGTCTCCAAAGGCATACCCGGAGAGGCGCTCAAGATGGCTGAAGATGAATCCCTCGCCGGAATCCGGACAGCCGTTGCGAATCTTTTGGAAGTACTGCCCGTGGTCCGGTATTCGGATCTGCTCTCGGACCGGTACGGGTTTTTCGAAGAAAACAAGGAGCGTATCGGCGAGATCCTGACGGTTTTGGAGATGGGGCTCGGAGATGTCGCCATGATGATATCCTGCCCCGATTATCCTTTCTTGCGGGTCGTTGATAAAAGAGATAATATTATTCGAATGATCAATATGAAATTCATCACAGCTTTATCCGTCGACAGAGCATCCGCAGCCGTATCCTCGGCCGCCCGGGCGATCAGCAGTAATTACAGCTTTGAATCTTCCGTTTGTGCGATGCTTTTGTTCATTAAAAAGGAGTTTAGTCATGCCTAAAGTTGTCAGCATACGATTCCACGATGCCGGGAAAGTCTACCATTTTGACCCGGGTGATCTGCGTCTTCATTTGGGGGACGCGGTGATGGTGGAAACCTCCGAAGGGATCGACATGGGATATGTAGCCGAAGAGACGGTCGATATTCCGGAGGATCAGATTATACAACCGCTCCTGCCGGTCATACGTTTGGTGACCGACGAAGACAGGAGCAAATACGAAGCGAAGAAGGTCAAAGAACAGGAAGCCTATGAACTTTGTCTTCAGAAGATCGAAGCGCGAGGCCTGAAGATGAATCTCGTGAACGCGGAGTACAGTACCGACGGGAAAAAGATTGTTTTTTTCTTCACGGCAGACGGACGGGTCGATTTTCGCGAATTAGTCAAGGACCTCGCGGCTGTTTTTCGGATTCGCATCGAGCTTCGTCAGATCGGAGCCCGTGACCAGGCAAGAATGGTCGGCGGATTGGGCATGTGCGGGCGTGAGCTGTGTTGCTGTTCTTTTTTGGACGGGTTTATTCCGGTTTCCATAAAAATGGCAAAGGAACAAGGCCTGTCCATGAATCCGACCAAAATTTCCGGCGCTTGCGGTCGTTTGATGTGCTGTCTCAAATATGAGCAGAATGCCTATGAAGACGCGTACGCGCGTCTCCCGCGTCAGGGGGATGTCGTGATGACGCCCAAGGGACAGGCAACGGTCATGAGCACCGATCTTCTTCGTGAGCGGGTCGCGGTTCGTTTGGAGTATGAGGACTCGACCGACAACGAGCATTTCGAAGCCGAAGAGGTGCAAATACTTTTTCGAAAAGGCAAGCGTTTTTGCCCTCGCGCAGACTCGGATAAATCCGGACAGGAAATGACTTCCGACGACGAAGGCGGGGATTTGGAAGTGTTTGAAGAGGACGAGTGATCGGGATCACGCACAGAGGTGTTCTTCACGCTTCACGGACGTTGCATCGTCTCCGCTCAAATGTTAAAATGCAATCTAGGAATGGAGGTATTCATTTATGGCATATGTAATTTCTGATGCTTGTATTTCATGCGGAAGCTGTGAGGGAGAATGTCCGACCGGCGCGATCAGCCAGGGCGACACCCAATACAATATTGATGCTTCGGTATGCATCGATTGCGGCGCGTGCGCGGCCGTTTGTCCCGTCGACGCGATATCGCCCGCTTAATTTCGTTGATACAGGACCGATGATGCCGCCCTCCGGGACCGATGGTTTCGGGGGGCGTTGTCGATATCGGGATATCGTTCGGAGGTCACGGATGTCGCAGTACGTTTACGATCCTGTTGACGAGACGTTTGAGAATTTGGGCCGGAACGCATTTCGAATGATTCAGCGAAAGGAAGGCTTTCGATTCGGGGAGGACACGGTCCTTCTTTCGTACTTTGCATCGATTGTCGCACCGGTTTATAAAAGAGAAACTACGGCGTTGGAGCTGGGCTCAGGCTGCGGCGCTGCGGCGCTTCTGCTTTCTGCGCGAAGGCCGGATATTCATATAGACGGAATCGAAGTCGACGAACGATCCTTTGAAGTTTTTTCAAGGAATATTCGCTTGAACAAACTGGAAGGCCGGGTGCGACCGATTCTCGGGGATGTTCGGGATTACCCGGATCATACGGATGTGCGGAAGGCATCGTATGATTTCGTTTTTTTTAATCCTCCGTACAGGGACCCCGCACGGGGCCTGACTACCCGATCGGATATCGGATCGGGGTCGCTTTTGAACGCCCGCTTTGAGATGCTCGGCGGTCTTTCTGATTTTCTAAGGACTGCCTCGGAAGCGCTTTGTCCGGGCGGAATTCTGGCGATGGTCCACCGGACTGTTCGCCTGCCCGAGGTAATACGGATCATGTCGGAGGTCGGGACGGAGCCGAATCGCATCCGTATGATCCACCCGCAAATTGATAAAAAGTCGGCGACCTTTCTGATTTCGGGACGAAAAGGGGGCAAACCGGGCGGATTTATCGTTGAGCCCCCCTTGATTTTGCGCACGAAAGAGATGAAAATGACCGAAGAAATGCACAGGATTTATTCGGACGGGGAGTAAAATGCTTTACATCGTAGGAACACCGATCGGAAACACGCGTGACCTGTCGCCCCGGGCAAAGGACGTCCTGGAATCGGTCGATTTTATCGCTTGTGAGGATACCCGCGAAACCGGTCTTCTTTTAAAAGAACTCGGCATCCGGACCAAACTCGTCAGTTACCATGAGCATAACCGTGCGTCGCGGGAACAGATGATACTGGAAAATCTTTTGGCCGGTCGGGATGTTGCTCTGGTTTCGGATGCGGGGATGCCTTGTATATCGGACCCCGGAGAACAATTGGTTCAACAGTGCACCGCACAGAATATTCGGGTCACGACGGTACCCGGTCCGACCGCGATGATTTCGGCGTTGGTGCTGTCGGGGTTGAATGCCCGCCGTTTCTTTTTCGAAGGGTTCATCCCGGCGGAGGGAAAAGAGCGCAAAGAGCGGCTTTCGTCGGTCTGCGCGTCAACACATACAACAATATTGTATGAGGCGCCACACCGTCTTCTAAAAACGCTTGAAGAGATGCGCGCGATCGGGATGACCGGAAGAAAAATCGCTTTTTGTCGCGAACTGACCAAAAAATACGAACAGGTCATCAGCATGACCGTCGATGAAGCAATCGAATACTATTCCCTTCAAGCGCCAAAGGGAGAATTCGTACTTGTCGTCGATGGAACTGCCGAACCCCCCGATGCGGCTGAGGATTCTGTTCTTGAAGACAAGATCCTCGCGCTTGCAGAAAAAGGGCATTCCACCAAAGAAATCACGGCTTTACTGGCCGCCGAATCGGGGATTGCAAAAAACCTAATATACTCAAAAGCACTAATGGTGTTAAAATACCGTAAAGAGCGACCGAAGTAACGGAGGAGAGTTGTGTTTTCTGCAGGGAACGGAGACGATCCGGTCATGGATTTCGATGCATCCGCCATCGGAGATGTTTCGGATCAGATCGTAATCGATAAACTATTGAACGAAGCCGGTCTTTGTACATTCACGGCGGATCCGTCCGATATGCGTTTGTGTTTTTCGGCGGGGATGTCGGAAGTCATCGGGCGGGAAGCCTCGCAGCCGATGCTGATCGAGGCTTTTGCTCAATATGTTCCCGAGGAAGACCGCATACGCATGGCTTCCGAGTACAAGAAAGCCTTTGATCTTTTGCTTGCGGGAAAACGCAGTGTCGTCACCTTGGAGCATGCGCTCTGTAAATCCGTTGAGGAAATTTTGTGGGTACGGATATACATGCAGAAAATCCATACGCTCATGGGGGACCGGGTTTTCGGTCTGGTCATGGATCAGACCCGCTCAATGTCCGAAAGGATATTATCCCAGTTATTTTCCGACGGAATTACAGAATTTGTTTTTTACTATGACACCGTTACCGATGTGATATTTATCAATTCTTATCTGAGCAAGATTCTTGAGATACCGGGGCAGTATATCGAAAATGCCTCCAAAGTAGTCATGGGGCTCATTCACCCGGACGATCAAGCCCTTTTTCTGAATGCCGTCGAGGATTATCTTCAGGGAAATCAGGATTTGTCGATCGCGGATTTTCGACTTCTTTCCCCCCTGAAGGGCGAGATATGGGTGCATCCGTGCGGAGTATCGAACTTTGATATCAGCGGCTCATCCCGTTTTCTGACCGGACTGCTGATCGATGTGACCGAGCGCAAGAAGTCCGAATTTCTCCAGAAAAGTATCATTGAGGGAACTTCCGCCATCGTTTATACCGCGGATATCAACCGGGAAACGATCTCTTTTTCCGACAATCTCCGCCAACTCTTTCCGGATGCTCCCCTTGAGGTAAACGGCGACCTGATCGATTTTGTCAGCAAATTCATCATACCGGAGGACCAGCCGCGTTTTCGCGAACCGCTCGAAAAGATGCTCGCGGGTGATACGGACCGGTACTCCGTGGAGTTTCGTATCGAGAAGGCGAACGGGAGGAACGTTTGGCTGGCCAGCCGCGGCAAGGCGTTCTATGACTCCAGTCGTCAATCCAGGATGGTGGTCGGAACGATTTTCGATCTGTCGAGTATGAATGAGGTCCGCGAGCTGGTCGAAAAGACCGGGTATCTTCATGAGGTCAGCGGCCTTCCGACGCGGGAGCGGCTGATCAAGGATATCGAGAAAGTAATTGAAGACAGGAACGTCCTTTCGGCGGCGGTGATTCTGATCGATATCCGCGGCTTCCATACGTATAACGATCGTTTCGGGCGCGAGACGGGGGACGATATTCTTCACGATCTGGGGAAGACGTTGCAGGACCGGCTTCCGAGCGGCGGCACACTGTATCACATCGGCATTGATCTTTTTTGCGTGCTTTGGCCGCACGCTACGCGGATTCAGGCGGAGCGCTTCATGGAACAAATCCAGGAGGAAACGGAGCATCCGCTGATGATCGGCGGTGACTCGATCTATGTTTCTTTTGCGATGAGTTCGGCGCTTTTCCCTTCATGCGGTACCGGTGCGGAGGAACTGCTTGTCAATGCCGAGATTACGCTTCATAAGGTCAAGCAGAACAGTCGGAAAAAGCACGCAATTTACTGCCCGACGGATAAGCGCGAACTCAAAGAACGTTTGGATTTCGAATTTCAGCTCTCAAAGGCTATACGCAGCGGTAAAGACAGTTTTCGCATTTTCTATCAGCCGTTGGTTCGTCCGACCGACGGCGCGGTGGTCGGAGCGGAGGCTCTGCTGCGCTGGAATTTGCCCGGTAAAGAGGACGTGCGGCCTGAGAAAGTAATCGCCGTGCTGGAAGCGACCGGACAAATGGAACAGGTCGGCAGTTGGATCTTGGAGCGCGTCATCCGCCAATGCGCGCAATGGCTCAAGAGCGCCGCGTCTCCTTTCTTTTTTGTGCATGTGAACATTACGGCGGAGGATCTTGCCCGAACGAATTATTCCGACACCGTCGTCGCGCTTTTACAAAAATATGCTCTCGATCCGCACAATCTCGTGTTGGAGATCACGGAGACATCCTTAATGCGGAGTATTTCGACATGCAGACAGAATTTGATCCGGCTTCGAAACGCGGGGATACGAATCGCCATTGACGATTTCGGAACGGGCTACTCGTCATTAAATTACCTGCGCGACCTTCCCATCGACGAGGTAAAAATCGACCGGGCATTCGTCGAGGACATTCAGAACGACCGCTTCAATCGCTCCTTCATCTCCGCCATTGTTATGCTGGCGCACAGCATTTCCAAGGAAGTTTGCGTGGAAGGAATCGAAACGGCGGATAAAGCCCGCGCGGTCACGGAAATGAAGGCCGACTACCTTCAGGGTTTTCATTTCGGATGCCCGGTCGAACCCGGAAAATTCGAGTCCAAATATCTTTCCCGATAGTATACGCCCGCGCGATAAATCCGCCCGCCCGATCATGTCCGGGATCGCGACATGACTTCCTGACGAAAGCGGACAATTCATTGTAAAACCACACCATCTTGGTTATAATCAACGATTATGCAAGCCTTAAATATTGGGGGGTCTTATATGCATCCGAAAAAGCCTTATTACCTGACGACGCCGATCTATTATCCGTCCGGTGACCCGCATATCGGGCATTGTTACACGACGCTCGCCTGCGACGTCGTCGCCCGGTACAAGCGGATGCAAGGCTTTGACGTGATGTTTTTGACCGGGACCGACGAGCACGGGCAGAAAATCGAGAAGAAGGCACTTGAGAAGGGTGTTACCCCGAAAGAATATGTCGATGTCTACGTAAACAATTTTATACGCCTCTGGGCGCGTCTGGGCATCACCTATGACCGCTTCATCAGAACCACCGACGATTATCATGTAAAGTCCGTTCAAAAGATCTTTAAAAAGCTCTACGACAAGGGATTCATCTATAAAGGCGAGTATAAAGGGAAGTACTGCACGCCATGCGAATCGTTCTGGACCGAGAGCCAACTCGTCGACGGCAAGTGCCCGGATTGCGGTCGGGAAGTGGCCGAGGCGAGAGAAGAAGCGTATTTTTTCCGCCTGTCCGATTTTTCGGATCGCCTCGAAAAACTCCTGACCGACCCCGAAAAGTGCTTTCTGGAGCCCCAGAGTCGCGTCAATGAGATGGTCAATAACTTTATCAAACCCGGTCTTGAGGATCTGTGCGTTTCACGGACAAGTTTTACCTGGGGCATTCCGGTGACTTTTGACGAGAAGCATGTCGTTTATGTCTGGATCGACGCGCTCTCCAACTACATCACCGCATTAGGTTACATGAATGAGGCTTATTCCGATTATGACAAGTATTGGCCGGCGGACATCCACGTGATGGCCAAGGAGATCATCCGCTTCCATTCGATGATCTGGCCGGCGATGTTGATGGCATTGGAACTGCCTCTGCCGAAGAAGATCTACGGTCATGGATGGATCACTTTCAGCGGCACCAAGATGGGCAAGTCGACCGGAAACGTTGTCGATCCGTTCATTCTCGCGGACCGGTACGGTGTTGACGCCCTGCGCTACCATCTCCTTCGCGAGATGCTTTTCGGGATGGATTGTCCGTTCACGAACGAGATGATGCTGAACCGGATCAACAGCGACCTCGCAAACGACCTCGGGAACCTTGTGTCCCGGACCGTCGCGATGGTGACCAAGTACTTCGGAGGCACATTGCCGGAGGCGCGCGAAAGCAAGCCGGAGGACGATGAACTGATCCGGATGGCATCCGGACTCAAACCTTTTGTTGAGGAAAACTATGAAACTTTTCACATCGCCGCGGCAATCACCGAGATTTTCAAGGTGATTTCGCGCGCGAACAAGTTTATCGACGAAAATGCCCCCTGGATCCTCTATAAGGACGAGAAATCCCATGCGCGACTGGCGTCGGTCCTCTACCGCCTCCTGGAAACGATACGGATCGTCGGCGTCCTTCTTTCGCCCGTGATGCCCAATACAATGCCGGAGGTCTTCCGGCAAATCGGCGCGTCCGCGGAGGAAACGACCTGGGAGAGCGCGGGAGTTACGGATCATTTGTCCGCCACAGCGACGGTGGCTCCGGGAGACGTGCTTTTCCCGAGAGTCGATATCGAAAAGGAACTCGCGGAGCTCGCCGGAATATCCCAAGCGGCTCCTTCGACCGAATTGAAACTTGCAGAATCCGGAGCGGCGTGCGCTCCTGCGGATCCGGAACCGGCCGTCCGGCCCGTTAAGCCCGTGATTACATACGACGACTTCGCGAAAATGGACCTTCGCGCCGCGCGCGTCGTATCCTGCGAAAAACTCGAAAAATCCGATAAACTGCTGAAATTCGTCCTGGATGACGGAACCGGGGAGAAAACCGTTCTCTCGGGGATCGCCGAATACTATTCACCGGAAGAACTTACCGGTAAAACGGTCATCTACCTGTCGAACCTCGCGCCGCGTAAAATTCGCGGGGTCGAGTCGCACGGGATGATCCTGGCCGCAGAGACTTCCGGCGGCTACCGGGTTCTCGGAGTGCAGGGAGAGGCGGCACCGGGCGCCGAGGTTTCCTGATGGAGCTTTTCGATACGCACGCGCACCTTTGCGACGAGCGTTTCAACGGGGATATCGACGAGGTCATCGCCCGTGCGCGGGGTGAAGGCGTAACCCGCATTCTTCTCGCTTCCGCCGAGATGGCGGACAGCGCAGAGGCGATCCGCATGGCCGGCGAAAAGACCGGCGACGTCGCACTGTTTTGCTCGGTCGGCGTCCATCCGCACAGCGCATCCGAATACAGCGATCAAAGTCACGAGATTTTGGCGTCATGGATCACCGACAGCAAGAAAAACCGCATCGTCGCATTGGGCGAGATCGGCCTCGATTATCATTATGATCTTTCACCCCGGGACGTTCAGAAGGCCGTCTTCATCCGTCAACTTGAACTCGCGTGCCGGGAAGATATCCCGGTGATCATTCACGAGCGGGAGGCGAGCGCGGATGCTCTCGCGATACTCGATGATTTTAAGAAACGCGGACTTCTTCGGGAGTCTCCCGGCGTTTTTCATTGCTACTCGGGAAGCGCGCAGACCGCTCAGATTCTCGTCCGAATGGGGTTTTTACTGGGCTTTGACGGGCCGGTTACGTTTCGAAACAATAAGAAAGCGTGGGAAGTTTTGTCGTCCGTGCCTCTCGACCGTATCCTCATCGAGACGGATTGCCCGTATCTGACGCCGGAGCCTTTTCGCGGCAAGAGAAACGAACCGGCGTTCATCCCGTACATTCTCGAAAAGATAGCGGCCTACCTCGGGAAAAGTCCCGAAGAAATGGCGCAAATCACAACGGAGAACGCTTGCCGGCTTTTTCGAATCTAAAGATCCGGGCGAAGGGGCAAAACGAGTCGCCGGTCGATTAGATGCATGGCTTCCGGATTCGCAAAAAAAAGCCGGCAGCCGTAAGAGGGATTGTCCCTCTTTGGTTTTGATCCCCGTTTGATTCGATTATTGACATCCTGTTTTCTATCCTTTATACTTTCTCTTGCGCTCCGAAAGGAGCAATCCGGTTTGAGGCAACGGGAGCATAGCTCAGCTGGGAGAGCATCTGCCTTACAAGCAGAGGGTCACAGGTTCGAGCCCTGTTGTTCCCACCAAAATGGCGCAGTAGTTCAGTTGGTTAGAATGCCAGCCTGTCACGCTGGAGGTCGAGGGTTCGAGCCCCTTCTGCGTCGCCACTATTCCCCCGGTTCAACGGAGCCGGACACGCCCAGATAGCTCAGTCGGTAGAGCAGTGGACTGAAAATCCTCGTGTGGTTGGTTCGATTCCGACTCTGGGCACCAAATCCGGTCGATGCAATCGGCCGGTTTTTTCTTTTCCCGGGGTTTTCATTGAAAAACCCGATGACAAAACGACAGCGAGATTTTCTTTTTTGCCAGTTTGCATTTTTCGGGCAAAAATACGGTATAATACTTCTACTCATCAGACGCGGAGGATAACCCGATGAACAAGGCATACGCCTTAGACAGGAAGCAAGTACTCGAGGAGCTTAAAACCGATGAGGAGATGGGTCTTCCGCAGAGCGAAGCGGAACGACGTCTGATCCAATATGGCTTGAACTCTCTGGGCGAAGAGAAAAGAACGCCGCTGTGGAAGCGGTTTTTAAGTCAATTTGCCGACGCCATGGTCCTGATTCTGATCGGCGCGGCAGTTCTTTCCGCAATCATGGCCTTACGGGAGCCCGGCTTTGAGGGATGGATCGACGTCATCGTCATCATGGCCATCGTGATTATTAATGCGATCCTCGGCGTGTATCAGGAAGGCAAAGCGGATCAGGCGATCGCGGCGCTCAAGCGTATGAGTTCTCCGCGGAGCAAAGTAATCCGTGACGGTCAGAAAGTCGAGATTCCCTCCGATCAATTGGTCCCGGGAGATATCGTGGCATTAGAGGCGGGCGATCTGGTCGCGGCGGATGTGCGCGTGCTGTCACAGAATTCCATCAAAGTTGAGGAAGCTTCACTGACCGGTGAATCGGTTCCGGTTGAGAAAAACGCTTTTTCTGTTCTGCCGGAGGATACCGGCCTGGGCGACCGGGAGAATATGTTTTTTATGGGAACGGCGATCACATACGGGCGCGCAGTCGGGGTCGTTACGGATACCGGGACGAGGACGGAACTCGGAAAAATCGCCACGAAACTCAAATCGATCGACGATTCCGTCACGCCCCTTCAAAGGAGCCTCAACAGTCTCGGAAAAATCCTCGGCGCGATTTGCATCGCGGTTTGTCTCATCGTTTTTTGTGTTGATGTTTTCATACAAAATACACCGTGGAACGAAAGTTTAATGATCGCGGTCAGTTTGGCCGTCGCGGCGATCCCGGAAGGCTTGGCGGCAGTCGTTACCATCGTTCTGGCGATCGGAATGACGCGTATGGCATCCAGAAACGCCATCGTGCGTAAATTGCTTGCCGTGGAAACACTGGGATGCGTAGACGTGATCTGCTCCGACAAAACCGGTACACTGACTCAAAACGAAATGACGGTGACGCGGTTTTATTCCGCCTCGCGCCTGTATACAGTATCGGGAACCGGTTATGCCCCCGCAGGAGAATTTTCCGCTGAGGACGGACGACCGGTTTCCCCCGCAGAGGATTTGAAACTCCCGATGCTCGCTTGTGCGTTATGTAACGACGCCGTGATTCGGGAAGGGGAGGAAGGTCGTTATACATGTATCGGCGACCCGACCGAGGGCTCATTGGTTGCATTGGCCGCAAAAGCGGGTCATGAGCGCAACACTGCGAACGGTCTGTACCCGAGAATTACCGAATTGCCGTTTGATTCGGACAGAAAAATGATGACGACCTATCACATCAACGTCGTCCGTGAGCAAATCACTTCTTTTACGAAGGGTGCTCCGGATATTGTTCTGGACCGTTGTACTCATTTTGATCAAGGCGGAAAGGCCGTACCGATCACCGAAGCGATCCGGAAGGAAATTCTGGAAATCAACCACCGGTTTGCCTCAGAGGCTCTTCGCGTGCTTGCGTTGGCTTATAGAACATACGGGGCTGAGGACGAGAATATCACTGCGGACTTTGCGCATGAAAGCGATCTGATTTTTCTCGGTCTGACCGGCATGATCGATCCCGCGCGCCCGGAAGTGAAAGACGCGATTCGCATATGCAGGGAAGCCGGAATCCGTCCGGTCATGATCACCGGAGATTACAAGGACACGGCCGTGGCGATCGCCCGGGATCTCGGGATGATGGACAATGACGCAAAGAGTTTTTCCGGAGCCGAGCTGGATGCGATTACTGATGCGGAACTCGAGAAACTTTGCGAGACGACCAGTGTGTATGCCCGTGTCTCTCCGGACCATAAGGTGAGGATTGTCGGAGCCCTTCAGAAAAACGATCATATCGCATCCATGACCGGAGACGGCGTCAATGACGCGATGGCCCTTAAGACGGCGGATATCGGAGTCGCGATGGGCATCACCGGGACCGAGGTCGCCAAGAACTCCGCCGACATGATTCTGACCGATGACAACTTTGCTACGATTGTCCATGCCATCGAGGAAGGTCGCATAATTTACAGCAACATCAGAAAATTCGTCGGCTTCCTTCTTTCGTGCAACGTCGGAGAAATCCTGGTTATTTTCATCATTTCGCTGATTCCCGCTTCCGTATTCAATGCAACCGGCGTGCCGATCATTGCGGCCATCACGCCGCTGACGGCAATCCAATTGCTTTGGTTGAATCTGGTCACAGACAGCTTTCCCGCTCTGGCTCTCGGTCGCGAAAAGGGCGAGCCGGACATCATGCGTCAGCCTCCCCGGCATAAATCCGAATCGATCATCAACAAGCGGATGCGCATCATGATCCTTGTCCAGAGCCTGGCGATATTTTCAGCTGTTTTCACGTCGTTTGTTATCGGACTCAATGTGCTTTTCGCGAACGATGCGCTGAGACTTGAAAATGCCCGAACGATGGCTTTCGCGACACTGATTCTTGCGGAACTTTTCCGTGCGTACAGCTCAAGATCCGAACGCGTCAGTGTGTTCAAACTCGGACTTTTCAGCAACAAAATGATGAACGCGGCCGTGCTTTTCTCGGGGTTGATGCTTCTTTTGGTCATTTATATTCCCGGAGTCAACGGCGTATTTGACAACCATCCGCTTCCTGCGATTGCGTGGATTCCCGTCGTGATTCTGGCGATCATTCCATTCCTGGCGGGAGAAGTGTTTAAAGTCCTGAGCGGGAAAAGAAAGAGCAAGGCGTAATCTTCCCGCATGACCGGTATGCGTGAGAATTTTCGGACATAGCGGGCCGGATTGACGCTCCCCGACGATTTCTGCGAAGCGCTTGCGCCCCACGTGCTCGTGTGATAGAATTAATCGGATTTACGAACTGATGGTAGTTGGAGGCATATTATGGTACTGGCAATCGTACTGGCATCTATAGATATTGTGATTTCCGCCTTGCTTGTCGGGTTTGTTGTTTTTCAAGAAGGCAACGACAAGGGGCTCGGTATCATCGGCGGCGGAGCGGATACTTTTTTCGGCAAGGAGAAAGGGCGCTCGATGGACAGTAAACTCAAGAAATTCACGACCGGCTTGGCCATCGCTTTTGCGGTGGTAACGGTTGTGTTGTTTCGCATAATCGCCAGCGGGTTTTAGCCCGGACGTTCCTTCATCGGCACAGCATTGAATCATTGCGACCTTCCGACTCGCTGTACGCGTGGGAGGGTCGTTTCTTTTTCCGTAACCCCACTCCTGCTTCGGGAATTTTTATGAA
Source organism: uncultured Oscillospiraceae bacterium (assembly GCA_964499575.1). Classification (GTDB taxonomy): domain Bacteria; phylum Bacillota; class Clostridia; order Saccharofermentanales; family Saccharofermentanaceae; genus JAAYCT01. The sequence continues at coordinate 128,189 of CAZCLK010000001.1, read as the reverse complement.
TGTGTTTTCGTGTGACGGGACATAACCGGGGTTTTTTTGTATACTGAAAAGAAGATTATCTTAACGGAGACGATAAAAGAAAGAGGCATCCGATGAAGAAAAAAAAGATCGTCCATTACGGGCGGAACGCCAGGAAGGGGACAGAATCTTCCCATAGTTCCGGTCGAACCGATAAACGGCGCGTTTCTCCGGAACGGCCCGTCCCGCAGCCGGTCGAATCGATGTCTCCGAGAGGGCCGGCCGGAGCACCGAATACCTGTGTTGGTATTCTCAGAAAAGGCGAGACAGACTGCTATGTGGATCCCGACCCCGGATATTCGTTTGATCAATACGGACATATCCGGATTCCGCCGGATCAATTGAACGGTGCTCCGCTCAATATGAAGGTGATATGTACGATCACCAATCCGGGAGATCCGCCCGGATCCTATGTCGGGACGATTACCGAAGTACTGGGTGATCCCGGGCAGGGTGATGTCGCGATGCGCGCCATACTTCTTCAGTACGGCATTCCGGAAGCGTTTCCGGACGAAGTGGAACGGCAGGCGGAACTTCTGCCGATGAATCCGTCGGACAATGATATCCAAAAAGCGATCGAACAGGGCCGAAAAGACCTTCGTACATTGCGGACCGTTACCATCGACGGCGAGGACGCCAAGGATCTGGATGACGCCATCTCAATCGAAAAAATCCCCGGAAAAGGCTATCGACTTTGGGTTCATATCGCCGACGTGTCACATTACGTGACCGATGCGTCCGAGATCGATCTGGAAGCCAGAAAGAGGGGGACCAGCGTCTATCCGGTAGACCGGGTAGTCCCGATGCTTCCGCCCCGTCTCTCAAACGCATTATGCAGTTTGAATCCCAACGTGCCCCGCTTTGCGTTGACAGTAGAGATGACCATCGATTATGAAGGAGAGGTCAGGGACGGAGAAATTTTCGAGAGCATCATTCAAAGCAATGCGCGCACGTCCTACACGGAAGTGTACGGAATTCTTTTCGAGGGCAAAACCATCGAGCGCTATTTGCCGCTCGATTCCATGTTCGTCGATATGCTTGACCTGATGAAGATCCTCAAAGAAAAGAGAAATCGTCGGGGAGCCATCGAGTTTTCTTTTCCGGAGACCGATGTTGTTCTTGACGAACAAGGTAAGCCGACGGATATATTTCCAAGTCCGATCACGGATGCCAACCGGATTATCGAAGAATTCATGATCGTGTGCAACGAGTACGTCGCGTCGAGATTTGACGCGATGAAACACCCGTTTATCTACCGGGTCCACGAGGATCCTGACGAACTGAAGATCCGCGAATTTCTTCATGTCGCGAAGCTTTTCGGTGCGAAAACGACCGGGAAGGGAAAACCCACACCGGAGTTTCTCGCTGATCTGATGCACCGGATCTCCGGGGAGACCTATGCACCCGCATTGTCCCAGATGTTGTTGCGTTCCTTGGCAAAGGCCCGATATGCCCCCGAAAATCTCGGCCACTTCGGACTCAACTCTGAAAATTATTGCCATTTTACTTCTCCGATCCGCCGGTATCCCGATTTGTATATCCATCGCATCATCAAGGCCTATTTGAGCGGCAAACCGAAAAAATCATACTTCTCGGCGAACGTCGGGTCGATCGCCGATCACAGTTCCGAAATGGAGCGGAACTCGGCTGAGGTCGAGCGCGAGGCGACTGACCAGAAAGTTGCCGAATACATGGCCGACCACATCGGAGAATCGTTTGACGGAATCATATCGGGTATATCAAAAGCAGGACTGTTCGTTCGTCTGGACAACACGGCGGAAGGGATGATTCCCTTTCGAACCATGACGGACTATTTTATTTTCGATGAGCAGCGACTTGAGGCTCGCGGCAATACGGGCGGACAGGTATACCGCATCGGGCAGCCGGTTCGGATCAAGGTCGGAGCGGTCGATACACTCCTAAGAAGGATCGATTTTGTGTTTGAAGATTCGGAATACAAGGCTTCAGACACCGGCGATAACAGGGCAGCGCGAGGTCCGGAAAGAAAAAGAGAGCCGTTTCAGCGGTTCTCTCCGAAAAAAAGCAAGGGTAAAAAGGGAAAAGCCAAGAAGGGCCGGAAGTAGGATTAATCGTCGATCCGATAACGCTTCAGCGCGTCTACAAGATCGTCACACGCATCGCTGTGAATCTCAAGGAGGATCGGGCGCTGGAGTTCCAGACTGAAAATGCCCATAATCGACTTGGCGTCGACGACATAGCGTCCGGAAGAAAGATCCACGTCATAAGGGAAAGAATTGACGGTGTGAACGAAATCCTTCACATCGGAGATCGACTTGAAATGAACGGTAAAACAAACCATATTATTCGTCCTCGCAATCTGAAAAGGCATTCTGACAACGATACCCTAAGGCCTTTCAGTTTATCACAGGCAAAAAATCTGTCAATTGTCAAATGTCCGAAAAGCCTTCCTCCCAGGAGAATTTGAAGAGCATTTATCAGTGGATGAGGAAACGGGAGAGCAAAATTGAACGATACCGATCGGCGACAATGTCAAGGATTCGGGGTCCCGACCGGGCAACGGATCTATTATCAATCTCTCGGGTGTAAGGTGAACAGTTATGAAACCGACGCGCTTCGAACATTGTTCGAATCCAGAGGGTTTACCACTACAAATGACCCGGGTCAATGTGATGTTTATGTAATCAATACGTGCACGGTCACCGCCGAAGCGGATCGAAAATCGGGACAGATGATTCGCCGGGCCGGGCGAACAGCGCCCGGAGCGATTGTCGTCGCAATGGGTTGCAGGACCCAAATGCGAAATAGCGGTGACGGTGCGGACATTTGGATCGGAACATCCGACCGCGCTTCGCTGGTTGATCGTGTGATCTGCCGTCTGAGCTCTTCGGACCGTGTCCCGAACGCTTTGGTTAACGACACTACGCTACCGGAAAATCATGTCATCACAACAGGTTCGTCGGAAATGTGCCGTGATTACGAGGAATTCGGGGCGGTCATATCCAGGGAAGGCACCCGGGCATTTGTGAAGATTCAGGACGGATGCGACAACTTTTGCAGTTATTGCATCATCCCTTTTGCCCGGGGGCGCGCACGGAGCAGGAACAAAGCGGCGATCCTCGACGAGATTCGAAAACTCGGAAATTCAGGGTATTCGGAGATCGTACTTACCGGAATTAATCTGAACGCGTACGGAAAGGATTTAGAAGGGGCCGGGGAATCGTTCGAGCAACTTTTAACCGAAATCGAAGCGATCGAGTCCGTTCGCAGAATCCGGTTGGGATCGATCGAGCCGAACATGATTACCGACCGGTTGGTTCATGTGCTTTCCGGAATGACTAAATTTTGCGGCCACCTTCATCTCTCGCTCCAAAGCGGATCGGATACGGTGCTGGACAGAATGAACCGAAAATATAAAACCGCGGAATTTGCCGGAGCGGTTGACCGTCTGAAACGGGCATTGCCGGAGATATCTATAACGACGGATATCATCGTAGGCTTCCCCGCAGAGACGGACGCGGAGCATCGCGAAAGCCTTGCTTTTTGCGAAAAAATCGGCTTTTCAAAGATCCACGTGTTCCCTTACTCCGTTAGGGCGGGTGCTGCGGCGGCACGGATGAGGCCGCAGGTTGATCCGGACACAAAGAAAAAAAGAAAAAACGATTTTTTGAAACTATCCGACACGCTCTTTGCACGCGCGGCGGATTTCATGACGGGTAAGACGGTCAGCGTCCTTGTCGAAAAGAACCTGGGTAACGGTTGTTTCAGCGGGTATTCCCGGGAGTACTACCGGGTGCGGTTCACGACGCCGGACAAGGTCCGCACCGGTCAGGAGGTCCCGGTTCGAATCCTCGGCTCCGAAAAAGAACTCCTGTTTGGCGAGATCATCACCAAGGATTTCGCATATCCTACATAATTCATGCTACAATGAATCATAAATAGAATTGTGATATACAAATGGCAACTGACTCAATAACAGCCCGGAGGTAGAGATATGGTTGATTCCGAGACCGCAAGATTTTCGTTTAATATGGACAAAAGCGAGGACGTTCGCGAACTGATGTCCTTTGTGTTGTCCGCGTTGGAAGAGAAGGGTTATAACCCGATCAACCAACTCGTCGGCTATTTTATGTCCGGGGACCCGACGTACATCACGAATTACAAAGGCGCCCGCGGCATTATTCGCCGCATCGAGCGGGATGAACTGCTTGAAGTGATTGTGCGCCAGTATTGTGATCGCCTGAAGTAGAGGGAGACGAATCATCTTTATGGGAAGAGTTATGGCTATCGATTACGGTTCCCGTCGCATCGGCGTTGCGCTGAGCGACCCGACTCGGGTGATTGCCCAACCCTTCGAGACGTTGTATTGGAACGGAAAAGATCCCGGACGCGTCCTCGATCGTCTATCCCGTATTATTGAGGATAATGATGTCGAGGTTGTCGTTTTGGGCCAGCCCAGAAGGACGGACGGGGTTGTCAGCGCCTCCCAGCAGGCCGCTGAATCGTTCGGGGTGCTGTTTTTCGAGAAAACGGGCATTGCGCCGATATTTGCGGATGAGCGGTACACGACCGTAATGGCCTCGCGGATTCTTATCGAGACAAACGTCCCGGGCAAAGATCGCAAGCATGTCATCGATCAGATGGCGGCCCAAATAATTCTTCGTGAGTATTTGGACAATCATCGCCCCAAAAACTGATTCATGCTATAATTAGTCAAGACTTTTATTTGGTTCAAAATATATCGCGTCGGCGAGGAGGTACAACATGACATACGAGGATAAGGATTGCTGCTGTGGCTGCGGTTGCGGCGAGGATCACGAGAACTGCACGGATAACGGAGCGGATGAGTGTGAATGCGAAGAACAGGAGACCATTACGATGGTCGACGCCGAGACCGGCAAAGAGTACGAATTTGCGGTGGTAGACGGATTTGATTACAAGGATCAGGCGTATTGCGTTCTGGTTACCGTGGATGAGGAAGATCCTGAATTGGTAATCACCAAAGTTGTCAAACTGGATGACGGTGAAGAGGGCTTGATGAGCCTCGAGGAAGCGGAATCGGACGAAGTGTACGCCGAATATGACCGCCTCTGCGAGGAAGCCGACGTCGAAGATGAAGACGAAGAATCAGAAGAAGAATAAGACGGAAGGCAGAGGCCTTGCTCCGGGCAAGACGAAGAGACCGGATAACCCGATGGCGGTCATCCGTGACGTGATAAACGGCAAGGAGTACTACCTTTCCGTAATCGATTCGTTTATGATCGAGGGCAGGGAGTACGCGGTCATGTATAACTATGAGCCGGATGACGGGAATCACGCTGATCCGGAGTTAGTCATCATGAGGACGGAGTTTTCGTCGACAGGAGATCAGTTGTTCTATTCGATTCGCGATAACAACGAACTTCACAAGGCGTTCATTGTTTTTATGAGGAGATTTCATTCATCCCATGAGTCAAAGTCCAAACGAGTCAGACCGGGCCCCTAGAACATCACCGGTAAGGATACGCACTTTCTTGGTGCCGCTCTTCGGAGCGGCACTCTATTATGCGGTGATTCTGATGATTTCCGGCATCTCGATGCTGGTTCTCGGAACGCAACGATATTTAAGTTATACGTATCGGATTAATACGATATCCATGGCGGTATTGGTCTTTTTTGCGATCCTATGGGTTTATGTCTCCGGACTTCTCGAAGGAAAGAAGATTTATCGTAATCGCCCGTCTTCGCTGATGGTTTTGTCGGGCGCCGTCATCGCACTGGGCCTGCTTGGGATTACTGTCGTCTATTTTTATTTAATCGAAAAGGTTTTTTCCGGCCTGAGTTTCATACGGGACAGTCTGGATCAATATGAGGATTTGCTCCGTGTCGATGAATTGACGTTTCCCGAGAAAATCGCGTTCGGCATATCCCTGACATTATTGGTACCGGTCGCCGAAGAACTCATTTTCCGCGGGATAATTCTTCAGGAGTTTCTTTCCACGATGAAACCTGCGGCGGCGGTTATCCTGACCGGCGCTTTTTTTGCCGTCGTTCATATTCAGCCGATCCAAGTCGGGTACGCATTCCTATGCGGGGTCGTGATATCGGCTGTCTATGTCCTTTCACGCAGTATTTTCTTAACGATTTTACTGCACGGTGTGTACAATTTCTTCGGTTCGGTTTTGCAGACCGTATATCCCGAAAGCGAAAACTGGTTCGAAGTGTTGGAAATCATCTATTTGGCAGCCATTGCGTTATCGGTCATCGCCGTGATATACCTGAAAAAGAGAGTGTACGGAAAACCCGAAACGGAGGACAACCATGCGGCGTCTTTTGGGGAGTAGAATCCATAAAAGACCATTCATTGTGACTTCGGTCGTGCTGGGTGTATTTCTTCTTGCCGGTGCTCTGTTGGTCCTGTATCTCGGTTTTTTTCGACAGACGGAGCAGACCGGTCAGGTGCGCGTCGGTTCGGATCTTTCGGGTACTTCCATTCGAGGGATCGGACTGAATGTAAACAAATTGTCGACCCCGAACATGGTTGCGGGGAGCTCCTTTGAGAATATCACGAACGATCAGTTGTTTACCGTGTTTGAGGGCTCGGAAGATTATGTCTATCTGCTTCAGGACGCTCAGAGCGGCAGGGCTTACTCGGACGGGAGTTTTGTGGGAGGGACCGTTCGGATTATGTCCTTGGATGAGCAGGGCAAAATGGTTCAAAAACTATTGTCCGATGTCGTTGATTTTAAGGAAAGCCAATTCGGTCCGCAAACCAGAATGGAAGGGTTGACCGAGACAGACCCGGAAATAAGCTTTATCGTCTCATCGTCCGGCAACACGCTCGCTTTTTCGAGGAACGGACAGTGTATAACGGATATAACGACTGCGTCCAGGAGAATCTTTGACCTTCCGGTGCACGCACCGCTTATTGCCGCGTCCGAAGCGGGAGGCCGATTCAATGTGCTAACGGAAAACTGGTCGATATTCACCTCAACCGACGGCAAGAATTTCAATTCCGAAAGTCCGGAGGTCGCAATCGAGGAATCGCCCAGAGCCGTCACCTCGGTGGGGAAAGTCATTCTCGCCGCAGGCGACGGGGGCACGATACTGTCGTATTGCGACGGGGTTGTGATTACGATCGAAAATCAAGTGCGATCGGATATACTTGCCGCCGTCAGTGACGGGGGCACAGCCCTGTTGATCGGGGCGAACAAAGCAATGCTCACAACGTCCAACGGTCTTTTGTTCAGACCTCTCGACGACAGTGAAAAACCATTTCCCGAAAGCTCAGCGGACCTTTTGTGCGCGACGTATCATGACGGGAAATATATTGTCGTCGGAGACTCCGGAGAAATCGCGTTCGGAGCGTACGACACCGATACCGGACGTTTTGCATTTTCGGGATATCAGACCGCAACAGAACGGGGAGAGATCGCGGTACCTCAATCGGTCATGGTTGATCTTTCCGGCGAGGTGTTATTGCTGACTGAGGACGGAAAAACGTATATTCTTTCCGAAGATCATCTCGTGTGGAAGGAATTATACGCTCCGTCAACTGCGCCCGTGAAAGTATTCGGCCGATCGTCGGACGGAAGGGTCGTCCTGTTTCGTGACGGAGCCTTTTATTCAACCCGCTTGTTGACCCGGGTTGAATACGGAGAGCATTTGACGGATACCCGGATCGCAGCCGGAGACATGTGTTTTCTTACACATCAGGAAGCGGTATTTGACGGAGTGAGCCAAAAATCCTCAGACGGATTGTGGCAATTGTTCGGCAGTGATGCGGCGGCGCAGATTTCGGATGATGCTCCTCCTTCGGGCGGGGATTCTTCTTTGAAATTATACGCGGAACCCAAAGGCGATTATGCCGACGCGCGGTTCGTTTCTCAAGTCCTTTCAAAGGAGGGCTCGCGCGACTTATACGAAAAGACATTTTACCGTATTGAAGTATGGCTCAAGCAAAACGACATGACGGATAAAGAGGTTATGGTGTGGCTATCCGGCGATTTTGATTCCGTCGGAACTGTTTTTTCCGAAGTGGGAAATAACTGGAGACACTATTCGGCTGTGCTCGTTCTTCCCGCGGAAGCATGCGGGGACGATGCCGGAGACATTCGATTAAATATCGGTTACTCGGGGAAAGGAGAACTGTTTATTGATAAGGTGTTCTTCGGTCCCGATCGATTTGCTTCGGAATCGATACCCGTGGAATACCAGGATATGATTCTTGATCTTCATCCGAGTTATTTACGGTTGTCGAACATCTCCTTCGGATTACCCGATATATCGTCGGATTCTTACTACGATCCGATCGGCAACGAAGGCGGAAGAAACATAGACGGGCGTGGATATGAGACGCCGGGTTGTGTATCGATTGAACAATCTCTGGTGCTGACTCGATACGCAAAGGCGAACCCGTGGCTGGTGATTGAATCATCGGTCGGACAGGAGCAAATCGAGCATCTGATGGAATATCTGTGCGGCAGCATATCCGACCCTTACGGGAAAATGCGCATAGAAAACGGTACCGCGGTACCGTGGAGTGCGCAATTCGAACGAATTGTTTTCGAAATTTCCGACACAGCGAGCCTGTTCAAAACCGATCTTCAAAAAGGCGCTTTTGTTGATTTTATCATCAACATTATTAAATCTTCACCGCATTACCTGGATATAAAGGATCGGATCCTTTTCCTGGACGGTATGAATTATTCGGGCGGATCCATGCTGTCTCTTGCGGATTTTCATTCAACAGCCCTGTTCATCGACGGATTGACCGTGTTCGAGCAGCCGGAGCCGGACCCGGAGCCTGCCGTACCCGCGGGTATAATAACGGCAGGTTATCTGGATTATTACGATCGGATTCCCAGAATCCTGTCGCGCCCGAGAGAAAACGTAGGGGAATGGATCGGCTCGGCAAATTTTCGCATTCTGACGGATGAAGAGGTGTCGGGCGGGATCAGAAAAACCAATACCGTCGTAACTGCGGCTGCGTATGTCGACTTTTTCCTCCATGACCTCGGGCATCGCACATCGGTGATTTGTGCCGACCTGTCGGGGACGGATAGTTTCTATGATTTCGGGAAGGCTGATTTTATCGCGTCGGAGGCGCTCGGAATCCGGGAAAGCGGAATTGTCGAAGACAATGTCAGGACGCTTTTTTCCTGCGTTTCGGCTCTGAACGTTTCCATTTCCGGATCACCGCTGAATATTTCCGCGGTTTCTCCCGTTCCGGCAGACGAAGAGCAATCCTCTGAGAAAACCGGCATGACAGCACAGGATACCGGTGCGTTTGCTTACATCGAAGGTAATTCCATATGCATCATTGTTACCAATACCGGCGACCAAACGAGACAATTCCGTATCGAAACACAGTATCGCCTCGATCAGATCACCGTCGATCAATATTCTGATACCGGCGAAAGGATCGCATCCGCAAAACGCAGGAACCAAAGCGGACGATTGACGCTTCTGCCCGGACAATTCGTCATCGTTAAGGGAACGATTCTCGAATAACGAACGCGTATGTCCGATCGGATTCCGCCCAAAGGAAATGCTTTTTTTGCTATGGACAGCCGGGTTTTTTTTAAGTATAATCATTAAGCGTTTGGGTGGTTAGCTCAGCTGGTTAGAGTACTTGCTTGACATGCAAGGGGTCGATGGTTCGAGTCCATTACTACCCACCAGACCTACGGGATCCTTTGCCGGAGAGCAAATCCGGTGAAGGGTTTCTTTTTTATTATGATTTATCCGGTTGTTTTTTACTGAATAAATCAAGGCTGATGTGATATAATTATCCATATCATGTTGTGGAAAAGATAAAGGAGGGAAAGGAATGATTTGTCCAAAATGTAAGACCGAAGTTACCGGCGCAGCAGTCTTCTGTCCCGAATGCGGAACGAATATGATGGAAACAGTGTCCGAAGCGGCTGAAGAAATCAAAGAACAAGTCAAGGAAAATGCAGATGCGGCTTTTGAGCAGACGGCCGAGAATGTTGATTATGTGGAACAGGAATTGGAAGATACGAGGGAATCCGTCGTTTCGGTGACGGAAAAAGCATCGGAAGAAGTCAAAGAGCCTTCTGTGTATAATTCAGAGAATGTTTCCGCGCCTGCCCCGCAACCGGCAATCATCGCGGCTTCACCCGTTCCTGCGGCAATCGCGCCGGTTCCCGATAAGGCCGCCCAAAAGGCCACTCAAAAGGCCGCCAAGAAGGAAGCGAAAAAGCAAGCCAAAGAAGCCTTGAAGAGCACCCCGAAAGAAATCAGACCGTTTACAACGGCGGGGGCTTTCTGGTATATGTTCCTGGCGTCGATTCCGGTCGTCGGTTTCATAGCATTGCTCGTATTTGCCTTCGGCGGCAAGAATAAAAACAGAAAATCGATGTCCAGGGCAATCCTGATTTGGGTATTAATCGGACTGATCATCAGTATCGCGGTCTCGGTAGCGGCATATTTTTTATTCGCGGATGTAATTGAGGATATCATCGATGCCGGAAGTCTCGAGGACATTAACGACATTATTCTTGATGAATTGTCCGCCCGATTCGATTGAGGAAGTTTTCGACTCCAACCGGCAAGAATCTTGCCATCTGAGCGTTTACGCTCTGTAACATTGTTACCGTACAATCAAGCTGTAGACGTGAATCATCGTCTTCAGCTTTTTTGTTGAGGTGAATGGTATGCCGGAAGAAGAATTGATTTCAAAGCGGGACCTCCTCCGGGCCGCAAGAATTTCCTATGGGACGCTGTACCGGTGGAAAAGGATGAACCTGATACCGGAATCCTGGTTCATTCATCGGGCGACACGCACCGGACAGGCGACATTTTTTCCGAGAGAGCGAATCCTTGCCCGAGTCGGGAAGATCCAGGAACTTAAGGGGGAACTTTCGGCAGATCAACTGAGAGAAATATTTTCGGCGAACGTCAAAAGCTTTCTCATCCCGATGAGTGATTTTGTCAAACTGAATATGGTCAGCAAATTGACCGTTACGGCCTTTTCATCGGTGTTTCCGACCAAGGAGAAGCTGGATTTCGACGATGTGTTTTCGATGTATGTCGTCGACCATCTGATGCGCTTATCCGGCATTTATCTGGAGGATGCAAAGCAGGTCCTGAAAATGCTCGAAAAGTATCTGTCCGCGAAGAACAGCAAGGAATACCAGTTAATCCTCTTAAGAAAAATGGGGATTCCGTTAATGATGTTGATCAGCGGTGAGGATGAGGTCCTTTTGGAAGAAAATACCGAAGTAATCGCGTGTGCCAATCTGTCCGAATTTGAAGATGCACTTAAGGACCAGTTGATTTCGTAAAGGAGTAAAGGAATGGGAAAAATTGTACCGGACGAGACGCGTAAAATCTCCGACATCGGTAATAGCGGTGATGACTCCTTGTCGAAGGCCGACGCCGGAGACGATGTTCCGGGCTTGATTCAGATTATTTCGGACCCCTCCCGGCTTCAGATCATGATGACGCTGTCGAATAACGGAGCAATGTGTGCAAAAGAGATCCTGACTCATTTTTCGATCACACAACCGACGCTTTCTCATCACATGAGCCTTTTATGTTCCTGCGGGCTTGTCGACTCCGTTAAGACCGGTAAATTTGTCCGGTACCGGATCAACAAAGGCGGCGTTCACAAACTTGAGACTTTTTTCGCGAATCTGATTCTCGAAAAGCCGGAAAACGATCTGCCGAAGAACACAGCGGCACTGGAGCCGGTGAAGAGCCCGTCGCTGAAAAAAACACCGATGCTTCCGACGCCGAAAGCGGTTATTCCGAGGCCCGAGATCCCGGAAGAATCGATTTTGGAGAATAAGAAAGCGAAGAAAAAAGACAGTAAGAAAGATAAAAAAAAGAAGAGGAAGGGTTGATCCTTTGAGCGCGGTACATGCGGGATAACGTTTGACAAACATATGCGTACGCATTATTATAATGGAAAGATTACAAGAAAGGAGAGTGTATGGACATTCACTCTCAAACGGTCGTTCAGGACATCGTTGAATTGTTCGCACGTAGTAATATACGCTTGACTCCGCAAAGAATCGGCGTTTACAGGTATTTAATCGAAAACAGGAATCACCCGACCGTAGATACCGTGTACAATTTTCTCAAAAGCGATAACCCGTCACTTTCCAAGACGACAATCTACAACACCGTCGACACCCTGGAGGCAGCCGGACTTCTTCGCTTGATTCGCGCATCCGAAGGCGAGGTTCATTTGGATGCGTTCATGGAGCAACACGGGCATTTTATTTGCGAGCATTGCGGAGAAATATTTGATTTCGCCCTGGATGGGTGCCGCTTGCCCGATATACTCAACCAATTTGAGATCCATAACTATGAAGTTCGGGCTTCCGGCGTTTGTTCGGAATGCTTCGAAAAATAATAGAAACGAAGGGAGCAATAACATGGAATTGCATGGTTCAAAGACCGAGAAAAATTTAAACGAGGCGTTTTCCGGTGAATCGATGGCGACGAACAAGTACGCGTATTATTCATCGAAAGCAAAAAAGGACGGATATGTTCAAATCTCCAATATTTTCATGGAGACCAGCGGAAACGAAAGAGAGCATGCCAAGCTCTGGTTCAAGGCACTTCATGGCGGCGATGTGCCGGAAACGATGACCAATCTGATCGATGCCGCCGACGGAGAGAACTACGAGTGGACCGAGATGTACAAGCGTTTTGCGCAGGAAGCCCGCGAAGAGGGGTTCAATCAAATCGCCGCTATTTTTGAAGGCGTAGCAAAGGTTGAGAAAGAGCATGAGGCACGTTATCGCCTCTTGGCCGAACGGATCGAAAAGGGCGAAGTCTTTGAGCGGGACGGCGTCGTTGTTTGGAAATGCGGGAATTGCGGACATATCCATATTGCCGCAAAACCGCCGGAGATGTGTCCGGTCTGCAATCACCCGAAGGCCTTTTTTGAACTGCAGTCGACGAACTATTGAGATCATATTAAGGAAGATCATTAAGGAGGTATGACATGGCCAGAAATCTGAAAATTTACAGATGTCCGATTTGCGGAAACATTGTCACGTTGCTTCATGAAGGCGGCGGGGAATTGGTATGCTGCGGACAGCCGATGAAGCTTTTGGTTGCCGGAGAAGATGACACAGCCGCCAAAGAGAAGCATGTACCGGTCGTGCGGATCGAAGACGGTAAACTTCGCGTGGACGTGGGCGATGTTCCTCATCCGATGATTGAAAAGCATTTCATCGAGTTCGTCATTCTCGTGACCGGATCCGGAGTTTTTGTTGAATTCCTTCAGCCCGGGGCGGAACCCCTTGCGTGGTTTTCCATCCCCGAAGGAGATTATGAAGTCTATGAGTATTGTAATCTCCACGGCCTCTGGAAAGCGTAAGCGAGCGAATCATTAAAAAATGAAGCGGCGCCCCGAAGGGCGCCGCTTTTGTATGCTTCAAATAGCGGACGGGACTTACTGAGCGGCCGGTGTGTTCCAGCTCATCAGAGCCCGGAGCTCCTTTCCGACCTTCTCGATCGGATGCTCGGATTCCAGTCTTCTTCTGGCGTTGAAATTCATCCGGCCGCACTGATTTTCAAGGATCCAGTTGCGCGCAAACGTACCGTCCTGAATCTCGGAAAGGACCTTCGTCATTTCCTTCTTTGTCTCGTCGGTGATGATGCGCTTTCCGATCGAATAGTCGCCGTATTCGGCCGTATCGGAAATGGAGTAGCGCATAAACGAAAGGCCGCCCTTGTACACCATATCGACGATCAGCTTCATCTCGTGCATGCACTCGTAGTAGGCATTCTCGGGGTCATATCCGGCTTCGCAAAGGACCTCGAAACCGGTCTTCATCAGTTCGGAGACTCCGCCGCAAAGGACGCACTGCTCACCGAACAGATCGGTCTCGGTTTCTTCGCGGAACGTGGTCTCCAGAAGACCGGCACGCGATCCGCCGATCCCGCGGCCGTATGCGAATGCGATATCTTTGCACTTGCCGGTAAAATCCTGATAAACCGCATAAAGGCACGGTACGCCGCGGCCGATTTCATATTCGGCACGAACGGTGTGACCGGGACCCTTCGGCGCAATCAGGAACACGTCAATGTTCTTGGGCGGATTAATGCGCCCGAAGTGAATATTGAAGCCGTGCGCGAATGCCAGAGCTTTCCCTTCGGAAAGGTTCGGCAGTATATCCTTCTCGTACATAGCCGGCTGTTTCTCGTCGTTTATCAGGATCATGATGACGTCCGCAATCCGGGTAGCCTCGGCGGTGGTCATGACTTTGAGGCCGGCTTTCTCGGCGATCGCCCAGGAAGGGGACCCCTCGTAAAGCGCTACGATGACATCGACACCGCTTTCTTTAAGGTTCAGAGCGTGGGCGTGACCTTGACTTCCGTAACCGACGATCGCGACCTTCTTTCCGTCCAGTGCACGGGTGTCGCATTCGGAATCCTTGTAGATCTTTTTCATGAAAATGCCTCCTTGTTTGTATCCGTGATTTTTCTATGGGTGATTATTGGGTCTTATTCGCTTTCCAGAGACAGAACCCGGTCGCCGCGTTCGATGGAGATCTGTCCGGTGCGGACAACCTCCAGAATTCCGAACGGTGTGATCAGTTCCATCAGAGCTTCGATTTTATCACTGTCGCCGGAAATTTCAATCGTGGCAGTTTTGGGGGATACATCGACGATGTGCCCCCGGAAAATATCGACGATCTGAAGGACCGGTGTTCGGGTCTGATCGTCGCAGGTCACCTTGATAAATGCCAGTTCCCGGGTGAAGTGCGCATCACGTTCCAAACGCTTCACTTTGAGGACGATCGGGAGTTTATGTAACTGTTTGACGATTTGAACGATTTCCGCGTCGTCGGCGGCCACGGAAACGGAGATCCTCGAAATCGAAGGATTTGCGGTGGTCCCGACTGCCAGGCTCTCGATATTGAATCCGCGTCGGGCGAACAAATTGGCTACCCGAGCGAGGACTCCGGAATGGTTTTCGACAAGAATTGATATATTATGCCTCATTTTCGCACCTCCGTTTCTTTTAAACCTATCACTATTTTTACGCGAGTACAACACAAGGCTGATTCATGACAGCCTTTCGGTCGAAAAACGACCAGAAAAAGACATGAATCTTCGAAATGTCGGGCGTCAGTCCTTCTTTAACAGGTCGCGGATCTCGGTGAGAAGGGCGATGTCCGGCGCCGGAGCGGCGGGAGCTTCCGCTTTTTCTTTCTTTGCGATCGCATCGGCTTTGGCGCGCGCCGCGTTAATGCCCTTAACGATGAGGAAGATGACGAACGCAACGATGAGGAATTGGAGAATCGTGTTGATCAGTACGCCGTATCCGATCGCAATCTCTGATTTAAGCACCTCGCCCGCCGCGTCGAGTTCGCCCTTTTGCAGTACGATTTTCATGTCCGCAAAATCTACGCCGGCCGTTAAAATACCGATACACGGCATGATGACGTTGTCTACAAGGGCGGTGACGATTTTGCCGAATGCGGCGCCGATCACAACGGCTACAGCCAGATCGATTACGTTGCCTCTCAGGATAAATGCCTTAAATTCCTTCCACATGCTTTTAACCTCCGATTATTATTGATCAAGACATAAAGCGACCGTTTATGAAAAAGCGGTCGCTTTGTGTTCAACCCGAATTTGCCCGGACGCTCCAAGGCATCCGTAAAAAAATCAGCAGTACTTGGCGATCCTTTCATCCAGGCCGTCGGAGTCACTGCTGCAAATAATGCTGACGTCAACATTCTTGTCCGTAAGGAAGCGATCCAGTTTCTCGAGAAAATCGGCAAAATCAGAGGGAATATCCGATTGAGCCACTTTATATATACTGTCGATGTAAAGGTGAGTCAGATCATAATCGCGGGCGTAAACACCGCAAATGAATGCTAAGAGCTGGTCGTAGTCGTTACAATGATACTCGTCTACATCGATCAGTCGAATCCGATACTTCAAGAGCCGGTCCAGCCGGTTTCCCCGCTCGATACAAACGATATTGCTGTTGTCGCGGGTCGCCTGTTCGTTGATGTCATCAACGAGTCGGGCCGTTTTCCCGGTGCCCTTGGCACCGGCAATTACTTTTATCATTGGGCATCATCTCCTCTTGTTCTAAATTGTCCAAGCAAAAACCGCTTGGATTAATTTCATTCTACCCGATAAACTGGATAAATTGAATAGCAAAATTAGGTTAAGACGGCAGTTCTTTTGTGTATATTGCAAAAAACCGGCTCCCGACGAAAAGATAGAAGAGTAAAGTTCCTCAGGCCACACGAGAATTTTCGACCTGAGGGATAATAATGTTGCACTCCTAGTATAAAAATGTTAGAATCTTTGCGTAGTGTATTGGTATTCGTGAGAGTGGGTGATGCCCGCTCTTTCTTTTGTACGGGTTTTTCGGAGATCAGCATGACAACCAGATCCAAAACTGCACAAGCGGCTTATGAATTGGCGGAGCCCGTAGTTTCGGGGATGGGCTTCGATCTGGTCGATGTCGAGTACACAAAGGAAGGAAGCGCCTATTTTCTTCGTGTGTTCGTCGATCGCAAAGGCGGGATATCCATTGATGAGTGCGAGAAGGTCAGTAAAGCGTTGGATGAGATTTTCGAAAGATCTCTGTCCGCTGATCCGGATTATTTCGAAGTATCGTCGCCGGGCCTTACCCGTCCGCTGAAGACTATCGGGGATTTCATCCGATACACCGGGGAACAGATCGAGGTCAAATATTATCAACCGAAAGACGGTGTCAGAAATGTTGTCGGGGCCATCTCGGAAGTGACGGAAAACGAAGTGATCCTTGATGCCGACGGAACGCGTATCGGGATTCTTTTTTCGGAAATCGCGTCTGCGAAAAGAGTGATTCATTTTTAAAAGGCTTACAGGTTTTTGGGGTCGTGTACCCGGAAGTGATATGAAAAAAATACCCGTTCATTTGTTATAGCGGAAGGAGAAAGATCCATGAACGAGAAAATGATCGAAGCGATCAAGTTACTTGCCAAAGAAAGAGGTCTTGATGAGGAGGTTCTTTTTGAAGCGATCGAAGAGGCGATTGTAGCCGCGTTCAAACGCGAATTCTCCGACGCAAAACAGAACGACAACGTTTTTGCGGAAATAGACCGGGAAACCGGGGAAATGTACGTGTACGAAGTTCGTGAGGTGTCCGAGGTCGTAGACAATCCGAAAACGCAGATCTCACTTGAGGAAGCCAAACAAATCGATCCCGAGCTTGAGGAGGGGGATACGGTCGAAATGACGATCCCGGTCGAGTCTCTCGGACGTTTGGCCGCCAACGCCGCGAAAGTCGCAATCAACCAGAAACTCAGAAGCGCGGAGCACAGCCGTATTCAGGACGAATTTTCAGACCGGATCGGAGAATTGGCATCCGGCGTCATCCAAAGAAAGGACAGCCGATTCGTTTATGTGGACATTGGCCGTGCGGAAGCGACACTGAAACGCCAGGACCAGATCCGGGACGAGAAGTACAATTACAACCAGCATATGAAGTTTCTGATCCTTAAGGTGGAGAATCCGGAGGGAAGGCCGGTGGTCGTAATCTCCAGAAGTCACCCCAATCTTGTCCGGAAACTTTTCGAGCAGGAAGTCCCCGAGATTGCGCACGGAATCGTTGAGATCGTTTCCATTGCGCGCGAAGCGGGGTCGAGGACCAAGATGGCCGTGCTTTCCCGTGACGAGGATGTTGATCCGCTCGGCGCCTGCGTCGGACAGAGAGGCACCCGGGTTCAGGCGGTCATGGATGAACTCGGCGAGGAGAAAATTGACGTTATCGAGTGGAATCCCGATCCGGCGATATTTATCAGCAATTCACTGTTGCCGGCGAAGGTGGTTCGCGTGGACACCGAGATCGTGACCCGTACCGACGGGACACGGGAATTGAGCGCGAAAGTGGTTGTCCCGGATCATCAGTATTCCCTGGCGATCGGAAGAGCAGGGCAAAACGTTCGTTTGGCGGCCCGTCTGACCGGCTGGAAAATCGACATAAAGAGTGAGTCGCAATACAGAGAAGTGCTTCAGGAGGAATTCATGTCCAAATTCACCGTTGCCGGAGAAGAAGGCGATGAGTCCAAAGAGGATAACGGCAACATTTCTCCCGAAGAAACAGAAAAAGTTTCGACCGAGTCGGCTGAAGTCGAGCCCGGCGCGAAAGAATCTGCCGGTGACAAATCGGATACCGGCGAAAATTCTCTGGCGGAGTGATTTTGTATCGGAGGACCTGAGTGAAGAAGATTCCTCAAAGATTATGCGTTTCCTGCAGGGAGAGAAAGAACAAGAGCGATTTGATTCGGGTTGTCTTGTTGGCCGACGGCCGCGTCGAAGTCGATCCGACGGGAAAAATGCCGGGAAGGGGCGCGTACGTCTGCAAAAATGAGGACTGTCTCAAGGCCGCCTGTAAAGCACACCGGATTGAAAAGAGCCTGAAAGGCGTATCTCAGGAGGGTATGTCCGATCAGTTGAAGGCAGTCATGGAAGAATCGGCCTCTGCGATTTCCTTTCCCGCGAAAAGGGGATCCGTAAGAGGGGATCCGTCCGGACCGAAGGATGGGAACAACGCCGTATCGGAGGAAAAAATACTGTCTTTTATCGGGCTTGCTGCCCGCGCCGGTCAAGTGATTTCGGGTGCGGACGCAGTATCGGCGGCAACGGGGAAAAGCAAGGTTTTTTTGTTCATCGCCGCCGATGACTCCGCAGAGGGAACGCTTCGGCTGATCAAACGGATTTCCGGGGATAAGGGAATTCCCGTGCGTGTTTTTTCGAGTAAGAACAAGCTGGGGGTACAGCTGGGGAAGCGGGATCGGGCGGTCGTAGCCCTTACGGATAAAAATTTTGCGGATCAGCTCATTCGACTTCTGGATGAGCACGTTAAGACGGAGTAATGGTATTATATTGGCTGAAGGCAACGTATCAATTAGGAGGAGTTCATGACAGACAGTAAAGAAAAGGCCGGGACGAAGCCCGAAGAGGGTATGGAAGCCCGCGACAAGAAGCAGGATGTTTCCGGGCCGGAAATCATTGTCAGCGGCATATCGGGGACGAAGACCCTTCGGGTCGGCAGAGTGAATAAGAAGGCCCGCCCGCCGAAGGATGAGACGATGACCGAGGACGATATAGTTACGGACATCTCCGATATTTCCGTCGCAATTCCCGCACAAGCGGAGCCATCGCCGATCGTCGAGCCGGTTTCAAATGAGCCGGAGGTTTCGGAGAAAACTGAATCTTCTCCGGTAATTGAAGTGCCAGCCGAACAAACGGATCATCGGGAAGCCCCCGTTCAACCGGTCGCCGATACCTCCGGGGCAGCAAACGTGCCGTCTGAGCGGCAGACCATTCCGAGTCAGGCTCCGACCCAACGGTCCTATACGCCGGGTATGACCCCCGGATATCCGCCTTCACAGAGGCCCCCTATGCCCGGATCCGCGCCTTCACAGCGACCCTCGACGCCCGGATATTCTCCTTCACAGAGGTCTCCTATGCCCGGATCCGCGCCTTCACAGCGACCCTCGGCGCCGGGATATCCGCCTTCGCAGAGGCCTCCTATGCCCGGATCCGCACCTTCACAGCGGCAACCGGCACCCGGATATCCGCCTTCACAGAGGCCTTCACAGGGACAATTCCCGGGACAAAGACCTCAACAGGATCCCGGCGTGGTTTCAACATCGAGATCAACGTTCATTCGTCCGTCCGATCGGGACGGCGCGTATAATTCCGGATCCACTGCCGGTCAGTCGTACGGACAGGGACGCCCCAGACCTACCGGGGGTTATCCGCCCCGAAGACCCGCGGGTCCGATGGGCAAGGACGACACGGATGAGTCTTCGGGCAGAGGCCCTTCGGCACACAGAGGCCCGCCGAAGGGCGACAAGCCGGACTTACCGCCGGATCTGACAAAAGAAAAAGCGAATTTTGCGGCAAGAGACGCATTCGAAAAGAGCCGGAAGGACCCCTCAAAGGATGCAAAGAAGGATCCCGGCAAATCTGCCGCCGGTCAGGCGAGCCGTAAACCGGAGAATATGCGCGCAGTCAATTCCGCGATTTCCGGAATGCAAACGAATGAGATTCTTTCGGATGACTCATCGCTGGAGGATCTTTACAGCAACAAACCGAAAGGTCGCCGCGGCGCGCCGAGAAAAAGAGGACTACCCGTTGCGCAACAGCAACCTAAGGCGGTTCTCACCCATGTTCAGCTTCCGGAGAGCATCACCGTTAAAGATTTTGCGGAGGGGATACAGAAGCGTTCCGCCGACATCATCAAAAAATTGATGAAGCTCGGGTTACTGGCGACGATCAATCAGGAGATCGACTTTGACACGGCGACTTTGATCGCCGAAGAATTCGGTATCACTACGGAATTGTCGGTTGAAGTCACCGAAGAGGATATCCTTTTCGACGAGACGGAGGATACGGATGAGAACCTTCAGCCGAGACCGCCGGTCGTCGTTGTTATGGGTCATGTCGACCACGGAAAGACATCGCTTTTGGACAAGATACGTTCGGCATCCGTCGTCAAGGGCGAGGCCGGAGGAATCACGCAACATATCGGCGCATATACCGTAAAACTGAAGAACAGAATGATCACTTTTCTGGATACGCCCGGACATGAGGCGTTTACGACCATGCGCGCCCGGGGTGCGCAAGTTACGGATATCGCTATTTTAGTTGTTGCCGCCGATGACGGCGTAATGCCTCAAACAGTGGAGGCGATCAACCACGCGAGAGCCGCACATACGGAAATTGTTGTGGCAATCAACAAGATGGACCGTCCGGGCGCTAATCCGGATAAGGTCAAACAAGAGCTTTCAACGCATGGCGTCATACCCGAAGAATGGGGCGGTTCGACCGTTGTGGTACCCGTGTCCGCATACACGGGGGAAGGTATTGATGAGTTGCTGGAGATGGTCCTCCTGACTGCGGATATTATGGATCTGAAGGCGGACCCGAACAAACAGGCCAAGGGAACGGTTATCGAAGCGAAACTGGACAAGAACAGAGGTCCGGTAGCGACCGTTCTCGTTCAGCGCGGAACCCTGAATAACGGCGATGCGATCGTTACCGGATCCATCGTCGGCAGAATCCGTGCGATGACGGATGACAAGGGAGGTACCGTTAAGAAAGCGGGTCCTTCGATGCCCGTCGAGATCCTCGGCTTGTCCGAGGTGCCTGAAGCCGGAGAGCTGTTCTACGCCGTTACCGATGAGAAGGTGGCAAGACAGCTTGTCGAGAAGCGCAGAACCAAACAGCGTGAGGATCAATTGCACAAGTCTTCGAGAATGACACTTGAGACATTGGCCGAGACATTGGCTGCCGGAGAAATCATGGATCTCAATTTGATTATCAAGGCAGACGTACAGGGGTCCGTCGAGGCGGTTACACAATCACTCGAGAAGCTCACAAGCGAAGAAGTCCATGTAAAAGTAATCCATGGAGCGGTTGGCGCGATTACCGAATCGGATATTATGCTGGCGGATGTTTCGAATGCCGTAATCATCGGATTCAATGTTCGTCCCGGCGTGGGTATCGCAGAAAAGGCCAAAGAAATCGGTGTTGATATCAAGCTCTACCGGGTTATCTACAACGCAATCGAGGATGTCCAGGCTGCCATGAAGGGCATGCTGAAGCCGAAGTTTGAAGAAGTCATCCTCGGCCATATTGAGATCCGCCAGATTTTCAAGGTCTCCAATGTCGGAACAATCGGCGGCGCGTATGTTACGGACGGGAAAGTGTTGCGATCCTCCGAGGTGCGTATCGTACGGGACGGCATCGTTGTTCACGAGGGAAAACTGGCCTCGCTCAAACGCTTCAAGGACGATGTCAAAGAAGTTATGACGGGCTATGAGTGCGGTATTTCGATTGAGAACTACAATGACATTAAGGAAGGAGACGTCATTGAGGCGTTCGAGATGAAGGAAATCGCGAGAAAGTGATCTTCGTTTCGATGCCTTACGGCGCCGGGAAACAAATATGAGAAGAGATCGGGCTTCGCGGGTCGGAGACGAGATGCGCAAGGCCATATCCGATATTTTGAGAAGTGAGGTCAAAGACCCCAGAATACCGGTGATGACCTCTGTTGTCGAAGTTAAAATGTCGAATGACCTTTCTCATGCAAAGGTGTTTTTGTCCGTCATGGCGGACGACAAAGGAAAACAGGATTTCAGGGACGCAATTGCGAGCGCATCCGGCTTTATCAGACGGGAACTCGCGCGGCGGGTCAATCTGCGCACCGCGCCGGAGATTCAGTTTGTTTTTGACGATTCGATCGAAAAGGGCATAAAATTGATGCAGTTAATCGACGAAACGATCCGGGAGGACGATGTCCGTGAGTGAACGCTTAAAGGCCGTTTCGGATCTTTTTACCGGCATGCGGGGCGCAGGAAAAGAAATACTGGTTTTCCCCCATCTTCGTCCGGACGGAGATTGCATCGGCTCCGCCGCAGCCTTGGCCTCTGCTCTTCGAAAGTTGGATATATCGTCGTATGTCATCCTGGATGAGGCGATTCCCGACCGACTTCGATTCATGGCGATCCCGGATGATTTGTTGATTATTTATTCGCCGGATCTGATCGAAAAGAAGTCTTCCGGCTTAGGCATCGGCGTGGCCGTAGATTGCTCCGATGCCGGGCGAATGGGCAATTCGGGAACCCTTTATTCCGTTGCCGATCAGAAGGCCGTCGTCGATCATCATGTATCGAGCAAAGGCGAAACGGGCGTCCGCTATGTCGTTCCGACATCCGCGTCGACCGCGGAACTGGTCCTGAAATTGATTCGGCACTTAGAGACAACCACAGGGCGGACATTGATGGATCCGGACATCGCGAACTGGCTGATGGTCGGAATTCAATCGGACACCGGGCGTTTTTCTTTTCAGAACACTACGCCGGATACATTGCGCGCGGCCGCTGAACTGCTTGAGAGCGGAGCGAACGTTTTTTCGAATGCGTATCATCTGTTTGACCTGACCAGTGTCGAGAGAATGAAGCTGATCGCCAAAGCGATGGCAGGAGCCAAGATGTTTTTCGGCGGCCGGATCGCCCTGACCGTGATTACATCGGATATGCTTCGGGATACCAATACGACCGATTACGCGACCGAGGGGTTGGTCTCCAGCCTTCGTGATATCGAAGGCGTTATTGTGTCGTTTGTGGTTCGCGAGTCGGATGATGGCGAAGTGCGGGTGAATATTCGGAGCCGCGAGCCCTTTGATTCCGCGGCTTTTGCGGAAACCTTCGGCGGAGGCGGTCACCACCGCGCGGCAGGCTTCTCGATGTACAAAATGACGGCTAACGAGGTTTGTAAAATGATTATCGACAGAGCCGCGGCTTTTTTCCCCGACAAATGATGAACGAACATATCCCCGTGACTTCGGGCCTGATTATAGCGGACAAACCCGAGGGAATGTCGTCATTTTCCGTAGTATCAATGGTGCGCAGGCTGACCGGAGTCAAGAAGGTCGGTCACAGCGGCACATTGGATCCTTTTGCGACAGGTGTCCTTCCGATTTGCATCGGGAGATCCACGCGCCTGATCCGGTATTTGGGAAATGACAGCAAGGAGTATCGCTGTACGGTCCGCTTTGGCTCTTTTTCGGAAACGCAAGATTCAGAGGGCACTTTGTACGGCGGAAGAAGGCCGGATAAGAGGGAGCTTGAATCGATGAGGGGAGACGATTTCGCTTCCTTACGGAAACTGTTTGATGCGCTTCCCGGAATCGTTGAACAGACCCCTCCGGCATATTCGGCTGTAAAAGTGAACGGACGAAAGGCGTACGAGTACGCGAGAAAGGGCATCCCTGTCGAGTTGAAGCCCAGAAAAGTCCGGATATTCGATTGTAAAATCCTGAACATTTCCTCCGAAGCGGAGCTGGAAGTCGAATTTTTGATATCGTGTTCCAAAGGCACGTATATTCGGGCGATTTGCGAGGATCTCGGCAAAAAGTCGGGCTTCGGGGCATACGCGATCCAATTGCGCAGAACGCGGTGCGGAGCCTTCGGATTGGATGACGCCCATTCGCCTGAAGAGATCAAGCAGGCATTTCTTACCGGTCATTTCAATGATCTCTTTACGCCCGAAGAAATTTGCGTCCGTCATCTGCCCGCCATCGCGTTGACCGAAGAAGAGGTGGAGCATCTCCGAAACGGTCGTCTTCTGCCGCTTTCGGAGTTTTCCGGGCGCATGGCGGGTTCGAAGATATCGAACGATGAGAATACCGAACTCGAAGCGTCAGAGGAGGGGCATGACGTTCCCCGTTTCCGGGCGATTTTCGAAAATCGTCTGATTGCGATTGTATATCCGTCTGAAGTTGACGATAATAATGTATTGAGAATTGAAAGGATGTTGGACGAGCTTTGAAAACGTGGGTTTTCCGGGAAGAATATCAAGGCGGACTCGTGATACCCGACGGGTTTGACGATGCCTTTCATTCGGGAAGCGCAGTCGCTCTGGGCTATTTTGACGGAGTTCACAGAGGGCACAAGAAACTGTTTTCGATCCTTAACGGGATTGCCGCCGACTATGAAGTGAAAACGGTCGCCCACACCTTTTCAAACACTCCGAAATCAAAGGTTTTCGCTACGGGCGGTGACGGATTGATTACGACGCTTGCGGAAAGATGCGCGCTGATTCACGATGCAGGGGTCGAAAATGTCGCGGTGTTCCCGTTCTCCGAAAGTCTCGCTTCGATGCATGCGGGGGACTTTTTGGATGAATACGCCGGAAGGCTTCTTAAGGCAAAGGTGATTGTCGCCGGAGAAGACTATCATTTCGGCACGCATCGCGAGGGGGATGCGAATTACCTGCTTCAATGGGCGAAAGACCATCAGATCCGGGCAATCCTGGTTCCGCCGGAACTTGAAAACAACAGGGTGATATCCAGTTCGTGGATCCGGGAGAGGATCCTTGCCGGAGACATGAAGACTGCCCGGGAATTACTCGGCCGCGCCGTATTTTACGACGGAGAGGTGATGAGAGGCCGAGGGCTCGGAGGAACACTCGGATTTCCGACCGCGAATATCGGTATCCCGTCGGGAAAAGTCGTTCCTGCATTTGGCGTGTACACTTCATACCTTCGATCCGGCGACCGGATTTACCCTTCGGTATCCAACATCGGTCTTCGCCCGACGGTATCCGACGCGGACGTTCACCCATTGATCGAAACAACAGCGCTGAATGTCGATTTGGAACTCTACGGGACCGCGATTACGGTCTATCCGATTGAACAGATACGCGCCGAAAAGCGATTTGATTCGATTGAGCGTCTTCGCAGGCAGGTCCTTAAGGATATTCGGACAGCCGGTTCATTTCATGCCGCTCATCCGGAGTATTCGAAAATTCTTGCGGATATGCTATGATGATTTGGCTCGGCATTGCCGGGATTATGCAAGGGATCAAGGAGAATAACTATGCTCAACTCAATTCGGTATGTGCCGGAAGAAGTCAGTTTTCCGGGCTTAGGCATTGAAGGACTGAAGATCGACAACGTCGCTTTTCGTATCGGGTCGGTCAATATATACTGGTACGGCGTGATTCTGGCGCTCGCGTTGACGTCATGCGTCTTGTTGGCCATCCTTCATTCAAAGAAACACGGATTCTCGTCCGATTTAGTCATCGATATTGCCTTGGTTTGTTTTCCTTCCGCGATTATCGGCGCTCGTCTGTACTACGTCTTGAGCGAGTGGAAATATTATAACGGCGACATTTGGCGCATGATCAACCTTCGGGACGGAGGACTTGCGGTCATCGGCGGGGTTCTGGCCGCAATCCTGGCCGGTTACATTCTGGCAAAGATCCGTAAGATCCCGGCGCATGTAATCTTTGACTACTGTATCGTCTATATCCCCCTGGGCCAAGCCATCGGCCGCTGGGGTAATTTTTTCAATCAGGAAGCTTTCGGTACAAATACGACACTTCCCTGGGGAATGATCAGCGCGAGTGTATCCCGTTATCTTGAGCACTATTGTGAGGGGCAGAATCCGAATATCCCGGTTCATCCGACTTTTCTCTATGAGTCGTTGGCGACGACCGCTCTGTTCCTCGTATTGCTCATTGTCCGGAATAAGAGCAAGTACGCCTTCACCGTGACATCCTGTTATTTGATATTTCACGGTGTAATCCGCTTCCTGATCGAAGGGTTGAGAACGGACTCGCTTTATATCGGGGATACCGGTTTGCGGCTTTCACAGGTGACATCCGTGATGATGGCGCTCGTCGGTATCGTATTGCTCGTTATGAGCAGGACCCGGGGATGGAAGCGCGTCACCGTCCCGGTGGACGAACTTCTGAAAAAGTCATATCCGCCGAAAGAGAACGCCGATGTACAGACCGCATCGGAAGCGTCCGGGGTCAACCGGACGGAAAATCTGTCAGAGGAAGTTTCCGGGACACCTTCGGATCCGGAAGCGTTCGCGGTAACGGAGGAGACCTCTTTTGAACCATCGGAACAAGAATTACAAGAGGGAACGGACGAGACGCATTATGAACCGTCAGAACAAGAATCACAAGAGATGACGGAAGAACCCGCTGAGGAGACTTCGGATGATTCCCCGTCTTCAGACGTCGGAACCGCAGACGACAACGCGAGCGTAAGCGATACGGACGGAGCCGGTTCGGATTCCGTCGGATAGGTCGTGAAATGAGCGGTGGCAAATCAGGCATCATACAACTGCGGCGGAATTATTTCCGATCGGTCGATTATTGGCTGTTGATTCCGATCCTTTTATTATCTCTGATCGGGGTTTTTGTTCTAAACAAGGTCCTGTCGGAAGGCTTTGAGGGGTATCCCGGAATCCTCTACAGACAGGCCGCGGCCGCGGCGGTAGGCATGATCGTTGCGTTGTTTATATGTCTCATCGACACTCATTTTTTGAAGGCAATCGGTTGGGGTGTGTACGGGATATCCGTACTCCTTCTGCTTTATGTTTTTATTGACGGATATTCTCTTGCGGAAACGTGGGGTGCGGACTCCTGGTTAGACTTACCTGTCATCGGAAATTTTCAGCCTTCGGAATTGTCAAAGATCGGCATGATCATTGTAACCGCGTATTTTTTGGAGGCCATTAAGAATAAAGAAATCTCTCTGCTCAAAGGATTTTTCTATATCGGACTGGTCGACGGGGTCCCGTTGCTGTTGATATGGAAACAGCCGGACTTCGGAACGATGATGGTCATCGTTTTTTCGCTGTTTTGTATGATTTTTGTCTGGGGCGTGAAGTACAGATATCTGTTTCTCGGCATTTCCGTCGTCATTGTCGGAGTCATCCCGATCCTTTGGAATTTTATATTTACCCCGATTCAGAAGTCCAGGATACTGTCCTTCGTGTTTGCCGGATCCGACCCATCGGGAGAATATAATCTGGTTCAGGCCAAAGCCGCGATCGCGTCCGGGGGATTGATCGGAAACCGGACAGGCGAGATCGTAAGCGTTCCGGTCAAATGGTCGGACTTTATTTTCACCGCGATATCCGAGCACATGGGTTTTATCGGGACAACGACCGTGATCATACTATCGTTCTTTTTTCTGACCCGTTGTGTCTTTGTTGCCGCGAAGGCGACTCAGAAATCGTATACATACACGGTAATCGGACTGACCGGGGCTTTTGCGTTTCATTTTATCGAAAATATGGGCATGAGCGTCGGACTTCTGCCGATCACGGGTATTCCGCTGCCGTTTATCAGCCTTGGAGGTTCCGCGCTTCTTGTCAATTTCATCTCCTTCGGGATTATTCTGAATATTTCGATGGAACGAACGATCGAGCGAAAATAGCCGTGTTTGTCGTTCCCGTAAGAAAACGCAGGGCGGCTGTCTCAATGGACTTGTAACAAAGTCAAAAGAGGCAGCTTTTTTTATGTCCAAACAGACGGGCTGTCGGAACTGTGAATAGAATTCAATTCCACCCGGTGGCATTTGGGAGATCCATCCGGATTGATTCATGTTGGCGGAGCGCTTCTTCCGCCGGAAGCCCTTTCCTTTCCGCCGGCGCGAAAAGTGCCACTAAACCGACCGGCGAAGGGCTTTTAGTAGGATGATTTCGCCGCGAGCTCCTTCCGCCGGCGGCTCGACAATTCAGCCCGGATTCACATTTTCTCATGCATTCGACTGCCGCTAAGCGTTGGCCTCAAAAAGCTTATACGCACATCGGGAATGTTCGCCCTATGACCGCCGCTTGGATATCCTTCGTTTTGAGACAGCCCTTTTTTTATGCGCGCCGCGGTGTCTCGCGCCCGAAGATAAGCGGGGCCCAAGATTATTTTATGCGTTTTAAGCAACCGGCAAAATCGACGGATCCCTATTTTTTTGCCGCAAAAAAGCCTTGATATTCCTGTATTAAATGTGTAGAATACAATCAAGTGGTGAATTGTGGTGAATTTGGATCATCTTGTGGTGAATAGTGGGGAAAACATTGTGGAAACCGGGGATAACTGATGGCACGCTTTACCAATAAAGTCGATGTTAAAGGAAGAGTATTTATTCCTTCCAAACTCCGGGATAGCCTCGGGCGTAATGTCGTTGTGACTTTAAGTCTGGACAGCGGATATCTTTCGGTGTACACGGATGCCCGCTTCAGAAAAATCCGGGAGCAATTCGAAGAACTCAACAGCATGGATCCCCGGGTTCGTCGCGTCATGCGCCTGATCGTCGGGGAGGCGTTGGCGTGCGATGTGGACTCTCAAGGCAGAATATCCATTTCCGAAGAGCTGTGGGACCATATCGGAACAAAACCCGGCGAAGAGGTCAGCATCATCAATATCGGCGACAAACTCGACATCTGCTCAAAGACTTTCTACGAGCGGGAGAAGACGGAATTGAGCTCGGTCATGGAGCTCGATCTGACGGAATACAATGTCACGGGACTCTGAGTTTGTGCATCGTCCGGTTCTTTTTGCGGAGTGCATGGATGCGCTCCGGATCAGGAGCAGAGGAACATATGTCGATTGCACGGCCGGCGGCGGCGGGCACAGTCTGGGTATTCTGAGCCGGCTCGGTAGCGAAGGGACCTTGATATCGCTTGATAAGGATGACCGTGCGCTTGAACAGTGCGAGCGGACCAAACGCGAAACATCATTTCCCGGTAAGTGGATTCTTATAAAATCGGATTTTTCGAAGATTGACGAAGTGCTCGATGATCTCAGAATCACGAAAATTGACGGAGCGCTTGCGGATCTGGGTGTTTCATCGCACCAGCTCGATACGGTTGAAAGAGGTTTTTCGTACGGGAAAGACGGTCCGCTGGATATGCGGATGGATGATAAACAAGAACTGTCCGCTTTGCGTGTGGTGAACGAGTTTGAGCCCGAACGACTGATTCATATCCTTAAGGAATACGGAGAAGAGCGGTTCGCGGTACGAATTGTCCGGGCCATTGAGGCAAAAAGAAAGGGCAAGCGGATCGAAACGACCGCAGAGTTGGCCGGGCTGATCGCCGCAGCGATGCCCTCCAAATCAAAAAAAGAAGACCAGCATCCGGCCCGGAGAACATTTCAGGCGATCCGGATCGAGGTGAACAACGAACTGGACTCGATAGCCAGGCTCCTGGAAGCGGTCCCCGGAAGAATGAATGCGGGCGGACGATTCGCGGTCATCTCGTTTCATTCCCTGGAAGACAGATTGGTGAAAGATGCTTTTCGAAAATATGAGTCACCTTGCGTATGCCCGAGAGAATTTCCGGTTTGCGCATGCGGGCGAAAGTCAATGGGGATCAATGTCACAAGGAAACCGATACTTGCGGGAGACGAAGAAATTAAGGCGAATAAAAGATCAAAAAGCGCGAAGCTACGAGTGTTTGAGAGGAATGAGGAGAAATGGACAACCTGGCACTGAACGATTGGGACGAGATTGAAGCGCTCCATTTCCCGAAGAAAGCCGCAGCGGCCGAATCAGGAAGGAGAAGTTCCGCCTTCGTTTACACCGGAAACGACTCCGCGGCTCGAAAGGTCTTGCCGGATTCACGTCCGCATCACTCGGAAGCCGAGCGTGAGAAAAGGGAGCAGGAAGAGATAAGACAGCACCGTCAGGAGCTTGTCCGGCAGTATATTCAGAAGGAAAAAAGCATATCCAGAAAGCGGCTCAAAGAGAGCGTATTGATCATTTTTGCCGTTCTTGTTGTTTCCGGGATGTTCGGCGTCGTTCTTTTTCGACAGGCACAAATTGCATGTCTGAATTTCCAAAACAATGAAGTCCAAATGGAGATCGACCAAACCAGGGAAAAAACCGCCCAAATTCGAGAGAGCCTGATTCTGGGGACCGATCTGGATTTTGTGCGCCGGGAGGCATACGAGCGTCTGGGCATGCAAAAACCCGGGACACGTCAAATTGTCCGTGTCTCCGTTATTGAAGGAGACGCGCTGGTTACCGGCAATTCTTTCAATTCCATTGAGGTTTCGCCCGCGGCTCTTGCGCAATCCAAGGAGGCTCTGGCAGAATACTTTTCGAATAACTCCTGAAAGGAGATCCGAAATTGATTGAGAAGCAACCGGCGAATAAGTCGGCGCCCGAACAAGCATCACGCTTGAAGTCGGGCGTTTCGTCTGAAAGAGACTCTGCGATACCGGAAAAAAACGGGCTTTCGATCAATCGAAGAGTGTGGGTTTTTCTGGTGGGGATCGTTGCGACTGTATTCGCGGCGATACTGATTGCCGAACTTTATGATATCCAGGTTGTGAAGCATGATAAATACGCGCTTATGGCATCGCAGATGCATTGGCGGAGAATCCGTGATATTCCTGTGCGCGGCGATATTCTTGACGTGAACGGAAATGTCTTGGCCAGCACCACCTATGAATATACCGTCGGGATTACTCCGAAGGACGTTCGATCAATCAATACGAATCTCACCGCGGAGGAGATCGGTGCGAAACTGGTGGAGTACCTGCATCTCGATTTGAAAATCGTGACGGATGCCCTGAGCCAAACGGAAGCAACGTATATTCAACTTGCCAAAAAGATCCCGCACGATGACATTGAACCGTTGAAAGAATTCATGGACACATATGCTATCGGCGGCATCAAGATCGATTCGGTACCCAAACGATACTATGTGTACGGCGATCTCGCATCGCAGGTCATCGGCTTTGCCGATCAAAACAACACTACGCTGATCGGTCAGTATGGCGTTGAGGCCTACTACGATTCGATTCTCGCCGGAACCGAAGGGTACACCTATGCTGAGGTCGATAACTTCAGCAGTGGGGCTTTGCCCTATTCTCCGCCTACGACGGTCGAAAAGAAAGACGGGTACAACATTGTCCTCAATATTGATATGAACATTCAACAAATTGCGGAAAAAGCGTGCGAAGACGCAATGTATGCGTATGACCCGCAGGACGGCGTTTGTGCGATTGTTATGGAACCCTATACCTGCGCCGTTCTTGCGATGGCATCCGTGCCGGATTATGACCTCAATCAACCGCGCTCGTGTCCGGAATTGACCAACACATTTTTGTGGGATTCCATGTCCGACGGAGAAAAAATGGAATATTTGATGTACAGGATATGGAGAAACAGGGCGATATCCGATACCTATGAACCCGGATCGACGTTTAAAGTCCTGACGACGGCAATCGCACTGGAAGAAGGATTAACATATGAGGATGAAATGTTCAGCGATGCCCCGATCAAGGTCTCCGAACTTCATACGATACACTGCTGGAGCGAGACAAAATATGGTAATCATGGTACGGAAACTTTGCGGCAAGCCTTTGAACGTTCCTGCAATCCTATCTTTGTGCAGCTCTCGCAGCGCATCGGTGTGACCAAGTATTACGAGTATGTCCGGAATTTCGGATTTTACGACAAGACGGGCATCGATCTGCCGGCTGAGGAGAAGGGAATTTTTCACGAAAACCCGAGCCCGGTCGACATGGCAACGCTCAGTTTCGGAGAATCGTCGACCGTTACTCCGCTCCAGTTGGCAAACGTTTATTGTGCACTGGTGAACGGCGGGACCCTGATGAAGCCGCAAGTAGCGAAATACTTGACGGACTCAAACGGTACCATAGTGAAGGATTTTGATCCGGAACCGGTGAAGACGATATTTTCCGATTTGACCGCGGACCGCGTTAAAGAGATGATGAAGACGGTTGTTACGGAAGG
Organism: uncultured Oscillospiraceae bacterium; assembly: GCA_964499575.1. GTDB lineage: Bacteria > Bacillota > Clostridia > Saccharofermentanales > Saccharofermentanaceae > JAAYCT01. The sequence goes on along the minus strand of CAZCLK010000001.1, from coordinate 96,139 downwards.
GACCGGAACAGAGGGGTATGTTGAAGGATACCGCGTCGCCGGAAAAACGAGCACTTCGACCATCGATGTCGGCGTCGATGAGGGCATGCACGTTCTTTCCTTCGGCTGTTACGCTCCGTACGACAATCCTTCAATCGTGGTGCTGGTTGTCATTAACAAGCCGGCGGATAAAGAACTGGGCTCCGGTGCCGCCACCCGCGTCGCCGCTCATATCGTATCGGAAACGCTCGAATATATGGGCGTTGAGCGCGTGCTGAGCGAAAATGACTATAATCGGATGACAACGAAGTATGCTCTTCCGGACGTCGTAGGCATGACCTTCAAGGAGGCAAACCGGACACTTTACAATGAGGGGTTTACAGTTCTTAAAGGTGACGATAATATGACGGATGAAAAAATCATTACGGTCATGTATCCTACCGATGAAGATATCCTCTACAGGCGCGGCACGGTAACGTTATATTCCGGTGATCCGGAGAGCCTCGACAGAAAACAGGTCATGGTTCCGGATTTCACCGGAAAGAACATTTCCGAGTGCTTGCGACTTGCCCGGGAAAGCGGTGTGAACATCAGCATTACCGGAGCACCCGAGGGTGTAGTCATATCTCAAACGCCGGAATTCGGATACGCGATGCCGGAAGAAAATCCGGCAGACCTTGGCGAGGCGGAGACAGAAGAAACGGAAGACGGGCAGGCCATACCGCCGGCTGAGGAGAGCCGCACGGACGGGGAGTTGACGGATACCCCGGAAAGCCAAACGGCAGATCCGGATGACGATGAGAAGGCAAGTCCCGGAAGAATCACCGCAGAAGCCGGGACGATTATAAAACTGGTCATGGAGTGACATAATATGGCTCACAGTCTCAGAACTATACTGAATGATATTCAATATGATTTAATTTCGGGAAACATCGATAAAAATGTTTCCTCGATTGCCTATGATTCCCGAAAAGTAGCGCCGGGGTGTGTTTTCGTGTGTATTCACGGACATGTGTACGATTCACACCGATATATTTCCGACGGATTGGAAAAGGGGTCCGCGGCGATCGTAATCAGCAAAGATCAGGATATTCATACAATCGAGTCGTTGCGGTCAATGTCCGAAAAATACGGGGCGACCGTAATCGCAACGGGCGACACCCGGATCGCGCTGGCGAAAATGAGCATGGCCTTTTTCGATTATCCCTCGAAAAAAATGGATCTTTTCGGGATTACCGGCACAAAAGGGAAAACCACCACGACGTATATGGTTCATGAGATTTTGTCCGTCGCAGGCAGAAAATCCGGCATGATCGGTACCGTAGCGACTATATCCGCGGGTGAAATAAAGCAGGCGGAGCGCACCACACCCGAAGCGTTTGACCTTCAGCGTATGTTCTCGGAAATGGTCAATTCCGGTACGGACAGTTGTGTTATGGAGGTTTCTTCGCTCGGACTTCAGTTTAATCGGGTGTACGGGTGCGAATTTCTGGTCGGAGCCTTCACCAATCTGTATCTCGATCATATCAGCGGAACCGAGCATGCCGACATGCAGGAATACCTCGACGCCAAGCTCCTAATATTCGGTCAGAGCAAGAATGCGGTCGTCAATCTGGACTGTTCCGTCGGCAGGAAGGTCGCCGAATTCGCCCGCCAATACGGCCCCGTTTATACCTACGGACTGAGCGCGGAGTCCGATTGCCGAGCCGAATCGATCCGCAAGGTACGAAGAAAAGGTGTCACCGGTACAGAGTTTCACCTCATCAGTCCGTGGTTCAACGGCACTGTGTTTGTGGCTCTCCCGGGACTTTTCAATGTGTATAATGCGCTGTGCGCGATCGCAATCTCCGGAGTTTATAAGATCCCCTTTGATGCGATTCGAGAGGCACTCGGAAAGATTACGGTTCCGGGGCGCCTTCAAATGATCCCGAATCACCGGAACATTACGGTTCTGGTCGACTACGCGCATAACGCGGCGAGTCTCGAGATCCTTTTAGAAACGCTTCGCGAGTATTGTCACGGCCGGCTGATCACGGTGTTCGGATGCGGCGGAAACCGATCGATTACCCGACGCACCGAAATGGGAGAGGTTTCGGGAAGGTTGAGCGACATTACCTTCGTGACCTCCGATAATCCACGTGACGAAGATCCGATGGGGATCATAAAGGGAATCCTGAGCGGTATGGAACGTACAAACGGTGCCTTTGTCATTGAACCGGACAGAAGGACAGCCATCGAAAAGGCCATCATAGAGGCAAAGCCGGAGGATTTCGTTATAATCGCCGGGAAAGGACATGAGAATTACCAGATTTTCAAGGATAAAACCATTCATTTTGATGACGCGGAGGTCGCGACGGAGATTCTCGAACGTATGGACGGGTCTTTGGAACGGGTGACGGAAAATGGCTGAATTTTCGATCCGTGAAATCGTCACGGCTGTCGGCGGAGAACTATACGCAAGTTCGGGATATCCGGATACTAAACGGGGCGTTTACGGTGTTTGTACGGATTCACGCGCGGCAAAAGACGGGGATCTTTTTGTCGCTCTTGTCGGAGAACGCTTTGACGGACACGCCTTTTGCCGGGAGGTCGCGGACAAAGGCGTGCGGATCTTTCTGCTTTCAAAAAAAGAATATCTTCCGGATTCCTGCATCGGAATTATCGTCGAAGATACGCTCAAGGCGTACCAGGATTTGGCCGCTTATTATCGCGTCCGTCTCGGCTGCAAGGTCGTCGCGGTGACGGGAAGTGTCGGAAAAACCTCAACGCGTGAAATGATCGCGGTCGCTTTGGGGTCTGTCCGAAAAACGCACGCAACGTCACACAATAACAATAACGAGATCGGCCTTCCCGCAACGATACTTTCCGCGCCGCAGGACACGGAAGTGATGGTCCTTGAGATGGGGATGCGTCAAAAAGGGGAAATTGCTTTGCTGACTGCCATCGCGCGTCCGGATATTGCCGTTATTACCAATATCGGCGTCTCACACATCGAGCGTTTGGGGAGCCGCGAGGACATACTGGCCGCCAAGACGGAAATATGTGAAGGGCTTGGACCCGACGGTGTATTGATCATCAACGGGGACGATCCGTTGCTGGTCGATTTTATTGAAAATACAGATCGAATTATGTGGAAAGCCCTCGGAGCGGCGGTTTGGACGCCGTCTGTGTGTCGAAAAGCCGAAGCGGCGTATTGTGTGCACTCCGACCGTGTGGAAATGACAGAAACCACCACGTCCTTCGACGCGGTTATCGTCGGCTCCGCAATGACCGGGAGGATTGTTCACATCGATTTGGAGACGACGGGAAGACATCATATCAAAAATGCCATGTTTTCCCTTCTTTGTGCCTGTTTTCTCGGTGCAGACCCGGATCAGGCGGGGAAAGCCCTGAAAGGGTATCACGCGCTGGGCGGAAGAGGAAAAATGATCCGTACCCAGCGTTTCATTGTCTGTGACGATGCGTATAATGCGAGCCCCGAATCGATGGCGGCTGCATTTGACAGCATGAGCCTTTTGGCCGGCGGGCGTCGGAAAATCGCCGCGATCGGCGGCATTCTGGAGCTCGGAAATTATGCTTCCGAACTGCACGTTCAGGTCGGGGCGAGCGCGGCGGAGGCCGGGATCGACAGAATTTATGTTTGCGGTGAATACGGGGAGCAGGTCAGGCAAGGCGCTGTCAGCGTCAATCCCGCTATATCGATATCGGTTTTCGATACCCGAGAAGCTCTTTTGGAGCAATTACTGTCCGACCTGAAGACCGGTGACGTTATTTTAGTGAAGGCATCTCACGCTTTCGGGTTCGACAAGGTCACGGAGGAGATTGTACGGTATGACGGAGGACCGGGCTTGTCGCAAGCGGAGGAGACCGTGCGCTATGACGGCGGCCGGAGTTTGACGGATAAGGAGGACCGATGATGGCACAAAAACCCGTCCTTACGCAAGATCAAAAACCGGGAGTCATCGAGGTCGAAAGTCCCTACCGGATGAATATCCCGCTTCTTCTGCTGACGTTCGTCCTGATTTGTTACGGAATGGTTATGCTGTTTTCGGCCAGTATGTCTCGCGGATATGCACAGGAGAAGAACCCGCTTTTTTACGTGGTTAATCAAGCACAGTGGACAATCGTCGGGATCGCGATTGTCATCTTCCTTTTGTTTGTTCCGATCCGAATATTCGATCACCTGCCTTTCATCATCGGCGCGTATGTTATCTCGTTGGCACTGGCTATTCTGACCTGGAGGTTCGGCGACGTACACGGCGGATCGCGCAGATGGTTGGAGATCGGGGGCAGGACTTTTCAATCATCCGAGCTGATTAAGGTTGCCATGGTCTTCTGTATAGCGGGGTACCGGTCGTTAATCGTACGCGTTCGAAAAGCGGGCGGGCTACGGTGCAAAAACCCCGCTTATCAGAATTTTTTCGACGGATTCTTCGATTTTGCCCTGCCGATTCTGGCGATCCTTCTGTGTATGGCCTTCGTGGTGATTCAGCCGCATATGTCCTGTTTTATTATCGTCATGGCAGTTTCGGCCGTGTGCTTTTTTGTGTCCGGAGTCAAATTCCGGTCTGTCTTTTTCGGCGGACTCATCGTTTTGCTTGTGTTGGCCATAGCGCTTTCCGCATTTCTGATTTTCGCCAAAGAAACGGATCGCCAAAAAATTGCGGAAAACTTTTCGCATGTCGGAAAAAGACTGAATATTTTCGCGACCATCCAATCCGAGGAGGACCAGAAGGATGCGGCGCAAACGACGGAGGCCGATGAAAACGACACGTATCAGAACAAGCAATCGATTATCGCGATCGGGTCCGGCGGAGTGTCCGGCGTGGGATTCGGTAACAGTCGCCAGAAATTCATGTATTTACCCGAGGCACACAACGACTTCGTTTTCGCGATTGCTTGCGAGGAACTGGGCTTCATCGGAGGGCTCTCGATCATTGCGTTGTTTTGGGGCTTTTTGTGCGGGGGTATGATCATTGCGTGGAAAGCAAAGGGCGATTTTTCGAGAATACTTGCGGTCGGCTATACCAGCCTGATTACGGTTCAGGCGTTCCTGAATATCGGGGTCGCGATGGGCGTAGTTCCGCCGACGGGAATTACGCTTCCGTTCTTCAGCGCCGGAGGATCGGCCAATCTGTTCTTTCTGATTGCCGTAGGACTGTTGCTGTCGGTTTCAAGATCCGGTGTCGCACGCAAAAAGCAACCGATCAGTGAGTGAGGAAAACATGAGTGTTCGTATACTCGCCGCGGGCGGCGGAACCAGCGGTCACATAAATCCGGCAATCGCGATTGCGGACCGGATCATGGCGGATGCCCCGGGAAGCGTGATCGAGTTTTGCGGGACATCCCGCGGCATCGAAAAGGATCTGATCCCGAAGGCGGGATATCGGATGCATGAGATTCGCGCCAGCGGATTCCCATCGAAAATTTCCGTGAAGATGCTCCGCGCAATCCTTGATTTTCGAGCCGGCAGAAAAGCCTGCATCGACTTGATTCGATCGTTTCGGCCGGATGCGGTCGTCGGCACGGGCGGCTACGTATGCAGTCCTCTGGTTTCGGCGGCAGAAGCGCTGAAGGTTCCGGTGATACTTCATGAACAAAACGCCTTTCCGGGACGGTCGAACCGGGTTATGGCCCGAAAAGCTCAAGCGGTCTGCACGGGCTTTCCGGGTATGGATCGCTACTTCAAGTCCGCGGGTCGGGTCATTTATACCGGTAATCCGATCCGGAAAGTCTTCGGAACGCTCGATCGGCAGGCCTGCAGAAAAACACTCGGATTCGATCCCGATACGTTTATTGTTCTTGCGATGGGAGGAAGCCTCGGATCAAGAACGATCAACCACGCGGTAACGGGCGTTTTCGAATATTTGCATGACGAAAGGGTCCATGTGATCCTGTCCGCCGGAAAGCAGCAGTACGAAGAACTGAAAAAGGAACTGGACGGTAAGAAGACTCCCGTTGAAATTTTCGAATACATCGATGAAACGCATGTATACATGGCCGCAGCCGATCTGATCGTATGCCGCGCCGGGGCGATCACCTGCGCGGAGGTCGCGGCCGTCGGCGTTCCGTCCGTTATGGTTCCGTACCCGTTTGCGGCAGGGGATCACCAAAGTTACAATGCTCGCGCCTTCCGTGAAGCCGGTGCGGGGGTGACTTTGCAGGATGCCGAACTGACATCGGAACGGCTCTCCGAAGAAATCGGGAAGTTTCTGGCAGATCGTCAAAAAGCTTCTGAAATGGGCAGAAACGCGAAAAAGCTGTATTTCAGGGACTCTGACACCCAAATCGCGCGGATCGTTTTGGATATTTGCGCTTCGAAAAACGCGGAAAAGGAGAATACGTAGTTGTCAAACACGGTATTTTTGGCCGACCACAGAAAAGACAAGTCCGCGCACAGCGCTCCGCTCAAAAAAGGAACGTTGATCGTGCTGATCGTTATTATGGTCGTGCTTCTGATTGCCGTACTGATACTGTTCCTGCCCGCATTTCAAATAAAAGAGATTACGATCGAAGGAAACCGGGTCATCTCTTCGGAGGAGATTCTTTCGGCCAGCCGGCTCAATACAAGCGAACATATCTTTTCAAATCTCGGAGGCGGGATCGTGCGTTTTTTTACGCTTCGATACGGTGCGGTTGAGGATCGACTCGATGAAATGTATCCGTATATCCGATCCGTCCGGGTCCGTGCCGAAATACCTTCCAAAGTCCGCATCATTATCGAGGAGCGGAAAAAAATCGGATATTTGGATGTTCCCGACGGCTTTGCGGCGATCGATACGGAAGGATATGTCGTGGAGATTTCCGGATCCGCGCCTCCCGCGGGTCTGCCCGTGATTGAGGGAATCCCGGTGAAGACAGCGGTTCTCAACAAGCCGGTAACTCTTTTTGAGGAACACGGATTGGAAAGATGTCTGGTGATCTTCGGGGCGATATTGGAAGCGGATTCCGCGATGTCGGACGGTTCCGACTTCAGTTTGATGCGTTGCGTCGGTTCCGTGCGTTATGTCGGGAAAGACGTGAACTTTCTGGTTGTTCATCCGGAAAATTCGACCCGGGGCATGTTGGTGAAAATCGGTTCCCTGAAGGAGATTTACGAAGACATGATTTGGCTGAGACATGCTTTTGCCAATAATCTGATTGATTTTTCCGATACCGGCGTACTCGATATGACCGGTGCCGATTATACATTGAGAGAGAACGATTAGAAAGGAAAAAGTATGCCGGATTATTTGTAACACGACTGAAATATAGTATCAAATTCTCTTGCCTGACCACTATATTTAGTGTAGAATCATGGCAAATGGCACAATGTACATGGATTTTTACGGCGATTTGGTGAAACATATTTGAAATATACGGAGGTTCTGAACATGTCGGATTACAGACTCGGATTTTCAATGGAAGAAGAACCCTTTGCGACCATCAAGGTCGTCGGAATCGGCGGCGGCGGCTGTAATGCTGTCGATCGTATGATTGACAGTGCAGTTCAGGGGATCGATTTTATATCGATCAACTCGGATCATCAGGCGTTATCCCGATCGAAGGCTCCGACAAGGATCCAGATCGGCGAAAAGATCACCCGGGGTTTAGGTTGCGGAGCAGATCCGTCGATCGGTGAAAAAGCAGCCGAGGAATCAAAAGATGAGATTGCTCAGGCGATCCGGGGAACGGATATGCTTTTTATTACGGCCGGAATGGGCGGCGGAACAGGGACCGGTGCCGGTCCGATTGTCGCCCAAATCGCTCGGGAACTGAATATTTTGACCGTCGCGGTCGTGACGCGTCCGTTTCGTTTTGAAGGGCCCAGAAGAATGCAGAATGCGGAACGCGGCATCCGTGAAGTGGAGAAGTATGTCGACTCTTTGATTGTTGTCGCCAACGATAAACTCCTTGAAATCACCGACGAGAATACATCGATCGACGAAGCCTTCAACATGGCCGATCAGGTCCTGAAGTTTGGCGTCGCAGGCATTTCGGACCTTGTAGCGATCCCCGGGTTGATCAATCTCGACCTTGCCGATGTTCGCCGGGTCATGACCAATGCCGGAGTCTGTCATATGGGTATCGGGCGCGCTTCCGGCGAAAGCAGGGCGGCCGTCGCGGTCAAACAGGCGATAAGCAGTCCGCTTTTGGATACGACGATCGAAGGTGCCCGCGGTGTGATCCTCAACTTTACCGGCGGTAAGAATATGAAATTGCACGAAATCGATGAAGCGGCCTCGGTTGTACGCGAGGCGGTTTCCGGTGATGCGGAGATCATCGTCGGTGCCGTGATTGATCCGACCCTTGAAGATGAGATCATGATCACGGTGATTGCATCCGGTTTTGACGGTGCCGAGTCGATTACGACCTTTAAACCCGCGACATCGACTCTGTCGAGAAATAATCCTCCGGTTTCCGGTGTTCGTGAGCCGGTGAAGAGTACCTCAAGCGCTACATCGATCTATAACAGAGCGACGGGGAAGGCTCCCGAGAAGCAGCCTGAGATGCCTCAGTTCCTTTTCGGTGATCCCGAAGAAGCCTCGTCGCCTGTCCGGGAAGAACCACAGGTCAATCCGGCATTCCCTCAGGTCGAGCCGTACCGCCCCCATACCGGCGGTTATCCCCAGCAGAATCAACCCCCACGCCCGCAACAATTTCCGCGTGAGAGCGGCGGCGTGAAGCCGGGATATGCTCCGAATCCGTACCCGCCGCAAGGCGCGGGACAGCGCCCCGTACCGCCGCAACAGCGTCCGGCCGGTCAGCCTCAGCCCAATGTGTCACCCGTGCGTCCGAATCGCCCCTCGGCGCCCCCTTCTGCGCACCAGCCGGATCCCCGTCAGGCTCCGGACAAAAAGAACAGGGTGTTGCCGTGGTTTTTGACCGATAACGAGAACATGGATGAATAAGCGATGAAGTGTCCTTTTTGCGGTCATGACGAAGACCGGGTCATCGATTCCAGGCCCGCCGAGGACGGAGCGGCGATCCGGAGGCGTCGGGAATGCATCCAGTGCAATTCGCGATTCACGACCTATGAAAAGGTTGAGTCTCTGCCGCTTCTGGTCATCAAAAAGGACGGCTCCCGGGAGCCTTTTGATCCGGATAAGATTTTGAGCGGGCTTCTGAAGGCCTGTGAGAAGCGCCCGGTTTCAACGGATCAGTTGAGGGATGTTCTGACTTATGTCGAGGGGCAGATTCAGGGATCGGTCAACCGGGAGATTTCTTCCCGGGATATCGGCGAACTGGTTATGTCCAAGCTCAAGGATATTGACGAAGTGGCCTATGTTCGATTTGCATCCGTGTACAGACAGTTCAAAGACGTACATTCTTTTCTTGAGGAATTGAATGAAATGCTGAGCAAGAGGTGAGGTGGAAGATGAAAAAGGTTCTGGTTGTTGATGATGATCCCAATATCGTTGAAGTTCTCCGCCTGTATTTCGATAAGGACGGTTTTGCCGTGATCAGCTGTCTCTCGGGTGCGCGCGCCGTCGATACTTTTTTGGCTTCGGAACCGGACCTTGTTGTGCTGGACCTGATGCTTCCCGGAAAGGACGGCTACGATATCTGCAGGGAAATCCGAAAAACTTCGGATGTGCCGATCATCATGTTAACCGCCCGCACGGACACGCTCGACAAAGTCGTCGGACTGGAATTGGGTGCGGACGATTACGTTCAAAAGCCTTTCGAGCCCAAGGAATTGCTTGCCCGTGTCAAAGCGGTCCTTCGTCGTACCGAGAAGAAGGAAGAAGCTCCGGCCCCGCAACAGGAACCGTTGGAGCCCGGGGAGTTGGTTCAGTACAAAGGTCTTGTCGTGGATAAAGCCAGGTATGTCGTTCTTGTTGAGGATCAGGAAATCGAGATGCCGCCCAAGGAACTCGAATTGCTGTTCTTTCTCGCTTCGCATCCGAACCGGGTGTTCACGCGCGAGCAACTGCTCGAGAATGTTTGGGGCTACGATTTTTACGGCGAATCCCGAACGGTCGACGTGCACGTAAAACGAATCCGGGAGAAGATTGAGGATCCCAGAAGAGATGTAAACTGGCAAATCAAGACGGTGTGGGGCGTCGGCTATAAATTCGAATCGTCACCCTTGTAAATGAATTGCAGGGGGGAGCGTTCCATTCATGGCGGATAAATACAAGAGCAGTTCGGTTTATATTAAGACGATCCTCTCGTTGACACTCACCACGGTGTTGGTTTTCGGTGTCTTGAGTTTTGTTTATTATCAACGTACATCCAATTCATTTCTCGCCGATAAATCGAAAGAGGTCTATAATAACGCGCGCTATATTTCCGCTCATCTGCGCTCGATCATGCCCGAAAACGAAAACGAGCCCCTTGTCCTTACCAAGAACGAAGAAGATCTGATCATCGGGTGGTCGCTCGGATGCTCGATTTGGATCGTGGACAAAAGCGGACAACTGATATACGCATCGGGTATTCCGAACGAGGTAATCGCCCAGCTTGACCAGCAGGGCGGGGAATTTTATATCCCCGAACAACACATGTCGACGTTTCTCGGATCCCAGGGCGGCGTTCAAAACACGCGTGCGAGCGGTCTGTTTTCGGACTCGCGGAATGATTGGATCTCCGCTTCATACCCGCTTAATACAGCCGGGCAATATCTGATGGTCCACTCGTCAATCAACGTCGATCAACAAACCATGTCGATGTTGGCCAATGTTTTGGCACTGCCGATCGGGATTTCCTTCGCGATCGCTTTGATTCTGTTTACTCTGATGACGCGCGCCATCGTTAAGCCGATCCGACTGCTTTCCGATGTGGCCCGACAAGTCACTCAAGGCGATTTGTCCGCAAGGATCGAGTATTCGGAGTTGGAGCGGGATTCACCCTTCCAATACCTGATTGTGGATGAGTTGGGGATGATGATTACCGCCGTTAACGATATGATCGAGCGGCTTGAGCGCCAGGAGGGGGACCGACGGGTCTTCATATCCAGTATCGCGCATGACTTGAGAACTCCTTTAACTTCCGTTAACGGATTCATTTCGGCGATCATGGACGGAACAATCCCGCCGGATAAAGTCGACAAGTACATGAAGATCGTCAAGGCGGAGGTCGAACGCATCCAACTCTTAACCGATACGATGACGGAGGCGACGTCTCTTGCGCACGTGGACATTGAGAATATGGAGCCTTTTGATATCAATCATTTGATCCGCGATACACTTTCCAACTTGGAAAATCAACTCTCGGCCAAAAATCTCGGTGTTCAGTTGGAACTTTTCGAAAACGACAAAGGTGAACTGACTGCGTTCGGAAATCGCCAAGCCATTATGAGAGTTTTATACAATCTGCTGACCAACGCAATGAAGTTTTCCCCGGAAGACGGAACGATCGCGATCACTACGTATTTTGAGGCCAAGGACAACCAAATCACCGTGATCGTCGAAGATTCCGGACCGGGCATCCCGTCCGACCAGAGGACCCGTATATTTGACAGTTTTTATAAGATCGATCCGTCAAGAACCGATGCCGGATCCGGGCTGGGTTTATTTATATGCAAAGAGATTCTTGTCGCCCACGGACAAGGGATTCGTGTCGAGGACAGCAAAGACTGGGGCGGAGCAAAATTCGTTTTTACCCTCACCAGTCCGACCGAAAGGATCGATTGAGTGATTATATCCGAAAAGGTACAGGTCATTCTGGAAAAACTCGAAAAACTCTACCCGGATGCGGCTTGCTCTCTCGATTTCGACGGGGATCCTTTTCACTTTCTCGTTCGGAGCATCCTTTCGGCGCAATGCACGGACAGGCGTGTGAACCTGCTTACGGCGACGCTTTTCGATAAGTATCCGGGCATGCGCGAATTCGCCGACGCAGAAATCTTAGAGTTGGGCGAGGACATTAAAAGTTGCGGCCTTTACCGGGCAAAATCGAGAGCACTAAAAGCCGCTTCGGCGATCCTTCTTGCGGATTACAACGGCCGGATCCCGTCTGAAAGCGCGGACCTGGAGCGCTTGCCGGGCGTCGGGAGGAAAGTCGCCAACCTCATACGCGGCGAGCTTTTCAAAATCCCCGGAATTGTCGTGGACACGCATTGCACGCGGGTGGCGAAGCGCCTCGGACTCACCGACTCCGACCAACCTTTGAAGGTCGAAAAGGATCTTGCGGCTTGCATTCCCGAAGACAAATGGATTACACTGGGACACAGATTCGTTGCGCACGGACGGTCGGTCTGCGCCGCGCGCAAGCCGTTGTGTGAAGTCTGTTTGCTCCGTGAGGTTTGCAGTTATGCCAAACGACCGTGATGATTGTCAAAGCAGTCCGGTCGGACTTTTGGAGACCCCGGTCGAAAAGTGCCTGAGCATACCGCCGAAGAGGCTGGAGATGCTCCGGCGTCTGGGTGTTTACCGCGTATATGATTTGATCTCACTCTTCCCGAAGGACTACGAGGACTGGACGCACAGGACTTTGATCGCTGAACTGACCGACGGAACGGACGCTTCTTTTCGCGCAATCGTCCGGCAAACCCCGCCGTTATTTCGAAAAGGCCGATTCTCCGTCCTTCAAACGATCCTGGAAGACGAGTCGGGCATCATCAAGGCGGTCTGGTTCAATCAACCGTATTACCGGAGCAAACTCGAAAAGGGCGAGGCATATCTCTTTCGCGGGCGCATCAAGCGCGACGGTAAGGTTTTCGAGGTCATCAACCCGATGTTCCGCCGGGAATCCGCAGAGGACTCTATGGGCATCCGGCCGATTTATCCGATGACCAAAGGGCTGACACAGAATCATGTGCGGACGTTGATGGAGAACATACTTCCGCGGGTCCTGCCGGAGCTTCCGGAACCGATCCCCGATTCTGTCCGAAAGGTTGAGAAACTCTGCTCCGCACCGTATGCATACGAGAAAATCCACTTTCCGGATTCGGAATCCGAGACAAAGGAAGCCGGGAAACGACTCATTTTCGAAGAATTATTCCTGATTATCGGCGGCCTGAAGTCAATCAAAAAACAGAGGGCTTTTTCCGGGAGTGCTCCGTCAATTCGGCCGGACGGCGCAGCGAAGGATGTGTTTCAACGATTTATCCGGGGCTTTCCTTTCCGGCTGACCGACGATCAGAATCGGGTGATCCGCGAAATCGCTTCGGACATGTCCGGTCACCACCCGATGAACCGGCTGGTCCAGGGTGACGTCGGCTCGGGTAAAACCGCCGTTGCGGCGGCCGCTATGTGCCTTGCGGCCGTCTGCGGCCATCAAAGCATTTTCATGGCGCCCACATCGGTTTTGGCCGCTCAACACTTTAAAAATTTAGGTGAACTCTTTTCGGACGTCGGGATTCGTGCGGATCTCATGCTTGGCAGTACCAAAGAGGCGGACAAGAAAAAAATCCGCGCGCGGCTTCTGAACGGGGAGACCAAAATCCTCATCGGAACGCACGCTGTCTTGTCTGAAAAGAACGCGTATCACTCGCTTGCTCTCCTCATTACCGATGAACAGCATCGATTCGGCGTCCGCCAGAGGGGCGCGCTTACGGCCGGACCGCAAAGAGATCTTCATACACTGGTCATGTCGGCGACACCGATACCGAGGACCCTTGCGATGATCCTGTACGGAGATCTCGATATATCGGTGATCCGATCCGTCCCTGCCGGGAGGATGCCGATCGAGACCTACAGGGCGACCTCCGCGGAGGATGAGCGGATCTTCGGTATCATGAAAAGGCAGATGGATGAAGGGCGTCAGGTCTACTATGTCTGTCCGCAGATCGATCCCGGAGAGGATCCGGATGCGGAGATTCTTTCCGTCATCGAGCAGTACGAGTTTTTTCAAAGGGACGTGTTTCGCGGGTATAATGTCGGACTGTTGCACGGAGGGATGTCCTCCGGCAAAAAGGATGAGGTGATGCTCGGATTCGCCGACGGGAGCGTAAACCTTCTGGTTTCGACCACGGTGGTTGAGGTCGGTGTCGATAATCCCAACGCTTCGCTGATGGTCATCGAGAACGCCGAGCGTTTCGGATTGGCGACACTTCACCAGCTCCGCGGCAGGATCGGTCGCGGACCGTACCGTTCAGTGTGTATACTTAAATCGGACAGCGAGGAGGAGCTTGCCGTCAAGCGGCTGAAGACAGTGTGTTCAACGACCGACGGATTCGTCCTCGCGGAAAAAGATCTTGAACTGAGAGGTCCGGGAGACTTTTTCGGAACGAGACAGCACGGTCTGCCTGCCTTGCGCATTGCCAATCTGTATCGGGACGCAGGTCTTTTGGCGCACATCGCACAAACGGTCGACGAACTTTTCAAAGAGGAGGGCGGCTTGACCCAAACCGAATCCGCGAGGCTTTTCGACGCGTTCCGCCGTCGCTTCGGTTTGGAGATGGATCGGCCGCCGTTATAATGATCGGATAAAAGATTTGATGTACGAGGAGAATTGAAATGCCCAGAGTTGTATCGGGAAAATATAAAGGCACGCATTTAATCGCGCCGAAGGGCGAAAAAACACGTCCGACGTCGGATAAGGTCAAGGAAGCGCTTTTCTCGATCCTTCAGATGCGCATTCCGGGCGCGCGCTTTCTGGACTTGTTTGCGGGAAGCGGTCAAATCGGACTTGAGGCACTGAGCCGGGGCGCATCGGAGGTGGTCATGGTCGAGCACAGTAGAAACGTCGCGGCCGTCATTCAAAGCAATATCGAGAGACTTCATGCCGAAGAGCAGACCGAAATCGTCATCTCGGACGTATACTCCGCTATTAAAAAATTAGCGGACTCAAACAGGCGTTTTGATATCATTTTTATGGATCCGCCCTATGCGGAAGCCGCATCGGCGTTCAAAAAAACGACTGAACTGATCGCCGGAAACGATCTTCTGAATGAAGGAGGCGTGCTGATCATCGAGCATTCCGCCGATACAACCTTCGAGGGAAATGTAATCAACTTGACATTGATCCGATGTTGTAAGTACGGAACGACTCTGTTAACATTTTATAACAGATAGGATGATTTGGGGGTTATATCGTGAAGACCTTTTTGTTCCCCGGAAGCTTCGATCCCTTTTCTCTGGGGCATCAGGACATCGCGCGGAGGGCAGCCGCTCTTTGTGACCGTCTGGTGGTGGCTGTTTTGAGCAACCCCGGCAAAGCGCCCGCATTTACGACCGAAGAACGCGTTTCCATGGCCAAGATGTGTCTTTCGGGAATCGACGGCGTCGAAGTGATCATGTTTGAAGGGCTTCTGGTGGATCTGTACAGTAAACTCGGAGCTTCCGCCGTAGTTCGCGGTCTGCGGGGCGAGTCGGATTATCGCATCGAAGCGGAAATGGCGGCCGTCAACAAACTCCTTCTCCCGGAATATGACCTGATTCTTCTCCCGTGCAGTACGGATATGGTATATATCAGTTCATCTACAATCAAAGAAGTTGCCCTTTTCGGCGGAGACATTTCGAAAATGGTGAATCCGAAGATTGTCGATTTTGTACAGTCCAAGATCATTGAAAGGAAGGCGGAGAATTGATGGAGGAGTATGGAGCGCAGGACAATGTCCGTTCCAATCGATCCAGCGAGACGGATTTGTTTGAATTGCTCGATCAGCTTCAGGAAACGGTTACTCAAGCCAAGGGGCTTCCTTTTTCGGACAACTGTGTCGTAGACCGGCAGGATGTTCTCTATTGGATCAATCAGATCCGGGAGAATTTACCCGAGGAGGTTCGTCAGGCGCGTTGGATTGTCGAGCAGAACCGCCAGATTGTCGCCAGTGCCCGCCAGAAGGCGGAAAGTATATTGCGTGAGACGGAGCAGCGTTCCGCGATCATGGTCGATGAGCATGAGATTACGCTTCGGGCAAGGGAAATGGCTCAATCGACCGTGGAACAGGCAAATCAGGCCGCTTGGCAGATCCGCGTCGCATCAACCGATTACGCCAGACAGCGACTGACGGAGATCGAGAACCAGTTGACGGAGATGCTCGTCAAGGTTCAGAAAAATAAGAAAGAACTCAAGTAGAACGCGCAAAGGAGTATCCCGATGCTGTTGGGAATCCGGATCCGAAATGCCAAATTATTCCTCGACGACAGCGCGGGAGCGCTTCTCGGGGATTTTTTATCCGGCCGGGTTCAAAACGGCCAATTGATGTCCGCCGGCATATCCCCGGTCGTTCCTCTGACCAGCCTTAACGCGATCATCGGTCGGAATCAGTCCGGAAAGAGTTCATTTTTCGATTGTCTTTCATTTATTTCCGATTGCGTTACCAAGGGCTGCGCGGAGGCTTCCGTCATCCGCGGACGTCCCGGTTTTTCGAAACTCCTGTCGGCGGGAGCGGACCGGATGGAATTTGAACTGATGTTTATCATGTCGAACGGACACAACCCGGCGTTACCCGACAAATTCTATCTGTCCTATTGCTTTTCCCTGATCCCGGATCCGTACGGCAAGCCCTCGTATGACTCCGAGAAAGTCCGTTACGGAATCAATCCGAATAAGGAAGACAACTTTATTACCGTGCTCGATGTTCAAAAAGGCAAAGGTAAAGTCATGTTCGGGGAAATGCTGATCGATGCCGATATCATGGATTCCGGGCACTCTGCTTTGAGATCTTACGGCAACATCCTTCAGTGCGCCGTGCTGAATGCATTGCAACGGGAGATCACGCATTGGTTTTTTTGCCGGTTCAGCAGTCCGAAGATCAACAACGGATCGAAACAGCAGATAGCTCCCGGCGGCCACAAACACCTGAATAGCGACGGATCCAATGTCAATAATGTCCTTCAATATCTGAAAGAAGAGGACCCTCACTATTATCAGCGGCTGATGGACCGGATCGAGGAGAAGATCCCGGCGGTCGGCAAAGTCAAAGATAAATTACCCGACGACTTCCGCGACAGCCCGAACCGGCTCTTTCTTTACCTGCTTCTCTTGAATGACCCCATGCCGCGCCCCCTGATTTGCGTGGAAACTCCGGATCTGGAATTGTACCACGACATGGTTGACGTGCTGTCGGCGGAATTCCGCGACTATACGATAAGGCATCCGTTTTCTCAAATCATATTTTCCACGCACAATCCGTACATCCTTGAGGCGATGGCGCCCGATGAGGTGTGGATTTTTAAACGAGCGGAGAGTGAAGATGCGGACTCTGTCGATATCCGTTGCGCGGGAGCCGATCCCATTGTATCGGAAATGTACCGTCAGGGCGTCGGAATGGGTGCGATTTGGTATTCGGGGCATTTTGACGATTGAGCCGGAGTGACAAAAATGCGTTTTGAGGTATTGACGGAAGACCGGTCGGGTGCCGTTGTGATGAACCGTTTGATGAATAGGATTCTCGCGCCGATCATTTCGGATTACGAGATATCCGTCCGTCCGCACCGGGGCAGAGGGGATGTTCCGGCTAATCCCTACCAGCCGCCGAAGCCGGAAGCTTCCGGACTTCTGGATCTTCTTCCCGCCAAACTGCGGGCCTACGACAGAATTTATGCGGGTACGGATCTTGTGCTGGTCGTGGTGATGGATTCCGACTACAACTCGCCGGCCGAACTGAAGGATCAATTGATTACTCTATGCAAGAGGCATGCGCCGTCTTTACCGTTTGTCATCGGACTTTGCGTCGAGGAGACCGAGTCCTGGCTCATCGGGGATAAAAAAGCGTTGCTTACGGCATACCCCGAGGCGGACATGTCTGTGCTTGAAGATTATGAACAGGACAGTGTCTGCGGTACGTGGGAAATCCTTTGCCGATGCCTCCTCGGCCACAAGGCGGAACGTGTAATCCGCGTCGGTTATCCGGCAATCGGACAATATAAGCACGAATGGGCACTTCGGATTTCCGAGTATATGGATCCGGACCATAACGGCTCCCCGAGTTTTAAACGGTTTGCCTCCTATTTGTCCTATATTGTCCGTAAAGAAGCGGAGCGACTGAACGCATGAACGCATGTTCCGCCGCGTATGTCCACGTCCCTTTTTGTGTTCGAAAATGTCCCTACTGTGATTTCACGTCGTTTGATCAAGTAACCGGCCTTAAGGACCCTTACCTTACGGCGCTCCTTCGCGAGATCGATCGGACATCCGGGCATACCCCGGGCGGACCGCTCTCTTCCGTTTATCTGGGCGGAGGGACACCGTCACTCCTGACGCCCGAAGAAGCCGGAAGGATCCTCGAAAAACTGCGAAATTCTTTCGGCGTTCATGATGCGGCAGAGATTACGATAGAGGTCAATCCGGGCACGGTTACAAAATCTCATCTTCAGGGATATAAAGAGGTCGGTTTCAACCGGCTCTCGGTCGGTGTTCAAAGCTTTTCGGACCGTGTCCTTCGAGGGCTCGGAAGAATACATACATCGCGGGACGCCGATCATGCAATCGCGCTTGCCGGGGAAGCCGGTTTTTCGAACATATCCTGCGATCTGATGCTCGGTGTCCCGGAACAGACGCTCGAGGATGTCATCGGTTCTGTTTTGCACCTGACGGAGTTGCGTGTCCCTCACGTCTCATGCTATTCGCTCAGCCTTGAAGAGGGCACCCGGTTTTTCGATAAGTATTCCGGACGCCCCGATTTGCTTCCTTCCGATGAGGAAGAACGGGATATGTATCATACGACCCGGCGTCTTTTGACCGGCGCCGGATATCGCCACTATGAAATCAGTAATTATGCGAAGACGGGCTTTGAAAGCCGCCACAACACGGTTTATTGGGATGCGCTTCCGTATTACGGCTTCGGGTGCGGCGCGCACTCATATACCGGCGGACAGCGGATCGGAAACACGAAGAATATCCGGCGGTATATCGAGGCATTATTCGAAGACCCTCCGCGACTCGAGGCAATCCGCGAGGAGTGCGAGCGGATCGACGGCAAAGCCGAAATGAAAGAGTATATGCTCCTTGGGTTTCGTAAAATATCCGGGATATCGGCGACCGGATTTATGGGGCGTTTCGGGGTTCCCGCAGAGGAGATTTTCGGGTCTGAACTGGAGTCGCTCCTTCTGCTTGGCCTGATCGAAAAAACCGGGGACTTTTGGTTTTTAAGTCAGAAGGGACTGGACTTCGGCAACGAGGTTTTCCGGAGCTTTGTGTAGCGGAAAAAACATTTCCATTCTCCCGGAATTACCATTTGACATTCTTTGACATTGGTGCTAAATTGGTTTTAGCACTCGATGATTAGGAGTGCTAACCCTATAATCAGCCGGTACGCGATAAGCGCAAGCCCATGTCGGGCGCCGGTGATATCCCGGGAAAGGAGCGACCGATTATGCCTTTGGATCCACGGAAAAAGCAAATTCTTCAGGCGATCGTCGACGACTATGTCTCGACGGCGGAACCGGTCGCTTCCAACGCGCTCATTCAGCGCCATGAATTTCGCGTCAGTTCGGCGACGGTCAGAAACGAGATGGCGGATCTGGAACAGATGGGTTATCTGGAACAACCCCACACCTCTTCGGGAAGGGTCCCGTCCGACAAGGGCTACAGAGAGTATGTCGATTCCCTGATGAAGGTCGACACGTTGTCCGACGCGCAGGGCGAGGAGATCAGGAGAAGACTCAGCGAGAGTTTTGACGAACTTGCGGGGCTTCTGAAGAAGGCTTCCAGCACGATTTCGGAGCAGACAGGGTATGTTTCCCTGGCGATCACCCCAAGACTTCGGAAAAGCTATCTGAAGCAGTTGAAGATGATGATGATTGAGCCCGGAAAGGTATTGGTGGTTGTTGTTCTGTCCGCCGGGATCGTCAAGGACCGGTTGGTTCGTATCCCGGATTATCTGACGCCGGAGCAACTTTCACGGATTTCGTCGGCGATTGAGACCGGTTTGAGCGGGAAGCCGCTGGAAGAAATCTCTCTGGTCACTATTGCCTCGGCGGCGAAGGATTCCCATGTGCCGGACTCTCTTTTAAATCAGGTGCTCTATGAGGCTTATACGGCAATCAAGCAGGCCGATAACCTGGAACTGTATATGGACGGAACGAACCGGATGCTGTCGCTTCCCGAGTTCAGCAACGTGACGAAGGCCAGGACGCTTTTCGATACTTTGGCCATGGACGGGATCGTATCCGGATATGTAAACGAACTATCTTTGGAGAATGAAAGGGCTTCGTATATGATCCGCATCGGGCAGGAAATATCCATTGAGGGATTGACGGATTGCAGTTTCATCACGACTACATACAACGTAGGGGACAAGATCGCCGGGAATATCGGCGTCATCGGACCGAAGCGCATGGAGTATTCCAAGGTCATATCGCAGATCAGTTTCATACGGCAGGTGATCAATCATCAACTCGAAAAAATAAAAGCATTGAACGGAGGATAGAATAATGACGAAAAGACCACACGGCGAAGCACAGGAGAATATCAACAAAGCTTCGCAGGATCCATCGGCGGAACCGAAAGCAGATAGCAGCGAAGCCGCGAACAGCCCCGAGGGGTCCGGAGGGACTGCGAAGGGCGACAAGAAGGGCAGAAAACCCGAACACGAGGATAAGACGAACGCCGAGATCAGCGAGCTGAAGGACAGGTATTTACGGCTTTTAGCCGAGTACGATAATTTCAGAAAGAGAACGCAAAAAGAACGTGAATCCCTTTATGCGGATGCGGTGGCGGAGATTGCGAAGGAGTGGCTTCCGGTCATCGATAATGTGGAGCGAGCAATGTGTTTTCAGATCGAGGATTCGCAAGAGACCGCGCAGAAAGTCGCCGAGGGCGTTAGGATGATCCATCGGCAGATTCAGGAAGTCTTCGCAAAATTCGGGATCCGGGAGATCGATTGCGCGGAAGGTGTCTGTTTCGACCCGAATCTTCATGAGGCCGTGCTTCACGTGGAGGACGGAGAGCTTGGAGAACAGTGTATCGCTCAGGTTTTTCAAAAGGGCTATCGTACCGCGGACAGGGTCTTAAGATATTCAGTGGTGAAAGTCGCAAACTGATTTATAAAGGAGAAAGAACATGACAAACGAGAACATCAAGTCCAATCTGGTACCGACAGTTATCGAGACGACCAACCGCGGAGAACGCGCGTACGACATCTTTTCAAGACTCTTAAAGGAGCGGATCGTCATCCTTTCCGAGGAGGTCAATCATATCACCGCCAGCCTCATTACGGCGCAACTACTGTTTTTGGAAGCGGAAGATCCGGATAAGGATATTCAATTCTACATCAACAGCCCCGGAGGATCGGTATCGGACGGTCTGATGATCTTCGATACGATGAAGCACATCAAACCGAACGTTCAGACAATCTGTATGGGGATGTCCGCGTCGATGGGCGCCTTCCTTCTGGCGGCGGGAACCAAGGGCAAGCGATTTATCTTGCCGAATGCCGAGGTGATGATCCATCAACCCTCGGGCGGTACGCAAGGACAGGCTACGGATATCCTGATCGCGGCCAAACATATCGAGAAAACCAAAAAGAAGCTCAACGAGCTGATGGCCGAAATGACCGGTCAGCCGCTTGAGACCATCGAAAAGGACATGGACCGCGATAACTGGATGAGCGCCGAAGAGGCCGTAAAATACGGAATCGTCGATCAAATCATGACAAAAAGAGCGTAATTATTTTCGAGCAACGGGCATAGAAAGAAAAGGAGATTAAGAATATGGGAAAAGTAATCGGTATAGACTTAGGAACAACCAACTCATGCGTAGCGGTGATGGAGGGCGGCGAGCCTGTCGTCATCCCGAATCCGGAAGGCAACCGGACGACCCCGTCCGTCGTCGCATTTTCAAAGACCGGTGAGCGACTGATCGGACAGGTCGCCAAGAGACAGGCGGTCACGAATCCCGATCGCACGGTTCAATCCATCAAAAGAGAAATGGGCTCGAACTACAAGGTGAAGATCGACGAGAAAGAGTATTCTCCGCAGGAGATCTCCGCGATGATCCTCGCCAAGATGAAGAGCGATGCAGAGGCTTATCTGGGACAGCCGGTTACACAGGCCGTTATCACGGTCCCGGCGTACTTTTCGGACTCGCAGAGACAGGCAACCAAGGATGCCGGAAAGATTGCCGGCCTCGAAGTTTTGCGGATCATCAACGAACCGACGGCCGCGTCTCTGGCATACGGACTGGATAAAGAGTCCGACCAGAAGATTCTGGTGTTTGACTTGGGCGGAGGAACCTTCGACGTTTCCATTCTGGAAATCGGCGACGGAGTCTTCGAGGTTTTGGCGACGGCCGGCAATAACCGCTTGGGCGGCGACGACTTCGACGCGAAAATCGTCGACTATCTCGTCGAAACCTTCAAAAAGGATCAAGGCGTCGACCTGCGCGGAGACAAGATGGCGATGCAAAGACTCCGCGAGGCGGCCGAGAAATCCAAAATCGAGCTTTCCGGCGTCACCACCTCGAACATCAATCTCGCCTATATCACGGCGGACGCAAACGGTCCCAAACATATGGATATCACGCTGACCCGCGCCAAGTTCGACGAGCTGACGCACGATCTGGTGGAAAAGACCATGGAGCCCCTGCGCCGGGCGATGTCGGACGCGAACATGACCCCGAGCGACATCCATAAGATCCTTCTTGTCGGCGGATCAACCCGCACTCCGGCCGTCCAGGAAGCCGTGAAGAAGTATTTCGGAAAGGAACCGTTCAAAGGAATCAACCCGGATGAGTGTGTCGCCATCGGTGCGGCGATCCAGGCGGCTGTTCTGACCGGAGATGTCAAGGGACTCCTGCTACTGGACGTTACGCCTCTTTCCCTGGGCATCGAGACGCAAGGCGGTGTTTTCACCAAGATGATCGAGCGCAACACAACCATTCCCTCGAAAAAGAGTCAGATCTTCTCAACGGCCGCGGATGGCCAGACACAGGTCGACGTTCACGTGCTGCAGGGCGAACGCGAGATGGCTGCGTACAACAAAACGCTCGGTAATTTCATTCTTGACGGGATCGCACCCGCCCCGCGCGGTGTTCCTCAGATCGAGGTCACCTTCGACATCGACGCCAATGGTATTGTTCATGTAACGGCAAAGGACATGGGCACCGGTCGCGAGCAGAAAATTACGATTACCGCTTCGACCAATATGACCGAGGACCAGATTAAGTCCGCGATCAAAGAAGCCGAACTTCATGCCGCGGAGGACTCCAAGCGCAAGGAAGAAGTCGAGACCAAAAACCACGCGGAGACATCCGTTTATCAGACCGAAAAGACGCTTAAGGAGCTTGGCGATAAAATTGATCCTTCCGACCGCGTCCCGGTGAACGAGGCGCTCGGAAGACTCAAGCAGGCGATCAGCTCAGACAATTATGAAGACATGAAGAAAGAGACGGAAGCAGTTCAACAGGCGTTCTACAAGATTAGCGAAAAGCTCTATAAACAGCCGGATTCCGGCGCCGGTCAGACCCCTCCCAATCCGGATGATTATGCCGGGTATGAGAATCCCGGAGCCGATCAAGGGCCCGGAGCCGGCGGAGAAGGCTTCAAGAATGCGGGCGGAGATTTCTGATCCGTTGACCCGAAAGACAGATCGATGCGGCAGAGATGCCGCATCGTTTCCTGTTTTTATCCGGACTTATACACGAGGAGGACACGTCTTTGGCAGAAAAGCGTGATTACTATGAGGTTCTCGGAGTCGGCAAGAGCGCATCGGATGAGGATCTGAAAAAGGCTTACCGAAAGTTGGCCAAGCAGTACCATCCCGACCTGAATCCGAACGATAAGGTTGCGGAGGCAAAGTTCAAGGAAGTCAACGAGGCCTATGCGGTACTGTCTGACGGCGAAAAGCGTCGGCAATACGATCAGTTCGGTCATTCCGGAATGGACGGTCAGGGATTCTCGGGATTCTCGGGATCGGATATCGATTTGGGGGACCTCTTCGGATCCATTTTCGGCGGGGCGTTCGGAGGCGGCGGCAGAAGAAGAAGCGGACCGGAGCAGGGAGCTAACCTCAAATACGGTATGTCGTTGGATTTTATGGAAGCCGCGTTCGGGGTCGATAAAACCATTACGATAACCAAAGAAGATGTCTGTGATTCCTGCAGAGGTTCCGGCGCCGCTTCCGGGTCATCACCGGAGACTTGCCCTTCCTGTAAGGGCTCCGGTCGCGTCCAACAACAGTCGCAGACTCTTTTCGGAATGACGATGGTTACGCGGGACTGCCCGGCATGCGGCGGAAGAGGTACCGTCATTCGTAATCCCTGCACCGCTTGCGGAGGTCGCGGTCGTCGCGCCAAAAAGAAGGATCTGAAGATCCATGTCCCGGCGGGTGTCGATACCGACGATATGATGCCGATCAAGGGGGAAGGGGAGCCCGGATTGCGCGGCGGTCCGTACGGAGATCTTTATGTTCAATTCAAGGTTCGGCCGCACCCCGTTTTCGAGCGAAGGGGGGTTAACACCTACTGTGATCTGCCGATCACATACGCTCAGGCGGTCCTCGGAGCCGATATCGAGATCCCAACGATCGACGGTAAGGTGACTACGCATATCAAAGACGGAACACAGCCGTTTGATACCTATACGCTACGGGGGAAAGGAATCCCGATGAAGAACCGCCCGACAACCCGCGGAGATCATATATGCCGGTTTGTTTTGGAAGTGCCGACCAGCCTTACCGAGGAGCAGAAAGAACTGTTGAAGAAATTTGAATCGACGCTTTCGGACAGGAATTATCAGAAGCGCAACAGCTTTTTCAAGAAAGTGAAGGATATCTTTGGCATCTGAATTGAACTGGATCGAATTTACGGTCAATACTACTCAGGAAGCATCCGACGCCGTGTGCGAGATGCTTTTTGAATTGGGCGCGGAAGGTGTGTCGGTCGAAGATCCGTCCGATATCAAACAGATCCTGAACGCGCCGGATTCTCTGGCCTATGCGGACGACGCTTTCATTGATTCTCTTGGATCGGATGTGGTGATCAAAGCGTATTTCCCTTCTGAAGGAGAGATGGTGATCACAGCCGAGCTCCGTCAAGATCGGGAACCGATGAATCGCGGACAAGAGCTTTATGCCGATCGCCCCCGGAAAGAACGATCCATCGCGGAGCTCAAGAGACAAATTATTTCCCGTCTGGTGAAAATCGCCGATTATTTGCCGGTCGGAGACGCGAAAGTCAATTGCGTAACTGTCCGCGAGGAAGAATGGGCGGACAATTGGAAAAAGGATTATAAGCCCTTCCGATTATCCGAACGCATCACCGTATCGCCGTCCTGGGAGGAATACAGCGCCGGTGAGGGAGAACATGTTATCTACCTGGATCCGGGTTCGGCTTTCGGGACCGGTACGCACGAGACGACCTCCATGTGCGCCGAACTTCTGGATCGAATCCTCCGGCCCGGGGATCGGGTCCTCGATCTCGGTTGCGGTTCGGGCATTCTATCGATCATCGCGGACCGGCTCGGCGCCGAATATGTCGAAGCCATCGATATTGACCGGACCGCGATCATGGTGGCATCGGAGAACATCAACGCCAACCGTTCAAAGGTTAAGGTGCATTGCGGGGTCCTGACTGACGCATATCGGAAGGATTATTCGATTGTTGTCGCGAATATTATCGCGGATGTGCTCATCGATCTGTGCCCGTCCTTCCCCGAATACCTGAATGAAGGCGGTTTACTGCTCGTGTCGGGAATCATTGATCACCGAAGCGAAGAGGTACTTCGCGCCTATAAAGAAAGGGATTATGCCTTAATTGAATCGGTCCGTAAGGGCGACTGGCACGCATACCTGTTCAGCCGGGCCGGGATTTCGGAGGGCGAATTGCTTCGGTATATGCCCGAAGTGCCGTCGGAAAAGCGAGTTTTCGGGACTCATCCGGAGTAACGAACCTACAAGACTTCGTGCCATTATTCTCGGCGAAATAGAGCGGAGAACTTTCTTTGGAAGGCTCGGCGTCGATACGAAACAAATAACCCTTCATATCCCAGATCATATGCGAAAAGCGGTGTGTCGAATTCGGAAGTTCTTCGGGTCGTGCCGCGCAAACGGCCGAGATGCCCGTGGTCAAACAAAGAGACTGCTTCGCTTCTTCCGGCGACAGGTGTCCGGGAAACATCGGAAACTCATAAAGCCCGGCCAGAAGACCTTCTGAAGGTCTTTTTTGAACCCACACCGAACCGTTCCACGATACAACACAGACGGTAAACGGGTAGGCGGGCAAAGATGCTGCCTTCCTGCTTCCCGGAAACATCTCGGGCGTACCGAGTTTATTGGCTGTACAGAGAGCATGAAACGGACATATTTCACAAGCGGGGGATTTGGGCGTGCAGATTGTCGCGCCGATGTCCATCATTGCCTCGTTGAAGTCGCCCGGCCGATCAGCGGGGATCATATCGCGGGCAATCGCGGTAATCGCTTTTCGCGAAGAAGAGTCGTCCGGTGTACCATCCATCGCATTCAGGCGCGAAATTACGCGGATCAGATTCCCGTCAACGGAAGGTTCGGGCTCACCGTATGCCATCGAAAGGATCGCCGCCGCGATGTATGGACCGATCCCAGGTATTTTACGTATATCTTCCGCGGTTTTCGGGAACACCCCGTCGTAATTCTCAACTAAATATTTCGCGCCCTTGGATAGATTCGCGGCTCTCGAATAATAGCCGAGTCCTTCCCACGCTTTATAGATGTCGTCGATCCCGGCCGCGGCCAAGGCCCGGATATCGGGAAAAAGCTTCAGAAAACGTTCATAATAAGGGATTACGGTGTCGACCCGGGTCTGCTGAAGCATAACCTCGGAAATCCAGGATGTATAGGGGTTGCGATCCTTGCGCCACGGAAGGTCCCGCCGATGGGCATCGTACCAGACAAAAAGCGTGCGGACGTGCCCGGAATAGTCGTTTTGCATCGTTTTTACCTCGTACGAAGTATATCATACTTGACAAGTTTTCCGGTGTGTTGCATACTTCACCCTACAGGATATTGAAACCGTTGATCAGGGATAGTATCTTTTCAAAGAACCGTCACAGAGAGCCCCGGACGATGGGAACAGGGCACGGGAAGAAGAGAGAATGGGCCTGAGAGGGCAGCCCGAAAGATGCGTGCGCCGCACGAATCGAGTAGTCGCTGACGGGGACTTCACCCGTTATCAGGGGAGCGCGTCGAATCGACGCGGAGTAAGTGGGCCGTGCCTCATAATCACGGTCAATTTGGGTGGTACCGCAGGCGTTATGCTCTTGTCCCATATAGGGGATGGGAGCTTTTTGTTTGCCCCAAACAAGCGTTATTTTTGATTTGCCCGATGACGGCATGCCGTTGCTTTTCGAAAAGCACAAGCGGCGAGGAAAGGAGTCAGCCATGTCACGTAAAGTACCGAAGAGAGTGTTTTTAACCGAAGATCAGATGCCGACCCGGTGGTATAACGTTCGTGCGGATATGAAAGAAATGCATGAACCGTACATCCATCCGGGCAAGATGCAGCCTGTCGAACTGGAGGATCTCCTGCCGGTCTTCTGTACAGAACTCGCCAAACAAGAGGGCGACAACACAACACGCTACTTTGATATTCCCGGACCGATCCTCGATTTTTATAAAATCTTCAGACCGTCTCCTCTCGTTCGCGCGTACGAACTGGAGCGGGCACTGGATACTCCGGCTCGTATCTACTATAAGTTTGAGGGCAACAACACGTCCGGAAGCCACAAACTCAATACAGCTGCGGCTCAGGCCTACTATGCCAAAGAACAGAAGCTCAAAGGCCTGACCACCGAGACCGGCGCCGGCCAATGGGGCACGGCGATGGCGATGGCCACATCGTATTTCGGACTCGATCTGATCGTCTACATGGTCAAGTGCAGTTCCGAGCAGAAACCATACCGCAAAGCTGTCATTGAGACCTTCGGGGCTCAGTTGATCCCTTCGCCGTCCACGACGACCGAAGTCGGCCGCAGGATTTTAGCGGAACATCCGAATACCGGCGGCAGTCTCGGCTGCGCGATTTCCGAAGCGGTCGAAAAGGCCGTCACGACCGAAGGGTATCGGTATGTACTCGGGTCCGTCCTCAATCAGGTTCTCCTTCACCAGTCCATCATCGGCGAGGAGTGCAAAATCCAGATGGAGATGATCGACGAGTACCCGGACATCGTCATCGGTTGTGCCGGCGGCGGTTCCAACATGGGCGGAATCATGGCTTCCTTTATGCGCGATAAACTTCAGGGCAAGGCCAATCCGCACTTCATCGCGGTCGAACCGGCTTCCTGCCCGACGATGACACGCGGAAAGTATGCGTACGATTTCTGCGATACCGGTCATATGACACCTCTGGCTAAGATGTATACACTCGGAGCGGGATTCATTCCTTCACCGGATCACGCGGGCGGACTGCGTTATCACGGTATGTCTCCGGTCCTCTCGAAGCTTTATCACGACGGTCTTCTCGACGAGGCCAGAGCGGTCAGGCAGACCGATGTCTTTAAGGCGGCGGTAGAGTTTGCAAAGTGTGAGACGATCCTTCCCGCACCCGAATCTGCGCACGCGATCCTCGCGGCCATGCAAGAGGCGATCAAGTGCAGGGAAACCGGCGAGTCCAAGGTCATCCTCTTTAACCTGAGCGGAACCGGTAACTTCGACATGGGTGCTTATACCGCTTATCGCGAAGGCAAGATGAAGGATTATGTGCCTACGGATGCCGACCTTGCGGAGGGTTTCGCGACCTTGCCGAAGATTCCGGGAATCCAGGAATAGTTATCAAGCGCCAAACATCAAAAAATGCCGCCCGATATGGATCGGACGGCATTTTTATATATTCTTTCTGCGAAGATTACTTGGCCGGAATAAACGGAATAATATTCATGGCAACGGCACTGATGGGCATTGTCTGGAGCCAAACGCGTCCGGGGCCGGTCACCTTCGTGTTGAAGAAACCCTCGCCGCCGAGGAGCTTATTCTTAAGGCCTTTGACGGTCACAATATCCATAGAAACGCTCTCTTCCATGACTGCCAGATATCCGGTATCGATCATCATCGACTGGCCCGCCTGAAGATTGTACTCGACAACATGGCCGTCAATCTCCACAAAAGCGACGCCCTGTCCGGCCAGCTTCTGCATAATGAATCCCTCACCGCCAAAGAATCCGGCGCCGAGTTTCTTCTGGAAATGGACGGACAACTCAACACTCGGCTGAGAAGCCAGGAATGCGGACTTCTGAACAATCATGCTCTTACCGGGTTGAATATCGAGCGCCATGATCTGGCCCGGAAAGCTTGAGGCAAAAGCGATCAAGCCCTTACCGCCCTTCGCCGTATACTTGTTCTGGAAAAGCGACTCGCCCGAGAACATACGTCCCAAAGCCTTGCCGACTCCTCCGCCGACAGTCTCCATTTCCATGTTCGGTGACATCCAACTCATGGAGCCTTTTTCCGTAATTAAAAACTCATCAGGGTCCAGTTCGCAGATGACGACAGGCAGAGGTGTTCCTTTAATTTCATACTTCATGATATTTCCTCCTCACACGTGGTTCGATTTCCGTTGATTATAATCATCCCGAATTAAGGAATACATTAATATTTTACAGTTATTTTGCGGCATATTCAATGGAAAATTTTATCGATCCCGCGTTCTTTGATATAATTCATCGTAGAATCGACAGAAATCGGAGAAAATATGACCAGATTATTTTCCGAACACCCGATTGAACCGGGTACCGGGTCCTATATCCTCGGAGAAGAAGACAGCCGCTATCTCCGCGATGTCTTGCGAATGCGCGCCGGAGAGAGCATTACGGTGTGTGATCCGTTACGGACGGACTACGAGGGAATAATCGTCAACCCCGCGGCAAAGCGCATCGAAATTGCTCTCGGTCCCGGGACGCCGAATCAAAACGAGGCGCCGTACGAGGCGTTTTTGTATCAAGGCCTTCCGAAAGCCGACAAGATGTCTTCGGTCATTCAAAAAGCCGTGGAACTCGGAGTCTCCGCCGTTTATCCGGTCGCCTGCGCGCGCTGTGTCGTTAAGGTCGGTGCCCGCGAATCGGCCGAGAAAACTGCGCGTTGGCAGAAGGTCGCCCTTGAGGCGGCGAGGCAAAGCGGGCGGGGAATCGTTCCGCGCATTCATGCGCCGGATTCTTTTCGGGAAGCAATGGATGAGGCGTGCCGAATTTCAGATCTCGTGTTCATCCCGTGGGAAGAAGAGCGAAGCGTGTCGTTTTTCGAGGCGCTGGAGGATTTTGCCGGGCGATGTGAACCCGTTGATTTTTCGAAAAACGAGAAGCCGCAACCGGAATATGCGCAGCTCCAAAGGCATGTGCCGAGGATTTCGATATTCATCGGTCCGGAGGGGGGATTCGACGTTCGGGAAATCGAATACGCCGTCTCAAAAGGCGCGATCGCGGTATCGCTCGGGAAGAGGATCCTTCGCACCGAGACTGCGGGGCTTGCCGTTCTGTCGATGTTGCTCTATCGTCTTGAGCTTCCGTGATGTATAATAACAAGTTGCAGGTTTTCATCGGCCGGCAATTGTAACGCACCCTTAAGGAGAGTGAAGATGGCTTTTTCGGTCCCCAAAGGAACCAAAGATATATTGCCCGCAGAGGTTTCCGGATGGCAGCGGGCGGAGCGGGTCTTTTCGGAAGTCTGCGCCGGATATGGCTTTTGCGAGATCCGGATTCCGACGTTTGAGCATACCGAAGTTTTCACCCGGGGCGTGGGCGGATCTACCGACGTCGTTCGTAAAGAAATGTACACGTTCGACGATAAAGGCGGGCGTAGTATGACGCTGAGACCGGAGGGTACTGCGGGCGTTGTCAGAAGTTATATCGAGAACGGCATGTCTTCCTTGCCGGCGCCCGTGCGGCTCTTTTATATGATCAATGCTTTTCGTTATGAAAAAATGCAAAAAGGGCGGTACCGCGAATTTCACCAGTTCGGCGTCGAGGCGTTCGGCGCGCAGGGACCCGATATCGACGCGGAGATCATCAGCCTTCTCTTGCTGTTCTTCAAACGGATGGGTGTTCGGGAGACGCGATTATGCATCAACAGCATCGGATGCCCGAAATGCCGGTCCGCGTACTATGAGGAGCTGAGAGAATACTTTTCGGACAAACTTACGGGCATGTGCCCGGACTGTAACGAGCGGATGAAGCAGAATCCGATGCGGATTCTCGATTGCAAGGAACCGCGCTGTAAGGTATACACAGCCGACGCGCCGCGGCAGCTTCAATTTCTTTGCGCGGAATGTAAAGAGCACTTTGAAGGGCTCCAGAGCGCCCTTGACGACCTCGACATCACATACACGGTCGACCCCGGAATTGTCCGGGGGCTCGATTATTACACCAGAACGGTTTTTGAGTTTGTTTCCGACCATGTGGGAACGCAAGGGACGATCTGCGGCGGAGGCCGATACGACAAACTGGTCGGGATGATGGACGGACCGGATGTTCCCGGAGTCGGATTCGCGATGGGCGTCGAACGCTTTTTGATGGAAATGCAAGCGCAGGGGATCGAACTTTTAGAGGAAAGCCCCGTCAAGGTCTATATCGCAAACCTTTCGGAAGAGACGCGTGCTTCTTGTCGAAAACTGGCTTTTCGGATGCGCTCTTCCGGTATCGGGTGCGAGACCGATCTTGTCGGAAGAAGTTTCCGGGCACAGATGAAATATGCGAACAAGGCCGGGATCCCGTTTGTCGCGGTCATCGGACCGGATGAGGCGGCCGCGGGGACCTTTTCGCTCAAAAGAATGAGCGACGGTACGTCCGCCGGGTTTTCGATTGAAAACGGGATAGCGGACATCAAAGAATATATATACGGAAATATTTGACGGGAGACGAATATGGCGGAGACAATTTTGGGACTGAAACGGACGATGCTTTGCGGAGAGGTTACCCCCGGGGATATCGGTAAGGATGTTACCCTGATGGGTTGGTGCCATCACAACAGAGATTTGGGCGGTTTATATTTTATTACGCTGAGAGACCGGTCCGGAGAAATTCAACTGGTGGTTACACCCGACAGCAGTGCGGATATACGTGAGAAGGCTTCCCGGATTCGAAGTGAGTTTGTTCTCGCCTGTGTCGGGAACGTAAGGAAGAGAAGCGCGCCCAATCCTCTGATGAAGACCGGTGAACTGGAAATTTGTGTTTCCGAACTGAGGATCCTGTCAGAAGCCGCGACGCCGCCGTTTTATATCGAAGAAAACGTCGCGGCCAACGAAGCGCTTCGGCTCAAGTACCGGTATCTGGATTTAAGAAGACCCGACGTACAAAGAAACCTGGTTCTTCGCCACCGGATCGCCAAATGCGCCCGCGATTATTTCGATCGGAACGGCTTTCTGGAGATCGAGACACCGATGCTCGGCAAAAGTACGCCGGAGGGCGCACGGGATTATCTGGTCCCGAGTCGCGTCAAGAACGGAAGTTTTTTTGCGCTTCCCCAATCGCCTCAACTGTACAAACAATTGCTGATGCTCGCCGGCTACGATCGCTATATGCAGATTGCCAAATGCTTTCGTGACGAGGATTTGCGAGCGGACCGTCAGCCGGAATTTACCCAGATCGACCTGGAGATGTCCTTTGTCGACAGCGACGACGTCATGCGGGTTGCGGAAGGTTTTATCGTCGAGGTCATGCGCGATGTGATGGGGATTACTGTTCGCTCACCGATCCCGAGAATCACCTATGCGGAAGCGATGGAGCGGTTCGGCTCGGATAAGCCGGACATCCGTTTCGGGCTTGAATTCGTCAACCTCTCGAAAATCGCGAAGAAGACTGAATTTCCTCCGTTTACAAACGCCGTGACTGCGGGCGGCAGTGTCCGCGCGATCTGCGTTCCGGGTGGCGCCTCACTTTCCAGGAAAGAGATCGAAGCCTTCGGTGAGGTTGCAAAGACTTATCGCGCCGGAGGCTTGGCATGGCTGATCCCGTCCGACCCGCCGCGTGGATCCTTCCTCAAATTTTTGACCGCCGAAAACATCTCGGAAATCGCCTCGGCGATGCATGCCGGGGCAGAGGACTTGATTCTGTTCGTTTCGGACAAAAATCAGACGGTCTTCGAAGCGCTCGGGGCGGTCCGCCGCGAGGCCGCGGCAAAAATGAATCTGATCGACGAGAGCGTCATGGCGCTCCTGTGGGTTACGGAGTTTCCTCTTTTGGAGTACGATGAAGAGGAAGGTCGGTTTGTTGCCAAACACCACCCATTCACCAGCCCGATGCTCGAGGATCTGAGCCTGTTGGACAGTGATCCGGGATCGGTTCGCTCCAACGCATACGATATTGTCCTGAACGGTACCGAGCTTGGCGGCGGAAGCATTCGTATCCATGACCGCGCGTTGCAGAATAAGATGTTTGCGCTCCTGGGCTTTTCGGAAGAACAGGCGATGGAGCAGTTCGGATTCCTGCTCGACGCATTTCGATTCGGAGCGCCGCCGCACGGCGGTCTGGCTTTCGGGCTCGACCGGATCGCGATGCTCTTGGGCGGATGCGGCAGTATTCGCGACGTGATCGCCTTCCCGAAGGTGCAGAACTCCTCCGATCTGATGACGGAGGCGCCCGCGCCGGTTTCGTCAAAGCAACTGGATGAACTGGGTATTGACATTCGAAAGGAGCCGGCCGATGTTTCGTGACCCTGCTGAGCATACAAACGGTAAGGACGAAGAACGCTCCGCCGATATGCTCGAAGATCGGAATGAATTGACGGATACAGTCGTAGCGGAAGAATCGGGGGAGACACCCGACAGCGAAGATCAGCCGGTCATAGACCCGGAGCTTTTCGCGAAGACGGACGACGATACCGGTTCAAAACCGCAAGAAGCGCAGATCGACGAAGACGACGTGCTGAACGGACGCGTGATCCGTGTGGAAGAGGACCGGCAGGACATCATTGTGCCGGAAGGTCCGAGCAAACTGGACGGAGAGGTTCTGCTCGTCAGAAGAGCGGAGAAGGCCGGGGAACCTGAAGCTGCGGGACTCAAAGTGCGGCGTGTAAAGGTGGAACATCCGGAAGATCAAGGTGAGGAAGCGCACGGGTTTCTTTATTCCTTTTTGGACACCTTGCGATTTATCAGCCTCGGCCTGCTGGTCGGGATCCTACTTGTTGTTTTTGTCGTTCAGAGGAATGATGTTTACGGCGAGTCGATGGAGCCGACACTTTTCGATAATGACGCGGTCTTCGTCGAGATGATCAGCGTGTATCTGGGAGACTTTGAGCGGGGCGATATCGTGACCATTGACGCAGAGGGAATGGAAGGCTATTATCACAAGGAAAATCTGATCAAGCGGATCGTCGGACGTCCCGGAGAAACGGTTGATATCGTGGACGGCCTTATTTATATCAATGGCAGTTTGCTGATCGAACCATATCTGACCGAGGGAGTAAGGACATATGTTTCTGAGGAAGGTGCCGCGAAAGGCTACGATCATATAACGCTCGGACCGGATCAGTACTATTGCCTCGGAGATAATCGCGGCGCAAGTAACGACAGCAGACGACTCGGCCCCTTCACGGTCAAACAGATCAAATCCCACGTCATCGCAAGGATCTATCCGTTTGACGCGATCGAATTATTCTGAGAGAAAGTAAACGGCAAACATATAATGGACAGACTTTCGAAAATCAGGAACTTCAGCATCATTGCGCATATCGATCACGGCAAATCGACTCTTGCCGATCGCCTGATCGAGCATACCGGCGTTCTTACCGCGCGTGAAATGCAAAGCCAGGTTCTGGATAACATGGATATCGAGCGCGAGCGGGGCATCACGATCAAGGCCCAAGCGACGCGCATGTTCTATAAGGCGAACGACGGGGTTGAATACCAGTTGAATCTGATCGACACTCCCGGTCACGTCGACTTCAATTACGAAGTGCTGAGGAGCCTTCTGGCGTGCGACGGAGCCGTTCTGGTCGTCGATGCGGCACAAGGGATCGAGGCGCAGACACTTGCCAATGTGTTTCTCGCGCTCGACGCAAACCTTGAAATCCTGCCGGTCATCAACAAAATCGATTTGCCGTCGGCCATGCCCGAGGAAGTCCGGATGGAAATAGAAGACGTGATCGGTCTTCCGTCAGCGCACGCGCCGTTGATATCCGCGAAAAATGATATCGGGATCGACGCGGTTCTCGAGTCGGTCGTTAAATATCTGCCGGCGCCCGAAGGCGATGAGGAAGCTCCGCTGCAGGCTCTGATTTTCGATTCGAAGTTTGACGCGTATAAAGGCGTTATCGTGCACGTCCGTATCGTAAACGGTCAGGTGAAACAAGGTGACCGGATCCGGATGATGCACACCAAAAAAGAATTCACCGTGGTCGAACTCGGGTATTTTCACCCGGGAGTTCTGGTGCCGTCGGAATGTCTTCTTGCGGGTGAGGTCGGATACATCTGTGCGTCTATTAAGAACGTTCGGGACACGGCGCCCGGCGATACGGTGACGCTTGCCGAACGCCCCGCGTCCGAGCCGCTCCCGGGATATAAGAAGATCCAGCAGATGGTTTTCTGCGGCCTTTATCCGATCGACGGGGCGAAGTATCCGGACCTCCGGGACGCTCTGGAGAAACTTCAACTCAACGACGCGGCGCTCTCCTTCGAGCCCGAGACCTCTGCCGCGCTGGGCTTCGGATTCCGATGCGGCTTCCTGGGACTTTTGCATTACGAGGTCGTTCAGGAGCGCATCGAGCGCGAATTCAATCTTGACCTGATTTCGACCGCGCCATCCGTAGTGTATAAAGTGTTCAGAACGAACGGGGAAGAGATTCGTATGGATAACCCGACCAATATGCCGGATCCTGCGGACATCGACTATATCGAAGAACCGATCGTCAAGGCCTCGATCATGATTCCGAAGGAATACGTCGGAAATATAATGGATCTGTGTCAGGAACGGCGCGGTGAATATTTGAACATGGAATATTTGGACGATAAGCGTGTCATCCTTCACTATCGCATGCCGTTGAATGAGATTATTTACGACTTTTTCGACGCCCTCAAGTCCAGAACGCGCGGGTACGGCTCGTTGGACTACGAGGTGGACGGGTATCAGAAATCCGACCTTGTGAAACTCGATATTATGCTCAACGGGGATATCGTCGATGCGCTTTCCTTTATCGTTCATCGCGAAAAGGCGTATGCCCGGGCAAGAAGAATGGCGGAGAAGCTCAAGGACAATATCCCGAGGCAGCAGTTCGAGGTCCCCGTACAGGCGTGTATCGGCGGAAAGGTTATCGCCAGAGAAACGATCCGCGCTTATCGGAAGGACGTTCTGGCAAAGTGCTACGGCGGTGACATTACGCGCAAGAAGAAACTTTTGGAGAAACAAAAAGAAGGGAAGAAGCGCATGAGGCAGGTCGGAAGCGTCGAGGTTCCGCAGGAGGCTTTCATGAGCGTGCTGAGGCTCGATGAGTAAAGAGGGATCAAATATGGTGTTTCTTGTCGAAAAAGACGCCCTGACCGAAGATACCGTTAAGCAAGCCCTTCTCGAAAAGGATCGGCAGCATTTGTGCGTGTTCGGTTTTTCTGAGTTCAAAAAGGTTAGTAGTAAGATCGGTATCAGCGACAAGACGGCGGAGGATATCTTTTCGAGCAGAATATCCAAGTTCGAAAGTCACGACGGATATGATCTGATCGTCCTGAATATCCCGGACGTCGCAAATATGAAGAAAGAACCTCAGCGCGTTTGTATTTATTTTGCCCGGGATCTGCTCCTATTTATCTGTAATGACGATCCGGTCGTCACCAAAATGGTCGAATCCCTCCGGACCGAGCCGATCAAGAACTTGAGTCTCAGCAAGATCATTCACCTGTACTTTGATAAATTGACCTATGATGATTCGCTGGATCTCCGTAACCTTGAAGAGGAAATATCGGACCTCGAAGACGAGCTGATGCTCTTCAAGAAGATTGATCTTGTTGACATCATGACTTTTCGAAAAAAACTCCTTTCGCTGAAGCTCTACTATCAACAGCTTCTTGAGGTCTATGAAGGGATTGAGCAGAACGAAAACGCCCTGCTCGATTTGAAAGAAGAGCGTAATTTCAGAATTCTTTCCGGCAGAGCGACGCGACTTTATGACGGTGTCCTGAACCTGCGCGATTACGTGACCCAAGTAAGAGAAGCGTACCAGACACAAATCGATATCAACCTCAACAGCATTATGAAGGTTTTTACTGTCATCACGTCGTTCTTCTTCCCGCTGACCCTCATCGTAGGATGGTACGGCATGAACCTCAAAATGCCCGAATTCGGATGGCGTTACGGCTATCTGTTTGTAATCGGGATCAGTATATTGACGGCGATCGGAACCTTGATCTTCTTTAAGAGAAAGAAGTGGCTGTGAGTTTAATTTCTACAAAAACCCCAAGCCCCGGTGTGGCGTAACCAGGAGACTCTCGCGCCCGAATGGCGCTCAAAACGAGAGAAAAGAGTATTGATTCACGCGCTGCCTTGCGGCGCCGCCTTAAAAAGAAAAGTCCCGTCTCCCGCCGGAGTTCCGCAGGATCGCTTGTGATCCGGGGACTTGTCCGAACGCGGGGAAGGGTTTTTTGATATTTGGTGCGGACGACAGGACTTGAACCTGCATGCTCTCGCACTGGAACCTAAATCCAGCGTGTCTGCCAATTCCACCACGTCCGCATAAACAGCAGTACATATACTAGCATTATTTCCGGATTTTTGCC
This sequence comes from uncultured Oscillospiraceae bacterium, assembly GCA_964499575.1. GTDB lineage: Bacteria > Bacillota > Clostridia > Saccharofermentanales > Saccharofermentanaceae > JAAYCT01. The sequence continues at coordinate 58,693 of CAZCLK010000001.1, read as the reverse complement.
ACAGGAATCAACTCGAAAAGTGCCCCGAATGTACCATCAGACATCCGGTTCGGCTGATTTGCGAATCGTTTCTAAACGACGGGAACGGGTATCTTCTATTCATAGTACTGATTGGCCGGATAGATGTTTTCTCCCGGAGGCATTATTGCGAGAAACTCATACACCGGGTCGTAATCAAAAACAAATACATCCGGACGGTTCGGGTCACTGCCGCTGATTCCCTGATCTATTGCGGCTTCGTGGACTTCCGGTACATCGTACTCGACGCGCACGGTAAGAAGACAGTCGCCTTCTTCGCCGAAGTAGTAACTGTTGTATATCCCCGCGGAGTCTGTATTGTCCGGCTTCAGATACACCCGAATAATCGTTTCCTCTCCGGGCTTTAAGGACGGGACCGGCAACGTCACATACTCATAAAACTTATAGTGCGGCTTATGAACCGGGTAGAAACTCACCGTCAGTGTTCCTGTCGGACTTAGGACGCCGTTTTGATTATAAACGCGAACGTCAATATAGGCCGGACGGTAGGCCGCTTCGGATGCGGGTTTCAGAAAATCGACGTTCAGTGGGTTGATGCGGTTCATTTCGGCCAACGAATTGATGCGATTTATAACTTCATCGGTTACCTGGTTATGTACCTCGATCGGAATCTCGTCGATCGGGACACCGAGCGACGCGCCGGTTTCGGCCAAAGCCACGCGCAGGCAATAATCGACACCCTCTTCGGCCATCGTTTCAAAATCCGGTAAGCTTGGCGGAAGTCCGATGGAGGCAAGCCCTACGTCGATCGCTCTCGTAACGGCCTTTTCGATCAGATTGCGCGCGTCTTCTCCGAGGAACGAGAACCGATCGGCAATAAAAACCGCGACCTCACCCTTAATACCGTTATACGCGCTTCGAATTCCGTTGTACGTCTGTTTGGCGAGTTCAACGAAATCGCCCCACAACCGGGACCATTCGCTTTCGGTGAGTGTCAGATGAAACCATGCCCCGACCGGAAGCATCGCGTCCAGTGTAGCTTGATACGACTCCCTGGTCGTCTGAGGATAAAGTTGTTTGTGTAAACTGTAGGGAAGGAGAAAATCTCCCGTCTTGTTGTTGGTGATCGAAAAACACATTTCCTCGGCCTGAATGGGCCGGGTCACCTCAAAGTACTGATCGCTCTTATAGATCGGCCATTGAGTCGTTATATATCTCTGAAAATAAGTATATGGGGCGTTTGATTGAACAAGGACCTCTTCCGGCTCAGGATCCGGCGGATCGTAGGATACGGCTGCAAAGACAAGCGGGTCGCCGGTATAGTAGATCGGAATCGTTTCGGAAATGACCGGCCGAACCGTCCCGGTCGGCCCGTCGGGAACCAGGCACACCGCACGCAGATAATATAGGACAGTAGAATTTCCGAGGCTCTCAGGCGATGGCGCAAAATCTGAATAAATCCAATGGTAGTATCGCGTAACTGTTGTATAAACAAGTCCGGAAGCCTTACTGCGGTAGATAAGCCCGGCCGGATCCGAAAAATCACTCGCGCTGCTTGACGCAAAAGGAACGGATGACAGCTGCAAATCGACTTCTATCGATTCGGGCGGGACGTTATCTATGGCTATACTCCAATAGTCCGCGCTTTCGGCCCAGACCGCGAGGCCTTTTTCGGTCATGATCTCAGGAATTCCTCCGGGTTCTTTGGGGCACTCGATAATCAGGGACTTTTCGACGGGGATACCTAATGCCTTCTGAAAACCGAGATCGAGCTCCGGTTCTCCGTATAGGATCGGAACGCCGTTTCCCGGGGTTGCGACCGGAAGTCCGCCATCGTCTAACGGAACGATGCGTAAGTATAAAACGCGCCGGCTTTGAGGCAACAACACCATATCCGGAACCGGCTCGAATTCCGATCCCTGATTCGGAAGAAATTCGGAAGGCTTCATTCCGTCGACAATTTCATAGCGACTCAGAAGAGACGCAAAATCAACGGAGAATTCAGTGGTACCGGCATCCATTCTGCCTGTGGCAATCAGTCCGGGAATTATTTCGGGAAGTGAACCGGTATCACAGGAAAACGGCTGAGTGGAGATCTGCCAAATATAAGAAGCGACATTATTGAGATCATGTTCGACCGAAAACCAACGTGTTGCGTTTCCTTCCGAGGAAATAAATGCGTTGTCGGCCGGGATATAAACCGGAGGCGGAACCGGAGCCGCGGTGGGTGTCGGTGAGGGAGTCGGTGAGGGAGTCGGTGAGGGTGTCGGTGTCGGTGTCGGAGCGATGATGCTGAAATTCGGAGACAGTCCGTATCCGAGATAACTATTCGAGACATAAATATCGATTCGGAAAACACACGACTCAGCAGGAGAAGTCGGAAGGGTGAGAGCATAGGTCGTTTCCATTACGTCCTCGGCAATAAGATCAAAGGTTAAACCGCCGTCCGTACTCAAATGAATATCGAATTTCGGAGTGCGACCGATATCATCCGCAGACCATTCAAGCGTAAAGGAGGTGCCCGCGGTGAGACGGTTGCCGGATGCCGGACTTGTAAACGTGAGCCAGGTGACGGGAAACGGTGTCGGCGTCGCAATCGGAATGATGAAGGACGGAGCCGGCGGCATAATCGGAAGGATGATCGAGGGGGTAGGTGTTGCCAAAGAAATGCTGGCGTCCGGGGAGATCGGCTGGATGAACGAGGGTTCGGGGATCGGTTCAATCACGGGTGGGGTCGTTGTGCTATCAGGTGCAATAATATCAACGGGAAAACCGGGGCGTCCCGGTTTGTCGGATATGAGAAGGGTTATCGGGGACGGACAAGAAGGATCGCCGAGAACTGCCGGGTCGGTGAGTTGATCCAGATTTTGTTTTTGATCAACATCCGAATCTTCAAAAACCAGTGCGTCCGGCTCAACACCGGGAATATCCGACGGGTCGACGATGACAGCCGACGCAGTCGTTGTGATCCCGGATATCAATTTGGGTGCACACCGCGTGGCAAGAAATATGATAAGCAGAACAAAAATAACAACGCAAACAGCGATTGCAGACACGACGAGTACTTGCTTTTTCGAAAATCCGGCCATCCGTTGCCTCGCTTTCCGGGGTGAGTCAGTACTTCTTCTTCATCTCCACCCAGTCGGCGGACTCAAAGGCTTTACTCTGTGTCGCGAAAGTATCCCTGCTGTCATTTACGTTCGCGAAAGCCGCTTCGTTGATGACCGAGTACTCGACTTCGGTTCCATCCGGTCGAATATAGGTATCGACGCCGCGGATGGCTTCACTCATTTGGTCGGACATGCGGTCTTCGGACGATTGTTGCGCGACAGAGCTCGCGCGGCGCGCTCTGAAATCGCGGTCCGAACGTTCGAATTGCGCTTTGTTGTAGGCGGCGTAGGAGGCCTCCTGTTCCTGATGTCTTCGCTGCTGGGCCTCAAACTCACTGCGCTGACGGCTTTCCAGATAGCCGAGGATCCGGTTACGCTCTTCGATCATCCGGGTCGCGACGGCCGGCGCGGATTGCATGGAGGAACAGAACATCACGAGGTTTTCGTAATTAATCTCGAAAAATTCGGCGGGCGCCCTTAATGTCAGTACATAGAGCGCATCCCAGAACACGGAGGTACTCATGCCCCCGAAAAACATCATCGGCGCTCCGAAAGATATCTTAACTCCGCTGATGATCGTGGCGACGGCCTGGCGCATCTCGATCCCGTTTTCGAGAAAAGAATAAACGCGCGTGATCCCGTTATAGAAAGACTGATCCACGCCCGAACGCATTCCGGGAGGGGTCTTGGCGCGAAGGACGGATGCCGTTTCCTCGAAGACCTGCCGGCGTTTCGCTTCTTCGTCCTCGGGCGGAAGCTTCGGAAGCGGCCTCGTATCAACCGGTTGAAGCGCCGTCCCCGACGGAACGTCGATCGCCATGAATGCGTCGGCGTACTCCGCCGGATTCCGGAGACGCATCATCGGCATCATTTCCGCCTGATCAAAACCGCCTTCGATATGGCGCTCCACCGAGCTATTCACGACCTCTTTGAAAGATGCCCCGGATTGGTAGCGGATCAGTGCGGTGCGGTCCGGCGCGTTTGCGCGGACGCGCAGGCAAAAAGGCCAGTTTGCGCTCTGAAGTCGATTCTCGATCGACCCCTCCGCGAGCCATCCGCGCGGTAGCTTAATATAACAAAGTTCGGCGCCCGTGTTCGGATCATAGATCGTTCGCCGGCCGTCCGGCCGTGTGTTCGGATCCGGTTCATAGACGTTTATTTGCATCCGGGCTCCGCAATACGGGCAGGTATAGAAGCCGGATTTGTTGACTTCTTCCAGATTTCCGTTGCACTGAGGGCACTTGAAAACTTCGATCGTCATGGCCTCCGCCTCCTTTGAGTACGGCCCTCGGAACAAAGGCCCGTACATCCGAATATCTGCTTTTATTTTAGCCATTATTACTGTTTTATCCCATAGATAAGATGTAAATTTGTTCTTTTCCATTTTGCGGAATAATGTACGATTTTGAAAAGGTGGGGTATCATTAATATGATTAACAAATTTTTGGAACCATCATAGTTTTGGGAGAGAAGAACATGCGGGACGGCGTACAGAGAAAAATACAACTCTTTTTCGAAAATTATCAGAACATTAAAGGTCGATTTTTTTGGAGGTCGGCTCTTCTGAAGCGGCTTGCTGCGATCGTCTATACGCTTCAGGGGCAGTCGCTTTCGTACGAGGCCGTTTCGGATACTATGAAAATGATCAAGGGAATCACTTCGCCTTTTTCATATTTTCGCGGAGACATGCTCATGGCTGTCGCGGCGATGATATCGCTTGAGAACGACCGGCAAAGAGCAATCGATAAAACGCTTGCCGTTTACAATATGATGAAGGGCGAGCGTTTCCACCGGTCGTCATACATGGTTATTGCGGCCTGCCGGATCGCAGTCGGGACGGACGAAGCCAACTTCGCGCCGGTTGTGGCAAGAGCGCGTGAATATTATCAGGGGATGCGTTCCCGGCACTTTTTCGTAACATCCGAACGTGATTATATCGCGGCAACCCTCCTTGCTTTGACGGGGATTGATCCGCAGTCCGGCCTTTCCGGCCTGGATACGATGCATAAAGAGCTGAAGACAAAGATATCTTCCGGAAGAGGAGCACAGAGTATCGCCCAGGCTCTTCTGATGGGGCGGGCAGGTGAGGGCGGGACGGAGCGCGCGCTCGCTCTGCGCGAAGCCTTCAGAAGCAGAAAACTGAGGCTCGACCGCGATTACAATTATCCGTTAATCGGCCTTCTGGCCTTGCTCGGTGCAGATACGGACACGCTTGCCGATGAAGTGGTCGATACTTTCCGCCATATGCGCAAACTCAAGGGCTTCAGTGCCTGGTCGATCTATAAATTCGAGCTTCTTTTAATTGCCTCGTCTTTGGTCGCGATTGATTTTGCGTCCCGTGACGACGGCGGTGCGGTGATCGTTTCTGTAACTACAGGAGTTACGGCGATGCTCATCAATCAGTATATAGCGATACTGATCATGATGGCGGCGGCCTCTGCCGCTTCCGCGGCCGGGGCGGCATCGGCGGCAAGCGCGAGTTCATAAAAGTTACGTCGGCGAAGGCGCCGCTAAACCGTGCGGCATTCTCTATCAGGGAGGAAAATCGATATGCGATACTTTTCGGCGGATCAAGTCGGAAAAACGATCATCGTCAGTCTGGAGAAGGGGGATCTTCTGCGTGAGACCATCGCGGATATATCCCGAAAAGAAAACATCAGGAACGGCGTCGTCCTCTCGGGGATCGCCACCTTCGACGAAGCGAACTTTCAAATGACGACTACAAAGGGTTTTCCGATCGGCTATCACGTCGAGCATTTGGAGGAACCGCTGGAACTCGTCAGCCTGGACGGTACGATCATAAACGGAGAGCCGCATATTCACGGCGTAATCAGCAACGCTGCCCAAACATGGGCGGGTCATATTCTGGACGGTTGCCGCATTCTGTATCTGGGCGAAATGGTGATCCAGGAGATCCTGTCGCAGGAATTGATCCGGAGACCGAATCAAGACGGAGCCGTATTAATTTTCGAAAAATAGTTCGCGGAAATCTGCCTGTCCGTGTTATTTCCGCCATGGTGTTTAACGCTACGGATGTTAACCGGCATGGCGGCGGTTGAGTTGCGCAATAAATTCTTTTCATGCGATATTTCTGTCGACAGTATCTATTTATCACATTAGCGCAACAAAGTGCAACAGAAGCCGGAATATTATGATTAACGGCGAATATTGCACCGTTGCGGCAAATTGATTTGTGCTTATTGACATAAAAAATGAATCGGTGTAGTATGAGTTTGTGAGCAAGCGGTTGCGCTACCGTCATAAATATTTGACAGTCAAACGAATATTATGAGCCCGGAAACCGTTCGCCCATGCCAATCGATCCGCCGCTTTTGCACTCGTTTTTTATAAAAGGTGATTTATGAGGAACAGGATTATTTCCGTAATACTCGTTTTCACCGTATTGCTTCCGGCAATCGGATCGGTCGCATGCGCGAGCCGGGCGATGAATTTACCTCCGATCGCTATTTCCGTGAACAAAATTCCCTCACTGTCTGACGATTTTATACGAGGTGTTGATATCTCGAGTGTGATCGCGCTGGAGCAAAGCGGCGTGATCTATAAGGACCGCGACGGAAATCCGCAAGACATTTTCGTGACGCTAAAGGAAGCGGGTGTCAACTATATACGCGTACGCATATGGAATGACCCCTATGACAGCGAGGGCAACGGCTACGGCGGCGGTACGAATGACATCGCCAAAGCTGTTACAATCGGAAAACGCGCCGCGGAACAAGGGATGAAGCTGCTCGTGGATTTTCACTATTCCGACTTCTGGGCAGACCCCGGAAAGCAGATGGTTCCGAAGGCCTGGACCGGAATGAGTGTAGCGGACAAGGAATCCGCACTTTTTGACTTTACGAAAAACAGCCTTGCGCAGTTGATTGAAGGCGGAGCGGATATCGGAATGGTCCAGATCGGAAATGAGATCAACAACGGGATCGCCGGCGTGACGGCATGGCCGGACATGGCAAAATTACTCTCTTCGGGGAGTAAAGCTGTCCGTGAAATCGCAAAGTCAGAGAAGCAAAAGATCCTGATCGCCATACACTTTTCAAATCCGGAAACTGAGAACCGATATTCTGCGTATTCATTTAACCTCGATCGCTATGAAGTCGATTACGACGTTTTCGCTTCCTCCTATTATCCCTACTGGCACGGGACGCTCGAAAATGTGACAGCGCTTCTTAAGACCATCGCGGATACCTATAAAAAGAAGGTCATGATCATCGAGACCGCATATGCGTACTCGCTTCAAGACTCTGACGGACACGCCAATACGATTTCCGATCCTTCCGATTTGGCCCTTTATCCCGCAACGGTTCAAGGGCAAGCCAATTTCGTCCGTGATGTTATGGCCTCGGTGGCGAGCATCGGGAAAGCCGGCATCGGAGTCTGCTATTGGGAGCCTGCTTGGATCGCGGTCGGCCCGCCGTCTTCCGTCGAAGAGAACAAAGAGCTTTGGGAGACCCGCGGTTCCGGCTGGGCGGCAAGCTTTGCCGGAGCGTATGATCCCGAGGATGCGGGAGTATGGTACGGGGGGTCGGCGGTTGATAATCAGGCGCTTTTCGATCCGGACGGAAAACCGCTCGATTCCCTGTATGTATTCGGGTACGCATTTAAGGGCAACAAGGTTGTGCGCGCGATCGACGATGTGAAGGACACATCCGTTTCCGTTACGATCGGGGAGAGTATTTCATGGCCGGAGACGGTCGAAGTTACTTATAACGACGGTACCGTCGAGTCAATGCCGATCGCATGGAACGATGAGCAGAAGCAACAAATCGACGCGCTGACCGAAGGCAATGACAACAGCGCCGCCGGAAGCCATGTCGTATACGGTGTGCTGAACGGGTGGCCCGGAAAAATCGCGTGCGAGGTCCGGTTGAATCCGAAGAATTATGTGGTGAATTACGGCTTTGAGCAGGAAGATATGTCGGCGTGGAAGATCGTCTATCCGGAAGACGGCACGGAATGCACCGACCGGCAATTGAAGACGGCGGACGCGTATTCCGGCGACTATTCGCTGCACTATTGGGCCGTCGGCGAGGTGCGTTTCACAATGACGCAGGAATTCACGGGACTTCCGAACGGAACCTATGCGATAACCGCGGCGATTCAGGGGAGTAGCGCGAAACCGGACGACAATATCATGCTTTTCGCTAAAACCGGCGGAGAAGAAGAGGAAGTGCCGGTCGAACTCAAAGGATGGCAGGAGTGGCAAATTCCGGCCATTCCGGCGATCCGTGTGACGGACGGCTCCGTTACGGTCGGCGTTACGGTCAACGGAACGCCCGGAGCCTGGGGGACGATGGATGATTTCTATTTGTATCGAATCGACTGATTCATAAGAGGCGTACCGATGAAAGAGAAGATCTTGACGCGAAAAAAGATCTCGCTGGACGACATCGCCCGGGAATTGGGGTTGTCCAAATCCACGGTATCCAGAGCGCTGTCCGGAAAGGGCAGAATCGGAGCCGAGACCAGCGCGCGCGTCCATCAGTACGTCAAGGATATGGATTACGCACCGAACCTTATTGCCAGAAGCTTGGCACAGTCCAAGACCTATAATCTCGGCGTAATCCTTCCGGCGGATTCGGATCTGGCGGAGAAACCGTTTTTTCAGGTATTCCTCCTGGGCGCTTGCGAGGCCGCCGCGGCGAACGATTACGATGTCATCGTAACGGTGGTGGTCGAAAAGGATATCTCGGCCTTGAAGCGGCTGGTTCATAACAGAAAAGTCGACGGCATCATTTTAACCCGACTTCTCGTTCATGATCTGGCGGCAACGTACCTCAAGAAGACCGGCGTCCCGTTTCTGGTCGTCGGTTCGAGTAACGACGAAGCGCTGGTTCAGATCGACACGGATCACGAGACCGCATGCGAGAAACTAACCTCGCTTCTTATTTCGATGGGCAACCGGAAAACGGCCTTGATTATCGGAAGCGACGAGCATGCGGTGAATGTCAGCCGTTATCGCGGTTTTATCAGGGCGGCCGAAGCAAGTCCGGAAGGTCCGGACAGAAGAATCGTTTTTCAGAACATCGGCAGTAAGACGGCAATCGATAAGAGCGTGGAGGCAGCAATTCGAGAAGGCGCCGACTGCATTTTATGCGGAGACGACATCATATGCAGTCAAGTATTGTCAAAGTTGAACAACATGGGACTTTCCATTCCGGACGGCATTCGGATCGCGTCGTTTTATGACAGCGCGCATCTGAAATATAACAATCCGCCGATTACGGCACTGGAAATCGATGTGAAAGAATTGGGGGTGGTAGCGGGACAAAGCTTGATCGACATGATTTCCGGTAAGGAAATTAAGAAGAGAACGATACTGAATTATCAGATCGCGCTCAAAAGATCGACTCAGTAATCGGATCCGTCGGGACCGGCCGGATTGCGGTATAGAGCCGCGATCGGAACGGTTTCGACAAGAGAAAGAAAGGTGCAGATTATGAAAAAGAGAGTGTTTGCTTTGTTGATGGCCATGGTGTTGCTCGCGACCGTTTTCGCCGCCGCCTGCGAAAAAGAGCAGGAGAAGGTTGAATTGGTCGTTTGGGAGTCCGTTGACGGACCGGACCAATGGATCGAACAGGCCGGAGCGGCCTTCACGGCCAAAAATCCGAACATTACGATCAAGTTCGTAAACGTTGAGTTGGGCGATTCATCATCGCAGATTGCCCTGGACGGCCCCGGCGGGGTCGGACCGGACCTGTTTGCCGCTCCGCACGATAAGCTCGGCGAGCTCGTGTCCGGCGGGCATATTCTGGAGACCGCCAACGCAGATAAGGTGAAGACGGCTGTGCTTCCCGCTTGCTCCGCGGCTTTGACCTATAACGGCAAGATGTACGGATATCCGACATCGGCCGAGACCTACGCCTTGTATTACAACAAGGATTTGATCTCCGAGGATCAGGTGCCGAAGACTTGGGCGGATCTTGTGGATTGGTGCAAGACGTTCAACGACGCGAATCCCGGAAAATACGGCTTTGTTATGGATGTAACGTCGATGTATTACACGATCCTCTTTACCACGAAGGGCGGCAACCGCCTGTTCGGGCCGAGCGGAACGGATGTTTCCTCGTCGTTCCTGGCGACGCCGAATGCGGTTGAAGGAATGAAAGAATTCCAGAAGATTAAGGAAGTCATCAATCTGCCGGCGGCCGATCTCGGAACGGGTACCGCGGACGGCGCATTTGCCGCCGGGACCGCTGCGATGCACATTTCGGGACCTTGGAATGTCAGCAACTTTAAGGATGCCGGCCTCAATTACGGCATCACGACTCTGCCCGCTTTGAGCGGCGAGTCGACCCCGTCCGCTTCCTTCTCCGGAACGCGCGGCATGTTCGTTTCCGCCTATACCAAGCACGCAAAGGAAGCGAATATGTTTGCCGAGTTCCTGATTTCGGAGGAAATGCAACTTCTTAGAAATGAGATCACCGGCGCGCTTCCTTCGATCGACGTCAAGGTCGAGAGCGAGTACGCCAAGGGATTCATCGATCAATTGAATTATGCTTTCCCGATGCCCTCGGTGCCTCAAATGAGTGCGTTCTGGGATGCAGCGGGCAGCGCGAGCAGCAACATCTGGGACGGCGCCGATGTCGAGACGGAGCTGAAAGCTCTGGATACCGCGATCGTATCGTTCGTCGCATAAGATCACTTCCCTCCTTGGTGCAAAGGGATGCATGGTTTGCCCCATGCATCCCCAGCACTTTGGAATTTTCTTATATGCTCGAAGTCTTCTCGTTTGAGGAGGGGAGGGATACCCTGAAATGGTTACTCTGGCTCGTGACGGTTCCTCTCGAAAAAAGATCCTTTTGCTGTCGCTTTTGCTCATGGGACTTGCGCATTTGACCATGCTGAAGCAATACATAAAGGGAGCGATTTTTGCTGCTGTCGAAGTCGCCGTTCTGGCGCTTTCTCCGTTTATCTTCCGCATTCTCGGCGGAGTGATCACACTGGGCGAACCGAAGCCCGGCGTAACGATTTTCGAAAAGGATCACTCGATGTTCATGCTGATCGACGGAATCATCGTTCTTGCCGTACTGTTTATATTTGTCTCCCTTTACGCGATTTCCGTGCGAAGCGCTCTTTCAACGTACAAGGATTATTGTGCTCTCGGTCAGCTTCCTTCTCATAAGAAAATCTTTTCGGAAATGACGACGAAAGCCTTTCCCGTTGCGGCGCTTTCGCCGCTTGTTGTGTTGATACTGTTCTTTGTTGTGGTTCCGCTGGTTTTCTCCGCGTCCGTAGCCTTTACGAACTACTCATCGCCGGATCATATTCCGCCCAATAATACGGTGGACTGGGTCGGCCTCGATAACTTCAAGACAATGTTCGGAGGTAATATCACGTGGACCGGCGCGCTGGGAAGGGTCGCCGCGTGGACCCTCGTGTGGGCGACCGCCGCGACGGTTACCTGTTATGCGGGCGGCATGCTTATGGCGGTCATCATGCATGAGACCAAATTGAAGATATCGCCGATCTTTAGAACCCTTTTTATACTCCCCTACGCGGTCCCTGCGGTCGTCTCGATGCTGGTGTGGCAGAACCTACTAAACGGAAGTTTCGGTACGATCAACCGAACGCTGATCGAGTTGGGGCTCATGACGCAGGAGACCACCATACCTTGGCTCAGCGATCCCACTCTGGCAAAATTTACCTGCGTGCTCATCAATCTATGGGCCGGATTTCCGTACTTTATGCTTCTGACGATGGGCTCAATGACGGCAATTTCGAAGGAGACCTTCGAAGCGGCAAGGATTGACGGCGCGAGCCGTTTTCAAGTGTTCAAGTCGATCACTCTGCCGTCGGTCATCTATCAGACGATGCCGTTGATCATCATGTCTTTTACGCATAATATCAACAACTTCGGCGCGATATTCTTTTTGACCGGAGGCAATCCGGTTGTTGCCGATTCTACCACCACCAGCGCGAAGGGAACGGACATCGTCGTCACCTGGATCTACAACTTGACACTCAATTTGCAGAAATATAATTATGCGGCCGTACTGGCGGTGTGCATATTTATCGTGCTGGCACCGTTTGCGATCTTTAACTTCAGACGGACCAAATCTTATAAGGAAGGAGAATTATGATGGAAAACTCGGATAAAAATCCGGAAGTACCGGATAAGATCCCGGAAATTGAAATTTCGGACGCAGAGAAAGCGAAACGCTCCGAAGAGAGAGCCGAGCGCGTGGAACGGGCGACAAAAATGGCCGAGGAGAGAGCCAGAGCCGCTCAACGGAAGACCGCCCCGCCCGAATCGGCGACTGCGGACACTTCGGAATACAGCTCCGACGGCATGATTGAACCGAAGAAGACACTCACGTATTACAATACTCTTCAACGCGCGCGTACGCGGATCTACAAGACGTTCATCGTAATTTTCCTCAGCCTGATCAGCCTTCTTGTATTGTACCCGTTGGTATACGCCGTCAGCGCGGCCTTTTCGCCGGGACGATCGATTTCGGCGACGAGCATCATCCCGTTCGGGGGCGGTTTCACCACCAAACATTTTGTGCGTCTCTTTTCCGAAACGAATTATCTGATGTGGTTCAAAAACACGATCCTCATTGCCGCGGGCACCTCAATCAGCACGGTTCTGGTATGCTCTCTGGCTGCGTATGTGTTTTCACGCTTTCGCTTTGTATTCAAAAAAACGATGATGCTCGCGCTCCTGATCCTTCAAATTTTTCCTTCCTTTATCGGCATGATCGCAATCTATGTCATACTTCTTCGTATCAATGGACTGGATTCGCTTTGGGGCATGGTTCTTATTTATCTTGCCGGAAACATTCCGTATAATACCTGGCTTGTTAAGAGTTACATGGACTCGATTCCAAGAGCTTATGACGAAGCCGCCCGAATCGACGGCGCGAGCAGTGCGCGCACATTTTTCAGTATCATACTGCCTCAGGCGAAGCCGATCATCACATTTCTGTCGATCGTCAGCTTCACCGGGCCGTGGATGGAATTCATTTTCGCCAAGCTGATCTTAAGGTCCAATGAGAACCAGACGCTCGCGCTTGGACTATTCAGTTTCGTCACTGACAGAAAGAACGAATTCACCTTGTTCTGCGCGGGCGCGCTGATCGTCGCGATACCCTTCGTGGCGTTTTTCGTATTCACACAGAAGGTGCTGGTGTCGTCCCTTGCGGGAGCCGGCGTGAAGGAATAGGCATGGAACAATTCGGCTGTAACGAGCGCGGCCTCACCCGGAATGGGGAACCCTGGTTTCCGGTTATGGGGGAGATCCACTATTCGCGCGTCCCGGAAACAGAATGGGAGAAGAGACTTCGACGAATGAAAGCCGGCGGAGTCGACATTGCCTCGTCGTACGTGATCTGGATTCATCATGAAGAGTCGGAAGGCGAGTACGACTTTAACGGTCGAAAAGACCTTCGGCGCTTCATCGAATGTTGCCGCGACTGCGGGCTTTACTTCTTCCTGCGTATCGGTCCGTGGTCGCATGCAGAAGTCCGTCACGGCGGATTCCCCGACTGGCTTTTCGAAAAGGGCTTTGAGCCCAGAACAAACGATCCGGATTATTTTCTGGAGGTTGAACGCTTCTACCGGGCGATTTTCGAGCAGGTCAAAGGTTTGTTTGCCGGAGATGGCGGTCCGATCATCGGTGTTCAGATCGAAAACGAATACGGACATTGCGGCGGACTTTCGGGTGACGAGGGAGTCTTTCATATGAGGACACTGACGAGACTCGCCCGCGAGATCGGCTTTGACGTGCCCTATTACACGGCGACGGGTTGGGGCGGGGCGATTACCGCGGGACTTCTGCCGGTGATGGGCGGGTATTGCGAGGCTCCGTGGGACCCGAGAATCACGGCGATCGAGCCGAGCGGAAACTACATCTTTACGCACGAGCGCAACGACCACAGCATCGGGTCGGATTACGGCATCAACGAGACGCTATCGTTTGATCCTGCTAAATTTCCCTATCTGACCGCGGAGCTCGGCGGCGGCCTTCAGGTGACCCGCAAAAGGCGGCCGGTCGCGACCGGCCGGGATATCGGCGCGATGTCGCTCGTTAAACTCGGAAGCGGCGCGAGCCTTCTCGGATACTATATGTACAGCGGTGGAACGAACCCCAAAGGGCGGTTTTCGGGACTTCAGGAGAGCAGGGAAGCCGGGGATATTAACGATGTGCCTGAATTCTCGTATGATTTTCGGGCTCCGATCCGCGAATACGGACAACTCGGCGGTCCGTACCGGGAAATCAAACTTCTGTCCATGTTTCTTCGGGACTTCGGAGGCGCATTGTCCGAAATGGACACGTCCATTCCCGATTCCAACCCGCTTCATCCTGAAAATACCGGTGATCTTCGGATTTCCGTGCGACGAAGCGGAAAAACCGGTTACGTTTTCGTGAATAATTATCAGCGCCGGCAAAAGCAGGCGGAACATCTTAACGAAATCCTTCAAGTCCCGCTCGAAGACGGTACCGTCACTTTTCCTCCGATCGACATTCGCGACGGCGATTACTTTTTCTTTCCGTTCAATATGCCAGTCGGAAGAGCTGTTTTGAAGACCGCTTTAGCGACACCTCTATGCGTCCTTGATGAGCACGTCTATTTTTTCTATACCGACGGGGAGCCCTCCTATGACATGGAGGGGCCGACCGGCGGGGCGGAAATCATTACTCTGACCCGTGAGCAAGCGCTAAATGCATATAAAGTTCATGTCGGCGGCGAACGCCTGATCATTACGGACGGGGCTCTGATCGAGGACGGCGAAGGAATTACGATCGAGAGCGGAAGTGAATTGAGGCTTCTGGTCTATCCGGATTTTCGGAAAGTCCCGGAAGGGCTGACCGCCTCGGGTATGTCGGGCGTCTTTCATGTATACAAGCGGCGATGCTCGGAAGTACCGCCGCGCGTTTATTTCGAAAAGCGCTCTTCCGATCCGTCGCGGGAACTTTTTACTGTTCGCTTGGAATGCGATCCGTCGGCGACGGACTGTATCCTTCGTGTCCATTATCAAGGAGACAGTGCTCGGCTTCTCGTCAACGGGAGCCCCGAAGGAGATGATTTCAACGCCGGGGAAGCGTGGGAGATCGGCCTTTCACGCTTCGGTATGCCCCGTGAGATTCAAATTGAGATAAAGCCTCTTTTCGAGAACGATGAGGTCTTCTTCGAGAATCGCCCGACGTTCACGGATGGGGTCGCCTGCCGGCTGGACGAAGTGAACGCCGATCCGCGGTACGAGACGAGGGTTATGTTGGATTGAGAAAATCCGAATAAACATTTGACCGGTAATTATGCGTACGGACGATCATTTCGTTTCTCATATGCTCCGTTTGCCTTCAGTTGCCGAATCCAGTCCATCTGGACAAGAGGCGTTAGTCCGAGAATTCTCATGAATACACGGCCCGGTAAGGGTATATTTTCCATTGGAGTGGTCATAGAAAGAATTTCCGGATTGAATCTTTTCCCGGGTAGAAAAGACTGACCGAGTTGATGAAGCAGTTCGGTCCGCTTATCATTCATGCCCATTCCTCCGCCGAAGACGGCGGTCCCCGCGTAGCGGGCTCCGAGTATTCCGGTCAGGCGCTCAAGATACTTCTCGACTGCCCGGGACTGAACACGCTCGGGAAAGCCGGATTGAACGATAAATCCCAGAGACAAGTTCTCCAAAGAGCCGATAAACGGGCGCAGTTCCTCGAAAAACGCCATTGTAATCCCCGGCATCGCGTCGGTATAAAGAGGGAAGACGACGACGGCGCAGTCGACCCCGGAAAGACGCACGGCAGTTTCCCGGTGTTCGGCGACGCGATTGAGAAGGACCTTTTCAACAGTAATATCCCGGTGCTCCAAAAGACCTTCCGCCAAAGCCTCAATGTATTTCGCGGAAAAGCCTTTGACGCCGCGTGGTGAGCCGTTACATAGAAGAAATCGCATCGTGAACCTCCTTTTCGGAACCGTTAACGTGTAAAGCCAGCGCTAAGTCCGTCTTTAAATTAATCGAGAGCCGGTAAAATATTTGACGGGTATTTTCAAAGTCGACAAGACTCTTTTCGGGGTCAAGAAGGATCAGCCCCATCTTCGGGTATTTCTTGTATCGACTCTTGTGATGAAGTTCATTTTTGTGGAAGGTAATATAGGGGTGAACGATCGGAATCATACGGTCACATGTTTTCTTGGTGAGCGCGCTGACAAAGCCGAGCGTTATCGGGGAGAGGAAGACCATCAGATCCGAATGCAGAACCTCGCGATATATCGCGGGCATATCGTCATGATGCGCGCATATTCCCGGGGTCTTGACCCAGCAATCCCAACACCCCGTACAATAGCGGATGTCAAGGTCCCGAAGACGGATGATATTGATTTTTCGATCCGGATTTTCGACGCTTGCGGCTTGTTCCAGCGCCGACTCAAATACGGTGTAGGCGTCGTCAGGTATCCCGTTCAGGATTGTGATGGTTCGCATAGTGATCTCCCTTCAATTCTTCAAAATTCTTACAATAATCCGGCCATTTACCTGAAAGGAAGGCGGTCGCTCCGATAATGTCGCCGCCGGTTTGTGCCAGTCGGGTACAGAGACTCCCGGTCGACGGATTTTCGATAATTCCGGCGCAGATCATCGCGGAAAGACCATGGGTGTAAACAGTTAATTTATCAAGTATTGAATCGATCTCATTGTCACTGAAGATCGAAAGACTCGGCTCCTTTCGCATCTGGACTTTACTCGTCCGGGAAAAACGCTGAAACATATCCCGACCGCGCGCGTCTTCCAGAAAAATCGTACGGTACACGATCGGATAGTCCTTGGCAAATTCCAACATACCGACGCCGATATTGAGAAATATATCCTCTGTGTAGGTCTTTTCGGTGTAGCGGATCAATCGTTCGAAAGATTCCTGTATCAGGGCTTCCCGGATCTCATCGATGCCCGAAAAGCACGAATATACAGGAGCCGTCGAAGAGCCGACAACGGATGCGATCTTTCGGACTGAGAGCGCGTTAATGCCTTCCCTCCGAAAAATGTCGAAAGCGGCGGCGAGTATATCTTCGCGGTTAAATTGAGTCTCCTTGGGCATCGCAACCTCCAAATAACAGATGTTATATAACAAACGTTATATTACAGAAAATCCATTTGCTTGTCAACTATGCGATTTCTGACGGATTCCTGTTATCGGGCTGAATTTACTTGTGAAACAAAATCAAATATAATTTCTATAGAATAGCGGAGGGACTCTGAACAACAAGCTGAGGAAAGGCGGAAAAACGGGATGTTGAACGAAAAGGACGTACTTCAATTATTCAGTTCCGGCTTCAACTGTGCTCAGATTGTGCTGAGTTGTTTTGCCGAGCGTTACGGGATGAGCCGCGACGAGGCTTTTCGAATCGCAACGGGCTTCGGCGGAGGGATCGCGCGTAACGGGGAAGTGTGCGGAGCCGTATCCGGTGCCGTTATGGCTCTGGGCCTTTGCTACGGTCGAAAAGAAGGCGATGACGGAGAAAAACAGGAAAATACATATGTGAAGGTGAATGAGTTTTTGGATCGTTTCAGAGCGCTTCACGGCAGTTGTGTTTGCCGGGTCATACTGGATGGGATCAATTTGAGGACCCCCGAGGGTCAAAAAGCTTTCGGCGATCAAAATAAACTGGATCTTTGCTGTCGTTGTGTCGTCGATGCGATCCGTATCGTCGAATCTTTGGATCCCATCAAACTATAGAATTAATGAGCCTGCACAGTATTGCTGCCGGTAACATAACTGCCGCCTCCTCCTGAAAAGGTAGAAGCGGCAGTTATGTATAGAGAAGGGAGGTGCACTCCGAAAAGGTCTGAATTATTCCTTCACGCCGCCGATCGTAAGGCCTGTGATGAAATATCTCTGAAGAAACGGATAGAGAATGACGATCGGCATGGATGTGACTATCGTCGCGGCCGCGCGAATGGATGTCGGGGTGATTGCGACCGACTGAGTACTCTGTCCGTAGGCACCGCTCGAGGATGTCTGGCTCATGGCTGAAGACAACAGCTTCATTAGTTCATACTGGAGAGTCGTTAAATCTGTGTTTCTCGGGTTATAGATCATATTATCGAACCATGCGGACCATTGGTAAACGGCAATGAACAGAGCCACAGTAGCAAAAACGGGTTTGCAGATCGGAGCATATATTTTCATGAAAATAGTCATATGATTTGCGCCGTCGATCTGTGCGGATTCCCTGTAACTATCGGGAAGAGAGTTCATATAGGTGCGAAGAACCAGAAGGTTAAACCCGGCGACCATACCGGGTATAACATATACCCAGAAAGTGTTGGTGAGCCTCAACTCGCGATAAAGCAAGAAGACCGGAATCAGACCGGCGTTCACATACATGGTCAGCACGAAGAATAAAGAGACGGGCTTTCTGAAGACGAATTCCTTAACACTCAGTACATAGGCCATTAAAGCGGTGACGGAAAGGTGCAATACCGTGCCGATCACCGTACGCAGGACGGAATTGATTGCGGCAGTTCGCAAATTGCGTCTGTTAAAAATCGCTTCATAATTATTCAACGATAATTTCCGCGGTATCAAATATATCCCTCCGGACAAGGCATCCACGGCGTCGTTGAACGATACGGCGAGGGTGTTCAGAAGCGGGTAAAGTGTGATCGCGACCGCAAAGGAGAGAATCAGGGTATTGATAATAATGAACACCAAATCCGCCGTTTTGATTTTTTTTCTCCTGGCTTTTTTCAATTGAACAAGCTCAGATTTCGGCTCAAGCTCAACATTGTCCATATTTATTGTCTCCTTTCTAAAACAATCGCTCTTCGCCGGTTGCTTTAGCGAACGAATTGGCTAGGAATATTAAAATGATGGCGATGACGCTCTTGAAAATACCTGCGGCCGAACCCAGGGAGAAATCACCCTGGCCGATGCCCCAGTATAAGACCCATATATCGATTGTTTCGGAAACACTTTTTACTACTCCGTTCGTAAGCAGGTACTGAATCTCAAATCCGACATTCAGGACATTTCCCAGGTTAATCAGAAGCAGGATGAATATGGTAGGACGGATCCCGGGCAGCGTTACGTGCCACATTTTTCCGAATCGGCCCGCTCCGTCCAACGAAGCGGCTTCGTACATTTCCGGATTGATCGCAGTGATCGCGGCAAGGTAGATGATGCTGTTCCATCCCGTTTCCTTCCAAACATTCGAGAAACCGACGATCCACCAGAACCAACCCGGTTTAGAAAAGAAATTTATCGGCCCGTCGACTATGCCTAATCCGACCAATATCTCATTGACGATACCATGATCCATCGATAGCATGTCTCGAATGATTCCTACGACAATAATCCAGGATAGGAAGTGAGGTAAATAGGAAACGGTCTGAGCGAACTTTTTGGGCCCTTTGAGACGAACTTCATTGAGAAGAAGGGCAAATCCGATCGCGAAAACAAAGCTCAGGACCAGATTGATGATACCCATCGCCAAAGTATTTCTGAAAACCAATTGAAAAGATTTTTCATTGAGCAAATATTTAAAGACATCCAATCCAACCCATTCGGAGCCAAGAAGTCCGTTTTGGGGCTTGTAGTCCTGGAAGGCCATGAGCCAACCGCCCAGAGGAGCATAATAGAATAATAATCCGTAAAGTATAAAAGGGATTGTGATTATTATCAGCTCTTTTTGTCGTAAAAGAGTCTTTTTATTCAGTTTAACTTTCGGTTCGCCGGATCGCTCCGCCTTTTTACGCCGTCTTTCTGCCCGGGATACAGGGCCCGCGGGTTCTTCGTCATTTATTTCGGATCGTGAAGAAGAGGATCGGTACGTATATGCGAGCTCGCGTCTTTTAATTGAATCCGATTTCTTTTTTGCGGCGATTTCATCTGCCGAATCGGTTTCTGCCGAATAGGAGTCATTCAGTTTTTCTTCCGTCACTGCCGCAACACTTCCTTTCATGAGGAGAGGGTGGCCGTTGTCCGAAAACCCGGCCACCCTCTCGATTGACACTGTCTCAACGATGGCTCCAAATCAATGGATGTCATCAAAACGGGGCACCTTAATTACCTGCGGCAACCGCAATTCTTCTGTCAACTTCAGCCTGCATCTGAGTAAGGAAAGCATCAATGTCGGCACGAGTATTATACTCTTCCAGATATGCCGCCCACTCTGCTTCAAAATCATCTGCCATGACGACACGCGGTAACCATTCATGCTTCACTTCGCTCATCGTCGCCCAGGCAAGACCGCCGGGAGTATCGGTGGTCAGGTCATTGGAATAGGACCACATCGGGAACCACGGGGAGTTCGGCACGCTGGGATTAAGCATCTCAACATATGTCTTGGCGCCGTACGCCTCGAGGCACTCCTTAACTTCCGGTAACAGATCTTCAAAGAATTCGGAGGGCTGGTTGTCCGGACGCCATCCGTTCTTCCCGTCGAGATTCATGCCCTGATACTGCGGGAAGTAGGCGTAAGGACAAAGGTTGTCTGCCTTGTAGTTGGCATCAATTGAATTGGCGCGCATTTCAGGAGTTCTGTAGAAAAGACCGTCGTCACCGACTTTGTAGTCTACGTCTTTGATTCCCCAGAAACGGAGCGTCAAAACTTCTTGGGTCAGAAGGTCGCTGATGAACTTCATCGCGCCGTCGATATCCTTGCAGCTGGTGGTGATGGAAAGACCGCCGGATACGTCAAGGACCGGCTCATTGTGATAACGCTCTTCAATACCGGCCTCGGCAACGATGCCGAGAGGTACATACGTGCAATCGGTCAAACCGGCTGCCTTAATCGCGTCTTGAGCCGTGTATCCCCAGTCCCAGAACTGGTCGACAAAACCGAGAACACGTCCGGTGGAAATTTTCGTTATGTACTCGTCATATGACTGAGAGAAGAATTCGGGATCGATCATACCCTTCTTGAACTCTTCATTCAACTTCTTGAAATACTGTTTTGCGATCGGAGTGGTATTGTAGTCGATGACCTTTTGGGTATCGGGATCAACAATAACGGAACCGTCGTTCGGAGAACCGGCAAGGAACAGCGGCGGATTCTCCAGACAGAAATATCTCCAGTCTTCACTGAGTATCGTGTACGGGATGACATCTGTGCCGTCCACGTGTTTGGGGTTCGCAGCTGCATAATCTTCAAGCAATTTGAAGAATTCGTCGATGGTCTCGACCTTGGGATAACCGGCCCACTTCAGGACACGGGTCTGGATCCACCAAGCCTCGTCGTTGTGGATCGGGCTGACATCACGCTCATTCACGATACCGAACTGAGGAATCGCGTAGATGTGACCGTCTTCTTTACGGCACATATTCCACTGCGCCTCGGACAGGTAATTCTTAATGTTCGGATATTTGTCCCAATACTTGTCGATCGGGATCAGCGCTCCGGCGTCGACCATAAGCTGGTATCCGTCGGAAGCCTCAATGAAATCCGGATAGTCTTTTGCGGCGATCATGACTCCGATCGCTTCTTCAGCGGACTGGCTGGTCAACCAGGTCTCTTTGACTTCGACTCCGGTGATCTTGGTGATTTCCGCTTGGGCTTTGTTACCCTCGTTCAGCTCGGTTCCGGGCATGGCAATGAACATGTCGAATTTCTTGACCTTTGCCTTGCCTAGATTCTCGCATCCGGCAACAAGACCGGACAAGAGGGTGACAGCCAACAGAACGGCCATCAGTCGGGTGAGCTTCTTCTTCATCTTGATAAAATCCCCCTTTTCATTTTTCCTCCCTTTTTCGCCGTTCAATAGAAAACGAATCGGAAGAGACGTTTTGCATCTGTTGACGAAATGGTGTAGGCTTAATGCCCAAGTCTGTTTTTCTTGAGCTATTAGATATATTCTAAATTTCGGGGTGAAAACAACAACCGTGCAAATTATGAAAATACCCCTACAAATTTTGACTCTCCGATAAGAAAAAACGCCTGTTTATGGGCTAATCGTTTCCCGCTGAGCGGCGCTCGCACCTTTTTCTGTATTGCGTCGGAGTATGTCCTTTCGCCGCGACAAATTTTGAGATGAAATAGTCCAGACTTTGATACCCGACCGCTTCGGATATTTCGTAAACATGTTTGCGTGTGCTGATCAGCATTTCTGCCGCGGCATTGATCCTTTGGGCGTTCAGATAATCCTTGAAGGGCAACCCGTAATGCTTTTTGAAAAGCTGACCGAGGTACGCGCTGTTGATGAAGTATTTTTCGCTTAAAGACCGGAGACTGATGTTTTCCATGTAAGATTCCCGGATCTCCTGCTCGACCTTAGTGATGACGTTGTTGGACGCAGGCGTGTTCAGTTGCTCCAGATATTCCGTATACTGGAGGCAAAAATTCAGGAAATGGCGCTTGCTGCCTCGCGATAGTCCTTTATCAAAAGTGTTTTCGATCAGATAACCGACGATCTCCTCCTGATTGATGTTCGGATCTCTGGCCGCTGCCAGGTGAAGGAGGCTGAACATGATGTAGTTCATGTTCAATTCAATGGATTTGTAATCCATGTTTGAGTCGCTGATGAGGCGATAGAATTCACCGACGTTACGCTCGATTTCCTGTCTGTCGCCCCGTTCGATGGACGAGATCAGGTCATCCATACTTCGTTTTTGTTCTCCGTAACCGATGTCTGCGTATTGTTTCCCGGGTTGTCCCGGTTCTCCCGATAGAGAAAGACTGCCGTCGGAAAAGCCGTGCATCAGTTTTGCGATCGTGGCCGATCGAAAGGAGTCGGACAGCTTTTCGATCGAGGGGACCTGACAACCTGCCTGCACGGTGATCCCGTATTCCAGGCTGGAGGCCTTTTCCGCGAACCATTCGAGATATTCCCGCTCGGACATGGATTGTTCGGTTGCCAGGTAATCCGCGAAAACGAATCCGACGTCGAAGCAATCCTCATGCTTGTTGACATCGAAGATGATATGCCGGCTGTTTGTTCCCATGACCCGCCGCAGATGGTCATACAACCTGCGTTGCATGCTTCTGCGGGATCGTTCGTCCGCGTTGCGGACCCGATCGTCTGACAGATCGAGCTGAACATTGACATAGCGAAAGCATTCGCTCGCGCCCAGGTGTGAGCGGGCGTAGTCGAGATTGATACTGTCGAATTTGCCGAGAATAATCGAGGACAAATGACGCTCCAGTACGACGCGGTCGCGAAATTCCTCCTGCTTTTCGGCTTCACGGCTTTTTTCACAGTCGGCGGAGACTTTTCGAAGAAGGCAGAGCAATTCCTCTTCCTTGATCGGTTTTAAAATATAGTCGGTGCAATTGAATCGGATCGCTTCCTTGGCATACTCAAATTCATAATGTCCGCTCAATATCACAAAAGGCGCGTTCGTCAGGCCGCTTTCCCGCGCTTGCTTCAACAGCTCGATCCCGCCCATCACAGGCATTCGGATATCCGCGATCACGAGGTCGTAATCTCCCTTTTTCAGAAGCACGATCGCTTCTTCTCCGTTTGAGGCTTCTCCCGCGATACAAAATCCCTCAGCATCCCAGTCGATCAGTACGGCTAGCCCCTGTCGGATGAAGGGCTCATCATCAACAATCAGGACATTAAGCAATTTCCGAACCTCCTTTGCATCGACTGATTTTACTAAGAGGAATCCGGATCGTTATACAGGTCCCGGCTTGCGGTTCGCTGTCGATCTCGAAAACAATGTCGTCTCCGAAATATCTTCTGAGCCTCAAACACGCATTGAGGATTCCGACCGAGCGGCGACGGCGGAGGCTCTCGATATTGCCTTCGCGCATTTCCTTCAGGATCTCCTCCCGGTCGGCCGGGTTCATCCCGGCTCCGGTATCTTCGACGTATATGGCCAAAAAGTCGTCTTCCGTTTCAGCCGAAATCAGAACCATACAGTCATGACTGACGTTTTCCACGCCGTGAACGCAGGCATTTTCTACAAAAGTGACCAGCGTCAACTTGGGCAGAAGGAGATCCAGGCAATTCTCATGGATGCTGATTTTGTAACTCAAGCGACTGCCGAAGCGGTACTGTTGAAGTTTAAGATAAGCCTCAGCAAAACTGACTTCATCGGCCAACGTGACGCAGTCATCCCACCAGTCCGTTGATTTCCGCATCAACACGGCCAGAAGTTCAATGACTTTTGCCGTTTCATCCTCGTTTTTTAAAAGACTTCTCATTCGAATGCTCTCGAGGGCGTTGAAGATGAAATGAGGGTTGATTTGACTGTGCAGGGCTTGAAGTTCGGCTCTCTGTTTGGCGAGTTCGAATTCCTGACGCATGATTTTCTCTTTAAAAACGACTCCGGTCATATTATCGATCTGAGCGACCATAAGATTATAATTCTCGACCAGTTCGCCGATTTCATCTTTGGACGGGGTGAGGTCCATCTGCACGTACTTCTCATCCTTAACCATCTGAAGGTGATTACTCAGAACTATGATCCGATGGGTAATCGAACGGTTGATGAAGTAGATTGCCATAGCCGGAAGCAGCATATTGATAAAAACCAGCACGAAGAAAAGCTCCCCGTGCCGACCGATGACATCGACTGCATTAATTCTCATGTGGCTGTGGGGGTAGAGGTAAATCTTCCATGTTACTCCGAATACGTCGTAATCCCTCATATAGCGGGCATCCGAAAAGTCCATTTCGTCAAGCGGAGTAAACACCTTCGTTCCTTTATTGGTATCCACGGAAGAAAACAACACGCGCTCGCTGTCACAAATATATATATCGGCGTTGTAGTACTGCTGATTCAGAACCCGCGTGAGATAGTAATAGTTCAGATTCAACTTGATAATGCGCTCTCTGTCGATGTTGCCGGTGTAATTCATCTGACACAGCAGGGACAATTCACGCTTGTCCGTTTCCGATTTGGAATCCAGGCTCGGATAAAGTGCCATTTGCCGGCCCGAAAGGACAAATCGCTTGTACCACTCCGAATCCCGTGCCGTGTCCAGACGATTGATTCCGCCGCCGTTGACCAATGTGTCATTGTCGCAATAAATCTGTATGTTTGAAATATAGGTGTTGTTGCCGTATGTGACCTTGTGAAAAAGAGCGGAGTTCGCTTTATACGCGATCAGGTAATCATATCCGCTGTCGTAGGGCTCATCCAAAAAAGGGTACAATGCTTTGGTTGTATATAGATTCGCAGCTGCTCCGGTCATGTACTCGATCATATTGTCCAGTGTGATTTCGACCGATTTCAGTGTGTTATTGATTTCGTTTTCCTGTCTTTCCTTTTCGGCCGAGTACATCATCGAGAAGAAAATGATATTGGTAGCCGCGATCGGAAGAAGAACGCACACGACGGTCGTGATGATCATTTTGTACCGGAGTTTTTGGTTATTCAAAAGACCGGTTACATATTGCGCGATCCGCTCCGCCAAGCGGAGCGTTTTCGCGGATAGTCTTCGTAACCATGTCGATTTTTTCTGTCGTTTCATTGTGACTCTCCGGAAATATCTCCTTCACTGTTTTTGGGCATATACCGATCGAAAACGCGGACCAGGATCTGCGTCTTCAGGTATGGGATCGGGGCAATATAGACAAACGGAAGAAAGTATTCCATTTCCGGAAACAGAAGTACGATAATTAACAACGGACTTACCATGATGAGAAGAAGAAGGAGGCTTCTGGGAAGATTCATGACACAGACGAGAAAGGATTTCTTGATCGTGCCCCATACCGAATTCTCAAACTGGGCCTGCATCGGAAAGATGTAGTTTCCGACCATCAGAAAAATTGCGCTCATGATCAGAATAAGAATCAGCATCAGGTCAGTATGATCCATCCTTTCGTTTAAAAGCAGGTAGAAATCCATATACAGTACGAAAAGAATGACTAAAAGGACGATCCAAAGCAAGGTTCCTTTCACGAAATTGTCCTTAAATGCCTTGAAGTAGCTTCGGACAATACTGTTGTCCGTATCGCGGACCATTTTCAGAAGGACATAATAGAGCGCTGAAAATGCCGCACCGATCGTTATGATCGGAAGGCAATACAGAAGCGTCAGAAAACTCAAAACGATGATGTCGACCAAGCGCATCATGAAGCGGCTGAAAGGACTGTCGTAATTGAACAAATTCATTAAGAACTCCTTTGTGTCAGCGGTCGGCGACAGCCGCGATTATAGCTGAAGCATCCCCGTCGGCCAAGATCATACTGCCGGTACGGTCGCCGCAAAAGATCCGGTACTCGCCCCGATATCCCGTGAGATCTACGATACCGTCGGCGTTCGTTTTCGCAGCAAACGAGGTGTGCCATTCATGATTGACCAGCCGGTCCAGCATCTCATATGCGGGTTTGATCGATCCGTCCGCACGGATCACGCCCGAAGGCGCGCCGAGCCAGCATCCGTCCGTGAAATCCCACTGGGTGATGCCCTTGACAAGCGGGTGAGCGAAGAGGACGGAATACATATCGCGGATATTTTCGGCCTGGCGAATTTCGTATTCCGGCGTGGACGGCCAGGAATCAACGACATGATCATTCAAGTCCTCGATCTCCGGCGGCATCAACTCACCGGAAACGAATGTGTTTTCGGTGAAGTGGATCGGAAGGCCGAATCGTTCAAAGCGCGTGAGGACCTCCTCGAGTTTTTCAAGTCCCCAATATCCCTGATGCTGATGCGACTGAAGGCCGATGACGTCGATTGGAACGCCCTTGTCGAGCAGTCCTTCGATCAGGATTTCGTAGGATTGCGACATGTTAAAATCGTTAAGCAGCAGAGTCGCGTCGGGATTGCACGCGCGCGCTTTCCGGAACACCTGATCGACGATACCGAACCGGCCGATCTTGCGGCAGAGCCTCGTGATGCCGTTATCGTATTTATCGAAAACCGGCATGATGACGACCTCGTTGATCACGTCCCAAATGTCGATTACTCCCCGAAAAGCGGTCACATCACGCTCGATGCGGGCCAGAAGCTCGCGGAGGATCTCGTCCTCTGTCAAATCCATAAGCCACTTCGGCGCGAGGGTATGCCAGCACAGCGGATGTCCTTTGACCGGGATCCCCCGGTCTTTAAGAAGTTTGGCTCCGCGCATCAGAATGTCGGTCCTCGGCTCGCCGCGCTTGGGCTCGAAGCGGTCCCAGTAGAAGTGAGTCGTTCCGTAATTGAAAATTTTGAGCCATTTTTCGAGGCGTTCCGTTGCGATTGCGTCCGCGCGGGCGTCGCCTACGGGATTGGCCGCAGTGACTGCGTCGCCGGCCCCGCATCCGAACAGGAATTCATGCTTCGTTTGATCAAAAGAGACTTCGGTATTCGAAAGCGGATTTCCCGTTTGATCGGTGAGTCGGATCAATCGGGAAGATTTTCGATGTGCGTAATCCATATTTTTCGCGGCTCCTTATTTGTGTTTGCATGTTTTTAGAACAGGGAAGAGGGCCTCCTAAATCGTGAAGGTCAACGCGACGATACTGTTTGCCGGAAGATTAACTCTCGCATGATCCCCGAAAAGCTCTGCGCCTTCGAAAATCGCGGGGCTGACCGCGTCCGGCTTTTCAAATGTGTTATACGTCCGCGGGGACCCGGATAGAATCCGGCCGCTGACACTTTGAGCCGAAATCCCGTCGAGCCGCACAGCGGACGCGTCGGTGAAGTTTGCGATCGTGACCGTAATCGTATCCTCTTTTCGGGACGCGGAAACGCTCATTTTCTCGATTCCGTTCTCCAAACATCCGCATTCGACGTTACAGTTCAGAAGTTCCGCGTCCATATGGCCCCGGTAGAGGTCAAAGACGTGATACGTCGGCGTAAGGATCATCTTTTCGCCTTCGGTCAGGATAATCGACTGAAGGACGTTTACGACCTGAGCGATGTTCGCCATGCGTACGCGGTCCGCGTGGCGGTTAAAAATATTGAGCGACAGCGCCGCGACCATCGCGTCGCGCATCGTGTTTTGCTGAAAGAGAAATCCCGGATTGGTGCCGGGCTCGACGTCGTGCCAGCACCCCCACTCGTCGACGATCATCGCGATTCTGCGCTCCGGATCATAGCGGTCCATGATCGCGCCGTGTTTGGTAATTTGCTCATCGATACGAAGTGCCTTCTTAAGCGTCTGCAGGTAGAGCTTATCGTCAAAATCCGTCGCGCTTCCCTTGTCCTCCCAGGTTTTCGTGATGGTGTAATAGTGAAGCGACAGCCCGTCCATGAACTTTGCGGCTGTGCGCATCATGACGTCCGTCCATTCGAGGTCCTCACCGTCGGAGCCGCAGGCGATCCGGTACGGGACATTTTCGCCGTAAGCCCGGCAATAGGTCTGGTACTGCCGGTAAACATCCGAATAGTATTCGGGGCGCATGTTTCCGCCGCCGCCCCAGTTCTCGTTGCCGATTCCCCAAAAGCGGACGTTAAAGGGCTCCTTCCGACCGTTCGCCCAACGTTCCCGGACGGTGGTCGAATCGCCGTCGCTGTTCATATACTCGACCCACTCGGCCATCTCGCGTACCGTCCCGCTGCCGACATTGATATTCACATACGGCTCGCAGCCCACTTGACGGCACAGCTCCATGAATTCATGGGTCCCGAATGAATTGTCCTCGACGACTCCGCCCCAGTTGGTGTTGACCATCCTTTTCCGGTCCGCGCCGATCCCGTCCCGCCAGTGATACTCGTCGGCAAAACAGCCGCCGGGCCAACGGAGAACGGGAAGCTCAATTTTTTTCATCGCCTCGACGACATCGGTACGGATGCCGTTTATGTTCGGGATCGAACTACTACTTCCGACAAAGATCCCTTCGTAAATGCAATGCCCGAGATGTTCGGAAAAATGCCCGTAAATGTTCCTGTCGATCTTCGGCGCGTTATTCATCCGCCCGATCGTGATTTTATCCATGTTATTTTCCTCCCGGTCATTGATTGGTTTCTGATTCTTTTCTCAACAAGTATGGATATACATTATCCGGCGCAAAGCTCAAACGATTTGAGCGCGGCGTTTCCCGCGCCGCGGTACGTCAGGTAGATTGAGTGAACGCCGTCGGGTAAAGCGATGGCGGCGCTTTCGGTCTCCCAGATATTCGAATGATTAATATGGATTCCGGCGAGCACTTCGCCCGAAATATCGGTGCGTACCTCGATGACCCCTTCCGCGTAACCGCGCGTGGTCACGCGGATCGCGCGCACGCCCTTACAGTCGAAATATTTGAAACCCGCCGTCGCGCTGTCCTTCATGTTTACGATATACCCGATCTCCTCGTCGCCGTCCCGGCCGTCCTGAACGATCTTGGGGCAATCACAGCCGCCGACATAGACCGACGGAGTGTCTGTAAATAGATTGCAGGCAATATACGCGGCATATTCGCCCTGTCCGCGAAGCGGGCCGCCGTTCAGGCCGCAGGAGGTCATTTCGACCTGGGGAAACCGGCCGTCGGGAAGAAGAACCAAAGGCTCCGCACACCCTTGACGGCTGTACCATGTCCCGTTGGTGTGGCGGTGGTAGAAAATATACCACGACCCGCTGATTTCCGCGATCCCGCCGTGATTGTTCGCGCCGTATGCGGACGGCATGTCCGCGGACTTGTACGTGCCGACGCCCATATCGCAGTTGCTGACAAGTACGCCTCTATATTCAAATCCTTCGGTCGGCCGGTCGCTTACGGCATAGCAGAGTTCATGCATGAGCTGAGAGGAATAGATCAGGTAATACTTGCCGTTGACCTTCCGAATCGACGGGGCTTCAAAATAGGCGTGCCCCTCGTAGCCGGTACTCTTACTGTATTGGGCTCCCGGAACCGCAAGCCTGGGTTTCTCCTTCACGGTCAGCATATCTTTTTCGAGAACACTGACCATACAGCCGGTCCTCGACTTGTCTCCGTGACCGCAAAATCCCAGATAGATATAGGTCTGATCGCCTTCGGTCAGCACCGCCGGATCAAAGGAAGGCTCGTCGCCGGGCGCTTCGCCCAGGAGCGTTCCGTCCCTGTGACGGACGTAACCAAGAAATTCATACTTCCCGGCGGGCGAATCGCAGACCGCGACCGAAACGATCCCGACCTTGTCGTAAACGTAATAGAGATAGTATCGGCCGTCCGGTCCGCGGGTAACGTCCGGCGCGTACAGGCACATCTTGCCTTCGCGGTTCAGCGGGTCGGCGGTCTTTTCGAAAATCACGCCCTCATAGCGCCAATCGCTCAGATCGTCGACCGGAGCCGACCAGCATACATAATCTCCGAGACAGAATACGTGGCCGTTCCAAAAGTCGTGAGATCCGTACACGTAGACCCGGCCGCCGTACACATGGGGCTCGCCGTCGGGAATGTATTCCCAGCCCGGAAGATAAGGATTGAATGCTTGTGCTTTTGCCATGATCAGATATCCTCCTCAACCGTATCTTTATAGATATGCTCTGTCAGAAACCGGATAAACGAAGAGGTGCCGGTCGAAGGGACAGCTCCTTCGTCGCAAAATGTCATCTCCGCAAGCGTCGAACCGGTAAATGGCGTCCATTCCGGAAGCGTACTGCCGTCGTCCGTCGTGCCGTTCGGGTCCCCGGACTTGATAAAATTTGCCAAATAGTCGCACATTTGCCGCGCGAGGTCGTAGTGTTTTCCGCGATAGGGTCGCGAACATTTCGCAAGGGTTTCGAAAAAGAACCACAGGTCGACCGAGTGAAAAGTCCCCGGTTGATCTTCTCCGGGAATCCCCGGCGCGAAGCGGTAATAATAGCACGGGTTCGGATCTCTTAAATAACCTTCGGCCAGAAAAGCGGCTTTAACTGCACACTCGATGCCGCTGACTGTCCCGTACCCCTGCTCGCTTCGAACCTGCGATTCAGTAAAGGATAGAAATTCTCCGGCCTTTTCGCCGAAAATCCCGACCGCGCGGCTGTCTCGTCCCGCCTCGTCTGTTGCGTCGATGCCCCGGAGAAATTCGTCCCCGGTATTGCCGGACATTACCGGAACGCGGATGCGCCGTCCGTTAACAAATGATGTATAGGGATCCCCGGTGCAAAAAAAACCATCGGTGATCACCGCAAAGCGCGGGTGGGTTTTTACGTATTCCGCATACCGTTCGCGAATGAAAAACACGTCCAGTTCGCGCGCTTCGGATAGGGAGCGAACGCCCAGATATTCGAAAAAATCGACTCCGGCCCGCTCGGCTTCCGGAAGTGTTTTCGGAATCACAAAAGGATCCTTCATATACGGGCTTCGGATCATTCCGCTCATCACGACGGCTCTTTGAAAAAGTCCTTCATTGGCGAAACAGGACATCTGAGTCATGACGCTCATTCCGCCGGCGGATTGGCCCGCGATTGTGATTTTGCCCGGATCTCCGCCGAATGCCGCGATATTGCTAGAAACCCACCGGAGCCCCGCCTGCTGATCGAGACTTCCGAAATTCGCCGGAGCGTCCGGCTGAGACGCGGTGATTTCCGGGTGGGCGAGAAAGCCGAGCGCGGCCAGGCGATAGTTTACGCTTACGACGACAACACCGCGCCGCGCGATGCGTTCGCCGTCAAACTCCATTTCCGCGGTGTAGCCCCACTGAAATGCTCCGCCGAAAAAGCACACGAGGACGGGAAGCCGCTCGTCCGCGCTTTTCGCGGGGGTCCAGACGTTAAGGTAGAGGCAGTCCTCACTCATCGGAATATCCGGGTCAACATGCCACTCGCGGCAATAAATATCGGTACCGAGCCCGGGAGTGTCCTGAACGGAGATCGGCGCGAAAGCATAGGCATCGCGAATCCCTACCCAGTCGGCACAGGGTTGAGGCGCGCGCCAGCGGTTTTGTCCGGTCGGCGGCGCGGCAAACGGGATGCCCTTAAACGAGGTGACTCTCGGATCGGCCGCCGGCAAACCGCGTACCGGTCCGTTTTCTGTTTTTGCGGTTCGAAGCATAGATTGCTCCTTTGCGATTTTGATCGGTTCGTGGCTCGTGATCGGGAGAAGGACTCCAAAAATTTTCTCTATTATAACATGCTTGTACGTACAACTCGACTGCCCGAAGACTTCAAGTTGCGGAAGCGAAACGGTTTATCGCATGCGAATCGTTACGCATTTGACAGGAACATCGGACATCTCTTATTTTTTCCGCTATCTCCAAACCAAATCAGATCGATATCGATCACATACTTTAACCCAGCCACGCAACACAAATATCTTTTCAGAAAACAACGTTCGAGGCCGAAATTCTCGCAATTAACGACATAATCGCGTTATGATGTCTCTTTTTCTCTCCGACGGTAATGTAGAATGACCATAAAGAATCGCACCCGGATTGGTTCATGAGGAGGGTTTTATGGAAAAGAAAACGATCGGATCGTTCATTAACGCATTGCGAAAATCAAGCGGCCTGACACAGAAAGCTCTTGCGGACAAACTCGGTGTCTCCGATAAGGCGGTCAGTCGGTGGGAGCGCGATGACTATGCGCCGGACATCAGCCTGATCCCGGTGATCGCGGAAATATTCGGGGTAACCTCGGATGAGATCCTTCGGGGAGAGCGAATCCTGGTGCATCATGAACGTGAAGAATCCGGAAAAGCAAATTTCAAAGTTGAAAAGCAAATCGAGCGGCTGCTAAAGACTTCCATGGATCGATTCAACGCGCTTTCCATGATATCAGTCGGAATTTCAATGCTCGGACTTCTGGTAGCGACGGCTGTCAATTTCGTGCTCCTCAAGTTGCTCATGGCCTTTTTTCTCGGTTGTGCCTTTATCTGGTGGCGATCATTTCCGAATCTGTCTTTTTTTCGCTTTCCTTCTCGAAAAGCAGTGACGACGAGTTTGAAGGAGAGATGCAAAATCAAATAAAAATTCAAATGATACGGCGATTCAGTCAAGCCTTGACCGTGACGGTAATCGTCTTCATGTTCACCTTACCGATGCTGCTTATGAGCAGCGATCTGGATTTCTTTTTTGAAGGATCAAAGATATCACTTGGCGAGCTGCTCTTATACGGGACTCCGTTGGCGCTGATCGGAGGATTCTTTTGCATGACGGTCTCATTTTTTGTCGATCTTGCGCTGGTCAGAAACGGAGTGTATACGCTAAAACCGGAGCAGGCGAAACTTAAGCGTCGCCTTCGACGGCTGAAGGTGGTTTGTGCCGTGTTGGTCGTCCTGGCAACTTTAGCCAAAACCGGAATCGTCTATTTTATCGCCAATAAATTCAGTGTTGAGAAAACTTCCACCCCGACGGTTTTCGCGGATTATGAAGAGGCAAAGGCATATCTGAGTCAAGGCCTTGCCGATGACGGTTCTCATTCGGAAGTCGGGTTTGCGGACCCAAACGGAAACTTATTTTTCAGAAGCATCTATAATCCCGAGAAGTACGGATACATAAACATTGATGAAAATCAACGAGTCATGGTTTTTTCCCGCAAAGATACAGATCGGGCGGATCGGGCATCGAAAATGATTACCAATATTTACTTTACGCTTATCGTCATTGAGGTTGCCGCCGGATTCATTATTTACTTCATCCGGCGGGGTCGGGTGATCCGGAGTGTCGACGGGAAATTGCACGCTTGACGAGTTGATTTTGTCCCCATATACTCATTACAAAAGAAAGGCAGGTGAGCGGATATATGAGAACCCGAATCATTGCGGTAATCGGAAGTACTGTCGCTCGCCTGATCAGCATCTAACGGCACTCGTGCGGATCAAGTTGTGACAAAACGTGTTCTTCCGTAATCCCGGAAGTGCACGTTTTTTGATTGAAAGGAATCATACGATGCTGAAATTAAGACATCTTTTCCCCAATTTTGATCTGGTCCGGGAAGCTCTTAACAACTGGACGCACGACACAGAATCTCTCGACGGGATGCTCGCGCAGTTCCGGATCTCCGGTAACGCGATCTATCCGTACTATCAGGACGGAGCAGTCTGTTTCCTGCGCCTCGCGCCGACGGACGAGAAAATTCGCGAAAACATAGAGGGCGAGCTCTCGTTCATCCGTTATCTTCGCGAAAACGGCTACCCCGCCGTCGAACCGATCACCTCGCGTTCGGGGGAATATCTCCTTGCATTGAAAACCGAAAGGGGCGAGTATTTTGCGACCGCTTTTCGGGGCGTAGGCGGAATCCGGATCGATCGTACCGATTATCCGGCCGATATTATGCTCGCGTACGGAAGATCACTCGGTCGACTGCATGCCCTCTCGTCCCGGTATACTCCGGATATAGGGAAGTGGAGTTGGGAGGATGCGCTTCAATGGACGGAGCAGGTCCTTCTGGAGTATCGTGCTCCCGAAGCGGCCCGCCGGGAACTCGACTCGATTCGCGTGGCCTTATCGGCACTTCCGAAAAGCGACGTCACGTACGGGCTTGTACACTACGATTTCGAGCCGGACAACGTGTTTTTCGAGAACGGCAAAGCGCTTTGCAATGTGATCGATTTCGACGACGGGATGGTCCACTTTTTCGCGCTGGATATCGAGCAGGCTTTCGGTGAATTGCGGGACGCCCTCAGTCCGACGGCTGCACAGCGCGCAGAGGAGACATTTCTTCAAGGATATCGGGAAGAATATGATTTGCCCCCGGAAGCCTTGGAGACACGTCCTCTCATGCGTCGCTTTGTCGATCTTTACCGGTATGCGCGGATTATTCGAAGCGTCGCGGAGACCTTTGATCACGAGCCGGATTGGAT
The DNA here is from genome assembly GCA_964499575.1 of uncultured Oscillospiraceae bacterium. Lineage (GTDB taxonomy): Bacteria > Bacillota > Clostridia > Saccharofermentanales > Saccharofermentanaceae > JAAYCT01. The sequence goes on along the minus strand of CAZCLK010000001.1, from coordinate 24,080 downwards.
GACCGGACTTCGGGAGATCCTGGGCTCGATGACAAGCGAGTATGAAAGGTGCCTGGAGTGACTCTACGGAAACTCAGTCAAACGTTTTCAGGCAGGAGCGCACAATCTCGAAAAGTGCCTCAAGGACAGAAAGGAGCTTGGAATGAAATATTCAAATGAAGAATTGACGGAGTTGTTGATGAAACTCGAAAAAGAGTCGTTAGTCGAAGCGTTGACGGAGCTATGGACCGCTCCCGAATCCCATGGCGTAATCAACCGCTTGGTCAGCTCTCCCGAAGAAAGACGGGAGAGCGTTGTCGGAAATGTACTTTGGTTCTCCAAACAGGTCAAATCAGATCACATCCCTGAATATGACCGCCTGGCTTTTTTCCTCAAACAGATCATCCAAAACATCAGAAGGGATATTGGAGACCCGGTCGAAGCGGTTCAACTTCTTGAAAGAATTTTTGCTACAGACGAGACGGTGATGAGTTCATTATCGTATTATGATGAATATATCGAAAGCATTTACACGGATGCTGCCGGGGAACTTTTCGCGGAGCTTGCCGTGAAATGCGGGGACATGGTTCTTGTTTCTGACGTTATCGTTCGATTAATCCGGGAAAAGACGTTCCCGGCCTATGACACATGTTGTGCGCGCGCTGTGTTGACGGACTATGCCGAAGATTTTATGAAGCCGGCCGGTTATGATGAGTTGATCAAGCGGATCCGATCATTTGATCCGGAATACGGAGAACGCAATTCTATAAGTCTCGAAAATACAGTCATTAAAAGGGATCATGATTTTAACATGGATCGGGCTCACGATCTCGAATGCGAAGAAGGAGTATTTCCGTTTGACGATTGATCCGTCACTTTAGCGGAGAAAGGAGAGATACGCCGGTTGGCACATCAACAGAAGATGCCGGATATTGATATGAAAGGCAAAAAAATCGGACAGGGGCGAACGGCCGAGATTTTCGAGTGGGGCGGGGAACATATCCTGAAGCTTTACCGGAGTTTCATGCCCGAAAGTGTCTGCAGACAGGAATTTGAATGGGTCTTACGTGTCAATGAGCACGTAAAGGTCGCGCCGGAACCGATCGAAATGATTCACATTGACGACCGGTGCGGAGCCGTTTACGAGCGCTTACACGGAGAAACCATGCTCTCGCTGTTGAGCTGGAATAAAAGGCGTCTCAATCAGTATGCGAAGATGCTCGCGAAATATCACGCGGATCTTCACAATATAGTCGATATTGAAGGTCTCACCGTAAAGGATAAACTGAGCGAGGAGATCGGGCGGTCTTCGGCGATCTCCCCGGAAGAGAAAAGTATAGTCCTCGACATCCTGAAAGCGCTTCCGGATGGAAAGAGTACCTGTCACTTTGATTTTCACCCGGATAACATTATGGTCTCGGACGGCCGGTGCCGGGTGATGGACTGGGTGACCGCTTGCGTCGGTGATCCTCTGGCGGACGTCGCGCGGACCCGGCTACTCTTGATCTATGCCGAACCGCCCGAAGGGCATCCTCCGTCAGGAGTTGCGGAAAGAATTTTCAGAAGATTATTATGTATCACATATGTCAGAGAGTACCGGGAGTTGACCGGAGCGAAAAGCGCCGACATTCGAAGATGGGAAATCCCGGTCGCGGCCGCCCGCCTGAGTGAAGGCGTACCCGAAACGGAAAAGAAAAGGGTGTACGCACTGGTTAGAAAAAAACTGCGTAGAATTAATCCATAACGGAAGGATTTGGTTATGATACGTCAAATCAAAAAAGAAGAGATCCCCGAATGCGTACGAATGATCCTGGAAAGTTTTCAAACCGTTGCGGATGAGTTTTCCCTGACTCGCGAGAACGCGCCCCGCCATAGCGCCTTCGCGACCGATGAAGCCCGGTTGGAGCGGCTTTTTGAGTCCGGGTTTCCGATGGTCGGATACTTCAATGAGGAAGGTCGGATCATCGGATATTACGCACAGATCATTCTTCAAAATAACGAATGCGAATTGAATAATCTGTGCGTTTTTCCCGGATACCGCCATCTCGGAATCGGCGCGGAACTGATGAAACACGCGATTTCGACCGCGCGGGATTCGGGATGTAAAACGATGAACATCGGGATCATCGAGGAGAACATCCGCCTTCGGAAATGGTATGAGTCGTTCGGGGCGGAACATATCGGAACGAAGAAGTTTGACTTTTTTCCGTTTACCTGCGGGTATCTGAAAAAGGATCTCTAGAGACACGGGATCACGTCGGATCGCTTCTAAATAATAATTCTCCCACTTAAGGACTATTTAAGAATTGCCGCGGTATGCTGTGCGTGAGTGAATCATGTACAGCATATTTTCGGGCGGGAGAAAGAAAATGATTTTCAGAATACTGTCGAGGGACCTTAAGCGAAAAAAGTCCGTCAATTTGATCCTTTTCGTGTTTATCATCATCGCGTCGATGCTCATGGCGGGCAGCGCGAACGTCTTATACACGACGTCCGCGGCGATCGACCGGATGATCCGCGAAGGGAACGTCGCCGATATGACGATCTTCGCTTTTGATAAGCAGGGCGTGACGGATAAAATTGAGGACTGGGTGGAAAATTCTGATTTGGTGGCATCCTACGCAAAGGACGACGCTCTGCTTTTTATGATGGACTGTCTGGAGCAGGACGGGAAAGTGATCGTCGAAGATCAGGATGTGGGGTCCTCGTTTCTCATTCCTGTGCCCGAAGATAACGCGCTTCTTTTCGATCAGGAGGATCAACTCTTGGAACTTTCCGCAGGTGAGATCGCGATCCCGATGTCTTTTCACAAAAAATACGAGATCAATATCGGTCAGACGATCGACTTATCGGCGGACGGAGAGGTTCGATCCTTTCGGGTGGCGAAGTATACCAAGGACATCCTCCTTGGGTCCGATATGGTCAGTAGCAAGCGGTTTGTTTTATCGAAGGAGGATTTCTCTTTGTATCCGGAGAAGGATTCCAAAGACCTGATCCCGATCGGAATGTGGTCCGTCGACTCAAGGTCGGATGTCGAATACATAGCCTTGGCCGGTCAATTCGGAAACCGCGCGATCGACGTGCTTACGATCCTTGGTAAAGACACCATTACTCTCAGTTATTTTGTTTCTCAGCTCGTCGCGGCGATTATGATCATCGTCAGCGCAAGCCTGATCCTGATCGCTTTTCTTATTCTTCGTTTTACGATTGTTTTTACGATCCAGGAGGACTATCGGAGCATCGGCGTGATGAAGGGGATCGGGATCCGAAGTCGGGAAGTTCGGAGGATCTATCTGATCAAGTATTTTGTGTTGTCTTTTTTGGCGGGGATCATCGGATTCGGTTTGAGCTTTATTTACACACGGGTAATGCTCCGAAGCGTGGCAGATCTTTTTCTGATTAGCGGGAATCCGTTCAGTCTTCTGCTCTCAGTTCTCGGGGCGGCCGGCGTTGTTCTCATCAGTATGTTTTTCTGTGTGATCTGTACACGACGGATCAATAAAGTTTCGGTCGTTGAAGCCATCCGGATGGGCAACTCCGGAGAGCGTTTTTCGAAAGCCAAAAAAATCAGTTTCAACAAGAAAAAGCGTCTACATTCCACGGACTTTATGGCGATTAGCGACCTTTTGAACGGTTTTAAGAAGTATGCCGTATTAGCGGTGACCTTCGTTCTCGGGACTCTTCTGATTATCCTACCGCTCAATATGATCAACACGTTGAAGGAAAAGGAAGAGATAGCCAAACTTTTCGGCACTCCGCCGAATGACGTTATCGTATTTAGCACGGAACTTTACCGATGCTTCCTGGGCGGAGACAATGAGGGCCTTGATCGCGAAATGACCCGTATTAAGGCGCTTTTCGAAAAGGAAGGGTATCCTCTGGAAATCTACATGGAGATTGGGGTTAGCGCGAATATTTTTGCGGAGAACGAAGAGGAGAGTATCAACGGGACAATGCTTCAGGTCAAAGACTACGACCTTAATCAATATCCTTTCCTGTCCGGAACAGCACCGATGCTCCCGAACGAAGCGGCCGTTACCACAATGATTGCCGAGACATTCGGGGTTTCGTTGGGTGATACGATTTCGGTTCGGAGCTCGGGCGCGGTCGAACACTTTGTGATCACCGCGATCTATCAGTCGTTGATGCATAACGGGGCCGATATCCGGGTCGCGGACACATATGATGCCGGCCCGGTGAATTTTTCGAACGTTAATGTTATCGGAATACTGGATAAACACACGAATGACATCGGGGCAATGATCGGGAAAGTCAAATCGGCAAACCCGGACCTGACGATATCAACGGATGAGGATTCATACGACCGATACATCGGCGGAACGGTCGAGGTGGTGAATGGAATGAAGAATCTGATCGTCGCGGTCATGCTCGGGATCATCTTTCTGATCACGTCCCTGGTCGTCCGGCTTCTGATTTCCAGGGAGACATCGGAGATCGCGCTTTTAAAAAGCATCGGCTTCCGGAACGCCGCCTTAAGAAGGTGGCAGATCCTACGGATCGCGATCATTCTGATCCTTTCGATTGTCCTCGGGACAATGATCGCCGGTCCCGTCGGCGGAGCCGTGATCAACGCCATCTTCGGCTCGCTCGGGGTTTCCCGTGTCACGCAGGTGATTAACCCCATGGAAGTCTATCTGATCTACCCCGCGATACTTCTATTGTCAACGGTTCTGGCGGTGATGGTCTCCGTCGGACATATTGAAAAAACAAAAGTCGAACAACTGAACAATCAGGAATAGAATCGGGGATTCATTCCGGCCGGAAACCGGTAAAGTCCGGCAGAAACACCCGGGTCATAACAGAAATGTGAGGAGAATAATATGAGCGTGAACACACTGGTCGTCAAGGATCTATGCAAAACCTACATCGTCAACAAGCGTCAGAACAATGTCCTGCGGAACGTGAACTTTTCTCTCGAAAAAGGCGAGTTCGTCTCCGTCATGGGCCCGAGCGGCTCGGGAAAATCGACTCTCCTTTACACGGTGAGCGGCATGGACAATATGACGTCGGGCGAGGTCACTTTTTTCGGGAAAAACATTGCGGAGCAGAGCGATGACAAGATGGCGGATCTTCGGCTCACGGAGATGGGATTTGTCTTTCAGCAGATGCACATGCTCAGAAATCTAAGCGTCCTTGATAACATTATCCTCTCCGCCTACCACTCGAAAAACGGCAAAACGCCAGCGAGCCGGCGCGAGATCAACGAAAAGGCCAGGGATCTGATGCGCAAGTTCGATATCATCGAGACGGCCGATAACGACATTACGGAGGTTTCCGGCGGCCAACTCCAGCGCGCGTGCATCTGCCGGGCGATGATCAACGATCCGAAGATGATTTTCGCGGACGAGCCGACGGGATCCCTCAATTCCAAGGCGGCGACCGAGGTGATGGATAAACTCAACGAGCTTAATCGCGACGGATCCACAATCCTTCTGGTGACGCACGACACGAAGGTATCCGCCCGAAGCGATAAAGTGTTCTACATCGTCGACGGAAATATTAAAGGGCAGCTGGTCCTCGGGAAATACTCGGGGGAAGAGGACGCCCGCGAGCGCGAAAAGAAGCTGAACGCGTGGCTCGAGAATATGGGCTGGTAATGGTAAAATGAGCTTATCGCGTGATCGAACGCGCGAGCCCGAACGTAGAAGCGGAGCGATTCATGGTAGACATACTCCTGATCGAAGATAACGAAGAGCTCGGGACCCTGCTTTGCGATTTTCTAAAGAGGGACGGATTCACCGTCTTTCACGCGAAAACCGGCGAGGAAGGCCTTCTTTTCTGCTCTCATGAGAAAGCGAAGCTGGTCCTTCTGGACATCATGCTTCCGGGGCTCGACGGGTTTTCGGTCTGCGGGACGATCCGGGAGACGATGAATATCCCGATCATAATCATCAGCGCGCGTTCCGACAAAGAGGACAAGATCCAGGGACTTCGATTCGGCGCGGACGATTACATCGAAAAGCCCTTCGATATCGACGTTTTGCTCGCCAAGATCCACGCGGTCCTACGAAGAAATTACGACATGTCCGGGAAGGGCGTTCTTCTTTCCGACGGAAATCTGACCGTGGACGTCGACGCGAATCAGGCGTGGCTCAACCGCGAACCGCTCGAACTGACGAATAAAGAATTTCTCCTCCTGACGATATTTTTGCGAAACAGGGGCAAGGTCTTACGAAAGGAACAACTCTTCGACATGGTCTGGGGAGAGGACAGTATCAGCGAGCCGTCGACTCTGACCGTTCACATCAATACGCTTCGCGAAAAGATCGAGGCCGACCCCAGAAAGCCGGAGCGGATTCGGACCCTCTGGGGTATCGGGTACAAGTATGAAGCGGTTTAATTATTTCATCATCTTAGCCCTGGGCGTATTACTTGCCGCATGGATCCTGGCCAACGTGATCTCCGTGGCCGCTTTTTCGAAAAAAACCGGCAAGGAGTACATGATCGAGATCAATCGCTTGTCTCAGTCGGTGCGCTCGGAGCACGACGCGGATGGCGTGGACTACGCGTCGCTTCACTATGTGGAACGCGTTTCTTATCTTTCCGTAGAAGCTCCCGAGGACGAAATCCGCGCGTTTTTTGACGGGACGACCGTCCCGTCCGGTCGAAATTATCTGGTGAAGCCGGTTTATTCCGCCGGCATGATCTCCGGCTATGTCCGCTACGAATACCGGATCGCCGGCATCTTCGATTACCGGCACGTTTTTGTTGCGATCAACGTGATCTTCGCCGTCGTATTTCTGTTCGCCGCAATTTTGCTCCTATACCTCCGATCGCGCGTGATCCGCCCCTTTAACCGGATCCGGGACCTTCCGATCGAATTATCGAAGGGACGCCTGAAGGAGGAGCTGAAGGAGGATCGGAACCGCCTTTTCGGACGTTTTGTCTGGGGACTCAACATGCTCCGGGAAACGATCGATGAGAAACAGAAGAAGGAGATCCGGCTCGAAAAAGACCGCAAGACGACCCTTCTTTCGATCTCACACGGCATCAAAACGCCGCTTTCTTCTATAAAACTCTACGCCCGCGCGATCGGTACGGATATGTATATCGATGCCGATAAGCAGAAAGAGGCGGCGCATAGAATCGAAGAAAACGCCGTCTCGATCGAGAACATCATCCGCGAGATCACGGAGACCCAGACTGAGAACCTGGTCGAGATGGATGTCGAGATCGGCGAGTTCTATTTGTCCGAACTGGTCGCGTCCGTTAAAAATACCTTCTCTGAACGGCTCGCCCTGCTTCAGACGGAGTTTTCTGTCGGACCGTTTTCGGATGTGCTCCTGAAGGGCGACCGGAACCGGCTCGCGGACGTTTTCGAGAATCTGATCGAAAACGCGATTAAGTATGGAGACGGGAAGAGGATCTTGATCGACTTTTCGACAGAGGAGCGGTCTGTATTGGTAACGGTAACCAACTCCGGCACACCGCTTCCGGCCTCCGAACGCCCGCATGTCTTCGACAGCTTCTGGCGTGGGTCCAACACAAATAACAAGCCGGGCAGCGGGCTTGGCCTTTATATCGCCAAATATCTGATGAGCAAAATGAACGGCGAGATCTATTTGGGAAAGTCCGATACGGGAATATCGTTTGTCGTCGTGATCCCGATGGCGTAAAGGGTCTGATGTACGGCTCCGGTGATTTCCGGCGTGAAATCGCGTACCCTCGTATTCGGCGACCTAAAGGTCCAAAAGCACTCGCTTTCTCTTTTCGAATTCATCGATCGTCATTGCACCCGTATCCAAAAGAGATTTGTACTCTTTGACGCGCTGAATGTTGTCGTGTTCGGCTTTTTCCAAAAGACGGATCAGTTTGCTCTGCCTTAAGAATTCGGCGTATTCCTGGGCGACGCGGGCTTCATTTCTCCGGGTTTCGCTATTTTCGCGCTTGGCTTCGTATTTATATATGCCGCAGGAACAAGACGGGGTATTTGAAGAATACCTTTTTCCGCATTTGCACGACCAAAATCCGGAAGGGACCAGCTTAGCGTAGCGCGCTTTCCGGATTGTGCGGGTCAATGCGGGTTTTTTCTGCTCAATAACAACATCCGGCTCCGTACAAGCGAACACAAATGCTATGAATCCGAAGAAAAACGCGAATATACTCCAATTTTCTTTGTACCCTTTATTTTCAAGTATTGTGTTTGTTGCCCAGATCCAAAAAAAGCCTTTAATAATAATAACGACCAGTCCCACCACGAGGTAAATCGGGATCATTTGATAGTTACTCATCTTTGGTCTCCTTTCACAGGGAGGTCAATCATTATCGGGTCAATTCCAACCATTCGTTTTTCTTTTTTTCAAATTCCTCTTTGGTGAGGACCCCGGAATCCAGAAGTTCCCGATATTCGCGGAGGATGTCGATTATGTCCGGATCGGCTGTTTGAAATTGTTTTTCGCGGATTTCTTTGCGTTTCTTGTTCAGGACTTGCTGATGAAGTTCCGCGTCTTTACGTTTTTTTTCGATAACTACCGCACGGGCGTCTTTCTTTTTTATACCGCAAACACAGGTGCCGGTGACTTCGGTATTTACGCGGCCGCAAACGCAAAGCCAACTGCCTTGAGGAAGTTTTTTTTGTACGGCTCGCGTGGCGGCTTCGGACATTGATTTGTTTCCCGCGTCATTATTCTCGGACATCGCTATATTCCTTTCACTCTTCTTTATATAAATTATGTCCCTTTTTCTAAGACTTCCTTCTATTGATGATTTTCTTCGCGCTCTTTTATCGCCGAAGCCGGGGCTTCGGACTTCGTCTGTCCGTAGAGACAATCACTCATGTCGGGTTCATTTGTCCGGTTCAGCACAAAGTTTATAAAATCCCGGACAAAGAAACCCTTCCGGATCAAAAGTATGCTCCGTTTCGTATAAGCGCCAAACCATAATATAAGCAATATTACCAGGTCGCTGATCAGGATTACCGGAAAAAAGAGGATCGAAAACGGAATGTAGATCGCTAGGATCCATTCTTTGTTTCTTTTCAAAAACAAATTCAGAACAAGATCCAGAACATAGAAGCAAAAGACGGATATAAGGACTCGAATATCAATTAATTCCGGGTCTGTAATAGAGGTAAGCAAAGCGAAAAGACAGACCAAAAACCATAAGCAATCAACAAAGATTGAAGCTTTCGCGTACTCGAAAAGTTCCGGGCTGACATGATTCAGCGGAACCGTGAGCGGGCTATTGAGTTTCTCGGAAATCTTATCGCCGATGAATCCGTCCGGATCCGCAACTCCTTGAAAAGGACTATCACTGAAGTCAACGATCTCGACCGGGGTGTAATCCGTATTCCAATTATCGTAACCGCAATTCGGGCAACGGGAAGTCGTTGTAAGATTGTAGCCGCATTTATCACAAAGCATATTGACGTCTCCTTATGATAAAATAATCCGCCAAATATTGCCCAATGTATTCAATACTAGTCGAACGGATAAGAAGTCGTTTATCTATCTTAACCATTCGTCATTTTGTTGATCAAATTCGCCATCATATCGATGGACTTGACCGGCATCAGGCGATAGAGTTTGTCCATCATCTTGGAATCACTGCCGACAAAGATCTTGAGCTTGCCCTTCTCAATGCCGCTGATGATGATCGAGGCGGCGACATCGGCCGGAGTGGTCTTGTGCTTTGCGGCGGAACTGTCCTGCGCTGGGGCGGCGGTTTTCGGCTTTTGGTCCATGGAGTTCGTCGAAATATTTGTAGCGATCGCTCCCGGGAAAATAACGCACACATGAACGGACGTGCCTTTCATTTCCGCGTAAAGAGCCTCGGTAAAAAGCTTCACGGCAGCCTTACTTGCCCCGTAGATGCCCTGTCCGGGCACGGGCAGAAATCCGCCCATGGAGGATATGTTTGCGACGAACGTGTCGGTCGTTGGATCGAGTTCGCGCATCACGGCGCGCGTCAGATTGATCACGCCGTAAAAATTGATATTCATGACCCGGTCGATCGATTTCTCAGTGAGTTCCATGAATTTCACGAACGGCTGAATGATGCCTGCGTTGTTGATAATTCCGTGGAGATTTCCGAAGTCGGACTTAACGATCTTGGGGAACCCGGCGACAAGAGAAGCGTCGGAAACATCGAGGACGTAGGTCTTTACGAGATCAGGTGCAGATACCAGAGTCTTTGTTTCTGCCAAAGTATCCGCGTTGATGTCGCAGGCGGCTACCTTAACGCCCTTTTTTACAAGCTGGATGGTCAGCTCTCTGCCCATTCCGCTGCCGGCGCCGGTTACGATCAAAACCTTACCACTTAAATCAAACATCATATCACCGTCCTCTCATAAGTAAAAGTGTAAATCACGGCGTGTTAAAATACAACAGAATCAGTAGCTTGGCTTTTCGCTATTTTCGTGAAAAATGAATGTGCCAATCTGCTGTGAAGCGGCCTGCTTGCATTTTCCTCTTCGCCATATCCGTGATTACTCGGAACGATGAATGTTTGAAGTCAGTCCCGAAGCGGCGCATCACTCTTTTTAAATTTACACCGGTATTAGGGCATTACTATCAACCGCGCCTCCACCTCGGTCATATCCTACTAATCCGGCCATTTCGGCGAATCTTGTAGGATCGATCCGCGCTCAACCGCGCCGCCGCATCGAAAAATCCTACTAATCCGGCCAATTCAGCGCATTTAGTAGGATCGATCCGCGCTCAACCGCGCTTCCGCATCGAAAAAATCCTACTAATCCGGCCAATTCAGCGCATCTAGTAGGATCGATCCGCGCTCAACCGCGCTTCCGCATCGAAAAAATCCTACTAATCCGGCCATTTCGGCACATCCAGTAGGATCGATCCGCGCCCAACCGCGCTTCCGCATCGAAAAATCCTACTAATCCGGCCAATTCAGTGCATCTAGTAGGATCGATCCGCGCTCGGCTGCCGAATAATATTTTGCTTTGCTTCACGGAAAAGGTTGTGAGCCGGTACGCCGGGATTGGGTTGGTGATGATCCTGAGTCTGCGTCACAACATCGCAGGCATCTTTTTTGGTCCTACGGAACGATTTTTTGTCTCTGCCGCTCGAAAATGATCAAAACAGCAGATTTTCTTATCGTGCTGAAGGAACAAAGAAACGCGTGAATCTATTTTTTTAACAAGTGAGTCATATCCGATCAATTTCGCTTCGGATATTTGACAAATCATCGCGATTTCTATGATAATATAAGAGCGGTCATCGTGGTATTTGTCGGAGATCATCGACGGTACGGAGGGTGAACACAACTTTGCGGTTTCCGGTGATCGAATCGGCCCGCAATCCATAGAGGAGGGAAACATGAAAACTTTTTGGAAGAAATTATTTGCTCTGGTGCTCGCTTTAATGTTGCTTCTTGCTTTCAGCGGTTGTTCGTTACTCGACAACATATCGGGTAGAGACGACGATGAGGTCGAAGACGATGAAGATGACGAGGACGACGAAGACGACGAAGACGACGAAGACGACGAAGATGACGAAGATGACGAAGACGACGAAGATGACGAAGATGACGAAGATGATGAAGACGACGAGACAACAGACGACGAAGATGACGAAGACGACGAGACGGATGTGACGACGGAAGATGAAGACGACGAGGATGATGAGGACGACGAAGATCAGCCGGACGTTACGCTTGCGGAGCAAGTGATTTTCGATCAGGACAATGTTTTGATAACGGTGACCGGGATGGAATATGACGAATGGTCCGGCCCTGAGATCAAACTGAAAATCGCGAATAACAGCACTCAGGACGTCACGATTCAATTGTTGGATGCCTCCGTAAACGGGGCGATGATCGAGTTATATTTTTACAACACGGTCACAGCCGGTAAAAAATCCAATGAGACGATCTCCATGTACGAGGAGGAATTGGAACTGTCCGGTATTGATGTAATCAAGACCATCGAATTTAAGATTCAACTCAGCGACGCCGATTACAATACGATCGCGACATCGACGCCGATCATACTGAATACGATCGGAAGCGAAGGGTATACTCAGGTATTCGATACGTACGACAACCTTGTTTTGGATCAACAGGGCATTCGCATATCGCTCGGGAAGCCTGCGCAAAGCGAATATTACGGAGCGCTCGTAATACCGGTGCTTGTTGAAAACAACTCCGGGAAGTCAATATATGTCTCTTTCGACGAGACTTCCGTCAATGACTATATGATGGATTTCTACTTCTATTCGCAGATTGCTGACGGCAAGATTGCCTATGATGTGATTGCGTTTTACGAATCAGATCTGGAGGAAAATAACATCGACCAGATTGATACGTTGGAGTTTAAGGTCTATTCATACGATTCCGTGAACTACGAGACCGTGTTAAATACAGAAGCTATTTCTGTGACGATCAATCAGTAAAACGATCGAAAAGGGCCGATGATGCTCTGCGTCTATTGAAAACGGATGGGTCGATAAATTTAGTGTTATTTTGAAGTGCACCCCGAATGTCGGACAGCAACCGGCATTCGGGGTGTATGTTTAAGGCGGCGATTGAAACTTTTACAGTGTCGCGCTTAGTCCCAACGCCTATGTTCTGGGTGGCGACCCGAACCGTTACGTTCCCGGTGGCGACGGAGTACCGATTTATGCCTGGTTTGCGGCATCGGCCGAAACCGCAGAGATAAAATGAGATCACGCAGAGCGCATTTAGATTGGATTCAGGGCGGGCTCTTTGCACGTTTTCGATCAAATAGAAAGGTTGTTGAATTTATATCGCGTCTTCACGGGTTCAGACTCAAGTTCAATCTGCTCAAATAAAAAGCTGCCGCATTTGACTTTCTTATAAGACTTTTGAGATAGCCCCTTTTTCGCAAATATTTGCTATGATTATACGGAATCCTTTTTGGGTTCGAGAAAAATCCTTACATCCCGAACGGAGTATCAGAATGATCACGTGTGAAATCATAAAGGACCTACTGCCCGCTTATGCTGCGGGCATGTGTTCCCGGGATAAGCGAAAAGAGGTCGAGGATCATATCGCGTCCTGTGCGTCCTGTGCCAAAGCTCTTTGGGCGATCACGGAGCCGACGACGACCGTAGTGATCGGCAGCGGGACGGATACGGAAGAGCCGGAAGTCACGATTGACCCGGTCGGCACCGGCGGATCCGCCGAAGCAGGCGATTTTGGCGATATAGAAAAGCAAGCGGACGACGGGGATGATGAGACGGCGCCCGCTCCAAAATCCGGCGCAAAGTCGACTGCCCCGAGTGATATCAAAAAAATTCTTCGCAGGACCCTGATTGTGCTGATTTGCCTGGCCCTGATCGTCCCGCTTGCGGGCTTGGGCATGCTGACCTATAACGAGAAACGCGGAGAGGGATATGCCTTTTCGAACCTGAGCGGCCTTCGCGATGTGGATCATTTTATGAAATGTCTTCAGAAGGACGATTATGCGGGGGCGTTCAGTTATTTCGATGTCGAATCCATGTATTGGGTGTTTATTCCGCAACAGGAATCTGCCGGATTTTTTGTGAGCGACTATCGGCTCGTCGGGATCGGCGGGGCAAATTATTATGTCCCGATCGGGTCTTCTTTATTGGGAAGCGCCAAAGCGGCCGAGCCCTATAAAGAACCGGGAACGGACGCCCCGTTTTGGGCGCAAGTGATCATTGATGATGTCAATAATGGACATGAAAGTCCGATTCCGGAGCAGGCTTTTGACGAAGCCGCCCGAATCGCCTCGGAAAGATTAGGCGAGGAGGTCCGCTCCGTGGATATCTTGAGCGAAGAGCCGGACAGCCCCTACACGTACATTCGGTATTACGCCCAGGACGGATCGGTGTATTTCCGATCGACAGCGAACGGACGGCTGTCCGACGTGAACTGGATGAACGCCTCTTTGGTACCTGAATTGCTCTTACCGGTCTACATCCGCGAAAACAATCGGGAAATCGAAGAGAGAAACGAGAAAAATAAAGCATTTCGGGATCTCGGAGCCGACGGATACACAGAACTTGTAAAAGAGAAGTATATTGCCGGCTGGAATGAACTTGCGTTGCACGGGATCCGCATCAAGGAGTATTCCATCGGAAGACCCTACAGATATAGCGAGCGGCTTGATCCGTGGATTGATCCGGACGTGAATGCGCCAATCACCGAAACGTATTGGCTCGTAAGTGTCAAGGTCCTGATCGCGTGGGATCATGACGCGGACGCCGGGACGCCCCCGAACGAATACAAAGAGGTGTTTACCTTTGAAATCAATGAAGAGCACCTGGATGCGACAGGATTCGTTACCGTTTATATCACGCCGGATTACCAACCCGGATCGATCCTTTATCTTTCTCAATCGGTCGGTCCAAACTACAATGTGATGGAAGAAGACGCGAGAACATCGTTCGCTGATGAAGGGCTTGTAATCACAGTGGAAACATATTGACTGTTTGATATGAAAAAATAGGAAATTGAATAAAAAATATTAAATTTTTTTCATTATTACGTTGCCTCGCGAAAATCCCTGTGGTAAAATGTCAACTATCTTTTGTGATTCGGCATTTATCCAGTGGGGGGATTTTCCATGTTCACACGTTCTTTTCTCGTTCGGCTGTCGTCTTTAACGATCGCCTTATCCATGTTACTTCAATCCTCCGTCATCGGCTTCGCTCCGCGGACCGAGGCGGCACAGAGACTGAAGAAGAATGAAGCTCCGAGACTTCAGAGCGCGTATACCATCACCGGCGGAAAGAGGACGTTACGTATCGTCTTCGATCAGCCGGTTCGTTTTGTCGGAGAAGATCCGGCGGATTTCATCTTTGTCGCCGATGAGGATTCGGACGAGCGGATCGAGCTGTCGGATCTTCCGAACAGCTTTTCGGCGGTTAATCCGGAACAATACGGCGGGCACGAGTTCGCGACGGCCTTTGATTTGTTTTTCGAAAACGACCTCCCCCAGGTCGGAACGCTGAATATTTCCGCTCCCGATTCTAATAACCGCGGCAAGGTCAAAAGCATTCCGGTCATCAAGGATATGCGCGGAACTTCGTTGGCGGTAAGTGCGGGCACGACCGCCGCCGCCGAATACGAGATCCCTTTGCTTCTCTTGGGCAGTACCGTCGTCGCCCCCGATCAGGCGGTCCTGTTTTTTAACTATGACATCGACTTCGGGACATTAAACCCGGAGCACTATATCTGGGCGGACGACGCCGAATGGGAAGGCGACGGCTCCTTTGAAGAGGGGATCCGAGCCCTTTCGTGTGCCAAGATCGACGGGGTCGGCTGTCTCATTACCTTTGACGGGAACCTTCCGACGGACGGAACGATCAAGCTCATGGATCCGAGTCCGCTTAATATCGCGGACGGCAAAAACGAGCTTTTTGTCTCCGACCCGGCCGGTGTGTTCCTGAGCGCCTTTGACGAGGGCGCTTCCGGCGACATCACCGCCTGCCCGTATGAGGGAAATTACCTGCACATCGTCGACATTCAAACCGACGACGCGAGCAGTCTCCTGATCACCTTCTCCGAGCCGGTCCGCTTCACCTCGGACACCGCGTTTGAAGAGATCTACGCGACCAATATGGGCATGGAGAACGCCGGAGACTTGATCTGGATGAACCCCGCGACCGAGCTTACGGCAATCGACGGGACCGGGGACGGCGCGACGACGTACCGGGTCGTTTTCGAGTATCCGGTGACGACGGCATGCAACATCGCCTTTCAGGGTCGGCCGACCCTTTACGACAACCGGCTCGTATCCGACTTGATCTCTCCGGACGGACGGTCTCTGTTCACCAGTTTTGAGTACAGCACCGGCACGCCGGGCAACGCGGACACGCCGGAATCGGTCGCCGTTTACGAGCGCTACGCGCAGAGCGAGACTTTCGTCCTGGCGGTCGCCTCGTACATCCCGACCCAAACTTTCGAGCCCGACCCGGGCACCGGCACACCGGCCGCGCAGCCGGTTCTTCTCGAAAAGGCCGAGCTTTTGAACCAATTCTCGAAAACGATGCGCCTTACGTTCTCCGCGCCGGTCCAAATCGGCACGGACATCCGCCTGAGCGAGACCGCCGCCGGCGGAGCGTGGACGGCTCTTCTGGACCCGTCCTCCGCGCCGGTCTACGAAAACCCGGTCCTCGTCGGCGAGGCCCAGTACGCGACCTCGGTCATCGTGCGCTTCGGTGAAGTTGTTTACTCGGATCCTTCCGCAACGACAACTTCTGATATGATTCCGGATAACGGCTTCGTGGTCATCGGGTCAACAAGCGCGGTCGATCCGTACGGTAACCCGCTTCAGGCGAACCAAGCCGACGGAACCGTCGCCCGTCCGTACACTTCGGATGTTTACGCGAAAATCACCAACGCGGAGGCCATCGACTCGATGACCGCGCGCATTACCTTCAGCGAACCGGTCATTTTCCAAACCGCTTCTCCTCAAGACTATATCCGCATCGTCCAAAGCGTCCAGTCGACGGTCCCGCAGGTCGAGTGTCTGTCGGTCCTTCCGGTCGACGGAACGATGTCCGGCGGTGCGACGACCTATGACGTGACGTTCGCAAAACCCGTCGTTATGCCGGTCAGCATACGCCTCATTGAGAGCAAAACCGGCCTGACCGACGATTGGGACGCCTACGCCATCGGCGGACTGGTCTGCGCGGTATCCGGCAAATACGTCGCCGCGACGAATTCTTCCGACGGTACGGACGAGGCCAACATCGCCTTCAGTGATTACTATAAGGCTGCCCAAGGCAACGGGAACAACGGCAACGGAAATTCGGGGAATAACGGAAATGGAAACTCGGGGAACAATGGTAACGGTAATGGGAATGGGAATGGTAACGGGAATGGCAACCAACCGACACCAACTCCCACGGCAACGCCTACACCGACCGTAAGTCCGACCCCTACAGCGACGCCGAGCCCGACTGCGACGCCGACACCGGAACCGACGGCAACGCCGACACCGGAACCTACCGCTACGCCGACCCCGGAGCCTACAGCGACACCTACACCGGAACCGACGGCAACACCTACTCCGGAGCCGACCGCGACACCTACGCCGGAACCGACGGCAACACCGACACCGGAGCCGACGGCTACGCCGACACCGGAGCCGACCGCGACACCGACACCGGAGCCCACAGCGACGCCGACACCGGAGCCGACGGCAACGCCGACACCGGAGCCGACCGCAACGCCGGAGCCGACGGCGACACCGACTCCCGAGCCGACGGCAACGCCGACGCCGGAGCCTACGGCAACGCCGACACCGGAGCCGACAGCGACACCGACTCCGGAACCGACGGCAACGCCGACACCGGAACCGACGGCGACACCGACTCCCGAGCCGACGGCAACGCCGACGCCGGAGCCGACCGCGACGCCGGAGCCCACACCGACACCGGATGCGGAAGCGCCTTCCGTGCCTTCGGATCTTTCGGGCGACGCGACCGGCGCGACGACGATCGATCTTTCCTGGAGCCCTTCGACCGATAATGTCGGGGTATCGGGCTACCATATTTATATAAACGATGAGTATTTCGCCTCGACGGCAGGTACTGCTTATACCATTACCGGACTGGCGGCGGGAACGGTTTATTCCGTTCGAGTCCGGGCCTATGACGCCGCGGGGAACCTCTCCGCTCTGAGTGAAGAAATAACTGTACGCACATATTCAGGCGAAGGGATATTTTCTTCGTTTTTCATCAACGGCATTGAGGCCGATATCGATCCGGTAGAGCGGGTGATCGAGATCACGCTTCCGTTTGGGACCGATGTGGCGGAGCTATGCCCAATTTTCGAGGTTTCGGACTACGCGGCCGTGTATGTCGACGGAGTATTACAGACCAGCGATGAAAGTGTGGTCGACTTTACAAGCCCGGTGACGTATACCGTTATCGCCGAGGACGGGACCGAGACGACGTATGAAGTCCGCGTTTCTGTCGCGGAAGATACGACGCCTCCGACGATCGAAGCGACCCCGCAGGATACCTGGGGACAGACCAACACGGTCACGACGGTCATTACGGATGAGGAAAGCGGAGTGGCCACAGCCAAATGGGCGGCCGGCGAGCAAACCGCGGACTACTTTGTCGACGGCGGCACGCTTTTCGACGGATCAAGCTTCACGGTTTCCGAAAACGGCATCTATACGATCTACGCGGCGGACAATGTAGGCAACGAAGCGATTGTGCAAGTGACGGTCAGTTTTGTCGATACGGAGGCGCCGGAAGGCCCGTCCGACCTTGCCTTGATTTCGGTCACTTCTTCTACGGCGACCCTGTCCTGGGCACCGCCCGTCGAGCTTACGGACGTCACGGCGTACCGTGTCTATGACGTAAACGGAGTGGTCGGCGTCGCCGACCCGCTTCTGCATACAGTCGGGGAACGGATCGTCTACACCGTGACCGATCTTCTGTCCGCGACCGAATATGCGTTCCATGTGACCGCGCTCGACGCGGCCGGGAACGAATCTCCGGCCTGCGATCCCGTAACGGCCGTTACCTATTTTGCGGCGCCCGAAAATATCGCGGTCACCGGCTCGCTTCTTCTGGTCTCGGCGACCTGGGACGCCGTTGTCGGCGCAGATTTTTACCGCGTTGAAGTGAACGGAGTCGAAGTCGGCGACGTGACCGAACCGGCGTACTCGCTGATTCCCGAATTGACCGAGGGCGGCGTCTTTTCGTTCCGCATAAAGGCCATGACGGAGACGCTCGACGGCGATTGGTCGGATGAGCATGCCGTTCGCATCTACTACGCGTGCGGCGGAAACGTGACCGAGGACACCATGTTCTCCGAGACGGATCTGCCATACGTTACCGAGCGCGATCTGACCGTGGATGCGGGGGTCACGCTGACCGTGACCGTCGGCACGATTCTTCTAGTCAATCCCGCCGTGAAGATCTACGTCGCCGGTCAAATGGATGTCGGCGGAACAGATGTCACCGGAAACATAATCTCCTCGACCCGGGACGCCGATTACGGCGGACGGGGCATCACGGGCGAAGCAGACTACTGGGGCGGCCTGACCGTCCACAGCGGCGCGGGCTTTGAGGGCGAATACCTGACGATACGCTTCGCGGCGGATGCCGCTACCCGTGGAATGATCAGCGTTGCGGGCGATCTGGCGCTCCATAACGCGGAACTTCAGAACTCGCTAGCCTCTACATACGGAATTTACGCCGATATGGAAGGGATGACCGAGGCAAAACTCGAGGGCTTGTATCTGCTGTATGACGCGGGATCGGTCGTCGGCGAAAACCTTGACCGCATCGCGATCGGCGGTACGCTCGGCACAAGCCTTACCATCGACGATAACCGCTACACGCGCGTTCTGACCCAGGATTTGGTCGTGCCGAGCGGAGTGATATTGACGGTTTCCGGTGTGGACCGGATCCTCGCGCATATGACCGGCGGGATCGAAGTTTCCGGAGAACTTCTAATCACCGGGACCGAGACGGTCCGGACGCTCATGACGTCGGTATTTGATACGGAAGTCGGAGGCGCGGGGGTCACTTCGCCCGAGGAGCTTTGGAAGGGGATCCATGTCACAAAGACCGGTCTACTGAATATGACCCATGCGGTGATCCGGTACGCGGCCACCGCCACGGAAGGATATGTATACGGTCCTACTCCACTCTATATCGAAGGTGACGCGAACATCTCGTACACGACGGTTGAAGAATGCGCATGGCTGGTGTTTCTTTTTGATAATAATCAGGTCAGCATCACGAACTCGGAGCTTATGTATCGATCCGAAAACGGATTTATCGCACAGGATATGGGTGTGCGTCTGATTGATGAAGGAACCGGCATACAGTTCGAGTTTATAGGCAATGTCGCGGACGTGAGCGGATTTTTCGCACTGTTTGAAGGTAACGGGGCAGATAACTCCAATGTTGTCATGAGAGACAATACATTCTTCGCAAGTCAGTTGTTTCACGGCAATTTATACGGAAGTATCACCTTTACCGGAAACGAAGTTATCGGCGATGCGACCGGATACGGTGCAATCCAATTAAGCGGCCTTTCGGGCAGTGTTCAAATACACAATAATAATTTCTATGATTATAACGCACCGGTCAGACTTACGGAAGGCACCGACTTCATTGAGGTTTCGGTCACCGATAACCAATTTTACGGGATCAAATTTGAAGCATTCCGATTTGAAGCCAATACGATTCAGACGTTAACCATTGAGCGCAATGAGGTTTATGGGATTCTCAGCGCGACGCCGGAATCCGGTACATATGCCGCGATCGATTTAAAACCTTATTTTGGTTCTGATGCGGGTCTGAATGCAGGTTCGATCATTATTAAAGATAATTTTTTCCGCAACGTGTACTACGGAATTCTTTTGGAAATCGGATCTTGCGGAAATATTCAAGTAACGGGTAACGACATCTCGGCGGGATTCTATGCGATCAATATTAAGTCAACTACATCATCGCTTTCTGGTGATGTGGATATCAGTGAGAACACGGTGTACTCGGATCATTCAGCGTTTGTCCTGGAATTTGGCAGTGAGGGAGGATGCGAAAATCTTTCTATCAAGAACAACACAATCCATCAGATAAAGGAATCCGCAATTAAAATCTGGGGTAACATCAGTGAGATCATAATCACTGATAATACTATCATTCGAAATAATCCGGAAAATAGGTGGGGTGGCATTAATATCACCGGGGTTATTATCAGATTTACCTTTCAGAGAAACCTTGTTGATGGAGGAGGTCTTGATCTTACAAAATATGGAAATGCATTTGGAGATTATATGCCTTCCGATACTACAGGAGGAATCGTTGTTGCCGATAACACATTATCCGATTTATCGCTTAGGGGAGTTTGTTCCGGCGTCACAGTCGAACGTAACCAAGTTGTAGGCGGATCCATCAACATTGGAAGCATGATGGCGTGTTCGGGAGATATTCTTGTTTCCGATAATGTGTCGAATACTATTGGGTTTTGGCTATTTTACAGCCTCTGCCCGCAAGTAACCATTGAGCGGAATCGGATGGAAGATGGCGGGATTGGCGTATATAATGGGCTTCAACTTGCTAAAGTGTGGAACATAACAAACAATACTATGTTGAGTAAGGGGCCTGAATTCTTTGGTGATCAAGAGATCGGTAAGAACAGTATTTTCCTATGGCCTGGTAACAGCGGTGATAACTGGTACTCGCAACAAACTATCAATATTCATCAAAATATCATCGACTCGTCATTAATATCAGCAATATATTTAATAGATGCAACACAAGCTGTCATAAACGTTACTAATAATGAAATGGGAGATCTTAGGTATTTCCACGGTGGATCTCAGCTTAATCTGACAACCAGCATTGTTGATAATATATTGAACGATTTATTCATATCCTGGAGTACTTCTGAAGTAACAATTCAAGTCGAACGAAACACTTTCATAGATGGTGGCGTTGAAGTTTTTGGTTATCTGAAAAAAGTTGAAGTAATAGATAATCAAAATATCCTCTGTGGAATGCATATCAGTCAGACTTCCTCGGAAATTATTGGTGATTTAAGAATACAATCCAATGAGATTGGATGGGAGCAATCAACACAATACGGAATCATGATTACGGGAAATCCCAATTGGAACTCGATTACAATCGATGATAACGTAATCAATGGAATAGACTATGGGATACATGTTATAAATGGTGCGGGCAATATAACAATTGACGACAACATCATCGAATGCGCGGGTGATGGAATTGATATCGTGAGTACAGGGGATGCGGGCGCACAGAGTATCGCCGTCACACATAATACAATCACATGTGCCGCGAACGCCGTCCGAATCGAGTCGACAGGCGTAGAGGAAACGACAGTTTCGGATAACGAAATTGAAGTGAGCACCAACGGAACCGTTCTGTGGCTTTCTGTAAATCAGAGTCTTTCCATCTTACGTAATAATATATCCTTCTACAACAACGCGGACCCGGTGATTTACATCGATGCCGAAAATTTGCTCTCCGACGAGACGGATGTCAGTATGAACTTTAACATCCTCCGGAACATCAGCGCGGAGAAGAACATCAACACAACGCTAATGAGCGTGAGTAACCTGTATCTTTATGTGAATGCTCAATACAATTACTGGGCAGGGCCGAACGCGCCGAAGCAGAAGGTCGGGAATGCGGCAAACTATAGCGGTTATTACTATATCGAGGGCTATATCAACTACTATAACTGGATCGGCCAGGAATTCGTCATGGAATATAACTTCGGCGGGAACGGCGGAAATGCCGCGCTGGGCTTGTATTCGCAGAGTTTTTCGGACCTGGTGGTCGGGACGCCGGGGATCAGCGTTGACTTTTCAAGGACATATAACTCTCAGGATAAGGGGAGTACGTCGTTCGGGACTGGGTGGAGCTTTGGCTTCGAGGGTTTCTGTGAGGAGTATAAGTACATTTTCGTTCTCGAGGACGGGACGACGGAGGAGATCGTTTTCGAGGATATCAAGGGCGTGCGGTTACCGGATGGCAGTATCCTGTCGTTTACCAAGCAAGGCGACGAATACATAGCGAACAACTCGGGGAACACCTTCGTCCAGAACGCGGACGGCTCGTTTACCCTGACGACCAAGAGCGGATATGTGTACGAGTTCAATACGGCCGGGTATCTGGTCTCGGTGACCGACCATATCGGGAACGCGCTTTCGATCGAGGTCGACGGAAACGGCAAGGTCTTGGGCGTGACCGACGCGGTGAACCGGGTATATGGAATTACGTATAACGCGGACGGATTCATCTCGAAAATCACCGACCCGATCGGGCGGGAGGTTTCGTATACTTACGCGGACGGGCGCCTGGTGTCCGTGACCGACCCGATGGACCTTCTGAAGTACGCGTACGAGTACGACGCGGAAGGCTTCCTCAATAAGGTGACTGACGCGACGCATGAGCTGAGCCGGACCCTGGTCTATATCCACGACGGGGGCGAAAACGACGGCAAGGTGCAGTCCATTACCGACGCGCTCGGGAATACGACGACGCTTACCTACGATAAACTGAATCGGACGACGACCAAGACCGACAGCAACGGAAGGCAGACGATCGTTTGGTACAACGAATCGTTCCAGACGATTAAGACACAGGATCCCGAAGGAGAGATCTCGACGACCGATTACCACGACAACGCGGGAAATCCGTACCAAACGACCGATCGGAACGGGAATACCTTTACCTATGAGTACGACGAACGCGGAAATGTCGTTAAGGTCACGAACCCGGACGGCAGTTTCCGGACGACAACGTATGACGAGTGGAACAATAAGACGAGCGAGACCGACGAGCTCGGGAAGACGACGTATTATGTCTTTGACACGCTCCGGCGCCTGATCGCGACCGCGCGGCCTCTGAACGGGACGGACGTATACAGCGAGACGGCCGACCCGGCGCTTTTCGCGATTACGAGAAACGAATATCTGACGGATGCGGAAAGCATCGCGCTCGGATATGTTGCCAAGGGACTATTGAAAAGCAGTATCGACGCGAACGGCGGCGTGGTGTCGTACACCTACGACGAGTACGCAAACGTCGCGTCCCAGACCGACGCCGAGACGGGCCTTGCGACGACGTATGTCTATAACGAGATCGGCTGGCTTCTTTCGAAGAGCACGCCGACCGGGC
Organism: uncultured Oscillospiraceae bacterium; assembly: GCA_964499575.1. Taxonomy (GTDB): domain Bacteria; phylum Bacillota; class Clostridia; order Saccharofermentanales; family Saccharofermentanaceae; genus JAAYCT01. The sequence goes on along the minus strand of CAZCLK010000001.1, from coordinate 501 downwards.
GCACGATCACCTACGATTACGACCGGAACGGAAGGCTCCTTCGGGAGACCGGACCGGACGGCGCGGTCAACCGAAACGTCTATAACGCGGCCGGGCAATTAATCCAGCAGATCCTGCCGAATCAGTACGATTCATCCGCGGACGGCCTTGACGACCCGACGCCGAGTTATACCTACCGGGATACCACGGCCGGGACGCGGATCACGTATAACGAATTCGGGCAAATGGTCTCGATGACCGATTCTCTCGAAAGCGTGACGACATACACATACGATCTCTACGGAAACGTCACCCGTACGACCTACCCGGACGGGACAATCCAAATGACCGAATACGACGAGATGAACCGACCGGTACGCAGTTTCTTCCTCGAAAACGACTCTGCCGCACCTGTGCTCTTAAGCTCGACGGAATACATCGTCGTCGGCGACGGAACGACGCAGATCGCGCAGACCGCCTACCTCAACGCGACCGATACCGCAACGGTACGAAAAACCATGG